>JAEWKZ010000013.1 GCA_023393525.1 Pseudomonadota bacterium | reverse complement strand
CTGACTGCCGGGGATGCCTGTCGACCCAGTCAAGCAGCAGGGGATTGGGCTCAAGGTCCGCCCAGTAGACTTTTTTGATCTCGCCGCCGGCCTGCGCGTAGAACTCCTCGAACCAGCCGTCCGGGTCGCCTTTGTCGGCGTATTTTTTGGCCAGAATCTGCGTTGCGAGCTTTGGGTTGTCCATTGAGTAGTATACCTGTCCCTTTATGCACCGATGTCAGCGATCATGATTGTCCACCATTGCCCATCTGGGCTTCGTAGGCCTGTCGCACCAGGCTCATGACGTACGGTAATTCTTCGAGCGAACTCAATCCGATCTCAACATCGCCGTTCCCCCAGCGACCACGATTCGTCACGTCCTGACACAAACCTTTCGGGTCGTTGATATCTGCAAACGGCAGGTTGATACTCAAACGTAACCGTTTCGCCTGCGGCACCACATCCACAAAATTCGTCTCCGCCTTATAGGCCACGTAGAGTTTAAGGAATTCCTCCGTAACGCATGGATCAAGAGCGAGTACCTCTTTGCGGAAAGCCTTGAACAAGTCTGGAATCATCGTACCGTACATGTCACTGCCCGTGACCAAATACGGATGGTCATCAATCGTGTACCCGCTCCGCGAAGCCTCTTTGGCAGGACGATAGTTCTCCAGGACTGCCGAATCCACAACTGGAGCCCGCCAAACCGTGACGGCTTGCGTGGCAAGGGTCGCCGCACGCTTCTGGATGGCGGCTTCATTCCAGATTTCGACTTCTCCAAGCCCTGCGTTCATTTTGAGCGGGCTTTGCTTGAAACCGCCTTCACGGTCGCGCTTCTCGGCAAAAGGACGGTCGCTGTACTCGGCATTGTAGCCGGTGAGCGTGAGGTTGCCGAGAGTATGCAGCCACTGTTGCTGAACGCGTTGCCACTCTTCTCCGAGTTCCTTTCGCCACGAAGCAGAAAGCTCGGGATTCTGAGGCAGGATGTGTTCGATAGTATATTCGTCCACGGGCACCCGTTCCTTGCGTCCGTGATTCTCCAGTTTTCGCAGCCAGTAGCTGCGGCTACGGAAATTGTAGAGATCGCGGTTCTGCAGGTCGCGGTGAAACTCTTCGTTTTTTGGAAAACGGCGGTATGATGGCAGCAGGATGAAATGGGCGCTTATGCTTTCAAGGTAGCGGTCCTTTTTCAGTGCCTTGCCGAAGGTAGCGAACGTTTTGTTCAACGAGTTTGTGGGAATGGCGCAGACAGCGCGACGGAATACGTAGGACTCCACGAGTCGCACGGCAGCCTCGAAGTCGTCCACGCTCAGCAGGCCGTTGTCATAGTCGGAGTACAACTCAAGGAGAAAAGGGTAGGACACATCCACTTTGAGTTCCCGCAGATCGTGGAACGCGAGTTTGAGCGCGGGTTCTTTCTCTTTGCCAAGGGCCATGGCGCAGAAGTAGCGGGCGAACGTGCGAATCTCCTTGACCAGGGCCTCGATGCCTGCCTGCTTTACAGGAGTGGTCAGGGCGTACCCCTTGAACGCGTCATAGACCTCGCGTTCGCGTGGGATATCGCCGGTGCGGACAGTAAGGTAATGACGCATGAAACCGTCGAACAGCGTGTCGTAGGCCTCCTGGCCGAATTCAACCTCCATTGGCCGCCAGAAGTCTTCGTAAAGCCTCGTCTGCAGCGTCGGTTCCAGACCCATGAGGATATAGTTGCGGATCAGATCTGCCTGGCTCAGCTCTTTACCCGTCGAATTCATGCTCTCGAAAATGAGCTGCGGATTGTCCTGGTCGCGAGCAAGGGCGATGTCCACGACCATGAGCTTGGCGAGGCCCTGGCAGACGGGAACAAGATCCCCTTTCAGACCATTGAGCCAATCGGTGAACAGCTCAAAGTTCTGCGTAATGCGAAGCGAAGGCTCCTGAGGTTGTTCGCTGTTCTTGATAATTGCCTTGAGCGAAGCGTTGTCCGTCTGCGTGAGAAGCAGCTTGAAATAGTTGTCGCCATTTTCGAGGTGGTTGGTGAGGTAGTAGTGACGCAGTTTAGCGGCCGAAAACCCTTCGACCGGCTCCTTGTCGCCAAGAGCACGCGCCAGAGCCTCAATGAGCAAAGAGACCGTGGTAAGACGCTGTTGGCCGTCGATCACCAGCAGGGGCGCACGATGGCTGACCTGTGAGAGTCCTTGCTCAATGTAGACAATGGAACCGATGAAATGCACGGCTATCGTGTCGCTTGAACCTGCCCGCAGGATGTCATCCCACAACTGACGGCATTGCTTTTCCGTCCAGGAATAGGTGCGCTGGTAGATAGGGATGATGAACTGCGTGGACTTCTGCAAAAAGGTGAGGAGTTTGGCTTCGGTGGCTTTCATTCGGGCCCTCGGAATTGCTGTGCAAGGGAGATGACGGGAGAATCAAGATTTTGCAGTTCTAAACCTCGTTCTGAATCAAACACTTGCCTGCATCCTTTCGCGTCTTTCGCGGTTCATTAATCAATTCCCTTCCAACTGCTTGACGTCTCTGTCGGCGAGCAGGAGCTTCATCTGGTGAATGGCGGTCTGGTTCAGGATTTTGAGCCGTTCTGCCTGGGGCAGCCCCTGATGAATGAAATGGGCGTTCAGGGTTTCGAGATTGGCCAGACAGACAAGCTGGGAGACATTGGCTTCATCCCGGATATTGCCTTTGTGGTCTGGAGTTTCGTCCCGCCACTGTTTTGCGGTTTTGCCGAATAGGGCCATGTTCAGCAAATCTGCCTCGCTGGCGTAGATCAAATTGATTTCTTTCGCTGTGAGCTTTGGGGGGATCAGGTTCGCCTTGATGGCGTCAGTGTGGATGCGGTAATTGATTTTGGTCAGATTGCGGCGGATGTCCCAGCCGAGTTGCTGGAGGTCCTGCTCTTTGAGTCGCTGGAACTCCTTGATCAGGTAAATCTTGAACTCGGCGCTGATCCACATGCCGAATTCGAAGGCAATATCTTTGTGGGCATAGGTGCCTCCGTAGCGGCCGGCCTTGGCCACCAGGCCGATGGCATTGGTTTTGGCCACCCACTCCTTGACGCTGATCTTGTAGCTGTTTAGCCCGGCTTGACTTTTAATTGTGGCGAATTCGCCATAATTAAACGCCGGGTTATGCACCTGTTCCCAGATGCCGAGGAACTCGACGGTATTCCGGTTCCGCAGCCAGTCCGCAATGAAGAAATCTCCATCCTTGGCTCGGAGCATGTCGGTCAAGGAAATGAAATCCATGTCGCCATCCGAATAGACCGTGATTTCTGTGCCTTTTACACTAATTTTAGAGTTTTGTGTCATGGCTACTCCATTTAACCGCCTCGAATTCGACACGGATATATCTGCGCCTATCTGAGGAGTCTGCGAATTCATTGCCGGTTTCGACCATTTTCGTGACACCAAGAAAATGGTCATTTGGCTCATAACCGGTTGTTTCACAAGAGGTAATGGCTCACTGAATGGCAGTTTGGAAATTTTCCCAGCGGACCGGCACGCATCAATGCGTCGATCATGGCTATGCAGGTGCGGGTCTTGCCGGTGCCGGTGGCCATGACCAGCAGGAAATCGCGTTTTTTCTGCTCAATGCCTTCCAGAACGGCGCGGATAGCCCTGATCTGATAGTCCCGGCCTGCGATGGAAGTGTTGATGAGTTCTTGGGTCAGTGGTTTACGATTACGGCGGATGTACTGGAAGCGCTCCAAGTCGTCGCGGGTTGGAAATCCAACGACTCTGCGTGGCGGATAGTTATCCAGATCCCAGAAGAAAATATCGAGTCCGTTGGTATAAAAGCAAAACGGGACTTCGCAGCCGAGCTGCTTCTGAATGTTGAAACAATACTGTTTGGCCTGTTCCCGGCCGATTGCGGCATCTTTACTTGTCTTCTTGGTTTCGATCACGGCTAACGGTTTGCCGTCTTTGCCAAGCAGCACATAGTCGCTGAATTGATGTCCGTCATAACGAGACCGTGGCTCGGCTACTCCGTAAGGTAGTGCCGTAAGAATATCGAATTCTTCAATCACCTGCATGGGATCTTCGACATTCCAACCCGAATCTTCCAGCAGCTTGTCAATAATTTCAGAACGGGTTTGAGCTTCAGTTTTAACCATTATGGAAAGTTTCCGCCAGGCTCATGAAATTAGAGTGTTAGCTTATAAATTGCTGGAACGTTTGAAAGCAAAATCCACCAATGCCTTTGTTTCAGACAAGGAACTTGGAGCCCCATGTTGAAAAAGAAGACTTGTCGACGTTAGAAACTTTGGAACAGTGCCTTGTTTGGGCGAAGAACTCAATACTGTTCTGGCCTTACGCGTATCAGTATTTTCTCCGAACAGGTCATCGAAACCTCCCCACGAAGGTCCTGTTACCATGAAGAACGCCATTTCTCCCTGGGGAGCATGCGTGTAAGTTTCTCTCCAGGTTGTTGGATTCGTGCGCAAAATCGGTTCTTGTCAGACGCCAGCCGAATTGGGGCTTTTTCGTCTTGGACAGTGGAGATCGTCCCTGGCTGTTGGGACGATCTCGTGGGAATTTTTCGCACCTTTCCCCGCACCTTCGTTGGCCCTGCCGCACGTGGTTGTCATCCCGCGCAGTCGTGGCGTCAGGCGTCGTGACTGCTTTTGTGCAAGCTCTCGCCGTTGCTGAATTCCCTGTAGGCGTCCTGATTTAAGGGATAGTCCCAGGACCCGCAGCGGTATTCGATGCGTCCGCCGAAGCCGGTCTTGAAACGGTACAGGCCGTGGAACCGGTGGGACGGGTTCACGCTGGGGGAGACAGCGCCCATTTCGTAGATCACGCATCCGCGATCGCGGGCGAGGCGCATGGCTGTCCAGTGCATGAGGCTCGGAGCCATGAGGTTGCGCTTCGTGTTCGCCGACGCACCGTAGAGAAAGTTCGCGGCCTTGCCGGAAATGCCGACAATCGCTCCGGCCAGAGTGTCCTGTCCGTGCCGGGCGAGGAGGAAGGCCAGCTCCGAATGGCCCGATGACGCAGCCAGGCATTGGAACAGGGCCGCGAAATGTTCGTAGCTGCATCGCTTGAAGCTGTTGCGTTGGGCCGTCTGGCAATACAGTGCGTAAAATTCGGGCAGATTTTCACTGCCTACGGTCTCCACCGTGACTCCTTTGCGCTGTGCAAGACCGATATTGTAGCGGGTCTTGGACTTCATGCCTTCGAGGATGTCGTTCTCGCTCCTCCCTATGTCCACCACCAGGGAACTCGCCACGGTCAGATCCTCGGAAGACTTGCGGATGTTCCAGTGCCGCGTGCCCATGTTCATCCGCATCTCGCGCACCCTGGCTTCCGGGAATGTCGTCCGTCCGCCTTCCCGAAGTTCGTTGGCAAAGGGCGAGGCCCAGGGGAGGTCGTAGCGGATGAAGGCCACGTCCGGTTCCAGATGCTGAGCCAGGGCAAGGGAGAAGTTTTCGATGAAGGTTCCGTATTCCTCCTGCTCCGGTGCATGTTCGGGCCCCTGCGGCACGATGGCCACCGTTTTGTCCCCGAGGGTCTTGAGCAGCACGAGCACGTCGCCTCCCGGCCCGCTCGTGGCGATGTCGAAGGCGCGGGGCCTCAGGCCGAGGCGGGACTTGACCTGTGCCCAGTAGGGCGTCTGAAACAGAATATCCGTCGGCAGTAACGCGGCCGTTGTCTTTGACGAGAGATCCACCATGTCATCCTCCGTTCGTGGCGGTGTTGAGGGTTGGGAAAAAAGAGGGGCCCCTCTGACAGCCCGACTCGTGCCGGGTTCCGGCGATCCGTGATTTCAGAGATCGAAGTTGCCGGAGCGCTCCGGCTGTTCCACGACCTCCTTGATGACGAGACGGAACGTCTCCTCGCTAGGCAAAGGCCAGGACATCTCGTCGCCCTCCGATAGGCCGATCAGCATGCTGCCCATCTGGGCGAGGATGGAGACCGTCTCCTCGTGGTTGTCGCGCGTGCCGGGGTAGATGAGCTTTAGACAGCGTTCCTTGCCCGTCGGCTGCAATTCGAATCTGACGGTGGAATTCATGGTCACAACTGTCGGGGGGACCTGTTTCGGGTGCACCCTGACGGCGCGACCGAGCTCCTCCGCCAATCCGGCCTTGGTCGGAAAGGCCACGGAGGACAGGGAGTCCAGGAGAATTTCCAGACGTTGGGCGTCCTGGTTCGAAATGATGATTTGAGGTTTCATGCTCATGGTCACTTCCTGGGCGCATGTGCTGCGAAAGGTTTGGGCCCGGCCGTGCGGGCTGCGGGAGGGCAAAAAAAAAGAGGGGGCATGTCGTGACACGCTCCCTCCTGGTAATACAACACGTTTTTCAGAGCGTGGTCAGCTGTCCACAGGGCGACGCAGCACAACGGATTCGGCTGCGCGGTTCACTTTGATACGCTGGGACATGACTGCTCCTGAAGAAAAATGCCTTTCGGGTTTGTTCGGTACAAAAAAACAGGAAGCATTCCGCCATTCCGGAATGCTTCCCTCGTATCGCCAATTTCGAAACAAATTTTTTTATAGCCCGCTCTTTGCGTTCATGCAAGCCCCAAAGTCGGAAAGAACTCCCAACAGGGCAAACCGCGACAAGGCCGATGCCCAGTCCGATCAGATTGCCTTATGCATGCGGTCTCCGAGAGTTGGGCGTCTGCCGATTGTCGACCCGGGTGCGGAAAGTCCGTCTGGAATCTTTTCAGGATAGACCACAGGGTGATGGGACCGGCGATGACGAAGTCCGTGTCCTTTCGCGTGCCAAAAGCACGCTTCAGTCGGAGGAACAAGAAAACTATGCCTGCCTGGCCTGACGCTCCAGTTCCGCCTTGAAGGACGGATCGAGTTTCAACTGGCGTGCCAGTTCGTCCAGGTAGGCGCGCTCCATGAAATTTTCCTCATCCACCATCAGCAGGCTGGCCAGGTACATTTCAGCTGCGATTTCCGGCGTTGTGGCCGAAGCCGCGATTTCAGCGGGGTCCATGGGCTTGCGCAATTCCTGGTCAACAAAGAGCTGAACGTCCCGGTCATCCGTCAACTGGGCGATGCTCTGGTCGATCAACTGCCGTTCGCGATCATCAATGTGCCCGTCCGCTTTTGCGGCTGCGATGATCGCTCGAAGAACCGCCTTTCCATGAAATTCGGCTTCTGGTGCAGGAATCCTGTCAACCGTTCGGGGTTGGGATGCCTGGACCGGGACGGAGCTGTTCTGCTGCCACGTGTTGAAGGCCTTGTAGGCCACAAGGCCAAGCGCCGCCAGACCTCCGTATTTTAGCGCCGATCCTCCGATTTTTCGCGCCTTTTTGCTGCCCATGAGCACGCCGATCGTCCCGGCAGCCAATGCGCCGCCTCCCGCACCCGTGAGCAGCGCGCCCAGGGGGTTGGCTTGAGCCTGCGCCGGCCCCCTGGTGCCCGTGTTTTGCAATGCCCCCTGACCAGACTGCAACATTTGATCAAGCAGTTTCATGATGCTCATGGCTGGACTCCTGTCGTTTTCCGTTTCGAAAATTCAAAAATGTTTTCAATGCGGCAAAGCCTCTTTGGCAGGCGCCGAAGGCCGTAGCCGCGAAGAATGGATGCCGGTACCGCCGGTCGATCTCGATATTTCTCAAGATAACCAGTGGAACGCAGATCGGCAACACTGCGCTGAACCGTTCGTTTCGTGACGTCGGTCTCATGCGCAATGTCTCTCACGCGAAGACCCGGGCCACGGAACAAGCCTTGCAGGACGCGCGTTCAGGGCAATGACGCCCGGGCTTGTCCGAAACTTCGCGCAGTGATGGCGCGTACGACCGGATGTCGTGAAATGCCCGTCGCGATGATGGCAATACCTGGGTACCGTGACAAGCGCCTTCATCTTCAGCATCGCGTCCATGGGCGCGAAAAGTGGAGAACGATGGCCTTTCGTACCTATAAATATCCTTGCAACAACCTGTTACTTAGTAGTATTATTAAGAAGTTTTGGTTCCTTCCGAGTGCATAAATTTTACATGCATTGATTGAGGGATGCCTAGTATCAATGAGTATTACTGATTTCAAGCAATACTCGCTGATAACTGTTTTGCCGGCAAGAATCATTTATGCATTTTTTACTTTTGTTCGATTTTTTTTAAAAACAATATATTACAGGTGTTTGAATTTTATTACGGAGGGAAGCAATGAAGGGGGTTTTTTCGCTTTTGCATGCAGATTTTCGATGTCATTGCATTGTGGTTTTGTTCATGTCAGTTGCTTTCCTTTCCCTTTCAACGCCTGCCGCAGCTACAGGTCTCTTGGAAACGTACAGGCTTGCCGTTCAGAATGATCCAGTATTTCAAAGCTACCAATTCCGGACCTATGTCGCCCAGGAAGGAAAGCGGCAGGCCCTGGCCGCCATGCTTCCGACGGTCATGGCCACGGGCAGCTACATGCACAAGAGTCAGGACATCGTCAGCAGCGACAACGAGGTCTACGCCTCGGGCAATTCCGAGTACGGAACGACCGTCTACGGCGTCACCCTGACCCAGCCTTTGTTCAACTGGGCGTCCTATGTCGGGTGGACGCAGGCCGAGGTCGTGCGCGTCCGCTCGGAGATGGAGTTCGTCCTGGCCGGGCAGGAGCTGATCACCCGGGTCTCGGACCTTTATTTCCAGGCGCTGGCCGCAAAGGATCGCCTCGACTACGCCCTTGTCGAGCAGGCCGCCGTCGAGAAACATTTCGAGCTGGCCCAGGGCCGTTCGGACATGGGCCTCATTCCCATCACCGATCTCTACGACGCCAAGGCGCGCCTGGCGGCCACCGAGGCCTTGACTATCGAGGCGCGCAACAGCCTTGATGACGCCCTGCAAGCCTTGAGCGAAGTGACCGGCGCGCCCGTGGACGATCTCATCCCTCTGGCACCGAACATCGAGCTGAAGAGGCCCGAGCCGCCGACCCTTGATTCCTGGCTGGCCGGAGCTCTCGAAGGCAACCCGGCCATCGAGCTGAGCAAGAAGGCCGTGGAAGTGGCCGAACTTGAGGTGAAGCGTCAGAACGCCGCCCATTACCCCACGCTGGACCTGGTCAGTTTCTTCGACAACGAGGACACCGAGGATTCGCTTTTCGGCGGAAGCAGCGAGGTCGAGACGTACAAGATCGGCGTGCAGTTCAACCTGCCCCTGTATCAGGGCGGGGAAGTCGCCTCCAAGGCCCGCTCCGCGCGGCACGAGGTCGGCATCGCCCGGCAGGACCTGGTCAAGCAGTCCCGGTCGGTTGAGCGCAAGACCCGCTCGGCCTTTCTCGGCGTCGACAGTTCACTGAAGAGGGTGGATGCGCTGGCGCAATCCCTCGACGCCAACAGATTGGCCCTCGAAGCCAAGCAGGAAGGGTACCTGTCCGGATTGTTCACCAGCCTCGGCGTCCTTGACGCCGAACGCGACCTGGCGTTGGTCAGCATCGACCATGCCCAGGCGCGCTACGATTACATCCTCAACAGCCTGCGGCTCAAGCAAGCTGTCGGCACCCTGACCGAACAGGATTTGCTGGATCTGGAAAACTGGCTTGTGAAATAGGCTCGTACGCGCTGCCGACCACTTGGAGGGTATGGGAATGCTGAAGACTTTGCGCGAAAGATTCGCCGCCATGAGGCGTGGCTCCGTTTCTGCGGTCGAACCCCGCCGAAAGATGCGGTTTGAAACCCTGGAGCCGCGCATCCTGCTTTCGGCGGATCTGGGCATGGAAAATCCCGATCCCGGCCCTCATGGACAGGACGCCACGGTGGCCATCGAGCAGCCCCTGGTCCAGACCCAGGACCCCGCCGTCGTCGCTTCCGACGACACATCGGCCACGGACAGCCCCGGGCAGGAAAGCCCCGAGCTCCATAGCTCCACGGAAATGGTTCTCGTCGATCCGTCCGTGGGCGATTACCACTCCCTCCTCGAAAGCCTGCGCTCTTCTTCTGATAATCTCACACAGTACGAGGTCCACGTGCTGGACGCGTCCCGGGACGGGTTCGAGCAGATTTCGTCCCTGTTGCGGGACCGGGAAGGAATCGATGCGCTGCACCTTGTCGCGCACGGGGATGACGGAAATCTGAGGCTCGGGACAACGATTCTGTCCGGGGACAACCTCTCGCTCTATTCCGACGAGCTGCGTTCCTGGAACACCGCCTTGAGCGACAGCGGCGACATCCTGCTCTACGGCTGCGGCATCGCCGCCGGACCGGAAGGCGTGGAGTTTGTCCGGGAACTCGCCACCCTGACCGGGGCCGATGTCGCGGCCTCCACCGATGCCACGGGCGGGGCCGGTCTTGGCGGCGACTGGGATCTGGAATACGCCGCCGGCGCCATCGAAAGCGCCACGCTGTTCGCCGATCAGAACGATTACGGCTGGCTGCTGCAGGACCGCCATGTCACCGGCACCGACAGCTCCGACACGTTCACTCTCGACCTCGCAGGCCTCACCCTGACCGGCGGAGGCGCGAGCCTCTCCCTGAATACCACCGACAACTATTTTCTAAACGGAGCGGGCGGTTCCGACACCCTGATGATCGTGTGCGGGACCGGCGAGGACACCATTTCGCTTTCCTCCACCGGCATCACCTTCAACGGCACGACCTACAATTTCCGCATTGGCGGCATGACCAGCGTGGAATCGGTGATCGTCACCCCCGGCGACCAGTCGGAGGATGTCGTGTCTGTCAGCAGTCTGGACATGGACGGCAGCCTGACCCTGCTGGCGTCCCAGGGGACCGTGGCGATAGCGGCGGGCGCCGTCATGACCTGCGACACCGGCATCTTCATCACCGCGCCGACCATCACCATCGCCGACGGGGCCGTGCTGACGACGGCCGAGGATATTCGGCTCATCGCCAGCGCCGGGGTGGAGGTGACCTGGCTCACGGCCACGCCGGTGTTCAATTACCAGAAAGCCGAGGCCTCCATCGACATTGGCGCCGCCACGCTGAACGCCGACAACGTTCTGATCCATGCCGATGCCACCACCATCAAGAAGTTCGAGCTGGTGGTGGACGAAAACGCCTTGAGCAATTTTGTCGACAGGCTGGTAAACGGGCTGCTGCCCGCCAACACCTCCTTGGCCTTCACCGACAGCGGAGGAGCTGCGGCGGATGCGATCACCCGCGGCGACGGGGGAAGCTGGATCTCGGACGGGTTCAGCGCCGGTCAGCTGATCCGGATCAGCGGCACGACCTCCAACGACGGAATCTACCGTATCGATTCCCTGACGGCGGACACCCTGACCCTGGGCGCGGAATACGCGCTGGTCAATGAAACCACAGCAATGGCTTCCGTGGCCTCCGCCGTGGCCCTGAGCGGCGAGCTTCAGCTCGCCTTCAACAACATCGACAGCGCCGCCGACACCATCGTCCGCGCCGTCGGCACCTGGGCCTCGGACGGCTTCGTGGCCGGCCAGTACATCAGCGTGACCGGTTCCGCCGACAATGACGGGATCTATCGCATCGCCTCCATCTCCGGCGCCGTCATCACCCTGGAGAGCGGCTATGAGCTGACCCAAGAAATCCAGACCGAAGCGTCCACCAGCGTGGCCTCCCTCATCGGCATGACGGCCGCGGACCAGCTCACGCTGGCCACCAGCGGGGGCGTCTCCACCATTGTCCGGGATTCGGGAAGCTGGATCAGGGAAGGATTCCAGGCCGGACAGAGCATCGAGATCTCCGGGTCCACCGCGACGGTCACGCTGTCGGGCGATTTTCATTTCAGGGACAACGGCGCGGCGGCGGACACCATCGAGCGCGTCGACGGCCTGGACTGGGAAGATGGCGGGTTTCAGGCGGGGCAGTACATTTCGGTCGCCGGCGCCAATGCCGGCGTTTACCAGATCGCGGCGGTCGAGGGGGCCGTGCTGACCCTCACGGATGCGGACAGCCTGGCCGCGATGGATTCCCAGGCCGCCGTGATCACGGCCGTCACGACCATGGTCGGCGCTCCGTCCCTGACCTTCGCCGCCGCCACGGCGGAGCAGGGGGCCATGGTCTCCCGGGATACGGGCAGCTGGGTGGAGGACGGTTTTTCCGCCGGCATGACCGTTGCCGTCGGCGGCTCCGCGTCCAATGACGGCGTCTACCGCATCGCCTACCTGGACGACCTCAACCTGATCCTGGAAGAGGGCGCGGTGCTCACGGACGAGGCGCCCGAGGACGGCGTCACCCAAAACATCACCGTCCTTTCCCCCCGCAGCGGGGTCAATAACGGCAACTTCCAGATCCAGTCGGTTTCCGCCGACGGCCGCACCCTGACCCTGACGGACACTTTCGTGCTGCTGGCGGAAACCGGCAACGGGTTCACGGTCACCGCCGATCCGGTTTCGGCCGCCGACATACCCATCGCCATCGTGGACCAGAGCCAGGGGATGACGGGATCGCCTGCGCTCTATTTCGTGAACAAGGGGGTGCTGGCCGGGGCCGGAAGCCTGACTTTCACCGACAACGGCATCACCCAGGACACCATTTCCCGGGATACGGGCAGCTGGGTGACCGACGGCTTTGCCGTGGGCCAGGAGATCACCGTCACCGGATCCGCCGCCAACGACGGGGACTACGTCATTGCCGACATCATCGACGGCGGAAAGACCCTGCGCCTGGTTTCCGGTCAGGAACTGACGAACGAGACGATGCCTTGCGAGGATGTCAGCGTCATTACCGACACCGCCGACACCATCACCCGCGCCACCGGCAGCTGGACCGGCGACGGCTTTGCCGCCGGCCAGTACATCGCCGTGTCCGATACGGACAGCAACGACGGCACCTATCTCATCGCAGCCGTTTCCGCCGACGGCAGGACCCTGACGCTGGACGGCGTCTACACCCTGAACGGGGAAATCACGGACAGCGCCTCGGTGGCCCGGATCACATCAGCCCTCAACAGCAGCGGCGGACAGCTCACCGCCGGGGATGTTGCCGATCAGCTCCTGGGACAGGTCGACGGGGTCGGCCTGTTCAACACCATAAGTTACGTGGCCCAGGTGCTTCTGGCCCAGGCGACGAGCACCATCACCCTCGGCGCGACGATCAACGCGGCGGGGAATGTGGTGATCGAGGCCGAGTCTCTCGCCAACACCACCCTGAAGACTCCGAGTCTGATTTTCGGGGTGTCGGTGGGCTCGTCCACGGCAAGCGCGTCGGCCATTGTGGAGAATGGGGCCGTCATCACGGCGGGCGGGGATTTCAGCCTGACCACCACGGTGGACAATACCCTCAGCGTGACCTCGGCCGCCATGAAGGGCATTCAGAAGACCATCGCCCAGAAAGTGCTGCATATTCCCAGCGGCCCCGGGCTGTTCGTCGCGGTGGGCGTGGCCGATTCGAACAATATGGCCGCCGTGGACAGCGGCGCGGTGATCGAGGCGGACTCCGCGGCCGTGCGTGCGGAAACCACCAACAGTTTCAGCACGGCCGCCAAAAGCGTCGTCATCACGCCCCAGAAGAACATGGGCGAGGCCATCGGGGTTGCCGTGGCCACGTACAGTTCCGATACGAGCGCCCATATCGGCGGCACGGTGACCGCTGCCGTCGGCGGGGTGTCCGTGGCGGCAGAGTCCGTCAACGTGGTCGATCGGGTCAGCGCCGCCTCGGCCGTCAAGGCCAAACCTCCCCTTGCCGGACGCATGATGGGCGCAGTCACGAAGAAACTGGCCGGAACCAAGGATCCAAAGGCCGGGTTCAGCCAGTTCTCCATGGCGGCCAGCGTGGCGGTCGCGGTGAGCAGCAACAACGCCAAAGCCTCTATCGCGGACGGGGCCGTCGTCACAGCCGCCGGCGACGTCGTCGTGACCGCCCGGGCCGAAGACAATTTCAAGGTGATCTCCACGGCGGCGGCCAAGCTCAACGCGGCCGTGAGCATCGCCGGAGCGGTGGCGGTGACCGATTACACCAATACCGCTGACGCCCGTATCGGAGCGGGCGCGACGGTGATTTCCGGCGGCGGCGTGTCGGTGACGGCCGACGCCGTGGTGCCGAGCCAGTTCAAGGTCGTCAGCGATTTCATAACGCTCATGACCTGGTTTGCCGATCTGGACCAGAACATCACCGCGCCGAGCATCGATTTCAACCTGCCCAGCATCGATTCGAGCACCGGGACCATCGACTTTGCCGCCTCCCAGGACACCCTGACCCAGCTGTCCACCTACAGCTCGCAAACTCTGGCCGAACTCCTTGAGCCGGTGCAGCTGCTGGTCGGTTATCTGAAGGTGGTGCCCACCAGTATCGCCACCACCTTTGTGCAGGCCAGTTCCGCGTCCAAGACCGAGAAGGACAAGAAAACCGGGCTGGTGAAAGACCCGAACGCCATCGGCAAGTTTTCCGCTTCGGGCATCGTCAACGTGCAGTCCGTGGACAATGCGGCCAGCGCCGTCATCGGCGCCGGCGCGGTGGTGTCCGGCGATACCGTTGCGGTGGATGCCGCCGCCAGCATGGACACCATCAGCATCGCCGGGATGAAGCTGGGCAAGATCCAGGATGTCATCGCGCTGCTGAAGAAAGGCGGGGCCGCCGGAAACGAAAGCTCCGGCAGCGGGGCCGGCGGCACGTACAACGGCCAGACCTTTGTCAATCGGGCCACGGCCCTGGTGGACGACGGCGCGGTGGTCACGGCCACCGCAGGCGACATCACTGTCGGGGCCACAGTCGACGACTGGATGCTCAACATCGCCCAGGCCGGCGGTAGCGCCGAAAAGTTCGGGGTGTCCGGGGCCTTTGCCTGGAACAACGCCACCCATGAAGCCGTGGCTCACGTGGAGGACACGGCCACCCTCGTCGCAACGGGGGACGTCGATATTTCGGCGTCCACGTCCTACCAGAACATCACTATCTCCGGTGCGATCCAGAAGGGCGGCACGGCATCGGTCGGGGCCGCGGTGGTGCTCAATCAGGTCACCAACACCACCGAGGCCTTTGTCGGCGACACGTCCAGCAGCGCCGAGCCTGCGGTTTCAGGTACGCCCGTCCTGTCTTTTGCCGGCTACGCCATCACCCGCTCCGGCGGAAACTGGACGACCGACGGGTTCCGCGTCGGACAGTTGATCCAGATTTCGGGAACCGCCGGCAACAACGGGTTGTATCGCATCGTGTCCATCTCTGCCGACGGCAAGACCTTGACGCTCGATGCGGCCCTTGCCGCCGAAACCACGGCCGCTGCCGGCGTTTCGGCGCTGGGTTCCATCACGTCCGGCGGGGCGGTCAGGCTTGATGCCCGCTCGGATGAACTGCTGGTCACGGTAACGGTGGCCGCTTCCCAGTCCTCGGGCGGCACCAAGACGGAGGAGACGGGAAGTTCCGCGGAAGATCCCCTGGACGGCGAGAGCCTTCCGAACCTGTTCGGCGAAGAGCCGACCAATGTTAAGCAAGTGGCCGGCATTGCCATTTCCGGCGGGGCGAGCGTCAACACCGTGAGCGACGTCACCCGGGCCTACGTCAGTGACGGCGTTCACCTCGATGCGGCGGGGGATCTGACCATCACGGCCGACAACCAGGCTCTGCTGGTTTCCGTATCGGCGGCCCTGGGCCTCGACATGAGCAAGGCCGATGGGGGCGCGGCCCTGGCCGGGTCCTTCGCCTACCAGGATCTGGACCGGGACGTGAAGGCCTATGCGCAGGATGCGGTGATTTCGGCGCGCAATGTCTCCACCGTCGCATCCAGCGATGATCTGGTGGTTTCCGTCAGCGCCGGCGGGGGCGGTTCCAAGAAGGGGAAGCTGTCCGTGGCCGGTTCGGCGGACCTCGTTCTGGTCGACAGCGACGTGCAGGCCGGTCTGTGGGCCGACACCTCCCTGGATGCCGGGGGGGATGTGACCATCGACGCTTCGGGCAAGCTGCTGGACGTGTCCGTGGCCGGGGCCGTTTCCTATTCCGGCGGTGCCAGCGGCGTCGGCGGATTCGGAGCGGCGGCCGATGCGGTGGCGCTGGCGCAGACCGTCAAGGCCTTCATCGGCGACAACGCCGTGGTGGATGCCGCCGGGGATATCAGCATCACCGCTTCCCAGGATACGGACATCATCTCCGTGGCGGCCTGCGGGGCCGTGACCAAAGGCAAGATCGGCATGACCGGTTCCGCCTCGATTCAGGTCGTGACCAATGTCGTGGAGGCCTACATCGGCGCTGACGCCGTGGTGACCACGCCCGCAAGCCTGCTGCTGGACGCGGACGATTCGCTCTTCGTGGTCTCGGTGGCCGGAGCCGTGGCGTACGGCAACACGGCCGGGTTCGGGGCGTCCGGGGCGGTGGGGGTCATCGACCAGACCACCAGGGCCTCTATCGGCGATGGCGCGACGGTTTCGGCCCAGGGGCACGGCGACGGGGTTTCCGGCGGCAACGGCCTGTCCGCCAACGGCATCGTCATTGATGCCGGCACTTCGGATACGATTTTCCGCATCGCCGGCGGCGGCGGTGTCAGCAGCAAAACCGTGGGCGGGGCCTTTTCCGCCAGCACCGATACAATGGACATCGACACCCTGGCCTATATCGGAGACGGGGCCGTCATCAACGCTACCACTGCGGGGGCTGCGGCCAGCCAGGCCGTCAGGCTGCGTGCCGAGGATTCCCTGTTCAAGGTGGGGGTAGCCGGATCTTTGGGCGTTTCCAAAGCCGTGGGCATCGGCATTGCGGCGGACGTGGAGGTCATCGGGCGGCGCACCAGGGCCTATATCGGCAGCGACAGCACCGTGAATGCCATGGATGATGTCGCCTTGCAGGCGGATACGAACGGGAAGATCTTCTCCTTTGCCGCCGGTCTGGGGATCGGCAGCGACACGGCAGGCGTGGCCGGTTCCGCCGCCGTAGTGACCACCACCGATGTGACCCGTTCTTCCATCGGCAGCGGATCGACGGTTTCGGTCGGCGGCGACGTGGCCCTTCATGCCGCTTCCGACACGCTGCTGGTCGGCGGCGCCGGAGTGTTCGCGGTGGGCGGCAAGGCCGGCGTCGGCCTGACCAACGTGACGGTGGTGCGCAGCGACACGGTGGAAACCGAAATAAGCGGGGCCACGGTGACGGCTGGCGGCGCGGTCGGCCTGGAATCCGGCGCTCGTTCCTCTGTCGTGAACCTGGCCATCGGCGGGGCGGCTTCGTCCGAATTCGCGGCCGGCGCAGGCATCGGCGTGAATACCGAGACCACCACGGTCTATGCCGGAATCTCGGGCAACGCCACGGTGACGGCCGGGGGGGATGTGACCGTACAGGCCCTCAATGACCGGTCGGTGGATACCGTGGCCATTGGCGGTTCCGGCGGCGGCAGCTACGCCGGCGCGGCCGGTGTGGCCGCCAATGCGGTCACCAACCGCGTCACGGCGGAGATCGCCGCGTCGACGGTGAAGGCCGGCATGAACGCCGACGGCTCCATGTCCAACGCGGCGGCGGACGTTACCCTGTTGGCCCAGTCCTCCTCCGGCATCCGGGCCCTGGCCCTCGGCGTTTCCGGAGCGGGCACCGGAGCCCTTTCCATCGCGGCCCTGGGCAATGTCGTGACGAACACCATCGGCACCGACATCACGGGCTCAACGGTGGCGGCCGGGGGAGACGTGACTCTGACGGCCAGGGAGCTGGCGCCGTTCAGCATTCCGGACTGGATCGTGCCTGCGGAGGCGGTTGCCGACCTGTCGGCCGCCCTGGACGGATCCCCGGTGCAGCTGGACGCCAATATCCTGGCCATGAACGTGAGCGTGGCCGGTTCCGGCAAGGTCGCCGTGAGCGGGTTGCTGACCGGCAATGTGATCGTCAATGACATTTCGTCGCAAATATCCGCCTCTACGGTAACTGCGGGAAGAGACACCGTAAGCGGGACTATTCTCAACACGTCCGCCGACGTCATCCTGACCACCCTGACCGATTCGGCCATCCTGGCCCTGTCCGTGGGCGTGGGCGCATCGGGTCAGGTGGCGGTGCAGGCCACCGGCTTCGGCAACGTGATCACCGGCGGCGTGGAGTCGATCATAACCTCGGCATCCACCGTGAAAAGCGGCGGCCTGGTGGCGCTGTCCGCCGAGGACCAGTCCCACATCACCTCGGTCGGCCTGAGCGTGGCGGCTTCCGGCAGTGCGGCGGTCTCGGCCATCATCGGCGCCAACGTGATCACGAACACTGTGGACGCGCTGATCTCAGGGTCCACGGTCACAAGCGGCAGCACTCTGGCCCTTGCGGCCAGGTCCGCGTCCACCATCTTCAGCTTTGCCGGCGGGGTGGCCGCTTCCGGCTCCACGGCCGTGCAGGTGACCATGGCCGGCAACGTAGTCACGAACACCACCCGGGCCGCGATCATGGCGGGAGCGAGCGCCTCGGAGGTGGATGCCGTCGGCTCCGTCACGCTTTCGGCCACGGACGCCTCCATCGTCGACGCCATCGCCTTCGGGGTTGCCGGCAGCGGCGGCGTCGCCGTGGGCGTGGGCATGGCCGCCAACGTGATCACCAATTCCACGCACGCCGCCGTCGGCGGATCGAGCCTTGATACGGGCTCGACGCTCGCCCTGACTGCGCAGTCCACCGAGATCATCCGCGCGCTGGCCCTGGGCATTGCCGGGTCCGGTTCGGCGGCCGTGCAGGTCACGGCCCTGGGCAACGCCATCATCAACAGCGTTGCCTCCACCATTTCCGGGTCCACGGTAAGCGCCGCCGAAGACATCGTCCTGACCGCCCGGGATCTGGCCCCGAGCGTGCTGACTCCCTGGAATCTGGGCAGCGAGAAAAACGAAGACGATGTGGACGCCGCCCTGAGCGGTTCGCCCATCGATCTGGACGCCAATATCCTGGCCCTGAACATAGGCGTGGCCGCGTCCGGGTCCGTGGCGGTCAACGCAGTCCTGACCGGCAACGACATCACGGGCAGCGTCGAGACCGCGATCACGGGCTCCACGGTCACGTCCACCACCGGCGACATCGTCCTCGACAGTGACGCCGGTTCCGGCATCATTTCCATGACCGTGGGAGTGGCTGGATCGGGCGCCGTGGCCGTGAACGCCACGGGCTTTGGGAACGTCATCGACAATTCCGTCACCTCGACCATCAGCGGCACTTCCACGGTCAAGGCCGATGGTCTGGTGGATCTGAGCGCGACAGATCAGTCGAGGATCAGTTCGCTGGGCGTCAGCGTGGCCGGATCGGGCGCTGTGGCCGTGGGTGCCCTGATCGCCGCGAACGTGATCACCAATACGGTTGTGGCGGAGATTTCCGGATCCACGGTGACCAGCGGCGGAACCCTTGGTCTCGCGGCAACCAGCGCTTCGAATATTCTGTCCCTGGCCGGCGGCGTCGCGGCGTCCGGGACTGTCGGAGTGCTAGTGTCGCTCACCGGCAATGTCATCACCTGCACGACCAGCGCCCTGGTGTCGGGCTCGACGCTCGACGTCGGCGGCGCGATGAGCATCGGAGCCACCAACAGCTCCGTCATCGACGCGCTCTCCTTCGGCGTGGCGGCGGGCACTGTCGGGGTCGGCGTGGCCTTCTCCGCCAATGTCATCGTCACTACCACCGAGGCCCTGATCAGCGGTTCGACCGTGACCAATGCCGCCTCCCTGGAAGTATCGGCCGAGTCCTCGGCAATCATCCGTTCCCTGGCCATCAACGTGGGCGCGGGCGCCGTGGGCGTCAATGTCAACGTGCTCGGCAATGCGCTGACCAGCAATGTTCTGGCGACCGTTGAGGATTCCACCGTCACGGCAAACGGAGATATCGTCATTTCCGCCCTGGATCAGGCGCCAGGCATCATTCCCGACTGGATTATCCCGACCCAGTACCAGGGGGATCTTACGTCGATTCTTGACGACACCCCCATCGACCTGGATGCCAACATCCTCTCGGCCACCATCAACGTCGGCGCTGGCGCCGTGGGCGTCAACGTGGCCCTGGTCGGCAACCTCGTCGTCAGCACCACCGAAGCGAGGATCGACAATTCCACCGTCACATCGACCACCGGCAAGGTGGAACTGGATTCCGCTTCCAGTTCGGGCATCACATCGCTCAACGTGGGCGTGGCGGGCGGCGCCGTGGCCGTGGACGTGGTCGGCTATGGCAATGACATCACCAGCACCGTCAAATCGACGGTTGAAGATAATTCCGTCATCGATGCCGGCACGGCGGTGGCGATCACCGCCGAAAACTCGGCCAGCATCCGCGCCCTTGGGATCGGTGTCGCGGGCGGCGCTGTCGGCGTCGGAGTCATGGCGGCGGGCAACCTGATCGTCGGCACGGTTGTTGCCACGGTGGATGCATCCGAGGTGACGAGCGGCACCACCCTGGATATAACGGCGCTCTCCGATGCGAAGATCATGGCCCTCACCGGCGGGGTTGCCGCAGGCGGGGTAGGCGTGCATGTCGCCTTCTCCGGCAACATCATCACCGGTTTCACCACGGCCGAGGCGGTTTCGGGCTCGGAGCTTCATGCCGACGGGGCGATGACGATCCAGGCGCAGAACAGCTCCGTCATCGACGCCCTTTCCTTCGGCGTCGCGGCGGGCGGCGTCGGGGTCGGCGTGGCGCTCTCCGCCAATGTCATCGTCAACAGCACCGAGGCCCAGATCAGCGGTTCGACCATTACCGGCGATTCCTCACTGAGTGTTCTTTCCGAATCGTCCTCGGTCATCCGCGCTCTTGCGCTCAACGTGGGAGCAGGCGGCGTGGCCGTCAATGTCGGCGTTCTCGGCAATTTGGTCACAAGCGACGTCCGGTCGGCCATAACGGATTCCACAGTCACGACCGACGGCGATATCAGTGTTTCCGCCCAGGATCTGGCGCCAAGCATCATTCCTGCCTGGATCGTTCCGGCCCAATACCAGACGGACCTGAATGCGAGCCTTGCCGGTTCCCCGGCAGGGCTCGATGCCAACATCCTGGCCGTCAACGTCAGCGTGGCGGGCGGCGGCGTGGCCGCGAGCGGCGCGCTGACCGGCAACGCCATCACCAACACCGTGCAGGCGCAGATCGATGATGCGGGCGTAACCTCCAGCGCGGGCAGCGTGGCCCTGGACGCATCCAGTTCGTCCGGCATCACCGCCCTGACCGCCGGGGTCGGCGTCGCCGGCAACGTGGCCTTGAACATCACCGGCTTCGGCAACGCTATTGTCAACACGGTGGACGCTTCCATCAGCGAAGGCTCCAACGTCGCGGCCCACGCCACGGCCTCCCTGTCGGCCACGGACTCCTCGTCCATCACCTCCATCGGCCTCGGCCTGGCGGGTTCCGGCGGCGCGGCCATTAACGGCACGGTGGGCTACAACCTCATCGCCAATTCCATCACCGCCGAAGTCTCGGGCTCCAGCCTGACCAGCACCGGCGCGGCCAGCCTTCTGGCGGCCTCGGAAGCCGACATCCTGAGTTTTGTCGGCGGCGTGGCCGGTTCCGGCCTGGCGGCGGCGCAGCTGTCTTTGACCGTCAACGAGATCGAAAACACGATCAGCGCCTCCATCGTCAACGACGATGCCGGAGCCTCCACCGTGACCGCCGGCTCCCTGTCCCTGTCGGCCACGGACGCTTCGACCATCGACTCCGTGGCCATGGGCCTGTCGGCCGCAGGTTTTGCGGCTGGCGGGGCGGCGGCGTCCAAGAACCTCATCGCCAACGAGGTCAGCGCGACCATATCGGGTTCCGAAGTGACGGCCACCGGCGCGGTCTCCCTTGTGGCGGAGTCCTCGGACATCATTCGTTCCTACGCCATCGGCGTGGCCGGTTCCGGGTTAGGGGCCGCCAATGCCTCCCTGACCCTGAACGACCTCGGCAACACCGTCACGGCCAGGGTAAAGGATTCGACGGTCACCGCCGGGGGCAATATCTCGCTTTCGGCCTCTGAGACGGCCCCCCTCGTGGTGCCCGATTTCAACTCGGCCATCGCCGCCCCGGCGGGCATGGTCTCGGCTTTGACCTCGGCCCTCAATGGAAACGAGGTCAACCCCAACGCCAATATCGTGTCCTTCGCCGGCAGCATTTCGGTCGGCGGCGTGGCAGCCCTTGGCGCGGCCGTGGCCGACAACGCCATCCACGGCACCGTCACCGCCGAGATCGTCGATTCCACGGTGGCCTCGACCGGCGGCTCGGTGACGGTTTCGGCCGCATCCGATGCGGCCATCGCCAGCCTGGCCGCCGGTTTCGGCGCTTCGGCCGGCGTCGCGGCCAACGCCTCGGCCGTGCGCAACACTCTGACCTCGACAATCCAGGCCGGTATCCAGGGTGAATCCACGGTTTTCGGCGATGGCAATGTCACGGTGGATGCCTCCGATACCGCCGCCATCGACGCCCTGGCCTTCAGCTTGGCCGGGGGGTACGCCGCCGTGGGCGGAGCGGTGGTGGTCAACACCGTCGCCGACACGGTCCTGGCCTTTATCGATGGCACCTCCGCGAGCCACAAGGCCGCGGTGACCGCCGCCGACACGCTTTTCGTCACGGTTACTTCCGACTACACGGTCTCGGGCCTGAGCCTGGGCGCGACCGTGGGCGTTGCGGCCGCCGGCGGTTCCGTGGTTTCCAACTCCATCGGCGGCACGACCTCCGCGTACATCGGTGACTTCGCCGACATAGGCGCAGCGGTCGGCAACGTCTCCATCAGCGCGCAGACCACCGTGGACGTGTCGTCCAGCGCCTATGGCCTTAGCGGCGGCATTCTTGCCGGCAGCGTGAATTCCGCCGACGCCTCTGTGAACACGGTCGTGGACGCCCATATCGGCGACGCCGATGTCCATGTCGTGGGCGCGGTCGGCGTCGCGGCGGGCGCCGCGATCACGGCGGAAACCGACGCCTTCGGCCTTGCCGTGGGCGGATTGGCCATCGGCGCTTCCCTGTCCGACATAGAAATCGGTTCTGAAATTTCGGCGTATGTGGAAGGGGATGCGGACATCACGGCGGCCAGTCTGGCCGTGCAGTCCTCAGCAGACGCCAGCGCCGACGCCTACGCCAACGCCTCGGGCGGCGGCGTCCTTGCGGGCAACGGCGCGGATGTCGATGCCGTCGTAACGCCCGTGATCCAGGCCTTCGTCGAAGACGGCGCCGTCATCGCCGTCAGTGGTCTACTCTCGGTCACTTCGGCGTCAAAGGGCAAGGCCAAGGCCAAGGGCGCGGGCCTTACCGCCGGCCTTGCCGGCATCGGCGTCGTTCTGACCAATGCGCAGTTGTCTCCCGACGTGACCGCGTCCATCGGCGCGACGACGACGGTGACTGCCGGCGGCATCGCCGTCAAGGCGCTGCACAATGTTGACGTCAATGGCGCGGAGCTGGCCAATACTGGGGCCACCGCCCTGGTCGGGGCGACTGCAGGAGGATTGGCCAGTGGCCAGGGATGCTCGGCCACGGCCACGGCCTCGGCAGCGGTCACGGCGGGTGTCGGAAGCGGCGCGACCCTGACGGCCGGCGGCGACATCGACCTGAGCGCCTTGAGCGCCAACAGGGCCATTTCCGACGGGGATGGCGCGTCGTACGGCGGGGCTGCGGCCAGCGTGATCAGTTCCACGGCGTTCGTGGACGGCCTGACGCATGCGACCATGGATGGGACCGTGGCCGGGGCGTCGAATCTGAACGTGACGGCCGGAACCGTGGATACGGCAAGCTCCAGCGCCAAGGCCTCCACCGGAGGCGTCGTATCGGGCAGCGGCAGCAGCGCCGCCGCCACCGTATCGCCGGACGTGCATGCCGGGATTGGCGGCAACGTCTCCGTGGACAACGATGTCGACGTCGATGCCCATGCCCTGAGCACGGCCCGGGCGTCGGCCACGGGCAAGTCGCTCGTCTCCGGCCTGACGGTGGGGACGTCCTCGGCCAGCGGCCGGAACACCTCCGGAGTCTCGGCGTCCATCGACGCCGACGCCGTGACCGGGGGCGGCGACATTTCCATCCGGTCCGCCCTCAACGACGACGGACGGGCTGGTCTTGACGTGTACGCGTCGGGATCCCACGGCGACACGTTCGCCCTGGTCGGCGCCACCGGAACAAAGGCTTCGGGCGCCATGAACACCACGGTCACGGCTTCCCTGGCCGGATCGTCCCGCCTGACGGCGGGCGGAGATGTGGATATCGTCTCCGATAGCGCCAACACGGCCAGAGTCGTGGCCGACGCCAATGCCGGGGGCATCCTGGCCTTCGGCGCGACGTTTGCCGACACGTCCATGACGACCAACACCCTGACCATGATCGGCGCCGGCGCGACCATCGTCGCCGGCGGCAATGGCGACATACGCTCCGATGCCTCGCAGACAATCCTGTCCTTCGTCCAGGGCGGCGCCGGCAAGACGACTTCGGCAGTTCTGTCAGAAGCCTTTGAAAATCTCATCAGCGGCAACATTTCGGGGTTCTTCTCCAGCATCTCCACGCCGTCGCTGACCGCCGCGGGCGCGAGCTACCTCACGGTGAATCTGGATTCGCTGGCGAAGACGGCCGTCGGGAACGGCGCGTCGCTGACCTATGCGGGCGACCTGGATATCAAGGCCCTGTCGGATACGGCGATCGGCGCAACCGCACTGATGAAGAGCGGCGGCCTGGTCGGCCCGTACGCGCTGGCGGTGACCGACATCAGGGGCGATGCCGACGCCGTGGTCGAAATCGGCGGCGGGGCGGAGGTATCGGCCAACAACCTGACCATCAGCGCGGACAACACCATCGACGTCGGGCCCTACACGGGCCAGTCCGTCCTGGCCGACGCCAAGGCCGAGTCGGACCTGGCCGGGGCCTTCGGCACGGCCATCTCGCGGGTCGACATCGGCACATCGAGCGACAAGAGCGTGGCCGACGTGCACATCGGCGTCGATGCGCTGATCAAGGCCGACGGCACCCTGAGTATCACCGCCGTCAACCACTCCGACAACGGCGCCCTGCAATCGCGCTCCAAAGCCAACGCCGACACGGGCACCTTCGTGGCCACGGCCACGGCTTCGGCCGAGGGCAGCCTCCACGCCGACGCCACGGTGCGGATCGACATCTCCCTGACGGCGGAGCGCGGCCTGTACGCGACCAACGTCAACGTGGACTCCCGGTCCCTGCTGAGCATGCTGCGCGGCCCCGAGGCCGAGGCCGCCGGCTTCATCACCCACGTGGACAAGGTCATCAGCTACGTCACGGACACCATCGTCAAGTACCTGCCGTGGCCTCTCAACCACATCGTCGACGCCATCTCCTACGTCATCCGCGAAGTCATCTCGTGGGTCACATGGTTCGAGTTCAGCGAGGCCAATACGCATACCGCCGGGCTGACGTCGAGCACCAACAGCATCCTTCTGAACGCCTCCGTGCACGTGGGATACGGAGCGTCCAAGAAGCTCGTCATCAACGAGGACGGCAGCATCAATCCCATCAGCACCGTCAATGCCGTCATCGCAGGCGGCAAGGCGGAGGTCGAGGACATCCAGGACATCCCCCTGGGCAGGCTGTCCGTCTATGCCCCCAACGGTTCCATCGCCGGGACGGCCACGATTTTCCTGAACAACGGCGTGGGCACGGTCCTTTTGGAGAACTTCTCGGAAAACGACCTGGTGATCGGCAAGGTGGATCTGGTCAACGACGGAGCCAACGACGCCCAACTGTCCATTGTCGGCGCCTACGCCAACACGTTTTCCATGAACATCGGCGAGGCCTTGAGCGAACTGCGGGTCCTGAACCACTCGACCGGGGACATCGAACTGACCGACCTCATCGACAACCGCCCGGGCGGCACCTCCCTAGTCAATGACGGAGGCGGCATCCTGGTCAAGGGCGAGGATGTCCTCGTGCAGACCAAAAACCTGACCCTCGCCACTCCCCAGGGCGACATCGCGTCCGCAGGCGCGCGACTGCAGGTTGAACTGTACCAGCGCAACGACGAGCATCCGGAATTCCGGATAGCCGCCGATGGCGACGCCTACGTGGATCTGAAGGGAATGCTCTATCTGCAGACCGGCACCGAGGAGGTCCCGTTCACCGCCTTTGCGCGGGAGCTGTCCGTGAACGGACTGGCCGACCTGAAGTTCATCGACGGCGGCAAGCAGACTTACGGGGTGTCCGAGGATACGGTGGTCACCCTGAGCCTGGATTCGAGCAGCCTCGACGTGGACCTCGCCCCGACGACGGGGCCCGATGGGCACAGTGTCGTGACCGGCTCCTTCACGCCGACGGTCGACGTGTCCTTCGATCCGGATGCCGTGGTCGTGTCGACGCCCTTCACCGTTGCCGGAGCCGGAACGATCATCAGTTTCGACTCGGCCCACGGATTCGCCTACGGCGGCCGCTACGTCTATGACACGGGGAGCGGGACGGAGATCAGCGGCCTGATCGACGGAGCGGTCTATTACGTGGGCGTGCTGAGCCCCACGACCATCGTCCTGGCGCGCTCCATGGGCGAGATCGACGGCGCGACGTTCGGGAAGGGCGACATCGAGGCGGCGGCCAACACCGTCGATCTGGGTTACGCTCACAACTTCACCTCCGGCGAGCGTGTCACCTGGTCGACCGTCGGCGGCGCGACCGTCATTCCCGGTCTGGTCAATGGCGCGGTCTATTACGTGACCAGGGTCGACACGACCACGATCAGGCTGGCCAAGTCTTTTGAAGAGGCGCAGGGATCGACCTTCATCTCGGGCTACAACGCGGGCGGCGGAGGCGGCAGCGCGGCGGGATCGGTGGACGCGGCAGCGGATACCATCACTCTTGGATACAAGCACAATTTCATCACCGGCGACACGGTCGTCTACAGTTCCGGCGGCGCGCAGGCCATCGGCGGGCTGACGTCGGGCGAGACCTATCATGTCATCAAGGTCGACGACACGACCATCAAGCTGGCCTCCACCTTGGCCCATGCCCAGAGCGGCACGGCCGTCAATCTGAGCCTGCCGACGGCCAACGGGAACAGCCATTCCATCCGCCTGGACATCGGCGTCACGGGTCTCGACGCCGGCGACGAATACACCGTCCGCCTGGCCTACGACCAGGCCTCCGCAGCCGGGGAAGCCCAGCGACTCGTCTGCGCGGACACCATCAGGTTCGCCTCGGATCATGGGTTCGTCACCGGCGAGGAGGTGGTCTACAACGCCGAAGGCGGCGCCATCGGTGAACTGATCGACGGGCAGCGCTATTTTGTGGTTGTCCTTGACGCAACGACCATCCAGCTCGCGCTCACCGCCGAGGATGCGGCCAGCGGCGACGTCCTGTCCATCGATCCCTCGGCGGGCACAGGAAGCGGGCACAGCCTCAGCTCGGCGACGGTCATCCGACTGGACGGCGTGTCCTATTTCGAGACGGGCCAGGCCGTCGTGTACAACGGCGGCGGCACCGACATCGGCGGCCTGGTCAGCGGTCAGACCTACTATGTGGCCAACGTTCCGGGCGACAGTTCGGGGATTCGGCTGGCCCTCACCAGGGCCGACGCCCTGGCGGGAAATGTCGTCGCGGTCGATGTCCACGACGCCGCTGGAGAGACGGGGCACAGCTTCGGGCTGTATTTCGACGCGACAGCAGTGGACGGGGATTCGGAGACCATCGACTTCGCCCACGCCCACGACCTGCGGATGGGCCAGGCCATCACCTACGTCAACAACAGCGGCGGGGCGGCAGTGGGAGATCTCGTTTCCGGGACGACCTACTACGTGGCCGTCGTCGACTCCACGACCATCAAGCTGGCCTCCTCCGAGGAAGCGGCCCTGTCCATGTTCGCCACGGTCAATGTGGAATACGCGAAACAGGACCTCGGAGTCGGAACCGGTCCGGCGATTTCCGTTTTCCAGGAAAGCACCGGCGGCGTGGTCACCTCGTCGACCACCACCATCACCCTGAACACCAACCCCGCCAACCCGACGACGGCCCAGGAACTGGTCGATGCCGTCAACGCCTCGGCCGAGGCCGCGCCCCTGATCGACGCCGGATTGACCGGGCTGGGTTCGATGGTCGTGTCCAACAAGTACTTCGGGGGAACCCTGAGCCTCTCCGCCCTCGGCGCCGCCTCGGAGTCCGGCAGCTACACCTTCAACGACCTGACCCTGAGCGGCGAGGAGGCCCTGAGCGGCACCTTCGTCATCGGCGACGGTTCGGGCGCCGGGACGCTTGTCATTGACGGGAGCAACAACAACATCGAGCTCGCGGGCGAACTGGACTACGGTTCGGGGTCCGTGTCCATCGAAACCCAGGGAAATATCACATCCACGGGAGCGGCGCAGTTGCTGCGGTCTGGCGACATAACCCTGGTTTCGAGCGCCGGCGGCGTCGGCGACGACGTCCGGAGCATCAACGTGGAGCAGACCGGAGGGGAGCTGGACGCCTTCGCCGGCACGAGCGTTTACATCTCCGCTGGCACGGGTGACATCCGCGTCGGCGAAATCGAAGCCATCCAGAACGTCACCCTGACGGCCTCCGGTTCCCTGACGCAGGGCGACGGCGATGTGCATGAAAACCGGATCATTGGTGTCGCCCTCGATCTCGCGGTCGGCGGCGGCATAGGCGCCGAGGGCGTCGCCATGGCCATCGATTCGGACGTGCTGACGGTTTTGGCTGGCGCGGACGTCCACCTGCACGAAATCCTGGGCGATCTGAATGTCGACCGCGTGGTCTCGGCGAACGGTCTCGTCTCCCTGAGCGCGGACGGGTCCATCCTCGAGACGGCCATGGATGACCTGGCCGACATATCCGGCCGCTCCGTCGTCCTTGTTTCGGACACGGGGTCCGTGGGCACGGCGGGTGACGTTCTCGACATCGACACGGACGCCGAAAGCGAAGGCCTGTTCGAGGCCGGCGCCGCAACGGGCGTCTTCGTGCGCGAAACCTCCGGCGGCCTGCGCGTGGCAGGGGTCCGGACCACGGCCGGGGATATCGATCTGCTGCTTCCCGACACTGTCGCCGAGGGCGAGGATCTGACCATTCTCGGCGACATCGAGGCCGCGGTGGGCGGTCTGACCATCAACGCCGGCGACGACGTGACCCTGCAAACCGACGCGTCCATCACCGTCTCCGGCCTGGTCGTCATGAACGGCGACAGCGGCGACGCCGACGAGGCGGGAACGGTCATCAACCTGCGCGGAACCATCGTTGGCTCCTCGGTCGAGGTTAACGGCGGCGGCGGTGACGACCGGGTAACCCTGGCCGGCGCGGTCGTTCAGACCACCGTGCGCACCGGGGACGGCGACGACGAGATCGCAGTGGCCGGCAACGCCGACGCGACCGGAAGCACCGGCGGAGCGCTCTCGGGAGTAACGGCGGAGCTGCGTGTCTACGGCGGCGCGCACGACGGGGGAGACACTCTGATTCTCGACGATTCCGCCAACACCGGCGTCGGTGGCGGCACCATCGACGGCGCGGGCATCAGC
The DNA here is from genome assembly GCA_023393525.1 of Pseudomonadota bacterium. Taxonomy (GTDB): domain Bacteria; phylum Desulfobacterota; class Desulfovibrionia; order Desulfovibrionales; family Desulfomicrobiaceae; genus Desulfomicrobium. Next base: position 95,133 of record JAEWKZ010000013.1, on the reverse strand, counting down.
GGCTTCGGCATGACGGGCAGCTTCCATTACCAGGAGATCGAGAACCTGGACCTCATCTTCGGCAGCGGAGACAATACGATCAACATCCTCTCGACGCCGGCCGGACAGACCACAATGCTGACCGGAACAGACGGGAACGACACCTTCAACATCTCCTCCGACGCGCCGGCCAACCAGGGCGTCCTCGACGGAATTCGGGGCGACCTGATCATCGACGGCGGTGGCGGCGTCAACACCCTGAACGTCAGCGACCGGGGCAACACGTCCGGTCGCACCGGCGTCGTCATCACGGACCACGACATAACGGGCATGACCGGTGACGCGGGAGGCGCGGGCGTCATCGGTTTCGAGGCGGACGACGACTTCAGCGGCGGGATCAACATCCTCTTCGGCGGCGGCGCCGACGACGCGCTCGTGCAAAGCGTCCTGCCCGGGTCCACCCTGACCCTTCGGATGGGCGGTGGGGTCGACAGTCTCACCGCCACGGACACGGATCCGCAGGACGATGGGCTGCTGCTGGCCTTCGGGGAAGGCGGGGCGGACAGTCTCGACGCTTCGCAATGGCGCAGCGGTCTCATTCTTTTCGGTGACGGGGGGGCGGCGACCTTCGGGGGGCTCAAGACCACGTCAGGGATTTTGTCCGTCGAGTCCACGGCGTCTTCGTCGAATGGTGACGACATCCTTGTCGGCGGATTCGGAAACGACATCCTGATCGGCGGAGGCGGCGGCGACGTGATGCGGGGCGGCGAGGGGGGCGACATCCTCATCGGCGACGCCGGAAGGGTGGCCTTCCGGAGCGGAGTTCCGTCCCAGGCCGAAACGATGATGCGTTTCAGCTCCATCGGCGGAGCCGATTCGCTCACCGGCGGTCCGGGCAACGACTTCATGTTCGGAGGTACGGGCTCCGATACGTTCTACGGGAACCTCTCCGAGGATGTGATTGTCGGCGAGTACGGCATCGTGAGGCTGGACAACGGAAATGTCGAGGAACTGATCGCTTCCGGCGACCTGATCAGCGCGACGATGATCGAACTCTACACCGCAGCCGATATTTCTGTAACGCCGAGAGCGGGCATTGCCGAGCAAGGCCCGGTTGTGACTCCGGAACCCGCGCCCGACGCGCTGGAGATCGAACAGGTCCGGTCCGAATCGAGCTACTCCCGCCGCGTGAGCCATCATGGAGGCCAGTCGGTTCCGGCAGCCCAGGCGCAGCCCGGACAGGACGCGGCCCCGGCGGACGCTCCGGACCGGGAACATGGGGGTGCGGCGGAGGAATCGGCCGGGCTGCGACCCGCCGTATTCGGCCCGAGGCCGACGGGCGGAGAGGCTTCCGCGCCGGAGCGGGGGGAAACGTTCTTTGCGGCCCGGGACGACGCGGGATCGATGGGCCTCCAGGGGGCCGTGGCCGGACTGACCTGTCTGGGCGCGCTGTCGACGCGGGGCAGGGGTGAAAAGCGTCGGCTGGCCTCCGAGGAGCTGGAGCGTTTCGCCAGGCCCACCGGCCGGAGCTGGAGCTGGGACGGGGAAAGGCTGCAAGGCGGGGAGAAGACGGATTCTTCCCCTGCGCGGCTGGTGACCATATCGGGATTCAAGGTCGAGAAGAAACGTCGGGCTGAGGACGCATAGTCCGGCCTTTTTCATACGGAGCCCGCAACATACAAGGAGTGTACACGTGACAATGGAAGACAAGACGCCCCAGGAAAAGGCGGAAGACCAGGCGGGGCAGATCCGCTGGGACGGAAGCCGCATGCGTACCACGTACGCCAATGTCTGCAACGTATCGAGCACGCGCGAGGAAGTGGCGCTCATGTTCGGCGTCAACAAGAACTGGCACCCGTCGCAGAAGGATCTGGTCATCGAGCTTTCCGACCGCGTCATCATCAATCCCTACGCGGCCAAGCGCCTGGCCATTCTCCTGGCCAACACCATGAACGAGTACGAGAAGCGTTTCGGCGTGATCAGCCTCGAAATGCCCGACGTCACGCCGCAATAGGGCGGGACGCGGACCTTCGCATCAGGCCCGGTGCGGCGGCGTGCCGGGCCGGGCCTGATGCCTGTTTTTCCTTGTTTTTTGACCAGCTAGCTGGTTAACTGAGCAGCTGAAAAGGGGGCTTGGCCTTCAGTCTGCACCGGCGTCGCCGTTGATCGGGTTTCATTATTATGAGCAGCAACACCACCATACAGGACTCCGCACCGACCGGAGCAGGGCCCGTCCTGTCATGGGCCGAGTTCTCGTCGGCTTCGAGCACCCGTGAGTATTTCCAGGGGTGGATCGGGCTGCAGAGCGGCCTGATTGCGGGCGTGGTCCAGGGGATTCTGGTCACCGAGGGGGCGGACGGGCAGTTCGCTCCCGCTGCGGTGTGGCCGTACGGCGGCGCGGACCCGGCCCGGCTGGCCGAGGCTCTGGAGCGGGTCATCGAGGACGGCCGCGGCCTGGTGCTGGAACTGGATGCCGCCGACCGGTATGCCATGGTCTACCCCGTCCGGGTGGATGACAGGCTGTTCGCCGTGGTGGCCATGGAGCTGGCGGCGGACAGCGAGGCCGATCTGAACCGGGCCATGGAGCAGCTGCAATGGGGCTGTTCGTGGCTGGAGCTGCTCCTGCGCCGCCGGGAGGCCGACGAGGACAAGGCCCGCCTGCTGCGCCTCGGAACGGCGGTGGACATGCTGGCCCTGACCCTGGACCGGCCATCCTGCCGCGAGGCGGCCATGACCTTCGTCACGGAACTGGCGGCCGCGGCCAAGTGTGAGCGGGTCAGCCTCGGTTTCGTGCGCCGGCGGGCCGTTGTCCTCGAAGCGGTCTCGCACAGCGCCGAGGTCGACCTGAAGATGAACCTGACCCGGACCATCGAACGGGTCATGGACGAAGCCCTGCTGCAGCGTCGCGAGATATGCTGGCCCACGGACGACGCCACGGTCATTTGCCGCGAGCACGAAGCCCTCTCGCGCCAGCAGGCCATGGTTTCGGTCCTGACTCTGCCCCTGTACGGTCAGGATCGCTACTACGGCGCCCTGACCGTCGAACGCGCCGCGGACCAGCCCTTCACGGAGCGCGACGCGGAATTCTTCCGGGCCGTGGCGGCCCTGGCCGGCCCCATCCTGGAGGCCAAGCGCCAGGCCGACCGCTCCGTCCTCGACCACGTCCGCGCCAGTCTGACCGAGGCGGCCGGGCGGCTGCTGGGCCCCCGGCACTATGGCCGCAAGCTTGCCGTGGCGGCGCTGGCATGCGTGGCCCTGTTCCTTTTCCTTGCCCACGGGGATTACCGCCTGCGCGCGGACATCGCCCTGGAAGGGGGGATCCGCCGGGCCGTGACCGTGCCCTTCGACGGCTTCATCCACCAGGCCCCGTTCCGGGCCGGAGATCTGGTGCTCGAGGGGGACGAGCTCTGCCTTCTCGACGACCGTGACCTGCGCCTGGACAGAATGGTCACCGCCAGCCGCCTGCGGCAGCTGGAGCAGCAGCTCCAGGAGGCCGTATCCCAGCATGACCGGGCCCAGTCCAGCATCATCCGCGCGCAGTTGAATCAGGTTCAGGCCGAGCTGGACCTGGCCGACGCCCAACTGGCCCGCACCCGCCTCACCGCGCCGTTCCCCGGCCTCATCGTCAGCGGCGATCTCAGCCAGCGCCTCGGCAGCGCCGTGAAGCAGGGCGACGTGCTCTTCGAGGTCACGCCGCTGGACTCCTACCGGGTCATTCTCAAGGTCGACGAGCGACGCATCGCCGACGTGCGGGTCGGACAGCGCGGTGAGCTGGTCCTTTTCTCCCTGCCCGGCCAGGAATTCGGGTTCACGGTCAGCAAGATCACGCCCATCGCGAGGGCCGAGGAAGGCAGCAATCATTTCCGGGTGGAGGCGACGCTGGACAGCGTGGACCAGACCCTGCGCCCCGGCATGGAAGGGGTGGGCAAGGTCGCCGTGGACCGGCGCAAACTGGTCCGCATCTGGGTCCGGGACATGCGCGAATGGCTGACCCTCTTCTTCTGGAAATGGCTGCCTTGAGACGCCTCGGCGGGGCCTGCGCATGAGCGCTTCGCTGCTCAGTCCGTCGTGGTACCGGGTCGCCCCCCTCAAGCCGCGCCTGCGCAGCCATGTGCGCATCGAACGCCACGAGTATCGCGGCCAGGACTGGTACGTGATTCAGGACGGCTTCACCGGCCGCCATCACCGCTTTTCCTCCGAGGCCTACCAACTGGCGGGCATGATGGACGGCCGCCGGACCATGGACCAGATCTGGCGGGCCGTCTGCGCCCGCCTGGGCGACCACATGCCCACCCAGGACGAGGTCATCGAGCTCCTGGCCCGCCTGTACCGCGCCGATCTCTTGCAGACCGGCGTCATTCTCGACTTTTCGGACCTGCACCAGCGCAGCGTGAAGGGCAGACGCAGCCGCCTGTTCACGCAGATGGCCTCGCCGCTGTCCCTGCGCTTCCCGCTCCTGGACCCGGACCGCTTCCTGACCCGGACCATGCACTGGGTCCGCCCGTTTCTCGGCTGGCAGGCCTTGGCGGTCTGGATGGCGGCGGTGGCCACGGCCGCCGTCCTGGCCGTGCTGCACTGGGACGCCCTGCAAGGCGATTTCTCCGACGCGCTCCTCGGCATGGAGAATCTGCTGCTGATCAGCCTGCTCTATCCCGTGCTGAAGGTCCTGCACGAGTTCGGCCACGCCTACATGGTCAAGAAGGAGGGCGGGGAGGTGCACGAGATGGGGATCATGCTGTTGGTCTTCATGCCCCTGCCGTACGTGGACGCGTCCTCGTCGACGTCTTTCCGGGACAAGCGGCAGCGCATGCTCGTCGGGGGGGCGGGCATCATGGTGGAGCTTTTCGTGGCCGCCGTCATGCTTCTGGTCTGGCTGAACGTGGAGCCAGGAGTCGTGCGCGCCCTGGCCTACAAGGCCCTGCTCGTGGCCGGGGTGTCGACGGTCCTCTTCAACGGCAACCCGCTGCTACGTTTCGACGCTTATTACATTCTTTCGGACTGGCTGGAGATTCCCAATCTGGCGCAACGCGGCGTCGGCTATCTGGGCTACCTGTGCAAGCGCTATCCTTTGGGCGTGGAAAGCGCCGAATCGCCGGCCCGCACCCCCGGGGAAGCCCGCTGGCTGTTCTTTTACGCCGTGGCTGCCTTCTGCTACCGGATTTTCATTTCCGTGCGCATCGTGCTTTTCGTGGCCGGGCAGTTTTTTTTCGTGGGCATTGTCCTGGCCATCTGGGCGGTGTTCATGATGCTCGTCGTGCCCACGTGGCGCGTGGCCGGTTTTCTCGTCAAGGATACGCATATGCAACGCAAGCGCCTTCGCGTCATGATGACGGTGGTCCTGCCTCTGGTTCTGCTGGCCGGGGTTCTGGCCATGGTTCCGACACCGCTGTACACAAGCGCCGAAGGCGTGGTCTGGGTTTCGGAGGAATCCCGGGTGTACGCGGCTGCCGGGGGGATGGTGGAGGCCGTGCTCACTCCCGGAGGGACCGCCGTACAGCCCGGCGATCCGCTCATCCGCAGCGCGGACCCGTTGCTGGAAACCCAGGTCCGGCTGTTGCAGGCCCGGCGGGAGGAATTCCAGGCTCGCCGCCAGGTGAGCATGAACAGGGACCGCGCCGAGACGGGCATGCTGGACGAGGAACTGAAAAGCATCGAAACCGAGATCGCTCGCGCCCTGGAGCGTCAGGCGGCCCTGATCACGCGCAGCCCCGCGTCCGGGATTTTCGTGCTTCAGGACGAGGCGGATTTGCCGGGGCGCTTTCTGCGGCGCGGCGAGCCCGTGGGCTACATCGTCGACCCGCTGCGCATGCACATCAGGACCGTGGTCTCCCAGGCCGATATCGAGCGCGTGCGCTCGGATGTCCGCAGCGTGGAGGTGCGCCTGGCCGAAAACATCGGACAGGTTCTGCCGGCGTGGGTGTCTCGCGAGGTGCCCGCAGCGAGCCGCGTGCTGCCGAGCCTGGCCTTCAGTCTCGACGGCGGCGGCCGGTTCGCCCTCGACCCCCGGGAAAAGGAGGCCCCTCACGTGCTGGAGCGCCTCTTTCAGTTCGACCTGGTCCTTGAGGGGCCCGTGCCGGGCAACGTGGAAGAGCGTGCCTACGTCCGTTTCGAGCACAGTCCCGAACCCTTGGCCTGGCGGGCCTACCGGGCGCTACGGCGTCTGCTGCTCACCCGCCTGGCCGTGTAGCGTGGCGAATCATGACTAGTCGGTTCCATCTGGTTCATCCTCCAGCCACCCGCGACGTTCGGGCCGAACGGCCCGACCGGGTCGAGACCTGGCTTGAGCGCCAGGCGCACCGTCTGCACGGGCGCGTCCTGGCGTTGCTCGGAAAGGGCGGATGGCTTGGGCGGGAGACGAGGGCCGTGGGCGCGGCGGGCCTGCGTCTGTCCGGCTTGAGCGAAAAGGAGCTGACCGCCGAGATCCGTCCGCTTCGCCAGCGATTGCTGACCGACGGTTTTCTCCCGGCCCACGTGGCGGACAGCTTCGCCCTGATCCGGGAATTCTCCGCCCGCGTCCTTGGGCTTCGCCACCACGACAGCCAGGTCATGGGCGCTCTGGTCATGCTGCGCGGCATGGTGGCGGAGATGGAGACCGGCGAGGGCAAGACCCTGACGGCCACCCTGACGGCGGCCACGGCGGCCCTGGCCGGGCTGCCGGTGCATGTCATCAGCGTCAACGACTACCTCACGGGCCGCGACGCCGAGAACACCGCGCCCCTGTTTCGGGCCCTGGGCCTGAGCGTGGGGTGCGTGGTGCACGGGCAGTCGCCTGATGAGCGGCGTCAGGCCTACGGATGCGACATCACCTATGCCACCAACAAGGAACTGGTCTTCGACTACCTGCGCGACCGCCTGACCCTGGCCGATCGGCCGGACCCGATCATGGTCCAGGCCGAAAGCCTGAGCGGACAGGGCTCCCGCGCCGGACGGCTGCTCATGCGCGGCCTGCATTTCGCCATCGTGGACGAGGCCGACAGCGTGCTCATCGACGAGGCTCGGACCCCGCTCATCATCTCCGGTTCCTCCGGTGTGAGAGAAGAGCGGGAATTTCTGGAACAGGCCCTGGGGCTGGCTGGCGATTTCGTTCGGGACAGGGATTTCCAGCTCGACGAGGCCCGGCGGCATATCCTGCTGACTCCGGCCGGGCGGAGCCGCATCGAGGACGCGGCGCGGCGGCTGGGCGCCCTGTGGAGCGGCCTGGTGCGGCGGGAGGGGGCGGTGCATCAGGCCCTGACGGCCCTGCATCTGTTTCGTCGCGACGAACAGTACCTGGTCCGCGACGGCAAGGTGCAGATCATCGACGAATTTACGGGTCGCGTCATGCCCGACCGTTCCTGGGAGCAGGGGTTGCACCAGCTCATCGAGCTCAAGGAGGGGTGCGAGCTTACCCAGCGCCGGGAACCCTTGGCCAAGATCAGCTATCAGCGATTTTTCAGGCGCTACCTGAGGCTTGCGGGTATGACCGGCACCGCGCGCGAGGTGAAGGACGAGCTGTGGAACGTCTACGGTCTGGCCACGCTGCGCATGCCCACCCACAGGCCGGTGATCCGGCGCAGGCAAAAGGAGAGGGTTTTTCCCACCCGGCACGACAAATGGCGGGCCGTGGTGGACCGGATCGGCGAACTGCACCGGCAGGGCCGGGCCGTACTCGTCGGGACGCGCACTGTGGCGGCCTCCGAGGAGCTTGCCGCCCGCGTCCGGGAAGCGGGGCTGCCGCATCTGGTCCTGAGCGCCAAGCAGGACGCAGAGGAGGCCGGGGTCATCAGCCGGGCGGGCCAGCCGGGAAGCGTGACCATCGCAACGAACATGGCCGGGCGGGGCACGGACATCATGCTCGCGCCCGAGGTGCGCGAAGCGGGCGGCCTGCACGTCGTCATCACGGAATACCATGAGGCCGCGCGCATCGATCGTCAGCTGGCCGGGCGGTGCGGGCGGCAGGGTGACCCCGGGAGCTTTGAAGGCATCCTGTCCCTGGAGGATTTCCTGTTCCAGGGCAAATGGGGCGACCCGTTCATCCGCTTGGCCATGTTCGCCGTCGCCCGGACGGGGACGCCCCAATTCGCGGCGCGCTGGCTGCTGCGGCGCATGCAGCGCAGCGTGGAGCGGCACAACGCCCGGGTGCGCCGGAACCTGTTCCGGCAGGACCAGGCGCAGGGCAGCCTGATGGCCTTTGCCGGAAGGTTCGAGTAGCAACGTCTTTTTCCCGTGTCTGGGCTGTTTCAGTCCCGACGGAAACACGGGACCATACGCATCGAGGAGAACAAGAGATGAAACGCATATTTTTCCTGGCACTGTTGTGCATGCTGGCAGCCACGGTTCAAGCCGGGGATCTGCCTCCCTTTGAAGGGCTTATCGAGCCTCGCGAGACCGTCAATTTCGGCAGTCAGGTTCCGGGCATCCTGGAGAAGGTCATGGTCGAGCGGGGAGACAAGGTCGAGGTCGGGCAGATTCTGGCCCGGCTCAAGTCCGGGGTCGAAGCCGCGGCCCTGCGCACGGCCGAGGCCAAGGTGGGTTTCGGGCAGCGCAAGTCCCAGCGCAACGAGGAACTGACCAGGAAAAAACTCATTTCGGTGCATGAAAAGGACGAGATCGAGACCGAGCTGCAACTGGCCCGGCTGATGGTGGCCGAAGCCAAGGCGCAGCTTGAAATGCGGGTCATCCGCAGCACGATCAGGGGCGTGGTGGTCAAGCGCACGGGCGCGCCGGGCGGCTATGTCGGCGAGGAGCCCTTTCTGACCGTGGCGCAGATCGACCCCTTGAGCGTCGAGCTGGTCATTCCTGTCCAGTATATCGGGTCCATCATGGAAGGGGCCACGGCCACGGTCCTGCCGGACGAGCCCGTGGGCGGCGAGTACGGCGCCAAGGTCGTGATCGTGGACAAGGTCATCGATGCCGCCAGCGGAACCTTCGGCGTGCGCCTGGAGCTTCCCAACCCAAAGCTTCGGCTGCCGGCGGGCATGAAGTGCCGGGTGCTCTTCTGATCGCGTTCAAAGGGCGCCACCGGCGGCGAAGTCTTGATTTCGAGCGAATAATCCTCACGGGTTCAAACGGCATCGGGTGGGACAACAAGTAGCGGGTTGCGGATTGAAGTCCGCGACCCGCTTGTTTCGCGTTCTGTCGGCGAATCCTGGAGCGCAATGCTCTCTTGGCTACACGACCTTTTTCGGCACCGAGTCCTTTTTCCAGATCAGGGTCGGTCGTGGGTATTTGTTGTCGAGTTCGTGGGCGCGCAGAAAGTCGTGATAGGCTTCGGTGACGCTTTTCATCTTCATGAGCGTTGTCGCACGCTGGTAATGATAGTCCGCGACTCCGGGCACTAGGTCTATGAGTTGGCTCAAGTCTTTGCGGGCCTGGGCGTAAAGCTTCATGCGCAGACAGAGTCGCGCTCGGCTGTGGAGCGCTCTGCGGTGTTTCGGGGCGATGGTCACGGCCAGGGTGTAGCTGACCAGGGCTTCCTGGTCGCGGGCGGCTTTGACCAGCGCTTCGCCCAGGGCGAAATGGACTTCGGCTGAATCCGGAACGAGGCTCGCGGCCTTGGAGTACGAAGCTATGGCTCCGGAAAGGTTTTTCTCCCGCTCCAGTTTTTGCCCGCCTTCCACGTGCCGTCTGGCTTCCATGGAAGCATACAGCGCATCGTCGCGCCTTTCCGTCGCTTGCGGACGGACCATGTTTTCGCCCCGGGCCTGGCCGGTTGCGGCGGCCAGGATCAGGAGCGCCGCCATGAGCGTTCGCAGGATGGGCGTTGCTGAGCGTTTCATGTTTTCCTCCCTATGTACGTACGCATTTGTGCTGAGCAGTACGTGTAATCTTTTGGTAGCTGAGTGCCTAAATATAAATGATTGTAATGATTAAATCGGAACGAATACTAAATAGTTTATAGTATTTTTTAAAAAATATATGTTTACGTAATATGTACGTTCAAATTAACTATCTAAATTTTAAGATATAATTTATTTTTTGTTCTTGTTTTTCTGAAAATTATACACATGAATAACTATTTTAAGTGTATATTTAATACATATTATAGAGTATAAATTTTTAAATTATACCTACGTATTTTGTATCGGAATTCATTTGATGGACAGGGAATTTGTTCGTCTGGATGTGATGGGCGATAAATACGTAAGTGCTTTTATGCAAAAATGGTCAGAAATGCCCATTCCTGAGGGATTTGTTTGTGTGCATGCATCTAGAATAAAAGAAGATGTGCGACCGTGTTTGAAGCATGACCAAAAAAACACGCAATGAAGGGATTGTGATGAGCGCGAATCAGAAAAGATTCCGGGGTGGACGCGATGGCTCGTGCCATCAACCGGAATCCGGCACCCAGCGGGATGTTTGCGGCGAAATCCACGATGCGGAGCAGGTCCGCCGCGATCTGTTCAGCGAGGCCGTGCGTCAGGTTTTGGCCCGGCAGGCCATGGCGTTGAAGGAAAAGCAGAAAAGAGAGTTCAATGACGTCGAGTGCAGGGGCATTTTGACTGGGAGCGAGCTGCAATTCCTGTTGAAGCAGGACTGATTATGCGGGCGTATTCATGAACGAAGCCCCCGGACATCCTGTCCGGGAGCTTCGTTCATGGCGGGAAAGGTTGACGCGGATTTAGCCTGCGCAGGTTCTCGGGACCGTCGTGCACAGCGCCGCGTGCAGGGCGATCTGAGCCTTGGCGAACTGGCCGCGTTCGACCACGAACTGCATGTTGGTCTGCCTGGCGGTCTGGGACACGGCCAGGATATTGATGCCGTCGGAGGCCAGCGCTCCGGCGGCCTTGGCCAGAATGCCGGGCTGGCCGATGTTGGAGCCGATGGCGCAGACGATGGCCACCTTTTGCAGGGTGATCTGTTCGAACCTGTCCTGAAGCTCGGCGATCATCTCGGGACGGCAGTCGCGATCGCCTATGATCATGCCGATGGTGTTGGCGTTGGTGGCCTTGCTGATGTAGGAAATGTCGTATTTGGCCAGGACCTGCAGGATGCGCAGGTCGAATCCCACCTCGCCGACCATGCGCGTGTCGTGCACTTCCAGGCAGGTGACCTTGTCCGAACCGGTGACGATCTCGACCATGGACTTCGGCGCGATGAAGTCCTTGGTGATCAGCGTCCCGGCGTGGTCCGGATCGAAGGCGTTCTTGATGCGGATGGGGATGTTGTTGATTTCGAGCGGCTTCGAGGCCTTGGGATGGATGGCCTCCATGCCCACGTCGGCCAGCTGGTCGGCCACGTCGAAGTTGGTGCTGCACACAGGGTGGATGTTGTGCTCGCCGATGACCAGCGGATCGCCGGAACAGAGATGATATTCCTTGTGGATGATGGCTTCCTTGGCGCCCAAAAGCACCGCGACCTTGGAAAAGGTCACTTCCGAATACCCCCGGTCGAATTCGCGCATGATGCCCTCGGTGCCCTTGGTGTAGCCGGTGGCGAAACAGATGGTCGAGAAGGGGTCGATGCCTTCGAAGCTGTCCTTGATGCGTTCGTCGATGGTCAGCTGCCGGCTGTCCTCCCATCCGCTCAGATCAACGAAAGTGGCGTTGTAGCCCCGATTCTGCAGGATGTTGGCGGAGTTGAAGGCGCTGTGCATCTCGCCCAGCGAGGCCAGCAGCTCCCGTGCGGCCAGCAGCAGCGCCGCCCGCGAGACATAGCCCGAGGCCAGGACGTTATCCATGCTGCGCAGGATGTTGATGGCCAGGTCGATGTGGTCTTCGACGAATTCGTTGGCGACATTCAGGTCCAGCCCGGCGGGCTCGAAGGTCTTGTTCAGCTCGAAGAGGCTGTCGCGCAGGGCCAGCATTTTTTTGGGATAGTTTTCCTGTTCCCGGAAAAGCTGGTAAATTCCGGGCTGCCCTGTCTTCTTGTGTTCCAGGAGTTCGTTGGTGACCCCGCCGTAGGCGGAAACGATGTAGATCCGGCCGAAGATGTCGTCAGGCTTGCGAAGGATCACATTATCGATGATCTGCGGGAACCTGGACATGGATGTCCCGCCGATTTTTTCAACACGGAGTTGCGTTTTCATGGACTGTCCCGGACTGATGTGATGGTGATGCGCGACGGCGGTCAGGGCCTGCCGCGCGATGAAGCCCTTGTGGGATATTTCCTAAAGCGGTGCAGCGTCAATACGGCGTTGTAAGAAAATCGATTTTCGAAAACCTTGCGCCGACGTCCGGGCCGCGAAACCGCCTTGCCCTGTTTGACGCTGTGCACCCGGCCAGCTAAAAGGAAGCGGATTCGCCAACTTCAGCAGGTTCACCGGGTTCACCATGAAGCAATTTTTCTTTCTGGCCCTTTTCCTCTGCATCGCCGCTCCCGCTAAGGCGGAGCAGTTCTCCCACGCCCTGGCCATGAACGGCGAGCCCAAATACGGAGCGGATTTCACCCATTTCGACTACGTCTTTCCCGACGCCCCCAAAGGCGGAACCGTGCGCCTGGCGGCCACGGGCACCTTCGACAGCTTCAACCCCTTCATCGTCAAGGGCAACTCCGCCGACGGCCTGGGCCTCTTGTTCGACACCCTGACCGAGCAGTCCCTGGACGAGCCCTTCACCGAATACGGACTGCTCGCCAAACGCATCGAGCTGGCCCCTGACCGTTCTTTCATGACCTTTCAGCTGCGCGAAGAGGCCCGCTTCCATGACGGCAGCCCCGTCACCGCCCAGGATGTGGCCTTCACCTTCAGAATTCTCGTGGAGCAGGGAAATCCCCATTACGCCCAGTATTACGCCGACGTGGAGCGGGTCGACGTGGTCGATGCCCGGACCGTGACCTTTGTCTTCAAGCCGGGCAGCAGTCAGGAGCTGCCGCTCATCCTGGGGCAGCTGCCGGTTTTGTCCCAAGCCTCCTGGAAGGGGCGGGATTTTTCGGCCTCCAGCCTGGACATCCCCATGGGCAGCGGCCCGTACCGCATCGCCGAGTTCAAGGCCGGACAGCGCCTGACCTTTGAACGCGATCCCGATTATTGGGGCCGCGACCTGCCCGTGAACAAGGGCCGCCACAACTTCGACAGCATCATCTATGACTATTACCGCGATCTGACCGTGACCCTGGAGGCCTTCAAGGCCGGGGAATACGATTTCCGCCAGGAGTACAATTCCAAGCAGTGGGCCACGGGCTATACCGGCCCGGCGGTGGAGGCCGGGCTGATCCGCACCGAGAACATTCAGCACAAGCTCTCCCAGGGCATGCAGGCTTTCGTCTTCAACACCCGCCGCGCCATCTTCGCCGATCCCCTGGTGCGCCAGGCGCTCAATTTCGCCTTTGATTTCGAGTGGAGCAACAAGAACCTTTTTTACGGCCAGTACGCCCGCTCCACGAGCTTCTTCTCCAATTCGGACATGGCCGCGTCAGGGGTGCCTTCGGAAAAAGAGAAAGAGCTGCTCGAACCGCTGGGGCTGCCCGAAGACGTGTACACGAAGGAAATCTCCCTGCCGGTCAGCGACGGCAGCGGCAACATCCGCGAAAATCTGCGCGAAGCGGCGAAGCTTCTGCGTCAGGCCGGATGGAGCGTGGAGGGCGGCAAGCTGGTCAAGGACGGCCGGCCCTTCGTTTTCGAGATGCTCCTCGTGCAGCCCGATTTCGAGCGGGTGGTGCTGCCTTTCCAGCGCAATCTGGCGCGGCTCGGCATCACCATGAGCGTGCGCATGGTGGACACATCCCAGTATCTGGAGCGGCTGCGCGGGTTCGATTTCGACATGATCGTCTCAAGCTTTCCCCAGTCCCTTTCCCCGGGCAACGAACAACGCTCCTTCTGGCATTCGGCCTCGGCGGACATGCCCGGTTCGCGCAACTACTGCGGCATCAAGAACCCGGCCATCGACAGGCTGGTCGATCTGGTCATCGCCGCCCCGGACCGCGACGCCCTCGTCCTGCGCTGCAAGGCCCTGGACCGGGCCCTCTTGTGGGGCTGGTACGTCATCCCGCACTGGCACGCCACGTCCTGGCGCGTGGCCTATTGGGACAAGTTCGGCCGCCCGGACAAGCTCGCGGATTACGGGCTTGATTTTCAGTCCTGGTGGATCGATCCCGCCAAGGAGCAGGCGCTGAAGGACAAGCGGCGGGGGCTGGGTCTGAAGTAATGCTCACCTACATCCTTCGGCGTCTGGCCCTCATCGTTCCGACCTTGCTGGGCATTCTGACGCTCAATTTCTTCATCATCCAGGCCGCTCCCGGCGGGCCGGTGGAGCAGATGATCGCCCAGTTGCAGGGCCTGGACGTGGCCGCGGCGGCGCGGGTCAGCGGGGCGGGAGGAGGGGAGACCGCCGGGGCCAACGTTTCGGCCCAGGCTTCCTCCTCGTCCGCCTATCGCGGCGCCCAGGGCCTTGACCCGGATGTGGTGCGGCGCATCGAGCGCATGTACGGCTTCGACAAGCCCCTGTGGGAGCGCTATGTGAGCATGCTCAAAGATTACGCCACCTTCAATCTGGGCGAGAGCTTTTTTCGCAGCAAGGGCGTGCTTGAGCTCATCGGCGAGAAAATCCCCGTTTCCCTGTCGCTCGGGCTGTGGAGCACGCTCATCATCTACACCCTGTCCATCCCCTTGGGCATCATGAAGGCCGTGCGCCACGGCTCGCGCTTCGATGTCTGGACCAGCACGTTCATGATCGTGGGCAACGCCATCCCGGTCTTTCTTTTCGCCATCCTGCTGGTGGTCCTGTTCGCGGGCGGAAGCTATTTCAACTGGTTCCCCCTGCGCGGCCTGACCTCGCCCGGTTGGGAGAATTTCACCCTCTTCCATAAGGTTCTGGATTATTTCTGGCATCTGGCCCTGCCCGTCACGGCCATGGTCATCGGCGGGTTCGCGACCCTGACCATGCTGACCAAGAATTCCTTTCTGGACGAGATCGGCAAGCAGTACGTGACCACGGCCCGCGCCAAGGGGCAGACCGAGGCGCGAATCCTGTATCGCCACATCTTCCGCAACGCCATGCTGCTCATCATCGCCGGATTTCCGGCGGCGTTCATCTCCATGTTCTTCACGGGCTCGCTCCTCATTGAGGTCATCTTCTCCCTCGACGGCCTTGGGCTGCTCGGTTTCGAGGCGACCATCAGCCGGGATTATCCGGTCATGTTCGGGTCCCTCTACATCTTCACCCTCATCGGCCTGGTCACCAAGCTGCTCTCCGACCTGACCTACATGCTGGTGGACCCGCGCATTGATTTCGGCTCGCGGGAGGGGCGATGAACCCGATCCTTCGCCGCAGACTGCGCGCCTTTCGCTCCAATGGCCGGGCGTTCTGGTCCCTGTGGATTTTTTTGTTCCTGTTCATCGCGAGTCTGGGCGCGGAGTTCATCGCCAACGACCGGCCGCTGGTGGTCTATTACGACGGGGGCTTCTACGCCCCGGTCTTCAAGGCCTATCCCGAAACGACCTTTGGCGGCGATTTCGAGACCCAGACCGTGTACCGCGACCCCTTCGTGCAGGATCTCATCAGCGCCAAAGGCTGGATGCTCTGGCCCCCCGTGCGCTACAGCTACAAAACCATCAATTACAATCTGCCCGTGCCCGCCCCGGCCCCGCCCTCGCGGGAGAACTGGC
Source organism: Pseudomonadota bacterium (assembly GCA_023393525.1). Taxonomy (GTDB): domain Bacteria; phylum Desulfobacterota; class Desulfovibrionia; order Desulfovibrionales; family Desulfomicrobiaceae; genus Desulfomicrobium. The sequence continues at coordinate 79,631 of JAEWKZ010000013.1, read as the reverse complement.
TCGGCACCGACGACCAGGGCCGCGACGTGCTGGCGCGGATCATCTACGGGGTGCGCCTGTCCGTGCTCTTCGGGCTGATGCTCACCCTCGGCAGTTCGGTGGTCGGGGTCTGCGTGGGGGCGGTGCAGGGCTATTACGGCGGGATGGTCGATCTGGCCGGGCAGCGCTTTCTGGAGATCTGGTCCGGCATGCCCGCGCTTTTCATCCTCATCATCCTGGCCTCCATGGTCGCACCGGGCTTCTGGTGGCTTTTGGCCGTGACCATGCTTTTTTCCTGGATGAGCCTCGTGGACGTGGTCCGGGCCGAGTTCCTGCGCGGCCGTAACCTCGAATACGTGCGCGCGGCCAAGGCCCTGGGCCTGCCGGATCGGGTCATCATGTTCCGCCACATCCTGCCCAATGCCATGATCGCGACCGTGACCTTCATGCCGTTCATCGTCAGCGGGTCCATCACCACCCTGACCTCCCTCGATTTCATGGGCTTTGGCCTGCCGCCGGGTTCGCCGTCGCTGGGCGAACTGCTGGCCCAGGGCAAGAACAATCTGCAGGCCCCGTGGCTCGGCCTCTCGGCCTTTGCGGTGCTGGGCACGCTTTTAAGTCTTCTGGTCTTTATCGGAGAAGGAGTGCGCGATGCCTTTGATCCCCGCCACAGAAGCTAGCTCCGCCCGGGATGCGGCCCTGCTGACCATCCGCGATCTGGGCGTCGATTTTTCCGTGGAAGGCCGCACCGTCTCCGCCGTGCAGGGCGTCTCCCTGTCCGTGTATCCGGGGCGGACCTGCGCCCTGGTGGGAGAGAGCGGCTCGGGCAAGTCCGTGACCGCCCTGTCGGTTTTGCGTCTGCTTCCGCCGGAGGTCGCGCGCACCAGGGGAGAGATTGTGTTCGAGGGGCGCGACCTCACCTGTCTGGATGAACAATCCCTGCGCGAGGTGCGTGGCGGGCGCATCGGCATGATCTTCCAGGAGCCCATGAGCTCGCTCAATCCCCTGCATCCCATCGGCCGCCAGATCGCCGAAAGCGTGCTCCTGCACCGGCCAGGCGTCGACGCCAGGGCTCGCACGCTGGAACTTCTGGAGCTGGTCGGCATCCCCGATCCGGCGGCGCGGTTGGACAGTTTTCCGCATCAGCTCTCCGGCGGGCAGCGGCAGCGGGTTATGATCGCCATGGCCCTGGCCAATGATCCGGTGCTGCTCATCGCCGACGAGCCGACCACGGCCCTGGATGTGACCATCCAGGCCCAGGTCCTGGCGCTCTTGAAAGAGCTGCAACAGCGTCTGAACATGGCCATCCTGCTCATTTCCCACGATCTGGGCGTGGTCCGGCACATGGCCGACGACGTGAACGTCATGCGCGAGGGCAAAATCGTGGAGAGCGGCCCGCGTGACGACATTTTCAAGAACCCGGGCCACCCGTACACGAAAACCCTGCTGACCAGCACCCCGTCGGGCAGGCCGGACCCCCTGCCCGAAGACGCGCCGCCCTTGATCGAGGCCAGTGATGTGCAGGTCTGGTTTCCGCAGGGCAAGACATTCCTTGGCCGTCCCAAAAGTTTCATCAAGGCCGTGACCGACGCAAAGCTTTTCATTCGCCGGGGAGAATCCCTGGGCGTGGTGGGGGAGAGCGGGTCCGGCAAGACCACCCTGGGCCTGGCCCTCTTGCGCCTGCAATCCTGCCGAGGAGCGATTGATTTCGACGGGCAGCGCCTTTCCTCCATGCGCGAGGGTCGGCTTCGGAGCTTGCGCCGCAACTTCCAGATCGTCTTCCAGGACCCTTACGGCAGCCTCAGCCCGCGCATGACCGTCGGCCAGATCGTGGCCGAAGGGCTGGACGCGCATCGCCTGGCCACGGGCGCGGAGCGGGAGGAGCGCATCGCCGAGATATTGGAGGCCGTGGATCTCGACCCCGCCGCCATGCACCGTTACCCCCACGAATTTTCCGGCGGCCAGCGTCAGCGCATTTCCATTGCGCGTGCGCTCATCCTGCGGCCCAAATTCGTGGTTCTGGACGAACCCACCTCGGCCCTGGACCGCACGGTGCAATTCCAGATCGTGGAGCTTCTGCGAGGCCTCCAGACCCGCTTCGGCCTGACCTACATGTTCATCACCCACGACCTGGCCCTGGTGCGGGCCCTGTGCCACCGCATCGTCATCATGAAGGAGGGGCGCATCGTGGAACAGGGAGCGACGGACGCGATCTTCGCGGGTCCGGTCCAGGAATACACCCGCGCCCTGTTGGCCGCGGCCCTGGAATGATGCCATGAAACACGTCCACAAACTTCTCTCTCCGGCGATCCTCCCCGTGTATTTCTTCGCGGCGACCATCCTCCTGGGGGGGCTGCTGCTGCATCTGCCCGTCTCGCTCAACGGGGCGCGGTTGAGCTGGGTCGACGCCATGTTCACCTCCGTGTCCGCCACCTGCGTGACCGGACTGATCGTGGTCGACACGGGCACCGTGTTCTCGACCTTCGGGCAGACCGTCATCGTCGCCTTGATCCAGATCGGAGGCCTGGGGGTCATGACCTACACGAGCCTTGTCTTCTACCTGTGGCGGCGGCGCGTCTCCCTGACCGACCGCATCGCCGTGGGCCAATCCCTGCAGGGGGATCCGTCCTTCAAGCTGGGGCGCTTCCTGGTGCAGCTTTTCCTGGTCTGCTTCGGCATCGAGGCGCTGGGAGCCGTGACCATATATGCTTTCAGCCTGGGGGAGGTGGGCTGGTACAGCGCCATTTTCCATTCCATTTCCGCCTTCTGCAACGCGGGATTCAGCCTGTATCCGGACAGCCTGATGCGTTTCGCCGGCAACCTGCCCATGAATCTTGTGTTCATGCTGCTCATTTTCCTGGGCGGGATCGGGTTTTACGTGCTGGTGGAACTGCCCGGATTCATCGCCTCATTGCGACTCAGGCGCTCCCTGCGCGGTGCGTTGAGCTGGCAGAGTTCCCTGGTCATTCGCACCAGCCTGTGGCTGATTCTCGCCGGATGGGTGGTTTTTTTCCTCATCGAGCAACGGCAGGACGGGATGGCCACGGCCCTGCTCCAGAGCCTGTTCCAGTCCGTCACGGCCCGCACGGCGGGGTTCAATTCCATGGATATCGGCATCATGACCGACACCTCGCTCTTCATCATGATCCTGCTCATGGTCATCGGCGGATCGCCGGGATCGTGCGCGGGCGGCATCAAGACCACAACCCTGCGCGTGCTGCTGGGGTTCGCCGTATCCCAGATCAAGGGCCGCGATCAGGTCGTGGTCGAAGGCTATGGCGTGGACGCCCCTACCGTGAACAAGGCCATGACGCTCGTCATTTTCGCCTTTGTGCTCATCATGGGTTCCGTCTTCATCCTGACCGTGACCGAAGGGGCGAACCTGCCGCACCAGCTGGTGCGGGGCAAATTCATGGAACTCTTTTTCGAGGCCTCGTCGGCCTTTGGTACCGTTGGGCTGAGCACGGGGCTGACCCCGCGACTTTCGACCCCGGGAAAATTCATCATCATGATGCTTATGTTCGTGGGCCGTCTGGGACCCATCGTCTTTCTGACCATGCTCCAGTCCTGGCAGACCCGCGAACGTTTCAGACGCGCCGAAAAGAGCATGCTCATCGGGTAGGAGGTTTGTATGGTTCACAAGGAATTCGGTGTCGTGGGGCTCGGCAAGTTCGGGCTCAGTCTGGCCAGGTCCTTGATGGCTCACGGCCAGAAGGTGGTCGGGGTCGACAGCGACCCGGACAAGGTCAAGGCTGCCGCTGAAGTTCTGACCCAGGCGTATCAGGCCGAGGCCGTGGACAAGACCGCCCTGGAGCAGCTCGGGTTCGGCGAGTTGCAGGAGGTGATCGTCAGCACCGGGCACAACATGGAAGCGAGCATCCTGATCACGCTCTTTCTGAAGGAGCTGGGGTGCAAGAGCGTGACGGTCAAGGCCATGAGCCGTGACCACGAGAAGGTGCTCGCCAAGGTCGGGGCCGACGCGGTCATCTTTCCTGAACGCTACGCCGCCGAACAGCTGGCGGCCAAGCTCGCCGTGCCCGGCCTCATCGACTACCTGCCGCTCGGCACCAACATCATCCTCAAGGAATTCACCGTGGAACGCTGGGCGGGCAAGACCCTGCGCGATCTGGACCTGACCAACTCCTTCGGCATCCAGGTGGTGGCGGTGAAAGGCCTTGAGGAGAAACAGTTCGTGTTCGTGCCCAAGGCCGACCAGCCCTTGCGGAAAGGCGATGTCCTGGCTGTCATCGGACGCGGGGAAAAGCTGCTGGACCTGGAATCATGACCGCGCGGGCGAGAGTGGCGCACGAGGCCGACGGGGCGATGAACCAACTGGAAGGCGGGAACGGGTGTTATGGCGCGTGTACAGATTGAGTTGCCGCAGGCGTGGTTTTTCCGCACGCGGCTTGCCGTGCGGGTGAGCGACGTGAACTACGGCGGGCATCTGGGCAATGACCGGGTGCTGGGCCTTGCCCACGAGGCGCGGGTGCGCTGGCTGGCGTCCTGCGGCCTGTCCGAAAAGGATGTCGGCGGGGTGGGGCTGATCATGGCCGATGCGGCTCTGGTTTTCCGGGGCGAAGCCTTTCTGGGCGACGAGCTGGACGTGGAGCTGGGCGCGGTCGAGACGCGCCGGTCGAGTTTCGATCTTGTCTACCGGCTGACTCGTCCTGCCGATGGCGCGGAAATCGCCTTGGTCAAGACGGGCATGGTCTGTTTCGATTACGCGGCGCGCAAGGTCGCCCGTCTGCCTCATGTGCTGGCCCGATGCCTGGGAAGCGAGTCCTGATGCATTGCCGGATCGCCCACAAACTTTTCCTTTCCGAAATCCCGGAGCCCATCCAGACCCAGATCATGGCCGAGCTGACCCTGGAGAATCCCAAGTGGCTCGAAAATCTGAAGATGGGCCGCACCAACTACAAGGTCTCCCGGCACCTGAAGTTCTATTCCACGCGCAAAAGCGGCGGGCTCATCCTGCCGCGTGGCTATGGCGGACGGCTGGCCCGGGTCTGCGCCGAGCACGGCGAGGCCGTGGAGTACGAGGACGAGCGGCGCAGCCTGCCGGAAATTGATTTCACTTTCCGGGGGGAGCTGCGTCCCTACCAGCAGTCCGCCTGCGAGGCCATGCTCCGCCGCCGCTTCGGCACGCTCTGCGCCCCCACCGGCGCGGGCAAGACCGTGTGCGGCCTGTCGCTTATCGCCAGCCGCCGCCAGCCCACCCTGATCGTGGTGCACACCCGCGACCTGGCCATGCAGTGGGTGGAGCGCATCGAGCAATTCCTGGACATCCCGGCCCGCAAGGTGGGCATGATCGGCAGCGGCAAAAGCACTGTCGGCGAGGCCGTGACAGTGGCCACGGTGCAGTCGGTGTACAGCCGGGCCAAGGATCTCAAGAAACGCGTCGGCCACATCATCGTCGACGAATGCCACCGCGCCCCCAGCCGCACCTTCACCGCTGCCGTGACCGCCTTCGACAGCGCCTATTCCCTTGGCCTCTCCGCCACCCCGTACCGACGCGACGGATTGACGCAGCTCATTTTCTGGCACCTGGGCGAGATGCATGCCCGCATCGACAGTGATGATCTGATGGACAGCGGGGCGATCATGCGCCCGGAAATCCGCATCCGGCCCACGGCTTTCAAATGCGATCGCGACCCCTCGGAGGAATACGGCCTCATCATCGCCGACCTGACCGAAAACATGGAGCGCAATTGTCTGATCGTCGACGAGGTGGCCTCGGAAGCGGCGTCCGGGAGCGGCGTGAGTCTGGTTCTGTCCGACCGCAAGATACACTGCCGGATGCTGCAGGAACTCCTGGAAGAACGGCATGGAATCAGCGGGGCGATCCTGACCGGCGACACGCCCCTGCCCGAACGCAAGCGCCTGGTGGACCAGATCCAGTCGGGTCGGGTAGACGTGGTCTTCGCCTCGGGCCAGCTCATCGGCGAAGGTTTCGACGCCAGCAACCTGACCTCCTTGTTTCTGGCCACTCCGGTCAAATTCAGCGGCCGTCTGATCCAGTACCTGGGCCGCGTGCTGCGCCCTGCGCAGGGTAAAGCTCAACCAAAGGTTTATGATTTCGTGGACGAAAAGGTCGGCGTGCTTGACGCGGCCGCCAGGGCGCGGGCAGCGGTGTATGCGGATATTGGCGAGTAGGCGGGGGCTTCAACGAGCAGATCAAGCGCAATTTGCGGCGGTTCCCTGAGGACTTTATACTTATGTTGACCGTAAAGGATAAAGCCGGGGTGATCGCAAATTGCGACCACCTCGGAAAGCTGAGATTTTCACCATGTAATGATGGTGAATTGAGATATGGGGAATTGCCATTATAGCCCATTTCCCGATCGGGTAGATGCAGCATGACAATGCCGTTGAGAGTGGATACATTCCTGAGCGCCAAGCGGCCAATCGCTTTCATGAACTTGAACCGCTCATCTGGAGAGACGCATGCATTCGCCGCGAAACGTTCCGCTTTTGACATACGTGCGCCACGTTCTCGTCGCCCGGCTCGCGCTCATGGCCACGGTCATCGCCCTGACCCTGGCCACCCTGGCCTATGTGGCGGAAGAGCGCATGCTGGAGGAGGCGGTGGTGGCCGAGGCCCAGGATGATCTCGCGGAACTGGTGGAACGCACCCGCGAGACCATCGCCCGTGGCGGACTGAACCCCCTGGACGCCTTTCGTCTGGCGGTCGGGGAAAAAATCGAATCCAGCGCCAGGAAAAGCAGGCGCGGCAAGATCGTCTATGCCGAATTTTCCAAACCCGGCGTCTCCGGCGCAGAGGAGTATGTGGACCGAAGCTTCGTGCTGCACGAGGACGTGCTCGCCTACGTTCGTGCGGGCAGGAGCTTTGAGCCCGCGACCGCTGCCTGGTCGGAGACGGTCTTCATAGCGGACATCCTCTGCGTTCACGCCATGCTGCCCGTAGGCGAGCGTGGTCAAAAAGAATCCGGCCAGGTCGAAATCATCTTTGTTCCGGCTCCATCCGTGTTGGCCGCCATGGAACGGAAAACCCTCTACACCGTCGGAGCCGTCGCCTTCGTCGCGCTGGCCACGGCGGCTCTCCTCTATCCGGTCATCCTGCGCCTGACCAACCGCCTTGTCGCCTTCTCGCGCAATCTGCAGGCGGCGAACTTCGAAACCCTGGCCCTGCTCGGCTGCGCCGTCGCCAAGCGGGACAGCGACACCGATGAGCACAACTACCGGGTGACCCTCTACGCCTTGCGCATGGCCGAGGCCATGGGGCTGGACGCGGCCGAGATGCGCGCCCTGGCCAAGGGGGCGTTCCTGCACGATGTCGGCAAGATCGCCATCAGGGACAGCATCCTGCTCAAGCCCGGCAAGCTCACGGAAGATGAATTCGAGATCATGAAGACTCATGTCCGCCACGGCTTGGACGTGGTCGCCCGTTCGACCTGGTTGAGCGAAGCCAGGGACGTGGTGGGGTGCCACCATGAAAAATACGACGGCAAGGGGTATCCATGCGGAATGGAGGGAAAGGACATCCCTCTCACGGCGCGGATTTTCACCGTGGCCGATGTCTTTGACGCCCTGACCTCTCGCCGGCCCTACAAGAACGCGCTGAGCTGCGCCGAGGCCCTCGACATCCTCACGCGCGGGCGCGGAAAGCATTTCGATCCCGCGATCGTCGACACCTTCGCGGCCATGGCCGCGTCCCTCCATGAACGGTACGCCAGCAGGTCCGGTCGCGAGCTGAGCGCGGAACTGATCGACGTCGCCTGGAAATATTTCCATTCTGGAACCGACACGCTGGTTTCCTGACCGCCCGCTGGACCTTCTCGACGGCATGGCCTCCAACATTCACACCGTGACGGAAGCATGCCCTCCAAAGAACCGTTCCGCCAGGGTCGTCATGTAGAAGGTCTCGAATTCGATCATGTCCGCATCTTCGCGCCGCAGCCACTCCGCCAGCCAGGCTGTGCGCAGGGCCAGGGTCCAGGTTGGCAGGTGCGGTTCCAGCGTGTTGTCCAGGAGACCGCAGGAGCGCAGGGTGCCCAAAAAGGCCGTGACGAAGGGGCCGCTCAGGGCGTCCTCATCCTCGCTGCCCACGCAGCCCACGACCAGCGCCGGGTCGTGCAGGACGCATTTCGGGCCGCAGAATTCCCAGTCGATGGCCGCCAGGATGCGGTTTGAACCCCAGATCATGTTTTGCGGGTGCGGGTCACCGTGGCAGAAGACCACGGGCAGGTTCGCGCATGCCGCAAGCCGCCGCTCCATGAGGGCGAAGACGGGGGCGAGTCTGGCAAAGACGGCTGGATGCAATTTTTTGGCGTCACGCGCGATCTTCATGACATAGCCGCGCAGGTCGAAGGCTTCTTCATTGGCGGCCAGATCCCGTCCGCCCTGTCGCAAGTCCCGCAGAAAGAGGGCCAGAGCCTCTCCGCGCCAGGCGTCCTGCCAGGAGTTGCCGGGTGCTGGCGCGATTCCCTCCAGAAATGGCGTCAGCTGCCAGTTTCGCCCGTCGACACACTGAACGAAATTTCCGTCAAGTCCGGCCAGCGGCGCGGCCACGGGCAAGCCCTTGGCCGAGAGATGGGCGGTGCGCTGAGCGATGCGGTTTTTGCGCGGCAGGGAATGGGAGTCCATCTCTTCCAGGAAAAAAAGTGTACCGCCGGCGTTCACCACGACCCGGTACAGGCAGCGCTCCGGGCTGCCCTGGATGGGAATTTCGGGATGAATGCCCTGATGAGTCAGACCCCAGCAGCTCAGTATGCCGCGCAGAAGTTCGGGAGATGGATGCATGGCGGATTTGGGGGACAGGGGGGCTTCACCAGTTGCGGTTCACGTAGCGGATGACGAAGAAGGCCAGAACGGCGATGACCACGGCCATGGCCGCCAGCAGGCCGAAGATGTCCGTGCTCTTGCCCACGAAACGCAAAACGCCCATGGTCAGCACGCCGACCACGCCGCCGATCCACAGCACGATGGTTTGTTTTTTCATTCGCCCTCCGGATTGAAAAAGGGCGGAACACCGATATGATCCGCCCTTGAAAGTCCAAGGCTGCCTATTGGTCGGCCGGCTGGTTGGTCAGGCCGAGGTGGTCGAGGAGATGAAAGATCATGGACATGAGCATGCCCACCACCGTGCCCAGGGCCATGCCTTTGAGCTGCACCGTGCCCACGTTCACCGCCGCGCCGCTCAGGCCCACGATGAGGACCACGGCGGTCAGGATCAGGTTGGCGGGTTTGGAATAATCGACCTTGGATTCCACCAGCATGCGGATGCCCGAGGCGGCGATGACGCCGAAGAGCAGGATGCAGATGCCGCCCATGACCGGCGTGGGGATGGACTGGATGAAGGCCGAAAGCTTGCCGATGAAGGCCAGGACGATGGAGATGACCGCCGCGCCGCCGATGACCCATACGGAGTAGACGCGGGTGATGGCCATGACGCCGATGTTCTCTCCGTACGTGGTCACGGGCACGGAGCCCATGAAGCCCGAAAGGGTGGTGGCGATGCCGTCGCCCAGCAGGGAGCGGTGCAGGCCAGGGTCCTTGATCAGGTCGCGTCCGACGATGTTGCCGGTGACGACCAGGTGGCCGATGTGTTCGGAGATGACGACCAGCGAGGCCGGGATGATGATCAGGATCATGTTGATGTCGAACTTGGGCAGGTAGATGGTCGGGGTGGCGATCACGGCCGCCGTGGAAATGGTCTCGAAGTTGACCATTCCCATGCCGATGGACACCAGATAGCCGACGATGATGCCGATCAGGACCGGGATGACCGCCATGAACCCGCGAAAGACGATGGACCCGAAGGCGACGACCAGCAGGGTGACCATGGAGACGATGATGGCGTCGAAATTGTAGGCTCCGGACTCGTCCGGCATGATCCCGGCCATGCCCGTGGCCACTCCGGCCAGCTCAAGACCGATCAGGGCGACGATGGGGCCCATGGTCGCAGGCGGAAGCACGACCTTGATCCAGTCGGACCCGAAGCGTCCGATGATTATGGCCACCGTGCAGAAGATGAGGCCCGAGGCGATGAAACCGCCTAGGGCGTAGGAGTAGTTGCCGCCCCAGAGAGCCTGGTCCGCGCCGAGGACGACGAAGACCGGCGAGAGGAACGCGAAGCTCGAACCCAGGAAAGCGGGGGCTTTGCCCTTGCAGATGAAGAGGTAGATGAGCGTGCCGATGCCGTTCATGAGCAGCACGATGGCCGGATCGATCTTGAACAGGGTCGGAACCAGCACCGAAGCGCCGAACATGGCGAACAGATGTTGCAGGCTCAAGGGAAATCCCTGAAGTAATGGCACTTTTTCATCGACTTGAATGATTCTTCTGCTCATTCGTTTCTCTCCTGGAAAATGATGTGTAGCAAGGCCAAATGGGCCCGTCCCGCGCACATGCCAAGCGGGGTCCGCCGCGCAGACCCCAAAACTGCAACGTCTTACAAGCAGGGGGTGTCGTGGTCAAGAAGAGCCAAGAGAGCGGATCAAATATGAAGCGCGGCCAATGCTTTCCGGACCACGGCCAGGGCATCGCCCTGCGGGTTCAGCAGGTCCGCCATGCGCCCGATGGTGCCATGCACGGGCAACCCGGAAAAGATTTCGATGGCCCTGCTGTTTTCGGTTCTGTCCAGTGCGTCCACGGCGTCCGTGGGGTCGGTGAGGATCACGCCAAGACAGTGGGCTCTTCGTGCCGTGATGGCTTCAAGGGTCAGCAGGGTGTGGTTGATGGTGCCCAGGCCGGCGCGTCCGGCCACGAGCAGTGATGCGCCGGATTCCACGGCCAGATCCAGCATGGTCTTGCGTTCCGTGATCGGCACCAGCAGTCCGCCCGCGCCTTCCACCACGGCGAGTTCGTGGCTGGAGGCATGAGCGGCGATGAAGCGGGACAGGGCCGCGAAGTCCACGGGTTCACCGGCGAAAAGCGGAGCCTTGGGCAGGGGGCGGATGGAGTGGATGCAGTCAGCTGGCGTCATGCCCAAGGGCAGCCCTGCGGGCAGGTGGCGATGCACGAAAGCTGCGTCGGAGTCGGGCTCCGCGTGCAGGCAGCCGGTCTGGACGGGCTTGAGGTACACGGCGTCCCGCCCGGTCAGAAGGCGCATGATGAGCAGGCTGAGCACCGTCTTGCCGACGTCGGTGTCCGTGCCGGTGACGAAGAGTGTCTTGCCGTTCATGAGTTCTCCTCGCGGATCAGGGCGCTCAGGGCGTCCCGCAGACGGATCACGTCGGCCGGCTCGTGTTCGGCGGTCAGGCAGACGCGCAGAATCGCCTGCCCCAGGGGCACCGTGGGGTAGCGAGCCGCGAAGACCAGGATGCCTTCTTCCCGCAGCTTCGAGGCCAGAAGTCGGCAGCGCTTTTCGTCACCGACTTCAAGGCTCAGAATATGCGCCTCGCCGCCGACGCGCAGGCCGGTTTTCGAAAGCTCTTCCCTCGCCAGGCCGCCCAGCCGATGAAGACGCGCGCGCAGCTTTCCGCATCGGCGCACCCGATCCAGCATGGCCAGGACCATATCCCCGTGCCAGGGCGGCAGGGAGGTGGTGTAGATGAAGCCCTGCCCGAAATGGATGAGGTGTTCGCGCACGACGTCGGGGCAGAGGATGAAGGCTCCGAACATGCCGAAAGCCTTGCCCAGCGTGCCCACGGCCACATCGGCGACCCCGCCCGCCAGGCCCCGGCCCTCGTCGCCCAGGACTCCGAAGGCGTGGGCTTCGTCCACGATGCACAGAAATCCGAACTCATCCTTGAGATTTTTCACGGCCATGAAATCGGGGCTGTCGCCGTCCATGCTGAACAGCGATTCGGTCAGCACCGCCTGAGCCGGATAGGTTTCAAGCAGCTTGCGCAGATGGCTCATGCGATTGTGGCGGAAGGCGTGGAACCCGGCCCGGCTGTGGCGCACCCCGGCCACGGTGCTGGCGTGGGCGCGTTTGTCGAGGAGCAGCGTGTCCTTTTCACCAAAAAGGGTGGAGAGAAGGGTCAGATTGGCCAAAAATCCGCTGCCCAGGATCAGGCAGGATTCGTAGCCGAAGTATGCGGCCAGGGTCTGTTCCGCTTCCAGGGTGGAACTGGTCGTGCCCGTGACCAGGCGCGAAGCGCCCGCGCCGCTGCCGGATCGTCGACACAGCCCGGCCAGAATCTCACCCATTTGGCGGTCCTGGGCCAAGCCCAGGAAATCGTTGCAGGAAAAATCCAGATGCGCTCGCCCGTCAACGGTCACGCGAGCTCCCCGGCGCGCGGATACGGGCAGCAGATCTCGGCCCAGTCCGGCCTGCCGACGCGATTCGATATCGGCTTTCAGGCGTTGCAGGAAGCTTTGGACAGGCATGCGAAGCGGCTCCGGAAAAAGGTGTCGGGCACGTCGCTTGCCTGCCGTCCGATGAGAATCCGGCAGGCGTGGACGTCGTTGACCGTCACGGCGTAGCGTGCGCCGGCCGTGGTTTCGGCGGTGATGGCCGCCCGGATGACCATGGGGGCGCTTGGGCCCGGGGCATGGAGAAGGTCGTCGATGGTCACGAGGTAGGCCTGGATCCGGAAATCGTGGCGGTGGCGCAGATGCATGCCGCAGGTCTGGGCCATGGATTCCAGGGCCAGATAGGGGGGCAGGGCGGGGGCGCGGGCCACGATTTCGCGTTCGTCGCAGTACATGATGGCGGCCAGGGCCGAGGATGGGTCGAAGGTGGAGAAATCTAGATCCATGGCTTCACTCCCAGACAGGCGTTTTGTCCGCCGAAACCGAAGCTCTGCACGAGCAGGCCGCGTGGGCGAAGCTGCATGGGGTCGCGCAGCAGCGGCAGGTCGTCGCGGCAGGCATTTTCAAGACCGGCGATGGCCGGGAAAAAGCCCTTTTCGGCGCAGACAAGCCCCAGGGCCAGTTCCGCGCATCCGCAGGCCGCCGCCAGATGGCCGATCCTGGACTTGAAGGCGGTGACGGCCAGGGCCTTGGGAACGGTCCGGGCCAGGATGTCGCCCTCGACCTGGTCGTTGAGGATCGTGCCCGTGCCATGGGCCAGGACGCAGATCCCTTGGTCGTCAAGACCGGGCAGACAGCGGCGCACCGCCGCGCAGCCCGCCGCGCCTTCGGGATCGGGGCCGGTCAGGCTGCGTCCGTCCAGGGACGAGGATGCGCTGACGATTTCGGCCAGAATCTTCGTCCCGCGCGTCCTGGCGTGCTCCAGGCTTTCCAGTGCGAAGACCGCGCCGCCTTCGCCAATGGCGAATCCCGAACGGGACTGGTCGAAAGGTCTGCACGCCAGTTCAGGGCGTTCAAAGCTCGCGGCCAGAACCCCGGCCTCTTTGTAGGCGCGGACAGCCTCGGGGGAAAGGCGCGAATCTCCTCCGCCCGCCAGGGCCACGTCGGCCAGTCCGGCGGCCACGGCGCGGAAAGCCTGGCCCAGGGCCTGGGTCGAAGCGGCGCAGGCGGTCAGGATTGTCAGGTTTTCGCCATGCACGCCAAGCATCTCGGCCATGACCGCGGTCAGGGTGTTGGGCAGGCAGTCCAGGAGCCACAGCGCCTTGTCGTCGCGAGGCCTGGCCTCAAGATTGGGGCCAAGCCCCAGGAACAATCCGGCCTGATCCAGATGGCGCGGAGCAAGACCGGCGTCGTTCACGGCCTTGGCGGCGGCGGCCAGACAGAGCTGCTGTCCCCGGGTCAGATAGCGCGCGTTCTTGCAGCGGCCCACATGGGCTTTGAGGTCGAAATCGCGTACCGGGCAGACCGCGACCCGCCTGTCGGCCTCGGAGCGGACGAAGGGGCCGTACGGTTCACGCAGGGCTGCGAACGCCTGGTCCCTGTTCTCGCCCACGGGCAGCACGAATCCGCTGCCCGTGATGACCACCCGGCGGTTCATCCTCGGTTCCCGTCCTGTCCGAAGGCCTGCGCGTAGGCGACAAGGTCTACGACCCGCAGCGCGGGTCCGGCGGGCAGGTCGTCCAGGATTTCGCGCAGCCGTTGTTCGGGCAGATACGGATATTGCGATTTCAAGGCTTCAAGCGGCGCTTTTCCGTCGTGTTGGGCCCGGATCAGGACGGTGCGGACGTTTTTCAGGAACAGCAGGTCGTCGTCCACGGAGATGCCGAGCCTGTGCTGCATGGCCACCCCGATTTCGAGCAGGTCGATGGATTCGGCCTTGAGGGTCCGGATGACATAGGTTTCAGGCGTGATCCGGGCCGGGTCCAGGTCCAGGATCTCGGCCAGGATGGAGCGGATGGTGGAAAATGGGTTCATAGGTATTTTTGCGCCGTCAGTCCGGCGTCCATGGTGATGGTGGTGCAGGTCAGGGCCAGGGCCTGGTCGGAGAGCAGGAAAAGGAGGGTGGAGGCGGCCTGGTCGACGCTGACGATTTTTCGCGCCAGGCTTTCCCGTCTGCCGTTCTGGTCCAGAAAGCGTTCTCCGCGCCCGGCGTCGACCAGGCCCAGACGCAGGCTCACGGAGGAGATGCCGCGCCCTCCCAACTCCAGGCCAAAGCTCTGGTACAGGCCTTCGACCGCCCGCTTGGCCGCGCCGTACAATCCCTGGCCCGGAGCGGGCAGGGCGGCGGCAGTGGAGGAGACGTGCAGCAGACGACCGAAACGGCGGGCGAGCATGGAGCGGGTCACGGTTTTGAGCAGGTGCAGGCGACCCGTGATGTGGGTTTGGAAATAGGCGTCCATGTCGGTTTCGCCGGTCGCCGCCAGATACGATTCGTGGTCGGCCTGAGCCAGGTCGACCAGATAGTCCACTCCGCTTTCCAGCAGGGGGATGCGGGAGGTCCGAGTGTCCAGGCCGCTGAGATCCAGATGGGGACTCCCGGTCGCGAGGTCCGGAAAGCGTCGTTGTATCCTGTCCCGACCGTCCTTTGAGGAGTGGCTCGGAATGGCGACAAGGCCTTCGCCGCGCAGCAATTCGGTCAGCGCGAGGCCGATGGCGCTGCTGCCTCCGAGGATGAGCGCTGTCTTGCCCTGGAATGTGACGTTCATGCCGTGATCCTGCCTTGGGCGAAAAGTGTGTCGGCGTCGCGCAAGGTGCACAGGTACGTCCCGTCGCGCTCCTCGATGTCCAGGGTGTACGAGCCCGGGCGGGCGAAACGCGAAAAGGAGAAGCGGCGGACGCGCAGCGGCCCCGCGTATCCGAAGTGCTCCCGGATGGCCTGTAGGCTCAGGCCCGCGACAAGCGAGCCCGGCACCACCGGATTGCCTGGAAAATGTCCGCTGAAGCAGGCGTCGTCCGGCGCGAAGGACACGCCCAGGCGCAGGGGGGTGCGGGAGAGAAGGTTCAGATCCATCGCCCTTGCTCCAGCATGCGCAGGTCCGCCGCCAGATCGCGCCCCTTGGTGGTCAGGTAGTTGCCGATCATCATGCCGTTGGCGCCGGCCAGAGGCAGCCATGACTGATAATCGCCCAATATCCGCTCCCGTCCGCCGGCGACGGTGATGTTCGCCCCGGGCAGCATGAAGCGGAACACGGCCACGGACTTGAGCGCGTCGTGGGGCGACAGCAGGGGGCTGTCCTCCAGGGGCGTCCCCGGAATGGGGGAAAGAAAATTGAGCGGCACGGTATCGACGTCCAGTTCGGCCAGGGTCGCCGCCAGTTCGACGCGCTGCGCCCATGATTCGCCCAGGCCCAGAATGCCTCCCGAGCAGACGTTAAGCCCGTGTTTCATGGCCAGCCGGATGGTGGCGATGTCCTGGTCGTAGGAATGGGTGGTGCAGATGGACGGAAAATACGAGCGCGAGGTTTCCAGGTTGTGGTGGTAGCGGGTCAGCCCGGCGCTGGCCAGGCGGCGGGCGTAGTCTTCGCTCAGCAGACCCAGGGAGGCGCTCAGTTCAAGATTCGTCCGGGCCTTGAGAGCCTCGGCGCAGCGGCAGATCCGGTCGATCTCGTCGCTCGCGAGCATGAGCCCGCTGGTCACCAGGGAGTAGCAGCGGGCCCCGGCTTCGTGCATGGCCAAACCGCGTCCGATGAGTTCGTCCAGGGGCAGGAGCGGATGCGTGGGGCTGCCGGTGCTGTAATGACCGCTCTGGGCGCAGAACCGGCAGTCCTGGGAACAGGTCCCGGACTTGGCGTTGGTGATGGAGCAGGTGAAGGGGCGGCGGCCCATGGCCCTGGTGATGGCGCCCGCCGCGAACAAAATGCCGGTGGTGTGCTCTTCGTCGAGGGCGGCCAACAGGCGTCCCTGTTCTTCCGTCAGGGGCGCGCCCTCAATAACCTGGTTGTAAAGGCTTGTAATCAATGGGTGCAGCATGGGTTTCCTGTGAGGGGGGCAATAGTCGGGGATCAAACGCGTTGTCAATTTGTCGGTGTTTTTTTGACGTCGATCTGAAGAGTCTTTTGACCTCGCAACCCGTTTAAGCTACCGAGCACCTGTCATGAATGCAAAGAAAAATTCCGATCCCACGCCCCTGGACCACGCTTCCGTGCAGTGGTTGGCTACCTCCCTGGACAGCCAGCATCCGGCCGACACCGCCGATGAGCTGGAAAACCTGTCCCTGGCGGAGCAGCTTGAATACATTCAGGAAATGGACGTGGAGGACGCTTCGGAATCGATCACGGAAATGGAGCGCCACGACCGCAACGCGCTCATGACCAAGCTTTCGCCGTCCTTTGCGGCCGCCATCCTCGAAGCCATGTCTCCCGATGACGCGGCGGACATTCTGGAGGATCTCGACAGCGACGTCCGTTCGCGGATTTTCAAGAAGCTGGAGCGCGAGGACGCCGAGGAAATATCGGACCTGCTGCAATTCGATCCGGATTCGGCAGGCGGCGTCATGAACACGGAAATCCTGGCCCTGGATCATTCCATGAACGCGCAGCAGGCCATCAACCTGATCCGCGACCGGGTCGAGGAAACCGAAATCCCCTACTATGCGTACATTGTCGACGAGTACCGGCATCTGAAGGGCGTCCTTTCCCTGCGGGATCTGCTTTTAAGCCCCGGTCGAACCCTCTTGAAGGACCTGCTGCGCGAGCAGAACCTCATCTACGTGTCCTTCGACGTGGACAAGGAAGAGGTCGCCAGGCTGATCAGCCGCTACAATTTTCTGGCCCTGCCCGTCGTCGATCACGAACAGCGCCTGCTGGGCATGGTCACCGTCGACGACGTCATCGACATCATCCAGGAAGAGGCCAGCGAGGACATGCAGTCCATGGTCGGCGCGGGCCGGGACGAAACCGTGGATTCGCCGTGGACCTACTCCCTGCAAAAGCGCCTGCCCTGGCTGGTCCTGAACGTGCTCAACTCCGCGGTGTCCGCCTATGTGGTGCATCTGTTCGAAGGGACCATCGCGCAGATGGCCATCCTGGCCGCGCTGATGCCCATCGTGGCCAACCAGGCCGGGAACACGGGCCAGCAGGCCCTGGCGGTCATGATCCGGCAATTGGCCATGGAACGGTTCAACCGCAAGAAAAGCTGGGTGGCGGTGCTGCGCGAGGCCAAGATCGGGACCGTCAACGGGCTCATCGTCGGGGCGCTGGTTTTCCTGGGCCTTTTCGGCTGGACGCACAACCTCGGTCTGGCCGTGGTCATGGCCGTGGCCCTGGGGCTCGACATGCTCATCGGCGCCGTGGCCGGGGCGTCCATACCTCTGGTGCTCAAGGAAATCGGCCGCGATCCGGCCCAGGCTTCAAGCATTTTCCTGACCACGCTGACGGACAGCCTCGGCTTTTTCACCTTTCTGGGGCTGGCCGCCGTTTTTCTGTTCTAGAAGCGCCTAGTCCTCGGGTTCCACCGCGTCCATCAGGTCGATGGTCAGCCGCAGGAAATCCGCCTCGGTGATGATTCCGCACAGCTTTCCGTCGCAGACCACGGGAAGGCATCCGTATTTTTCCTCCAGCAGCAGCCTGGCGGCCTCTTTCAGGGAAAGGTCGGCGCTGACGGTGACCACGTCGGTCTGCATGATTTCGCTGATGGGGATTCCGGATTCGATTTCATCCTGGGTTTCGCGGTCGATGCCGGCCAGTTCGGAGATGGTCGCGGCCAGGATGTCGCGGTGCGTAAGCAGCCCCGTGAACGTGCCCTGGTCGTCGACGATGGGGATGTGGCGGATGCGGGCCAGGTCCATCAGATCCTTGGCAGCGCTGAGGCTTTCGTTGCGGTTGAGGGTGAAGACGTCCTTGGTCATGATATTTTTTACCTGGAACATGGCATTCTCCTTTTTTGGACATTCTTTCCGATTCCAGCGCTTGGGGCAAGGAAAAGGTTCATCCGGGCCGTCCGATCACCGATCCGGGGATGTCCGTGTTGACTTGGGTGGTGAAATCTGGTTTGCAACCATTTTTCTGGTAATGATTTCCAATGAATCGGGCAGGCGGGAGAGTTTCACGTTGAAGGGATTTCTTCGCAATCGGGAAAGGATGGTGCGGGAGCAGATCGAGGCCAGGGGGATCGCCGATGAACGCGTGCTCTCCGTGATGCGCCAGGTGCCCCGGCACCTCTTTGTCGACGAGGCCCTGCAGGTCCAGGCCTACGGCGATCATCCCGTGCCCATCGGCCTCGGGCAGACCCTTTCCCAGCCCTACATCGTCGCCCTGATGACGTCCCTGCTCGTCGTGCGCCCGCACATGCGCATCCTTGAGATCGGGACGGGCTCCGGGTACCAGGCCGCCATACTCGCCGCCATGGGTGCGGAGGTCTTTACCGTGGAGCGCATCAAGCAGCTCTACCTGACCTCCCGCAGCCGGCTCCTGCAGATGAAATACTTCAACGTGCGGGTCAAACTCGATGACGGAACCCTGGGCTGGCCCGAGGAAGGCCCGTTCGACCGCATCATCGTCACCGCCGGAGGGCCTGAAGTGCCCAGGCCTCTTCTCGACCAGCTCACCGATCCGGGCATCATGCTCATACCCGTGGGCAGAACCAGAAGAGACCAGCGCCTGCTTCGGATTTTCAAGAAGGAAGGGCGCATTCACCAGGAAGACCAGGGCAGCGTCGCCTTCGTGGACCTGGTGGGTTCGCACGGCTGGTGATTTTTTTGGCGCTGGAGGCTTCGCGGCCCGCGCTGCGGCGTTTTCAGCCTTGTATCGCAAACATCCGCGGGGAGCCTGCGCGAACCTGAGGCGGATACCCATATCTCTGGAGGAGAAATGTCCGAAAGCAAATCGTCCTGTTCCAGCTGTTCCGGAAAAAACACCCTGGGCACCATCCAGGACAGCCCGGAATCGAAACTCGAACGTCAGGACAAGGTCATCGCGAGCACCCTGTCCAAGATCAAATACAAGCTTTTCGTCATGAGCGGCAAAGGCGGCGTGGGCAAAAGCTCGGTGTCCACCAACCTGGCGGCGGCCCTGGCCATCAAAGGCTACAAGGTCGGGCTTCTGGATGTGGACATTCATGGTCCGAGCGTGCCGCACCTGCTTGGTCTGACCGGCCTTCTGGACATCGATCCGCAGAAGGGCATCCAGCCCAAGCGCTACAGCGACAATCTTGCGGTGGTGTCCATGGAGTCCCTGCTCAAGGATCCGGATCAGGCCGTGCTCTGGAAGGGGCCCATGAAGACTTCCGCCATCCGCCAGTTCGTATCGGATGTGGACTGGGGCGAGCTTGATTTTCTGGTCATCGATTCCCCTCCGGGCACCGGCGACGAGCCCATGGCCGTCCTGAAAACGGTGCCAGACGCGTTGAGCATCGTCATCACGACCCCCCAAGAAATTTCTTTGGCAGACGTGCGAAAATCGATTAACTTTCTGCAGTATGTGAAGGCGAACATTCTCGGCGTCGTCGAAAACATGAGCGGGCTCATCTGTCCGCACTGCGCGCAGAAGATCGATCTGTTCAAAAAAGGCGGGGGAGAGGACTTGGCGAAGAAATACTCGCTGGCCTTTCTCGGAGCCATCCCGCTTGATCCGGCCACCGTGGTCGCCGGTGACCTGGGCAGGCCAGTGGTCATGATGGACGTCGATTGTCCGGCCAAGACGGCCCTGCTGGAGCTGGCCGATCGGGTCGTGGCCGCCGCCGAAAACAGTCTGGAGGCCGTTTCGAGCAGCCATGTGTAGGTAAGAAGGTGACACAAAACCCATGAAGCGCGTTTTTGTACTTTCTTTTCTTGTCACCATGCAGTTTTTTTCCTTGTCCATGCATGCGCATGCCAAAGGAATATATTACATGGTCAAGGAAGACGGAAGTCTTTGCATCACGGATATACCTACTTCACGAAAGTACAAACCCTACAAGTTTAAAAAGTCGATCAATTACATCCGCAACGCCCTTGTCGCGTTCAGGCGTGACCACAGAAGCGTTGAAGAGGTGAGGGGGATTGTCTCCGGCTTATGCACGAAATACGGCGTGGACAAAAAGCTTGTCATGGCGGTCATCGATGTCGAATCCGGCTTCGATGCCGCCGCCGTGTCTTCCGCCGGAGCCCAGGGACTCATGCAGATAATGCCGGAAACAGGGCGCGACCTTGATCTTGACGACCCGTTCGACCCGTCGGAGAACATCGACGCGGGCATACGCTACCTGCGTTATCTTCTCGACACGTTTCCGGACAGGCGGCTCGCTGTCGCGGCATACAACGCTGGTCCCAATGCCGTAAAGAAATATGGGGGCATACCGCCATACGCCGAAACTCAGAACTATGTTGAAAAAGTTTGGGCGCGACTACAAACGTATGAATAAAAAAATATGATCAACGTACCCAACGCATTGACAGTGGTTCGCATTCTGGCGGTGCCTTTCATCATCGCCCTGCTGTATTTTCCGGCACGGACAACCTGTCTGGTGGCCACCATCCTCTTTCTTGTCGCAATCCTCACCGATCTCGCCGATGGCTTCTGGGCGAGAAAATACAATCAGGTCACCAATTTCGGAAAATTCCTCGATCCGCTGGCGGACAAGATCCTCATCGCATCGGTCTTGATCATGCTTGTCGAACTGAACTGGATTCCAGCCTGGATCGCCATTGTCGTCATAATGCGGGAGTTGCTGGTCACGGGATTGCGCGCCATTGCCGCAGACAAGGGCCAGGTCATCGCGGCGGACAAATATGGAAAGATGAAGACAATCATGCAAAGCGTCGCGCTGGTTCCGCTCATCTATCATTATCCAGTATTCGGCATCGATGTCGCAAAATTGGGATTTGTGCTGCTGCTCGTTGCGGTTGTGCTTACTTTGTACTCGGGGTGGAACTATCTTTACAGCTTTTATCGAGTTTGGGGAGACTGAAGTTTGCATTTTGTTTCTTTGAATTTTCGTGTACGGAAAGCCGCAACGATGTGAACTGAAAGCGTGACGAACGCGTGCACGACCAATCCAGAATAGCCCACGTAGCGAACAGCTCCTTTGGAGGATGATATAAATGGCTCAAATAGATGCTTTTTTCAAGATGATGCATGAACTCGGGGCCTCGGATCTTCATCTGTCATCAGGTTCGCAGCCAATCATCCGCCTCCACGGCGAAATGCAGCGCATCAAATACAAATTTCTTGAGCATGAAGACCTGAAAAAAATGCTCTACGAAATCACGCCCGAGAACAAGATCAAGACCTTCGAAGAAAGCGGCGACGTGGATTTTTCCTACGAGGTGCCGCACCTGGCCCGCTACCGCGCCAACTTCTTCCTGCAGAAGCGCGGAATCGGCGCGGTGTTTCGTGAAATTCCGCAGAAGATCCTCACCATCGAGGAACTGGGATTGCCCAGCATCCTCAAGAATCTCGCGTTGCTGCCCAAAGGGCTGGTGCTGGTCACCGGGCCGACGGGAAGCGGCAAGTCGACCACCCTCGCGGCCATCGTCGACTATGTGAACAAGATACGCAAAGATCACATCCTGACCATCGAAGACCCCATCGAATTCGTGCACGAGCCCCAGAACTGCCTGATCAATCAGCGCGAGGTCGGGCGTGACACCATGAGCTTCAGCGCGGCCCTGCGCGGAGCCCTGCGCGAGGATCCGGACATCATCCTGGTCGGTGAAATGCGCGACCTGGAAACCATCCAGCTGGCGCTGGAAGCCGCCGAGACGGGGCATCTGGTTTTCGCGACCCTGCACACCATCTCCGCCTCGAAAACCATCGACCGCATCATCGAGGTCTTTCCCGGCGATCTGCAGGGCCAGATCCGTTCCGGTCTTGCCGACTCCCTGCGGGCCATCATCGCCCAGAACCTTTTCAAGCGCATCGACAAGCCCGGGCGGGTGGCCGGCATCGAAGTCCTCATCGCCACTCCGGCCGTGCGCAACCTGATCCGCGAAAACAAGATCTTCCAGATCAATTCGGTCATCGAGACCGGACGCAAGTTCGGCATGCAGAGCATCGACGACGCGATCATGAAGCTTCTGACCTCCGGAGTCATCGATCCCGAGCAGGCATACAACAAGGCGGCCACGAAATCGAAATTCAGGGAATTTCTGACCACCCCGCCCCAGGATTTCACCGAGGTGTAACATGCAACGAGCGCATCTTGATCACATATTGCATCAGGTCCTTGATTTCGCCCCCGACACCTCGGACATCCTGTTCACCGTGAACAAGCATATCCAGGCCGAGGTTCACGGCGAACTGGTCAACGCCAAGATCGAGCCCAATCCGGGCCCGCTGCTGCCCATTCAGGTCGAAGCCGTGGCCATGTGCCTGATGGGACGCAACATCCGCCTGTACGAAGACCAGCTGCGCACGGGGTCGTGCGACCTGTCCTACGAACTTCCCGGGCGGTGCCGTTTCAGGGTCAACGTTCTGGGGCAGAAGGGTTCCCTGGCCATCGTCATGCGCAAGCTCACTTCCGTCGTTCCGACAATCAAAGACCTGGCCCTGCCGGAAGTCTTTTATGAGATGTCCCGGGAGAAGTTCGGCCTCATCCTGGTCACCGGCGCCACCGGCACCGGCAAGACGACCTCTCTGGCCGCGCTCATCGACAACATCAACCAGACGCACCGCAAGCACATCGTCACGCTGGAAGACCCCATCGAATACGTCCACGAGCACAAGCTCGGAACCGTCAACCAGCGCGAACTCGGCCTTGACTTCGACTCCTTCGCTTCCGGCCTGCGCGCCGCGCTGCGCCAGGCGCCCAAGGTCATCCTGGTCGGCGAAATCCGCGACCGGGAGACCATCACCATCGCCCTGGAAGCCGCCGAGACAGGCCACCTCGTGCTCGGAACCCTGCACACCAGCGATACCGGGCAGACCATCAACCGCATCATCGGCATGTTCGAACTGGCGGAAGAGCGCCTGATCAGGTCCCGACTGGCCGAGAGCCTGAAGTTCGTCGTGTCCCAAAGACTGATGCCCCGACTGGGAGGCGGCCGCGTTCCCGCCTTCGAGGTCCTGAAGTCCAATCTTCGGGTCAAGGAAGTCATCTACAACGGCGAGAGCGAGGACAAGACGTTCTACAACATTGTCGAGTCCGGCGACGCATACGGCATGGTCACTTTCGACAAATACATCGCCAATCTTTTCTACGAGAACATCGTATCGGAAGACGTGGCCATGCTGTACGGCTCGGACAAGTCGCGCCTGGCGCAGATGATAGACAAGATCAAAACCGCTCGCGGCGAGAAGGTCACCGACATCGAGGGCCTTGAACTCGATCATGAGTACGACCGCAAGAGTTCCTTTTTTTGAGAGGTAAGGAATGGAAATCATCTGCACGCATTGTAAATCCGGTTTTGTGCTGCCGGATGACCGCGTTCCGGAAGCGAAAAAGTTCAAGCTGAACTGCCCCAAATGCCGGGAGCCCATCGTCATCGACCAGGAAAGCGATGCGGAGAAGATCGTCGCGCCGGAGCATTTTCCTCATGACGCGACGGTGGCGTTCGTGTTCGTCACCAACAAGGCATTGGCTGAAAGAATCGGCCTTTTTCTGAAGTCCAGAGGCATATTCGTCTCCACTTCGGCGCTCATTCATGAAGCGTTGGATAAAGTTCGCATCAATTACTACAACATCCTCGTTCTTGAAGATTCGGAACATTCCAAAGCCATTCTCGGTGTAGTCAGAAGATGGAATGGATTGCGTCGACGCGATGTCAATATCATACTGGTAGAGACGGACTGCAAGAGTTTGCATTCCAATGAAGCCTTTTACAGAGGCGTCAATTCCGTCGTGAGTTCCAAGGATAGCGAAAGAATCGAAAGTATTCTCGATCTTGCCATGGGTGAATTCAAAAGTTACAGTGAGCCATGGTCCGTTGCCGCGCAACGACTTCACATGAAAGGATAAGATATGATTCATGGCAAAAAGCGGATTTTCCTCTTCATTCTCTGCATAGTGAACATATTTATTATGTTTAAGATTTTCGATGAAGAAAGCGGACTTCCTGCGTACAAGGATTTGAAAGTCAAGATCGATGTCGTCCAGGAAAAAATCAACGATGTCGACTTTCGCAACAGGCAGATAAGTTCGGAAATCCGTATTCTCAAGAAGAACGACCAGTATGTTGAAAGATTGATCAAACGCGAACTTTTCTATGTCGCCGATAATGAACTGATGTACATTATAAAATAATATGAACGATACATTACATCTTTTTGACGAACTCCTTGAGCATGACTCCGGCTCCAAGATCTTTTTTCCTTTGGCCAGGCTGTACCGCAAGCAGGGACACACGCAAAGAGCCATCGAGATAGTTCAAAAGGGCATCGAGCACCATCCCGACTACCTGGAAGCCCAGCTCTATCTTATCGAACTGCTGTGCGAGGCGGGCGATGCGTCGGCCGCGGAGGGCAAGGCTTCCGCTGTTTTTTCCAAGCTCCTCTCCTACGAGAAGTTCTGGATGTGCCTGCGCGCCCATTACGCCAAATCGCAACACTCCGATCTCGCCCTGGCCTCTTTTCTGGTTGAACAGAACGCTCGCGGCGACGATGTGGATCTGCTCAGGCTTTTGAATTTCGGCATTGGCCACTACACGGACTTCATTTCCGCCAGCGCCCCCGATGTCGAACCGGAACAGGATCTTGACGCTGAAGAGGTGGCCCAGATCTGTCTCAATTCCGGGATCAAGACGAAAACCATGGCCAAGCTCCTAGCGGCCCAGGGTGAATTCGCCCAGGCCATCCGGATCTATGACGATCTTCTGGAAGGCGTCGTCAACGAGGATGAGCGCAAGGAGCTCGACGAGCTGCGGGCGCGGGCGCACCGGGAACTGGGCAGCGTGCCGGACCCCGAGGCCGAAAAGAACAACAAGCTATTTTTTGTCCTGAACACCCTGGCCGATCGGCTGGAGCAGAAATCCGCGCCGGAACACCCGGGCGGCGAGTGAGATTCCTCGAAGAAATTCCCCTTGCTTCTTTTTCGGCGCAACTATAGGTCGATTGATGTTTTTACACAGCGGTTTCTTTCTTGCTCTTTTTTAATCAATTCAAAATCGATTTCGAGAGACTTCATGAAATTTCTTATTCCAATTTTCGCATTGCTTGTGCTGGTTGCTTGCAGACCCGTGAGGACGACACAACAGTACTATAACGAGTACGTCAATCCTGTTGCGAGTATTGATTACGAAGATACAATTTCTGCTGACATTCCAGCAGAATTTCTTGATGATTACTACACAGTGGACAGTAAGATCGTTCGGCTGGCAGATCAGCTCGATCTTCTCGACTCTCGGGTCGAGACGTCCTGGATCGAGTATCAGAAGGCCGGACAGCCCTGGATTGTGCAGATCGCGGTTCTGGACCAGGATCAGCTTTTCGTTTCCGGCGACGATGCCCTTGGATTCGATCCGGTGGCACGCAAGGCTCTTGCCGGCCTGAGTCCGGAGAAGACGAGATATTTTTTCAAGGACGGCGAACGGGTCTTTTTTGTGCATGTCGTTCCTCTTTCCGAAGGACAACATACATCGACCGTCGTTGAAATAGACATGAAGGCCCTGGCAGTGGAAGTTCCGGACAACAGGACCGTGATCGCCATTGACGACCAGATTTGCGGACCCGCCATCGCCAATCTGTCCGATGCGTGCATGAGATTGCAGAAATCGACAAATTATTCCGGAACCCTCAATATCAACGATACTTCATGGTATTGGATCAGAAGCATGGGTTCCGACAACCTTGTATATCTTCATCTGAATCAAGAGTAGCGATATGCGTCAAGTTACAGTTGTGGAGCACCTGCTGCTCCGCCAGAAAGAACGGCCTATGGCTTCCGGTCGCTTCACCAGATTGCTGACCGAACTGATTCTTTCCGCGAAAATCATAGATCGCGAGGTTTCCAAGGCCGGCCTTCTCGATGTCCTCGGCGCCACCGGCGAAGTGAACGTCCAGGGCGAGATCGTGCAGAAGCTCGACGATTTCGCCAATCGGGTCATCATCCGCAGGATGGAGCGGGCAGGGGTATTGTGCGCCATGGTTTCGGAGGAAAACGCCGATTTCATCGAGATTCCCCGGCAGTACCCGGTCGGTGACTACATCCTCATTTTCGACCCGTTGGACGGATCGGCCAACATCGACGCCAACGTGAGCATCGGGACGATCTTCAGCATTTATCGGCGCACCTCCTTCGATCAGCAGGCCGTCAGCGTCAGCGATCTGCTCCAGAAAGGCTCGATGCAGGTGGCCGCCGGATACATCATTTACGGATCGTCGACCATGATGGTCTATACGGCGGGAAGCGGCGTGCATGGCTTCACGCTTGACCCCAGCGTGGGCGAATTTCTCCTTTCGCATCCCGACATCAAGATTCCCGAACGAGGCCGCATCTACTCCGTCAACGAAGGCTACTCTTCGTATTGGGATGAGCCGACGCGAAACATCGTCAATTATTTCAAATCCAACGACCAGTCCACTGGCCGTCCGTACAGCTCCCGGTACATCGGCTCTCTGGTTTCGGACTTTCACCGCAACCTCATTTACGGCGGCATTTTCATGTATCCCGCCGATTCGCGCGATATCCGCAAGCCTTCCGGGAAGCTGCGCCTGATGTGCGAGGCTGCCCCCATGGCCATGATCGCCGAACAGGCCGGAGGTCTGGCCACTGACGGAACCCGCCGCATCCTTGACATCGAGCCTCAGGAACTGCATCAGCGCGTTCCTTTGTTCGTGGGCTCGAAGCAGGATGTCGAAGTGGTGCTCAGGTTTTACGCCGATGCCGCCAAAAGCTGACGCTCCTGCGCCTTTCGCAGTTTTCACGGATGGTGTGATCGGATGATTTGCCTTGGCATCGAAACGTCGTGCGACGAAACCTCGGTCGCATTGTGGGAGGACGGTCGTCTCGCTTCGGATCTCGTGCATACCCAGATTCCCATGCACTCGGTTTTCGGAGGGGTCGTGCCCGAACTGGCTTCGCGGGAGCATTTGCGTCTTCTGGACCAGCTTGTGGCGTCCGTGCTTGAAAGCGGGCAGCGTGGAACAGGGCAGGGCATCGACCTTGTCGCCGTCACCCGGGGGCCGGGGCTTTTGGGGGCGCTGCTGGTGGGCATCGCCTACGCCAAGTCGTTGGCCCTGAGCCTCGGGGTTCCCGTGATCGGAGTGAACCATCTGCACGCGCATCTGCTGGCCTGCGACTTCACGGCTCCCATAGAGTATCCGGCCCTGGGCGTGCTCGTCTCGGGCGGGCATACGCATATTTATCACATGCCGCGCCCCTGCGAGTTCACTCTGCTCGGAAAGACGCTTGACGACGCAGCCGGCGAGGCGTTCGACAAGATAGCCAAGCTGCTCAATCTTCCGTATCCCGGTGGAAAATACATCGACATTCTGGCCGGGCACGGCACGTCGAATCCCAGACTTTTCTCCAAGCCGTACCTGCACAACGACAATTGCGATTTCAGCTTCAGCGGGCTCAAGACGGCGGTGGCGCTGTACGTTCAGAAGAAGTCCTTTGACGCCATCGACTACGCCGATTTCAACGTCGACGCCATTTCGCAGGAAATAAAGGATCTCTGCGCCACGGTGAACGACACCATCGTCGAGACCTTGCTCGAGAAAACCAGGCGGGCCGTGGAGCGCTGCCCCGACATAAAGACGCTGTGCCTCGCCGGGGGCGTGGCCGCCAACAGTCATTTGCGGCAAAGGTTTTCCGCTTTCGCCCGGTCCAGGGGGTTCAAATTTTTAGCTCCCGCGCAAAACTATTGTGGTGATAATGCGGCTATGATAGCGTACGCGGGTGTTCAGTGGGCGAAAAAAGGCCTCGTGAGTTCCATGGATTTCGAGGCTGTTCCACGGGGAAAGATTGTTCCCGATGATTTTATTGTAAACCCTTTCTTCAAGGAGTGAATAATGGCTGCACAAGTGAACGATGCCGGATTTGACGCGGAAGTTTTGAAAGGTGATCTTCCTGTATTGGTAGATTTTTGGGCACCGTGGTGTGGACCGTGCAGGGCTATCGCTCCGGTTATTGAAGAATTGACTCAGGAATTCGAAGGCAAGGTCAAGATCGTAAAGATGAATGTCGACGAAAACCCCGGCACGCCGAGCAAATACGGCATCCGGGCCATTCCCACCTTGATTCTTTTCAAGAATGGCGAAGTCGTGGAGCAGGTCACCGGCGCGGTCTCCAAGGCCAGCCTCAAACAGATGCTTGGCGACAAGGCTCTTTGATTGTTGATTTATTCTGGATACTGCCTGATGAGGGTGGCTGCGCACGCGTAGTGGTCACCCTTATTTTTTTGCAGAGTTTGACGCATTTTTTCGAACATGAATCACAATGCCGAACAAACTCGATTCAATACTTTCACTTACCCTGAGCCAGGTAATTGTAATGCGCAAATATTTGATTCTTTTTTTAGTCCTGTTTTTGAACGGGTGCGGGGCGATTGATTATTACTTTTTGACTCCCCCGGAAGATACGGCGCAAGAACTGTTTGAAAATGCCCGTGGCTTCATGCAAGACAAAGAATATGCAGAAGCCATCGATTCGCTTACCAAGCTGAATGACCGTTATCCGTTCAGCCCTTATGCAACGGAAGCACGGCTCATGCTTGGCGATGCGTATGCTCTTGATCAACAGTATCTGGAAGCAGTTGACGCGTATGAAGAATTCTTGAACATGCATCCGCGTCACGAGTCCATTGACTATGTTCTTTTTCAAATTGGTGTCAGCAAATACAACTCGCATCGCTCCATCGATTTGCCGCATACGCAGCTTGGCGAGGCCGTTGAATCATTTCGCAGGCTGATCAGTGAGTATCCGCAGAGCAAGTATCGCGATCCGGCTCAGGAATACATCGTCAAGTGCAGAAAGCTGATGGCGGAACATGAAATGTTCGTGGCCGATTTTTACTTCAAGTCCGGTTCCTACAAGGCGGCATGGACGCGCTACAGATACATCATCGACAACTTCCCTGAGCTGGAGGAAATAGCGAGGTTGGCCGAATCCAAAGCCAAGGTCGCCTATTACTACGCGCAGGAGGACGACAACGACACGAAACGCCATCCAAGCGTTTTCAAGAAATATTTCGATTGGCTCTGATTCGCTTTTCGTTGAATTGTGCTCGAATTCGGGGTGTCTCTGACACCCCTTTTTTTTGTCTGATTTCCAATGGCGTGACGGACGCGGGCGCTTATGCGCCAGGAACTTTTCATCAGTGAGCTGGTTGGCCGACAAAAAAGAATTCCGGTTCACGGCGCAGGGCATGTTTTTCGTGCAGAACGCGCCCCAGTTCAAGAATGCTGGGATGGAGCATGGCCCTGGCCCCGGTCGGGCAGATGCGGGTGCAGGCGCAACAGCGCAGGCACAGCATTTTGTCGGTTTCCAGGGTTTCGTCGTGCAGGCTGATGGCCTCGACCGGACATGCTTCGACGCACGCGCCACACCGCACGCATTGAGCGGGATCGGTCTCCGGGGAAATGGAGGCCGGTTGCATGCCCTGGCGGTAGGGAAAATTGCCAGGCACCTCAAGCGGCGGCGCATTCAGAGCACTGTTTTGGATTTCCAGTAGTTTTTTCCGCACATTTTCGCCGAATTGAAACGCCAGTTTCAGATCCGACTGGTCCGGACGTCCCTCGGCGATGGGGCATTGTCTGGTTGAAAAGGAGTGCTCGCCCACAAAGGCCGCCGCCGCGACCGGCAAAAATCCCAATTCCTGGCTCAGATCCCGAAGTTCGCGCAGCGCGTCGTCGTATGCCCTGTTGCCGTAGACGACGACCAGCACCGCCTTGCGTTTCATGCCGCGCACGCCGGAAAGCCGCTTCGCGGCCAATTCAGGGATGCGCCCCGCGTATACGGGCAGACCGATGATCGCCAATCCTTCAGCATCGCTTTCACGATCCGTCGGCTCCTGAGTCGCCGCGTGGCGCGTCAGATCCAATTCGGACCAGGTTCGTGGGCCCAGGCCCTTCTGTATTGATCGCAGCACGTTGCGGGTCGTTCCGGTGGGCGAGAAGACGATTGTTTGCGCGTGGTCGGGGTACATGGGGTAGGCGCTCCATAAATGTAAAAATTTGCCCGTGAAGCCAGGACCTGATCCGGTCGCCCGTGCTGTCCGTTTCTCGATGCAGCGGGCCGCTGCGGGTCGTCACGCCGTTGTCACATTCCCGTCATCCGGATTCGATATTCCTTGCGCACAAGACGACTGCGGCTCAAGCCGCATGGCCGCGCCAGTCATCCACATCCATCAATCATTTGTCAAAGGTATAGGCACCTATGGGTAATGCTCTCGGATTTCAGACAAAATTATCAGTTGTCACCATCGCTATCGTCCTTGTGACGGTTTTGTGCCTCTCGGCGTCCCAGATATTCATGGCCAACACCGATGCGCTGAACCAGGGCCGGGCCGGTCTGAGCCGGGTATCGGCCACCCTCGCCGAATCCGTGGCCTTGCAGCACGCCCTCATGCAACGCAAGCTTGTCATCGACCGCGACATCATGCGCACGCAGTTCGAATTGAGCGGCTTCCCGGTACCCGAGGTTCTCGTGGATGCCGAGCTGAAGCTGGTGGACCAGAACGAAGGGAAGAGTGTCGGCGTCATTCTCCCGGCCATCAAGCATGGTTCCGTCTATTTGCACGAGGACAACTCGGTGGCGCGCAGGACGGCGGAGCTGACCGGCGGCGTGGCCTCCATCCTGCAAGTTCACGAGGACAAGCTCGTGCGTGTCTCCACATCGCTTGAAGGGCCCGTGGATTGCTGGGGTCAAGGGTCTTACGTGGCCGAAGGGCATCCGGCCCTGGAGGCCATCCTGGCGAACAAGCCATGGGAAGGGCTGGTCCGGCTCGGCGGAGCCTGGCATTTATCCGCCTACGCCCCTTTCACGGATTTGGGTGGAACCCGGGTGCTGGGGGCCCTTGAAATCACGCATCCGCTGATCAGCGACGCTTTCGCGGCATTCGTGCGCAACGTGCGGGTCGGCGAGCATGGTGGAACGTTGGCCTTTGACAGCAACGGCAGGGTGATCGTCGAGCAGTCGGACGCGAAGGAAGAGACCCGGGCCATCATCGGCGCCGCCGACGGAAACCGGTCGGTGGTCGAAACCTCTTCGGGAAAACGTCTCGAGGTCGTGTTGCACGCGTTTGAACCATGGAACATCACCTTCGCCACCTGGGTCGCCACCGAGGATCTGATGCAAGGCGTCAAGGAGCGCCTGATCCGCAACGCGCTGATCAGCATGATCGTTCCCTTGGCGCTGTCCGTGATTCTGATCGGCATCGCCGGCCGGGTGCTCATGGCTCCGGTGCGGCGCATGGCCACCCTTGCCGACGAGGTGGCGGCGGGAAACTACACTGCGGCCATCACCTATCCTGCGTGGGATGCCATGGGCCAACTGGCCGCATCCCTGAATTCCATGGTCGCGAAAAGCAGGGAAATGCTTTCGGAAATCGTCGCGGCCACGTGTTCCCTGTCCGATGCCTCAGGCGAGCTTACCTCCATTTCCCACGGATTGACGGAGAATTCCGCTTCTACGGCGTACCGGGCCAGGACGGTATACGATTCCGCCAGATCCGTGAGTGAGAACATGCATTCCGTCGCGGTTGGAATGGAAGAGGCTACGATCAATGTGGGCAATGTGGCCAGGTCCACGGCCGAGCTGGCGGCGACCATCGACGGCGTGACCCGGAACGCCGGACTTGCCAGGCACACAACCTCGCAAGCCGTGATCAAGGCCAGCGAAGCCGCGCGGCACATGGAGCAGTTGAGCCGGGCCGCCAGGGAGATCGACAGCGTGACCGCGACCATCACGGCCATATCCTCACAGACGAATCTGCTGGCACTGAACGCCACCATCGAGGCAGCCAGGGCCGGAGCCGCCGGTCGCGGTTTTGCCATCGTGGCCGGAGAGATCAAGGAATTGTCACAGCAGACATCGGCCGCCACGGAAAGCATCCGCGGCACGGTTTCGGCCATTCAGAGCGTGACCGCGGTCACCGCCGGGGAACTCTCAGAAATAACATCCGTCATCGAGGATATGAACGAGATCGTCATTTCCATCGCCGAGGCCATGGAGGAACAGGCGGCCATGACCAGGGACATGTCCGGCAGCGTGAACCAGACCGCTCAGGGCATCGCCGAAATCAACGCCAACGTCGCGTCGAGTTCCGTCACGACCCGTCAGATAAGCGACGAGATCGAAGGCGTGCTAACAGCCTCAACCAGCATGCAGGACGAGAGCGGAAGCGTTTTGGAGCGGGCGGGGGGACTCGCCACGCTGGCTGGCCGGCTGCAGGAACTGGTGGGGCGCTTTCGATTCTAATCCAACGGGTCCAGGCGCAGCACCTGGCCGGGGTCGTGGTCGGTGAGCAGCCAGACGCCGCCTTCGGGGCCGACGCGCACATCGCGGATGCGCAATCCTTTCGTCTCCAGCAGGCGTTCTTCCCCAGTCACGGTTTGCCCGGACAGCTCCAGTCGGAGCAGATGGCGGTGGGACAAGGCGCCGACGAAAAGGTTCCCTTTCCAGGCCGGGAAGGCGTCAGCGGTGTAGAATGCCATGCCCGAGGGCGCTATGGACGGAGTCCACTGGTGAACAGGGTCTTCCATGCCCGGCATGTGCCTCAGCCCGTCGCCGATGGCGAAGCCGGTGTAGTCGATGCCCAGGGTGACCACCGGCCAGCCGTAATTGACGCCGGGACGGATGATGTTGATCTCGTCCCCGCCCCTGGGGCCGTGCTCGTGAGCCCAAATTTCGCCGGTCTGGGGATGCACGGTCAAGCCTTGGGGATTGCGGTGCCCGTAGCTGTATATTTCCGTCCAGGCATTTTCGTGACCGACAAAGGGATTGTCCTGGGGAATGCGTCCGTCCTCGTGAATGCGCAGAATTTTACCGGCATGGTCGTCGAGTTTCTGCGCGCGTTGCATCTGGCCTCGGTCACCGACGCTGATGTAGAGGCGTCCCTGACGATCAAGGGCCAGCCTGGACCCGAAGTGGACCCGCCCCGCCGAGGCCGGTTCGGCCCGGAAGAGCACTTCCACGTCTTTGAGCGTGTCATTCTCAAGCCTGGCCCTGGCCACATGCGTGGTCACCCCGGCGCCGTGGTCCGCCGAGTAGCTGAAGAACAGGATACGGTTGCGGGCGAATCCGGGGTGGGGCAGAAGATCGAGCAGTCCGCCCTGGCCCCTTGCCCTGATCCGGGGCAGTCCTGCGACGGGCGAGTCCAGCAGTGCTCCGTCGCGGATGATGCGCAGCCGTCCCGGGCGCTCGCTGACCAGGATGTCGCCGCCTGGCAGAAAGGCCAGGGACCAGGGATGTTCGAGGCCTCCGGCAATGACCGTGACGCGGAAACGGTGGTGTTTGGATGAGAATTCCTCGGACGCCGCAGGCCCGACGATGAGAAGGAGCATGACGAGGATCGCGGTGATTAGGAGCGAGGATTGGCCATGACTGCATTTTTCCATGAAATCTTCCTTTGTCCTCACGCTGGCGGGCGTTGCGGCCGGTTGCGCTGTGCTTCAGGCGCATCGCCCAAAAAAGTGTTTCCGTCTCTGCGAAGACGGATGAGCAGGAATTTTTAAGCACCCTAGCAGGATTTTTGTCCGTACGCAAAAAAAGGGGCTGTCCGGAAAGAATCCAGACAGCCCCTTTGTTCATCGCGCCGAAAGTTTAGAGTTTTTCGGCATTCCGGGACAGGAAATCGGCCACTCCGCCCGCATCGGGTTTCATGCCAGTGTCGCCTTTCTGCCATCCAGCCGGGCAGACTTCTCCGTGTTCTTCCGTGAACTGCAAGGCGTCGACCAGTCGCAGCATTTCGTCCACATTGCGCCCCAGGGGAAGATTGTTGACCACCTGGTGCTGGACAACGCCCTCGCGGTCGATGAGGAAGGACGCGCGCAGGGCCACTCCGGCTTCCGGATGTTCGATGCCGTAGGCCTTGGCGATGTCGTGTTTGACGTCGGCGACCATGCGGAAGCCCACAGGCCCGATCCCGCCCTGGTCCACAGGGGTGGAGCGCCAGGCGAAATGGGTGAACTGGGAGTCGATGGACACGCCGACCACTTCCACGCCGCGATCGCGGAATTCCTGCAGGCGGCGATCATGGGCGATGATTTCCGTGGGGCAGACAAAGGTGAAGTCCAGAGGCCAGAAGAAAAGGACCACGTATTTGCCGCGCAGGGAAGAGAGGGTGAAGTCTTCGATGCTGCCGGAAGGCTTGACGGCCGGGGCGGTGAAATCGGGTGCTTGTTTGGTGACGAGAACGCTCATTGCATGCTCCTTGTGAGTATTATGAATACGATTATGGTGAGTTGTTGAAATCAGGAATTATTCCTATTTGTGCCGTGCGTCAAGGAAAAATTTGACTTGTCTAATTAATTTTTTCAAACCACCGTGCATCGGCTCTTCCTATCCATCGCGTCGAAAGGCGCTCAAATCCGTCGCCGGGGTTCAGCCTGCCGGTGTCAACGTAAAAAGGAATTTATCGTGAAATACAAAGCTGTGGTTTTCGACATGGACGGAACCTTGCTTGACACCCTGGCCGACCTTGGCGACGCCATGAACCGGGTGCTCGAACAGCACGGATTCGCGACGCATCCCATGGACGCCTACCGCCGGTTCGTGGGCAGCGGGGCAGGGCAGCTCGTGGCCCGCGCCCTGCCTGCGCATGAGCGGGATGAGGATTTGCAGAGCCGGTGCCTACAGGCTTTTTTGCGGGAATACGAGGCCGGATGGCGGATCAGGACCTGTCTGTACGAGGGCATCCCGGAACTCCTGGACGCTCTCGCGGCCAGGAAGATCCCCATGGCCGTGCTGACCAACAAGCCGCAGGCCTTTGCCGAGCTGTGCATGCGGGAGTTCCTGTCGCGTTGGGATTTCGCCCTGACCGTGGGGCAGGCGCCGGGCGTGCCGGTCAAGCCCGACCCGGCCGGACCACGGCAGGTCATCGACCATCTGGGCGTGCGGCCGGATGAGATCCTCTATCTTGGCGACACGGACGTGGACATGTTCACGGCCGTCAATGCCGGGATGCATCCTGTGGGGGTGCTGTGGGGTTTCCGGCCCGAAAGCGAGCTGCTCGAGTCCGGCGCGGCGGCGACGCTGGCCCATCCCATGGAGCTGTTGCGCTTTCTGGATTGAGAGCGGGAGCTTATCTGCTGCGCGCGAGGCGGGAGCCTTCGAAAAGCCCCTGAAAGAAATTGCCCGCGTTCACGCCCAGGGAGCGGATGCGGTATCCGCCTTCCTGCACCACCACGGTGTGCTTGCCCAGCGCCCCGATCAGCTTGCCGTTCAGGAAGAAATCCTTGGCCTGCAGCCGCCAGGTGCCCGTGGGGTCGCCTTTGGCCGGGTCCAGCCCCAGGCAGAGCACCAGAAAGGCCGGATCGAAATCGCGGATGAATCCCAGGGCCCGGCGTAAGACTTCGGCGTAGCCTTCCCCGTCCATCTCCTCCGGCAGGGCGTAGTTGCGGTTGAAGCCCAGGCCCGGCCCCTCGCCCGTCTCCTCGTGAAACCCGCTGAAGTATGGATAGGCGAAACTGGGATGCCCGTGGATGGACACGGTCAGGACATCGGCGCGCTCATAGAAGATGTTCTGCGTCCCGTTGCCGTGGTGGTAATCGACATCGAGCACGGCCACGCGGCCCTGGGCGCTCAGGTGCTGGGCGACGACGGCGGCGGTGTTGAAATAGCAGAACCCGCCGAAAGCCCGGTGTTCGGCATGGTGCCCGGGAGGGCGCACCAGGGCGTAGGCCAAGCGGCGTCCGCCGAGCACCTCCTGCGCGGCGGTCAGGCCGCAATCCACGGCTCCGCGCGCGGCGGCGTAGGCGTTGCCGTTTAAAGGCGTGAAGGTGTCGATGCAGTAGTATCCGGCGCGCACCGCCAGTTCCTTGGGCGGACGGGCCGCGTTTCTGATGGGAAAGACGTAGGGGTACACGGACTTGTTTTCCGGCAGGGTGGAGCAGACCCGCTTCAGATAGGTCACGAATTTCTTGTCGTGCACGGCCGTTATGTACTGCTCCGCGAAATGACGCGGCTCGCGGAGTGCGAACAGTTCGGTTTTCGTTATCTCCCTGAGGATGGAGTCGATGCGCACCGGCGCTTCCACATAGCCGCGTTCGCGGATGTGATGGATGCGGTGATTGTGGTTGCAGACCAGCGCGATCTTTCGATCG
Organism: Pseudomonadota bacterium; assembly: GCA_023393525.1. GTDB lineage: Bacteria > Desulfobacterota > Desulfovibrionia > Desulfovibrionales > Desulfomicrobiaceae > Desulfomicrobium. The sequence continues at coordinate 43,317 of JAEWKZ010000013.1, read as the reverse complement.
GCGCTGATGACCGGCTTGTTCGCAAAGACCGTCTCCGTCCGGTAGAGCGGAGCGCGCAGGGCAAGGGGGCTCGGCGGGATCGAGTCCAGGACCATGCGCACATACTGGGGCGAGCATTTCTCCTTGTATTTTCGTTCCAGAATGGCGCGGATGATGCTTCGGGCCCGTGGCCTGGACAGCTGAAACGGCTTGTCCAGAGGGTCGGCCACCAGGTAGGGGGCGCAGTCGTCTGCGGCGGAAAGCGGTGTTTCGTAGGCCGTGTCCACGATGGGGCGCGCCCCGTAGCGCTCGTAAAAACGCAGCCGGGCCTTGTTTTCCCGCAGCAGGGTCTCGTCACGGCACAACAGGGGATCGTCGGGCAGGCATTCGAAGAAAAGGGCCGTGTCGCCCAGGGCCCGGGCTTCTTCCCGCACCCTCTCGTACAGGGCCGAACCCACGCCGCCCCCGCCATGGCGTAAGCTGACCGAAAGAAAATCCAGGTAGCAGAAGCGCAGGTCCGAGAAATGGCAGAGCAGGGCAAAGCCCTGCACGGTCCGGCGTTGCCCTTCGGCCACGAAGAGAATGGTCCGGTAGCCCTTGGCCAGCGGGTTCTTGAGCGTGGCGGGCAGATCGGCCACCTCTTCCGGGGCGATGAGCGGGAAGCGTTCGGCCAGAATGGTCTGGACCTGCTCCACGCAAAGGCTGTCGACAGGGATTGTGGTGTCGTAGATGGGGCGGATGCGGAACATGATTTTTGTCCTGCCGATTGTTATGGAGCCGTTTCAGACCGAACGCACCAGCCCGGCCTCTTCCGCCTTGGCCAGCGCCAGGGAACAGATGGCCATGTCCTGCAGGGCCATGCCCGAGCTGTCGTACACGGTGATCTGCCGCGGTGATGTGCGTCCGGGCGCGCCGTTCAGCACCGCGCCGATGGCGGTGACGTTTTGCGCGTCCACCAGGCCGGCCTTGTGCGCCGCCTCGTATTCCCCGATGCCAAGGGACTGCCGGACCACATCGGCGAACAGGGTCGCTTTGGGCATGAGAGCCGGGTCGAGTTCCTGCTTGCCCGGCGCGTCCGCGCCCATGGCCGAGACATGCGTGCCCGGCCGTACCAGGGAGGCCTCGAAGAGCGCCTCGCGCGCGGCCGTGACCGTGACGATGATGTCGGCGGCCTGCACCGCTTCCCGGCTGTCAGCGAAACGGGCCTCAAGTCCCAGCTCGGCCTGGATGCGCCGGGCGAAAGCCTCTGCGGCCTCGGGCGAGCGGTTGGCGACCAGCACGGTCTCGATGGGCCGGACCTCGCGCACGGCCAGCAGCTCGAACCAGGCCTGATGGCCCGCGCCGAACAGGGCCAGGGTCCGGCTGTCCGGGCGCGAGAGGTGCCGCACGGCCACGGCGTCCGAGGCCGCAGTGCGCAGGCAGGTCAGGTGGGAGGCCGCCACCAGGGCCCGGGGATAGCCCGTGTCCGGATCGAGCAGCAGGGTGGTCGAGGCGTGGGCGGGCAGTCCGCGTACGCGGTTTTGCGGCCAGTAGCTGCCGACTTTGAGCCCCACGGTCCGGCTGGTCCGGATCATCCCGCTCTTGATGCTGAATGAGGTCCCGGCATCGGGGCCGTGGCCCTGGGCCACCGGAAAGACTTCGGCCTCGTCCCTGCCGTATTCGCGAAACATCCTTTCGATGACCTCGATGGCCTCGGCCATGGACACGACGCTGGATGCGACATCCTCACTTACAAACTGCATGGCGATACTCCCTGGTGCTGTTTACCATCCGGTGAAGCGCGGCCAGACGGCGGTCACGTCATTCTGGCCGATGCCGATGACGTGATAGCGGTCGTGTTGCGTGGCCGTGGCGCAGGCATGGCTGGGCAGAATGCGCAGCCGCGTGCCGATGGGAAATTCCTGATCGGAGCGGGGGGCTCCGGGCCGCGCCGCCACGATGCCGTGCTCCTGGTTGACGATGCTCACGATGAGATCCGCCATCGGGCGTCCCCCAAGGTCGCAGACCAGGCCGTAGCCCTGGTCCACGTCCTGGGTCGCCGTGCCCCGGTCGCTGGACAGGGCGGTCCAGCCCGCGTCGACAATGGTCCAGCCTTTTTCGCGCTGATGGCCGATGACCGTGGTCAGCACCGACAGCGCGATGTCGTCCTGCGTGCAGACGCCGATCCCGGCCTGCACCAGGTCGAAGAACACAAAGACACCGGCGCGGACCTCTGTCACCCCTGCGTAGCTTTGCGCCGAAAAGGCGGTGGGCGTGGAGCCGACGCTGACCACGGGGCAGGGCCAGCCCCTGGCGCGCAGGGTTTCGGCGGCCATGACGGCTGCGGCGCGTTCCTGCTCGGCGGCGGCCGCCAGCGCCTCGCTTCCGCGTGCCTCGTAGCTTTCGCCCGCGTGCGTCAGCACGCCCTCAAGGCTGGCCCGTGGCGCCAGCGCCTGCGCGATGGCCGCCAGCAGCGTGGCGTCCTGGGGTTTCACGCCGGAGCGGTGGCCGTCGCAGTCCAGTTCGATGAGCACGGGAATGGGGTCTTTCGGGTCCGAGGCCTTGGCCACGGCCTCGGCCTGTTCCACGCTGTCGAGCAGGATGGTCAGGGCGGTGCCGCCTGCGCGAAGCTTTTGCACCCGCGCCAGCTTGTCCGGGGAGATGCCGACGGCGTAGGTGATGTCTTTGACGCCATGCGTGGTCAATTCCTCCGCCTCGCGCAGGGTGGAGACCGTGGCCGGCCCCTGGGGCGTGGTCATCATCCGCCGGGACACTTCCCATGATTTGGCTGTCTTGAGGTGCGGCCGGAAAGCGACCTCCGCCGCCTGCAAGCGGCTGCGCAGGCGGGCGATGTTGCGTTCCATGCGCGCCTGGTCGAGGAGCAGGCACGGAGTGTCCAGGTTTTCCAAAGGAAGGGGGGAAGTCGCTGAAAAAATTTCGGTCATGCGGGAATGCTCCATGGAAAGTGTCGTCATGCGCGCCTGTTTCGCGAACCCGGGCCTCCGGGCGGCGCGAAGGCCCACGCTTCCCTTTTGTTCAATTCGTGGCCGTGTCAACTCAGAATCTACACCAAGCCCGCCTGAAGCGAAAGGCACCGTAAGCGAAGCGCAAGCTTTGGGTGGACGCGGTCCCAAAAATGACAGCTCTGTTAGCCTCCGCGCCGCGCGGATCTTGCGTTTCGCAGGGGATTTGATTAGGCCGCCCCGGCGAAGCTTTTCTTTATTGCGGTATTGAGTTAACGATCAAGCGTGCAGTTTTTTCAAACTGCGGCCATGAGCCTGCGGTCTGCCCGCCTTCCCTTGAGCGCGGAGAGTGTCCGGGATTTCCGCTGTGGTTTTGATCACCTGGAGCAACCTCAACAGTCCGGAGAAAACGATGAAGAGCATCCCCATTCGCATGAAATTGATCGGCGGCTTCCTGTTCCTGTTGATCCTGGTCTGCTCAGGTCTCGGTCTTATCGCCTACGACCGGGCCAAAAGCGCCTCGCTGCGTCAGGTGGAGGAGAATATCCTGCTCATGGCCCAGGATGGGGCCAGGCTGGTTCGAAGCAAACTGGACTATTACATTCTGGGTTTGGAAGGAATCGCCAACCGGGACGTTGTCCGCTCCATGAACTGGGACCGCCAAGTGATGGTCCTGGAACGTGAAACAGAACGGATGAAATATCTGGGCATGGGCGTCATCGATGCAAGCGGCCAGGCTAAGTACCCTGACGGAACCACCGCGGATCTGAGCGACCGGGCGTACTTCAAGGAGGCCATGGCCGGAAAGTCCGTGTTGTCCAACATCATCATCAGCCGGGTCACCAACTCGCCGGTCATCGTTCTGGCCACTCCCATCAAGGGCTTCGCCGGAGACGTCAAGGCCGTCCTCCTGGCCCGTCTCGACGCCACCATGCTCAGTGAAATCACGGACAACATCAAGTACGGAGATGCCGGATACTCCTACATCATCGACAACAAGGGCGTGCTCATCGCCCATGAAAACCGGCAGTACGTGCTGGATCAGCGCAATTTCATCGAAGAGGGCAAGAAGGACTCTCAATACGCTCCGCTGGGAGCCATGTTCGAGCGCATGACCAAGGGTGAGATCGGTTTTGAACAATATCCCTTCATGGGCAAGGATCGTTTTTTCGGTTTTGCGCCCGTCGAGAACACCGGCTGGTCCATAGCCGTGGGCGCCATGCAGGACGATGTGCTCACCGAAGTGTACCGGATGCGCTGGATGATCGCTCTGGCGTCCCTGGGCTTTTTCGTCGTGGGCATCGTCATCGCCCTTGTGATCAGCCGGTCCATTTTGCTGCCGGTGAAGAATTGCGTGCTTCTCCTCAGGGATATTTCCGAGGGTGAAGGCGATCTGACCAAGCGTCTTCCGGTGGAAAGCACGGATGAAGTTGGTCAGTTGGCGCAGTATTTCAATACGTTCGTTGAAAAATTGCAGCGCATCATCGCCGAAATCAGCGGTAACGCCCAGACCGTGGCCTCCTCGGCCACGGAGCTTTCCGCCGTGAGCAAGCAGACCACGCAGAGCGTGCAGTCCCTTTCGTCCAAGACCTCCACCGTGGCCGCCGCCGCAGAGGAAATGAGCACCAACATCACCTCCGTCGCGGCCGGAATGGAGCAGACCACGACCAATCTGGCCTCTGTGTCCGCCGCCACCGAGGAAATGACCTCCACCATCGGCGAGATCGCCGGAAACACCGAGCGCGCTCGCGGAACCACAGACAGCGCCGCGCGACAGGTCGACAATTTTGCGGGTGTGCTGCGCGAACTGGGCGTTTCGGCCCAGGAAATCGGAAAGGTCACGGACACGATTTCCGCCATCTCGTCCCAGACCAACCTGCTGGCTTTGAATGCCACCATCGAGGCGGCCAGGGCCGGAGAGGCGGGACGCGGCTTCGCCGTCGTGGCCAACGAGATCAAGGAACTGGCCCTGAAGACCGCCGAAGCCACCAACGACATCCGGACCAAGATCAACGGCATCCAGAGCGCCACGGGCAGCGCCGTGGGCGACATCGGGCAGATCGTGAAGGTCATCGGCGACGTGAACGAGATCGTGACCACCATCGCCGCGGCCATCGAGGAACAGTCCGCCGTCACGCGCGAAGTGGCCACCAATATCGGGCAGGCCACGACCGGGGTGCAGGATGCCTCGGTGCGCTCCTCGGAGATGTCCGGCGTGTCCCGGGACATCGCCCAGGACATCACGGCCGTTGACGCCATAACCGGCGATATCCGTTCCGGAGGCGCTCAGGTCCAGGCCAGCGCGGAGGAGCTTTCCAAACTCGCCGAGCAGCTCAAGGGGCTTGTCGGCCAGTTCAAGATCTAGCCAAAAACAAAGGCCCGGGAATCCGGGCCTTAATTTTTTCCGCTTCCTGGAAACGCTGCCTCATGGCTGCGACTGGGCCAGGCGGACCCTGTTCCGACCGTTTTCCTTGGCTTCGTACAGGGCCTGGTCCGCAAGGGCCAGGAGGGTGTCCAGGGTCGAGCACTGGGCATGGATTTCAGCCACGCCAAAGCTCGCGGTCAGGGAAATCCTTTTGTCGGCGTATGTCAGATCGAGATCGGCCAGACCGGCCCGAAGCTCCTCGGCCAGGGTGACGGCTCCGTCCTGATTGGTTCCCGGCAGCAGAATCACGAATTCCTCCCCTCCGTAGCGGCAAAACATGTCCGGCTCGCGCAGGCGCGAGGCGATATGCCGCGCTGAGGATGACAAAATCAGATCCCCGGCCGCATGGCCGTGCGTGTCGTTGACGTTCTTGAAATGATCCAGGTCGATCATGATGCAGGAGAGATGTCCGCCGTAGCGGCACACGCGGGCGAACTCGCGACCGGCGGATTCCATGAAGGCGCGCCTGTTGAGCGCCCCGGTGAGCATGTCCGTGGATGCGGCCATGGCCAGTTCGCGGCCTTGGCGGTTGAGCCGGACCTGGCTGCGCACCAGCAGGGTGCTCAGGCCCGCAACGACCAGCACCAGGACAATGGAAGCGCCGCCGTAGACCATGGCGTGCTTTTTCCAGGGTTCCAAAATCATCTCGCGGGGAAAACTCGCGAAGGCCAGCAGGGGATAGCCGCTGATCCGCGTGTCCCCGACCACCAGTTCCTTTGATCAGCGGTCGATACGCTGGTGAATGTAGTGCTCTGCATATCGCGCAGGGCGCTGTCCCTGATTTCGGGCACGGTCCGGCCGACATGCCGCTCCTGGTTGGGGGCGTGGAGATAGATACGGCCCACCAGGTCGGTCACCATGAGGTGGGTGCCCAGGGGCATGTCCACGCGGTCGAATATTTCCAAGAGAGGCAGCAGGGCGACGACGGCGCCGACGATATGCGTGAGCTGGCCCTGCCTGTCGCGCATGCCCAGACTGACGCCGAAGATCCATGTCCCTTGCCTCACCCTGCTGTGCGTCGGCACGCCGATGAACGCTCCTCGGTCTTTCTCCCGGTGCGCCGCGACATAGTCCCGGTCGGAAATGTCGGGCGCGACGCCCGGCCCCGTCCAGCTCATGACCCGGCCCTGGGCATCGGTGATGAACATGGTCTGGATGTGCGATTTTTTGTGCTGGATGGCGGCAAGGGCTTCGCGCAGTCGTTCGTTTTGTTCCGCCGGAGGCAGGTCTTGCATCAGCGCCACCAGCCGCGCCATCTCGTTTAAGCTGTTCTCGATGTCGACGAGCACCATGCCCATCTGTCCGGCCACAAGGCTTGATATGAACCGGGCGTTCTGGCGGGCCGCATCCAGGGTGGAGCGGTAGGAGGAGCAGGCCATGACCGCGACCAGGGCCAGCGTGGCGAGGGTCAGCCCGCTGGCCACGAGCACCACCAGGGCGGTGTGGCCCTTTGCTTTTCGCGCGTCGCGCAGGGTGTTCATGGGAGCCGTTCTGTTCATGCCCATCGCAGGTTGTGAAGTTGTATTTTGGACCGCCTGTTCCGGCCGTTAATCTGCGGGATGACGCCCGGGGGCTTGTCGCGAATCGCGATCAGCAATCCCGGACGTCTTTCACGCGCATCAGATTTTGAACCTTCCGACCAGCTCCCGCAGGTGTTCGGCCAGGTTTGACAGCTCCGTGGCGCTTTCCTGAACGGTTTGACTGCTGGTGGTCATTTCCACGGAAGCGTTGCGGACTTTCTGGATCTCGGCGCTGATTTCACGGGTCATGGTGGAGCTGGTGCCGACGTTCTCATTGATTTCGCCAATGCCGGCGGAAGCCTGGCCGACATTTTCAGCGATGTCGCGTGTGGTCACGGATTGCTCTTCCACGGACGCGGCGATGGTGGTCACGATTTCATTCATCTGGGCGATCACCGTGGTGATATCGGCGATCTCGGTCACGGTCTCCGATGTCACATTCTGGATTCTGGAGATGCTCTCACGGATATTCTCGGTGGCGTTCGTGGTTTGCTGCGCCAGCTCCTTGATCTCGTTGGCCACGACGGCGAAGCCGCGTCCCGCCTCTCCGGCCCTGGCCGCCTCGATGGTGGCATTCAAAGCCAGCAGGTTGGTCTGCGACGAGATGGCGGTGATGGTCGACGTGACGGTGCTGATTTCCTGCGCTGCCGCGCCGAGCCTGTCGACCTTCTCGGAAGTGCCTCTGGCCTTTGTCACTGCATGATCTGTGGTGTTTTTCGCCCGTTCCGCATTCTGAGCGATTTCGTGGATGGTCGCAGACATTTCTTCAGCCGCCGTGGCCACAGTGCCCATGTTCATGGCCGCCTGCTCCATGGCCGCGGAGATGGAATTCATGTTGGCACTCACTTCTTCGGAAGACGCGCTGACCAGGTCCGCCATGTTTGCTGTGTCCGAGGACCCGTGGGTCATCTGGGCCGAAATGGCGGAGAGTTCCGAGGAGGACGAGGCCAGCGCCTGGGTCGCGGCGATGATCTCGCCGAGCATTTCCTTGCTTCTGGTGACCATGGTGTTCATGGCGTCGGACAGGTTGCCGATCGCGTCTCGCGGCGTGTAGTTGAAGAACACCGTATAGTCCCCATCGGCCACCTTGAGGCTTTGCGCGGCCAGATGGTTCAGAGGGGCGGTGACGGACCTCATGACAAGGCCTATTCCGCCGAGGGTCAGCGCCGAAAAGAAAAGGACTCCAACCACGGAAACGGTTCGTGCGTGCGCGCTTTCCTGTTCGAACGTCAGCTTTGAACTCGCCGCCATTTCTTCGATCATGGGTTCGGTCGCCTGCACTATTTCACGAAAGCGGGTCTGATTCTTCATGACCTCTTCGTGCGCTTCGACGTATTTCGCGAATGATTTCGCGTAGCCGTTCAGCAATTCCGTCATTTTGGCCTTCTGGGCGGCTTCGAAGTTCTCTGACCGAGAAATGTCGGCGAGCATTTTACGCATGTCGTCTTGAAACGATTCCAGATACTTGACGTCTCCGCGCAGCATGAAATCCTTTTCGCGCCGACGCAGCATGAGCATCTGCGCCAGGAGGGAGTCGTCGTTCTGCGCACCGATCATTTCCTCCACGGCGTGAACGCTTTCACGCAATTCGCCCGTGTATCCTTCATTCTCACTCAAGCCCTGCTGTTTCATGTTTTCGACCACAATGAAAAAGGCTTCCTGATACTGCTTGATGAGGTCTTTTGTGGTCATCACCTTGTCCCGCAAGGTGGGATTTTCTGCGAGTATTTCCAGTCTGTTTTGGATTTTTCCTACCGCGTCCTCGACCATGTCCGGATATTTGAGGTCCTTGCGTGCAAGGAAATCCTTCTCGGAGCGTCTGGCCGTCAGCATGTCGATTTCGACATACATGGCGTTTTCGTGAAGTTGCGTCGCGTCGTTTTTCAGCATGTTGCCGTATTCGTTGACGGCAAAAACACACAGGAAACCGAAAATCGCGATTCCTGCGATAAGAAACAGTTTGGTTTTTAAAGTCATTGCGTGCTCCACACGGAATTTATCGATATCTTTGCTGCCAGTTAACGTGAAAAATGCTTCTGCGCAATCTTCCTTGAGATTGTGAAGGGGAAGGTGCTTGAAATTGGAGCGGGGGTATGCGGGAAAGGGCGCGGAGCGGTTCTCACCGCTCCGCGTTTCGGCTGGAATCAGATGGTGATCTTGGCGCCGAGCAGGGCGGCGAATTTCGCGATCCAGTCCGGATGCGCGGGCCAGGCCGGGGCGGTGACCAGATTGCCGTCCACGTGGGCCTTGTCGAGGGCGATGTCCGCGTACGTCCCTCCGGCGCAGACCACGTCCGGCCCGCAGGCGGGATAGGCCGAGCTGGTCTTGCCTTTCAGCACTCCGGCCGTGACCAGGACTAGCGGGCCGTGGCAGATGGCCGCGATGGGTTTACCCGCCGCGTCGAACTCGCGCACGATCTCAAGGACCCTCGCGTTGAGGCGGATGTATTCCGGGGCGCGACCGCCGGGCACGACCAGCCCGACATAGTCGGCGGTGTCCACGGCGGCGAAGTCCTTGTTCAGGGTGAAGTTGTGGCCGCGTTTTTCGCTGTAGGTCTGGTCCCCCTCGAAATCATGGATGGAGGTGCGCACGAATTCCCCGGCCTTCTTGTCCGGGCAGACCGCTTCCACGACATAGCCGAGCATGGTCAGGGCCTGAAACGGGACCATGACCTCGTAATCTTCGACGTAATCACCGACCAGCATCAGTATTTTCTTGGACATGACTCCTCCTTGAATGTGTTCGGGCGCATCAGGCGTATTGGCGTGTCGCGCCTGCCTTTGACAATACCGGAAAATCCTTAAGCACAAAGTGGGCGATTGTCCATCCGGCCCATGAAATCGTGACAGCTTTGCGTCGCAAGGAAAGGCCTGGTCCCCGGCGTTCAGTTCCCCGTTTTGACGGCCAGCAGATCGAGCATTTCCACCGGATCCGGGGACATGACAATGGCCTCCTCGTAGGGCTGCTTCATGAATCCTTCCTGTCCGGCCTTTTCGAGCATTCGCTTCAACGGACCGTAATAGCCGTTCACGTCCAGAAGGCCGCAGGGCTTGCTGTGGAATCCCAGTTGCCGCAGGGTGTAGACCTCGAAGAATTCGTCATAGGTGCCGATGCCGCCGGGCAAGACGACAAAAGCGTCGGACAGGGCGATCATCATGGTCTTGCGCTCGTGCATGGTCGCCGTGACGTGGAGCCGGGTCAGTCCCTTGTGGAACTCCTCCTTGTCCTTGAGGGTCTGCACGGTGACGCCGATGATCTCGCCGCCGGCGTCAAGCACGCTCTCGGCCAGTTCGTTCATGAGCCCCGTGCACGATCCTCCGTACACGCAGGTCATGCCGCGCCGCGCCAGCTCCCGGCCAAGGGCGGCGGTGGCTTCGATGTAGGAAGGGTGGTTTCCGGGGTTCGATCCCAGAAAGACGCAAATGGATTTCATGGTCATCCTCGGTGATACGGTTTTTACGTGCGCGAGGACCCGGTACGTCAAAGCGCGCTGGAAGGCCAGATGCGCAGGGGCGGGTATTCGGGCGGTCAGGAGTGTTCGAGTTAAGGTTTTACATGAAGTTTTGGTTCTTTTTTCGGCATAGCGAAGGCGTGTCGTGGCCGCCGACGTCGGAATCCGTCAAATTTTCATTCACCATCAGCCGCGAAAGAGGTAGAGTCAGGAAGAGGCGGCATTGTCGAGTTGCCGAAGAATTGCGGCGGCACGGGCGCTGGACGACGATCCGGCCACGGTTTTTGTTCAAAGCGCGGAGGGCATGCGTATGAAATGGCGCGGGAGGCAGGAAAGCACGAACATCGAGGACCGCAGGGGCAGAAGCGTCAGGCGGGCCGGAGTCGGCGGGATCGGCGGACTGGGGATCGTCGTCGCCATCATCTACATGCTCATGGGCGGCAACCCCCTTGATCTGTTGACGCTGGTGCAGGAGCAGCCGGTAACCCATGAACAGAGCCAGGGCTCGTACCAGGAAAGCGCCGAGGAAAAGCAGCTCCGGCAGTTCTCGGCGGTGGTGCTGCGCGAAACCGAGAATGTCTGGAATGAACTGTTCGCCCGCAGCGGGCGAAGCTACGAGGAACCGACCCTGACCATCTATTCCGGCAGCGTGCAGTCCGGGTGCGGATTTGCTTCCGCCGGGTCCGGCCCCTTCTATTGCCCGCTGGACCGTAAGATTTATCTCGATCTCGGTTTTTACGACGTCATGCGCAACTCCTTCGGGGCGCCGGGCGATTTCGCCATGGCCTACGTCATTGCCCATGAGGTGGGCCATCACGTCCAGAATCTGCTGGGTATCCTGGAAAAGGTCCATGCCTTGCGGCCCCGCATCAGCCAGGAGCAGTTCAACGCCTTGTCGGTCAAGCTGGAGTTGCAGGCCGACTACCTGGCCGGGGTTTTCGCCCACCATGTCCAGAACAAGAACCTGCTCGACGAGGGAGATTTCGAGGAAGCCATGGGCGCGGCCAGCGCCGTGGGCGACGACACCATCCAAAAAAAGACGCAAGGCTACATCATGCCGGACAGCTTCACTCACGGCACGTCGGAACAACGGATGCGCTGGTTCAGAAAAGGTTTTCAGACCGGCGACCTGTCCCAGGGCGACACGTTTGGGCCGGGGGCGATGTAGAGAAAGCTCCGCGACGCCGTCATGCCTTCGGCGGCGCTTTATTTCCCCCGCATTGGAAATTCGGTGGATTATCCGCTAACCGGGTTCGGACACGGGGTTTCGAGGCCGGCCCTTGGTTGCTGTCAGGAATGCAAATTCAAGGAGTTTCATGGTGAAAACGGAAAAATTCGACGTTGTCGTACTGGGCGCCGGAGTGGCCGGAGGACACATCGCTTCGCGCTGCCGCAAGGCGGGCCTGCGGGTCGCCATGGTGGAAGGCCGTGGATTCGGGGGAACATGTCCCCTGCGCGGTTGCGAGCCGAAAAAGGTGCTGGCCGATGCCTGCGAGACGGTGGAGCGGTTCAACAACGCCCTGGGTTCCGGTCCGGAGGGGAGTGGCCGCCTCGACTGGGCCGGGCTCATGGCTTTCAAGCGCACGTTCACGGACGGCCTGCCGGACCGCATCCGGGCGCATTATGATGGCCTGGGCATTCACACCTACTCTCAGGTCGGGCGTTTCGCCGGACCGCGCACCATCGTGTGCGGCCAAACGCTTCTCGAAGCCGGGCGCATCTGCATCGCCACCGGTGCTGCGCCCAGAGCGCTCGTAATCCCCGGCAGCGAATTGCTCTCCACCAGCGACGATTTTCTGGACATGCCGGCTCTGCCCGAGCGCGTCGCGTTCATCGGCGGCGGTTTCATCGCCTTCGAGCTGGCCCATATCGCCGCAGCGGCCGGCGCCGAGGTGGTCGTGGCGCACCGGGGCAGCCGCTGTCTCAAGAAATTCGACGCGGATCTGGTCGGTCGCCTGGCCGGGCATCTCGAAGCGACGGGCGTGAAGCTGCGCACGGACTGTCCTCCGCATTCGGTCAGCCGGGAGGGGGACTGCCTGGTGCTCAGGGCCGGCAAGGACGGCGCCCTGCGTTTCGAGGCCGACATGATCTTCAACGCCACCGGACGCGTCCCGGCCCTGCATGACCTTGACCTGCCCGCTGGCGGTGTCGAAACGGCCAATGGCGGGGTGGCGGTCAACCCGTTTCTGCAAAGCGTTTCCAATCCGGCCGTGTTCGCCGCCGGAGACGTCATCGCCTCAACCATGCCCCTGACTCCAGTGGCCAGCGTGGAGGCCGAGGTCGTGGCCAAGAACATCATCGACGGCGTCCGGCACGCCGCGAGCCCGGGCGTAACGCCCTACGCCCTGTTCACCTATCCGCCCCTGGCCGCCGTGGGCCTGCTCGAAGAGGACGCCCGCGATCAGGGATTGCGGTTTGACGTCATTGACGGAAACGCCGCCGGATGGTCCGAGTACGAGCGGATCGGGCAGCGCTGCGCGGGATTCAAGCTGCTGGTCGAAAAAGACACGCGCCAGCTTTTGGGGGCTCACGTGCTGGGCGACAGGGCGGAGGAGATGATCAATCTTTTCGCTTTGGCCATGCGCGCCGCCATCGACGTGGACGAACTGCGCTCCATGCTCTGGGCCTATCCGTCATTCGGCTATGCCATGAAATACATGTTCAGGTGATTTGCCGTGTTTTTTGGTGGCGAAAGCCTTGGAATCCGTGTACATTCGGTTCGCATTTTCAGTGAAAGTCGCCGCTCGCGCCAAAAACAGCCCCTGTCCGACTGCATGGGCGATTAGGAGCTGCGTTTTTCGACCGACACCATTTCGTACCTGAGAGGTTGACATGGACAAGAGCAAGAAGAAAAAGAGGCGCGAACCAACCTACGAGCGCAAGGCCATCGAGGTGGCCAAAAAACATTACGAAAAGCAGAAGCGCAAGGCCATCCATGAACGCCGCACCTTTCGCGGTCTGCAAATCGTTCCCACAAAAAGCTTTTACGACGATTCGCGTGGCCATGTTCCCGGAGAGGACAATATGGTCGGATATGGCTTCGACATACATCCGCATGTCTTTTTCGGAGCCGGAACGCTTCTTTTTCTGTTCATCGCCCTGACACTTTTGTTCAGGGAGCAGTCGGCGGAGTTCTTCCAAAGCCTGCTGGATGGAATCGGCAACACGTTCGGATGGTTCTACATTCTTGCGGCCAATTTTTTCGTGGTCGTCATGATTCTCATCGCCTCCAGCGAGTACGGAAAAATCAGGATCGGCGGTCCCGACGCCCTGCCGGAGTTCTCCACGTTCAGCTGGTACGCCATGCTCATCAGCGCGGGCATGGGCATCGGCCTCATGTTCTGGAGCGTGGGCGAGCCGATCTTCCATTTCATGACGCCCTCGCCCATGTTCGACGTGCCCCCAAGCTCGGCGCAATCGGCGCAAGTGGCGCTGGGGCTCACGTATTACCACTGGGGAATCCACCCCTGGGCCATCTACGCCCTGGTCGGGCTTTCCCTGGCTTTTTTCGCCTACAACCGGGGACTGCCGCTGACCATCAGGTCCATTTTCTACCCCCTGCTCGGTGAGAAAATATACGGATTCTGGGGCAACCTCATCGATATTCTTTCCGTGCTGGCGACCCTTTTCGGCCTGGCGACATCGCTGGGCCTGGGCGTGAAGCAGGTCGCATCGGGCCTGGCCCATCTCTTCGGGACCCCCAACACCGAGCTTGTGGCCGTGGTCCTCATCGCGGCCATCACTTTTCTGGCCGTGCTCTCCGTGACCGCCGGGCTCGACAAGGGGGTCAAGATGCTGAGCCAGGGCAACATCTATCTGGCCGGGGCCTTCATGGTCTTTCTGCTCGTGGTCGGCCCGACGGTGTACATCTTCAAGGCCTTCACCCAGAACATCGGCTTCTACATCCAGAATCTGCCGCAACTGAGCTTCTGGGTCGAAACATATTACGGCGCGGAAGGCAGCAACTGGCAAAATCCCTGGACCATATTCTACTGGGGCTGGTGGATTTCCTGGTCGCCTTTCGTAGGCATGTTCATCGCCAGGATTTCCAAGGGGCGGACCGTGCGGGAATTCATTCTCGGCGTGATGATCTTCCCCACGATTCTCTCCTTTCTGTGGATGTCCTCTTTCGGCGGTTCGGCGCTGTGGCTCCAGATCGCCGGCGGGGTCGACATCGCGGACGCGGTGCGCAAGGATGTCTCCACGGCGCTTTTCGTCATGCTCGAGCACTTTCCCTTGTCGCAAATCACCTCCGTGATCGGCATAACCCTTGTGGTCGTGTTCTTCGTGACCTCCTCGGATTCGGGCTCCCTGGTGGTGGACCATCTCACCTCCGGCGGAAAACTCGATTCCCCCGTTCCGCAGCGCATTTTCTGGGCCGTCATGGAAGGGGTGTGCGCCGCCGCGCTGCTCATGGGCGGCGGACTGGTCGCGCTGCAGAGCGCGTCCATCGCCACGGGCCTGCCCTTTGCCGTAGTCCTGCTCATCATGTGCCACAGCCTGTACAAAGGGTTGCAGGAGGAAGTGTACCACGCCAAGATCATAGAAAAGATCAACCCGCCGACGCAGACCTTCGAAATTCCCATGGGCGAACGGGAAGCGGTCAAGGAGGGGGCCTCCTCCAACGCGCCGGGCTGACGCGGGTGTGACTTCATGAATGGCTTCGGGCGCAGGGAGGGGCGAGGATTTGCGTGCCCGTGAATTTCGCGATCCGGGAGAATTTTGGCGGAAAGCGAAAAACCCTCGCCGTGCGGGCGAGGGTTTTTTCGTTAGTCATAGCAGGGTGTCCGATGCTTCGGATGCGGGTCAGGATTTCCAGGAGATCTCGATTTCGAGCTTGGTCCTGGTGCCGTCTTCCTTTTCCTTTTGCTCCACGCTGTATTCCAGTTCCACATCCTTGGGCACGGTCACCGTCACGGGGCCGTCCTCGGTCTTGAATTCGAACTGGCGGCGGGAAAGGCCTTCCGCGACTTCCTTGAGCAGCATCCCGGCCATATAGGCCAGGCGGGTCTCTTCGACTTCGATGATTTTTTTCTTGTCGGACATGTTTCCTCCGGGTTCCTCTCGGGATTTTGGTCTATCGGGCATTCCTCAAAAGATATTCCGGAACCGGGAAAGTCAAGGTCACGCATGTCGCGTAACCTCGTCGTCGCATTTGGCCCGCGTTTATTCCTTCTCAAGTCCGATTCTGTATTGGAAGTAAACGTCCTTCATGCTTGTGTAGTGATCGAAGGATTCTTCCTTGATGCTTTTGTAGGTCGGCAGGTTGGCCGAGGCCGCGTTCGCCTTGTCGTGCCCGATCAATGCGTATTTGGCGCTGTCGGGCGTGACCAGCGACAAGGGATGGGCGAAGGAGTCCGCCACGGAGCCTGCGGCGTCGCGCAAGGTCGTCGGCCCGAGGATGGGCAGCACCAGATAGGTGCCCGAACCCAGCCCGTAAAAGGCCAGGGTCTGGCTGAAGTCTTCCGGCGACGTTTGCAGGCTCGGCATGTTGCGCGTCACGTTGAACAGGCCACCCACGCCGAAGACCGTGTTCAGGGCGAAGGACGCGGTCTCCTTGGCCATCTTGTCGAACTTGAACTGCAGGAGCGCGTTTATGAGGCGCACCGGATAGCCGAGATTGCGATAGAAGTTGCCGAATCCGGCGCGGATGTCGGGAGGAAAAAACCCGGTGTAGACCGTGTCGATGGGGGAGAAGACGTAGGTGATGAAGCCGTCGTTGAAGGCGAACACGCCCCGGTTGAAGCCTTCGATGGAGTCGGGGTAGGCGCCGTTTTCATCGGTCTCGTCGTACATCTCCTCGTATTCCTGATCCGCCGCCGGGGGCTGGTCCAACTCCGGAGAGGTTTTCTTGGCCGCGCATCCGTGCAGCAGGAAGATACCGAGGATCAGGCAGAGCAGGTGCTTATTCATTGGTTTTTTCCTTCAGGGTGGCGATGAGGTCTTCCGGAGACTTGTTTTGCAGGATGCTGCGGAACTGGGAGCGGTAGTTCTTGACCAGGCTCACGTTTTCCACCGAAACGTCGTAAACCTTCCAGGACGCGTCCTTTCTGATCATGTAGTAGATGATCGGCATGTTCAGGTCGGGCGAGGTCAGGGTCGTGTGCACCTCGGCCAGGGTGTCCGACTTGATGAGCTCCTGGTTGTAGTTCACCACCTCCCCGTTGTAGGAGATGGATTTCTTGAGGTAGACCTGCTTGATGAGCTTCAGGAACAGGGGCTGGAACTCCGCTTTCTGCTCGTCGGTGAAGATCCGCCAATATTGCCCAAGCGAACGCTTGGAGAGTTCCTCGGAGTCGAAAAAATTGTCGACCACCGCTTCGATCTGCCGCAGCTGTTCGGTCTTGTTGGTTTCAGATTCGTATTCCGGCGAAGTCAGGATCGCCACCACCGCGTCGACGTTGGCGCGGATGTAACTTGTCGGGTTGTCCTGCGCCAGGGTCGGGGCCGGCAGGAGCATGATCAGCAGAAAAAAAAGAATTCTCATTTGTCCACGCTTCCGAATACGTATTTGGAAATCATTTCTTCGATATCAAGCGCCGCCTGGGTGTCCATGAGCACTTCCTTGTCCTTCAGCATCACGTCGTCGGCGCCCGGAATGATGCTAACGTATTTGTCGCCGATGAGCCCGCTGGTCTTGATCGCCGCCGTGGAATCCACAGGAATGCCCACGGAGTTCTCGATGTTCATGGTGATGACGGCCTGGTAGAGGGTCTGATCCAGGGTGATGCTTGCGACCTTGCCCACGGCCACTCCCGAGATCTCCACGTTGCTGCCGGCCCGGAGCCCGTTCACCGCCGTGAACTTGGCGGTTATCTCATAGGCGTTTCCGGAAAAAAAGGTCGTGTTCGCAAGGGTCATGGCCAGGTAGGCGGTGCAGGCCATGCCCAGGATGACAAAGAGGCCGATGGACAGATGGAGTGAGGAATTGTTGGTCTTCATACGTACTTCTTGGATGTTGCGAGTGCTTCCTGAATGGCCGTGTAGGCGTTTGATTCGTCGGAGACGACCGCGCCGCCGATTTCGACCTGAAGTCTGTGTTTGTGGCAATACGTTTCGATGGCCAGATTGGTGAAATAGTTTGCGAGCCGCTCCAGGAACAGTTCGAGGGTCGATTCCTCCCCGGTCCTGGCCGCCAGGACCAGGATCTCCTTGGAAAACATTCCCGCGCAGGCCTGTGGCGGTAAAAACGAATGCACGAATTTGGCCAGGTTCCTGATGAAGGCGTGGGCCAGAAGTTCGCCCTTGTAGTCCATCACCGTGCGCATGCCCACCAGCCTGACCGTGGCCAGGACGAGGCGGCCTTCCCGATGGGAGCCGGAGGCCTCGATTTTGCGCACCAGCGAGAGCCTGTTGTGCAGGCCGGTCAGTTCGTCGATGAGCATTTCGTGGCCATGGGTGTAGGTGTAGAGGCCTGGATCGGAGGATTGTTCCAGAGCCACCGGCGAACCGGAGAAGATTATCCGGCCTTCATCCAGAATGTTCACCGCGTGGGCGATGTAGAAGATGTCCGGAATGTCGTGGGTGATGATGACCGCGGTGAAATTGAGCTTCTCGTGGTAGCGGTGGATCATGGAGAACACGGTCTTCTTGCGGATGGGGTCGAGTCCGGTGGTCGGTTCGTCGAAGAAGATGATTTCCGGCTCCGTGACCAGCGCCCGCGCCAGGGCCACGCGTTTCTGCATGCCGCCCGAAATCTGCTTGGGATACATCTGCGCCACTTCGGTCAGTTCGAGCTGTTCGATGCGCGCGCGGACCTTGTCCTCAATGTCCTTTTTGGGGAATTTGAATTTTTCGCGCAGGGGCAGGGCGATGTTCTCGAACACGGTCATGGAGTCGAACAGGGCGTTGTTCTGGAACATGTAGCTGCAACGATTCTTGATCGCCGAAAAATCCTTTCGCTTCATGGTCGAATAGGGGATTCCGTCGAAAATGATCTCTCCGCTGTCCGCGGTGATCAGCCCGATGATGTGCTTGACCAGGACGCTCTTGCCCCCCCCGCTTTTTCCGATGATGGCGGTGATCTCGTTGCGCCGTATGTCAAGAGTGGCGTCACGCAGTATTTCCCGGCCGCCGAACGCCTTGGAAATATTGCGGAGTTGAATGAGTGGTGTCGTGCTGCTCATGTGCTCACATCAAGAAGGACGTTATGACGTAGTCGGCGATCAGTACGTAAACGCATGACTGGACAACGGCGGATGTCGTGGAGTTGCTGACGCCTTCCGCGCCGGCGCTGGATTGGTTCTGGTGCGTATAGTAACCGCAGTAGCAGGATATGGTAATGACGATGAAGGCAAAGACGAACGACTTTATGAACCCTCCGGTCACGTCGGACAAAAGCAGGCTCGACTGGATCTTGCTGAAGAAGATTCCCGAACGGGAACTGAGCAGCACGGAGGAAAAGTATCCGCCAAGGATGCCGACGCAGTCGAAAATGGCCGTCAGCAGCGGAAAGCAGATCAGCGACGCGATGATCTTGGGCGTGACCAGGTAGCGGACCGGGTCCACGTCCATGGTCGAGAGCGCGTCGATCTGTTCCGAGATGCGCATGATCCCGATCTCGGCGCTGATGCTCGATCCGGCCCGGCCGATGAGCATGATCGCGGTCAGCACCGGCCCGAGTTCGCGCACCAGGGACAGGGCCACGGCCACCCCGAGCATGCCCTCGGCGCTGAATTTGATCAGCGTGTAGTAGCCCTGGAGCCCCAGGACCATGCCCGTGAAGAAGGCCACGAGCATGATGATGTTCAGCGACTTGAAGCCGATGAAATGGATGTCGTGGAGAATTTTTGGAACAAGACGCCGCGCGTGGACCATTCCCAGCAGCGCGGTCAGCGAGAAGACGCCCCATTGTCCGGCGTTTCTGATGATTCCAAGTGATGTGGCCCCGAGCAGCGCGGGGATTGCCAGTATGTTCTTCATGCGTCCGTCATGCCGGATAAGGATTCCATGTAGCGCGCAATGGCGAAGGCCACGGCGTCGGTCGCTTCCGGCGTTGTGATATAGTTGTCGTCGTCCAGGAACGCGTCGGCGACCTTGAAGGGCATGCGCACCAGATCGAGCATGTCCCTGTCGTTGTGGTCGTTGCCGATGGCCGCGCTTGGCAGTCCGTGCAGGCCGTGGCGTTGGACGAGGTGCTCGATGCCCGAGGCCTTCGAGACGTTCGCCGCGAAAATTTCGATCCACACGGACCGGTCGTCCAACGGTGATGTGGCCCTGATCACGCTGTTGTTTCCAAGTTCGCCGACGATGCGGTCATGCATTGTCGCATCGTCGGAGTCAACGATAACCACGATCTGGGAAGCGGCATGTCCGTCGTGACAATCCGTCATTTCCCGGGCGTGGTCCGCGTACAGCGACACTCGGCGGTCAAAGTCCGCCACGCCACCACGGCCCCGGTGAAAGGCGAAGCGATGGTTGTGCGGAAAATTCTCGTGCACCATGAAATTCAAATCCAGGCCGCGCAAGAAACGGCAGATATTCCGCGTTTCCTCGGCGGGCAGGGAGGCGCAGCGCACCACCTCGCCAGAGGGCCAGTCCACGATCTGATTTCCGGTGGAAAGGATCAGATAATCGGCCGGAAAATCCTTTCCCAGGCAGGATCTGGCCGAATACAGCGATCTTCCCGTGGCGATGACGCGCAGGATTCTATGTCTGCGCAGGCCTTGGAGGGCCGCGATGTCGCCTGCGGATATCCGCCCGCCGCGCAAGAGGGTTCCGTCCAGATCGCTGATGAAAATTCCGTGGAACGGGCCCGTCATATCAGTTCAAAGCTGCTCATGGACACGGGGGCGTTCAGACTCGGGAGCACCCGTTCCAGAAACACCCCTTCGCGTTCCGGAAAGTTGTGGCCGAAGGTGGCCCGTATGGCCATGGAGACAAATTGCACGGCCCGGTCCAGGGACAGGGGCAGGGAATCGCCCTGGAGCAGCGATCCTGTTATCACACTGGCGAAAATATCTCCAGTGCCGGGATAACAGGCGGGAATATATGGGCATGCGACCTTCCAGAAGCGGCCAGTCCCCTTGTCGAAGGCCAGGACCGAGGTCCCCCGGTCATGCTCCTCGGGCACGCTGGTGATGATGACGCACTTCGGGCCGAGATCGCCCAGGGCGCGGGCCCAGGCCTTGACTTCCCCGGTGCCGGAGACCGTGGCGGGGCCGGACAGGCCCAGGAGCAATGCGGCCTCGGTGATGTTCGGAGTGATGACGTCGGCCGAGGCGATCAGGCCGCGCATGCCGTCGACCATGCATGCGCCCATGGTGTCGTAGAGCTTGCCGTCGTCACCCAGAACCGGATCGATCACGACCAGGGTCGAATCCTTGCGGAAAGCGCGGATGAAGTCGCCGACGATTTCGATTTGTTCGGATGATCCGAGGAATCCGGAATATATCCCGTCAAAGGACAGGGACAGCTGACGCCAATGGTCGACGATGCAGCGCATGTCCGCAGTCAGATCGCGGAAGTGGAATTTCGTGAATCCGCCAGTGTGAGTGGAAAGAATGGCGGTGGGCAGGCTGCAAACCTGGATGCCCATGGCCGATAGGATGGGGATCACCGCCGAGAGCGATCCCCCGCCAAAACCGGAAAGATCATGAATCGCAGCAACGCGTTGAATCACTGAATGCAATGCCGAAGCTCCATAAAAAGACGTTCAGTCCATCCGGGGCGGACGGACCTGCGTCTTCATTTAAGGTGTGCCGCGAGCAATTGCGTCAAAACGGCCCCTTGTGTCAACGGCCCTAGCCGTTGAGATAGTCCAGCAGACCTTTTCCGGCCTTGAAAAAGGGCATTTTCTTGGGTTTGACCTGCACCGACTCTCCCGTCTTGGGATTGCGCCCGACGTAGCCTTCGTACTGCTTGATCTTGAAGCTGCCAAACCCCCTGATTTCAATGCGGTCTCCGCGCAACAGAGCGTCGCGCATGGAATCGAAGAAGCTGTCGACGATGGTGGACGCTTCATCGTTGGAGATTTTGATTTTTTCTGCAAGGGACTGAATAAGTTCACTTTTGTTCATTTTTCGCTCCAGATTGCGATTCGTGAAGACTCGTGATCCTCAATGTGGGTTCATGTAACACCGGGAATTTCTCAGCAGATCGGCCAAGGTCCGGATCGTGGTCCGAAAATCGCGTGCGGCCGTCGTGAAAATTCGATTTCTGATAATAAAAATCAAGGACTAAGGGAAGTTGTTCCCACCAACTTCCTGGAAAAAAATCTTCTTCATGCGGCCTCTTCTTGCGCAGCCGGCTGTGGCCGGGCGTAAGGTCTGACCAAGAATGAGTTCGCCTTTCTTCTTCTAGCTGATATTACAGCCTAATCTAAAAAAAGACAATTCCCTTCTTGAAAAGAGTGCATAAAAAATCAGGCAGCTGCAACGGGCTGCCTGATCAAAGCTTTGTCGGGATGTGAATGCGGGCGTCCGTGAATCGGGCGGAGCGGGTTTATTTTTTGCGCCGAGCCGGTTTTTGTCTTTTGGGTGCGCCGCGAGATGGTGCCGGACACCGGCCCGGGCAGCTCTTTGGAGCGTTGTCGCGCATGGGTGGAGCGGGACGGTTGGGACGTTTGTCTTCCGGAGGCAGGAGGATGCGATGCTGGCGAAGGCGCTCTTCGTCGGTGCGCGGCACGTGTAGGGGCTTGCCGTCCGGGGTGATGCCCGCGTGATACATGGCCGTGGCCACGGCTCCGGGAATGGGGATGAAGCACTGCACCTGCCTGGGCTTCCAGCCACGGTCGCCAAGCCAGCGGGCCAGGGCGCGCATGTCGTCGTCGGTGGTGCCGGGAAAGGCGCTCATCAGGTAGGGGATGACGTACTGTTCCTTTCCCGCCCTTTTCGATTCACGGGCGAAGACTGTCAGAAATTCCTCGAAAACACGGTTGCCGGGCTTGCGCATCAGCCGCAGCACATGATCGCAGACATGCTCCGGTGCGATTTTCAACTGACCGCCCACGAATTCGCGCAGATAGCCGCCAAGGGCCTCCATGTCTTTTAAGGCCAGGTCGAAGCGCACGCCGCTGGCCACGCGCACGCCGCGCACTCCGGGCGTGCGGCGCAGGGTGCGCAGCAGGTCGAGGTGGGCTTTCTGGTCCATGCGAAAGTGGGGGCAGACGGTCGGAGTCATGCAGCTTGGCCGTTTGCAGGGTTGTCCCTCCCTGGCGCAGCTTGCTCCCCACATGTTGGCGCTGGGGCCGCCGACATCGGAGACATGGCCCTTGAAGTCCGGGCTTGCGGCCATGCGCCGGACCTCGTCGAGAATGGACGTGCGGCTGCGCGAGGCGATGCGTCGGCCCTGGTGCAGGGCCAGGGTGCAGAACGAGCACCCGCCGCCGCAGCCCCGGTGGCTGGTCACGGAGTCGCGGATCATCTCCTCGGCCGGGATGGGCAGGAGGTAGCCGGGATGCGCCTTGCGGGCGAAGGGCAGGGCATAGACCTCGTCCATTTCCTTTGTGCTCAAGGGGCGGGCTGGTGGAGCGATCAGGACCGTGCGGTCGCCGACGGCTTGTCTGGCCCAGTACGTGCCGTCGTGGACCTGTTTTTCCAGCAGCAACGTGGCGCGCATCAGCTCCTTGGGATCGGCGAGCATGGCTTCGTGGCTGGGCAGTTCGACGGCGTCGGGCACATCTTCGCCCACGGTGACGGTGCCGGGGATGCCCAGGATGTCGCGGCCCGCCGCGAGCCGGTCCGCGATGCCCAGGATGGCCCGCTCGCCCATGCCGTAGACCACGGCGTCTGCCTTGGCGTCGAGGAGGATGGGCTTGCGCAGGGCGTCGGTCCAGAAATCGTAATGCGTGATGCGGCGTAGCGAGGCTTCGATTCCGCCCAGCACCACTGTCAGTCCGGGAAAGGCGCGGCGCAGAAGATTGGTGTAGACGATGCACGCCCGGTTGGGCCTGGCCCCGGCCCTGCCGCCCGGGGTGTAGGCGTCCTCGGAGCGTTTTTTGCGGAAGGCCGTGTAGTGGGCCAGCATGGAGTCGATGGCCCCGGCCGAGACTCCCGCGAACAGGCGCGGACGGCCCATGGTCAGCATGTCCTGCGGGCCGTCCCAGCGCGGCTGGGTGATGATTCCGGTGCGCAGTCCGTGCGCCACCAGTGTGCGCCCGAGCAGGGCCATGGCAAAGGATGGATGGTCCACGTAGGCGTCGCCGCTGACCAGGAGCACGTCGAGTTCATCCCAGCCGAGCGCATCCATTTCGGCGCGGGTCACGGGCAGGAATTTGGGCTGGGGTAGGGATTTGCTGGAAAAAAGGCTCATGGTTCGTGCCTATAGGCTCCCTGGGGCATGCGGGCAAGAACAAAAAGGCGGCCCCGGAGGCCGCCTTGCGAAGAGTGATGCGCAATGCGCAGTGGGTCCGGCAGGAGCCTTAGGCATCGGGAGCGCCGGGAGCCGCGTCCAGGGCCGGGTTCATGCCCTGCCCCATGCCTTGGCCCATGCCGCGCCGACCGAAGTCGCCGTGGCCGCGACCGCCCATGCCCCTGCGGTCATGCTTTCCAAAACCCCTGGGCAGCTCGATGCCGACTTCCTTGCTCACCCGCGCTTCCAGGGCGTCGCGCTTGGTCTGCATCTGGGCCCGCAGGTCGCCTATCTCGCGCACCAGGGCGGTGATGGATTCGGGTGTGGCATTGGGGTTGGCGGACAGGGCGTGAAGCAGGGTGCGCTTTTCCCACATGCTGTTGCGAAGCGCGGTCGTGTCCTTGCGATGTTCGTCCAGGATGTTTTTGAGCAGGTCCTGTTTTTCCTGGGGCAGCTGCTGCACGGCGGGGTTCTGATTCCAGCCCGCGCAATCGCCGCGCATTCCCATGCCGCGCATGGGGCCGGCAAAGGTCAGGGTGCTCAGCGCGATGATTCCGAAAATGGCCAGGATGGCGATGCTTGTCGTTCTTTTCATGAGATCCTCCGGTTGGTTTGATGTTCGCGATTGTACCAAGGAGGATATCAAGGGGCGTGCCAGTGCCGGTATTTCGGCATAACTATATGACTTTATGGATTTTTATTCCGAAATATGCGGAACCTGGCGTTTGCGGGCTGCGGACACCGGATAAAATTTAACCAGCCGGCGCGCTTGCCGTGGTCAGAATCTGACCAGGTTCAGGCCGAGTGAAGCTTGGGATTGTTTTTGTGTCGGTTCGCGTCGCGCAGGGTCTTTTTTTGTAGATTGCGGCGCATGGCTTCGGTCAGGTCGACGCCGGTCTGGTTGGCGATGCAGGTAAGCACGAAGAGGACGTCGGCCAGCTCGTCGCCGAGGTCGTTTTTCTCGTTCTCCTTGAAGCTCTGGTCGCCGTAGCGGCGGGTCATGATGCGGGCCACTTCTCCGACTTCCTCCATGAGGATGCCCAGATTGGTCAGTTCGGAAAAATAGCGGACCCCGACGGTCTTGACCCATGCGTCGACGTCTTCCTGTAGAGTGCTCAAGCTCATGAAAACCTCCTTTTCCGCCTGCCTACGAAATCCTTTTCGGGCTGGCAATGAGTGGACGCGATGCGGGCGCTTGATCCGGCAGGCAGGATATTTGCTAGAACCAGCCGATATTGATAGTTTCAGCGTGGATTTCAACCGACCGCGAGGCTGTAGGCAACGGCCCCGATTAAGGATTGTCACTCAATGACGGCTCAACCATCTTCTCCCATATCCGTTTTTCGGCGGCGGCGCGGCCTGCTCCTTTTCGTGTCGGCGGTGCTGGCCGCCGTGATTTTGATCTGGCTCGCCGTGCAGGGCCGGCAGCGGGAGCAGCGTACCATCGCCCGCATCCTGACCACCCAGGGCGAAACCCTGATCCGGGCCGTGGAGGCCGCCAGGCGCATGGGCATGCGCGGTCAGGAAGGGCGGCAGTTCAGGCTGCGTTTCCTGATGGACGAGATGATCCGGCAGGGGGACTTGCGCTTTCTGGGTCTGGTCGATGCCCAGGGGCGCTTCGAGGCCTTGAGCGAGGCCGAGCCAGGCGTCGGAGTCACGGCCGTGAGGCTGGCCGCGCTGCCCGCAACCTCCGAGGCGGCCTGGGAAATCATCCAGTCCGGCGAGGAGTCGCTTTTCGTGGTCTACAGGTTTTCCAGGCCCCCCCGGCGCTCCACGATGCATGGGGGGATGGAGCACGGCTTCCGCGCGGACGAGGAACGCACGCTCATCGCCGTCGGTCTTGACGCCTCCGCCTACCTGCACGCCGTGCGCAAGGACATGCTGACCCTGGCCATGGCCGGCGGCCTTTGTCTGGCCCTGGCTTTCGCCGGGGCGGTGACGCTTTTCTGGCGGCGTAAGGTGGCAGAACTCGAAAAAGAAGTGGCCAGGAGGGAGCGTCTGGCCGCGCTTGGCACCCTGGCCGCCGGTGTGGCGCACGAGATCCGCAATCCATTGAGTTCCATCAAGGGCTTCGCCACCTATTTCGGGGCAAAATTCGAACCCGGGACCCAGGACCGGGAGTTGGCCGAGGTCATGGTGGGCGAGGTCGAGCGCCTGAATCGGGTCGTGACCGAGCTTCTCGACCTGACCCGTCCGTCGGAGCTGCGTCTGGCCCCGGTCGTGGTGCCCGAGCTTGTCCGGCATGCCCTGAAACTGGTGGAAGGGGATTGTCGCAGCCGGGGAATCGTCGTGCGGGAGCGCCTCGCCGAGCTCACCGCCGTCCTTGACGCCGACCGCAT
This sequence comes from Pseudomonadota bacterium, assembly GCA_023393525.1. Lineage (GTDB taxonomy): Bacteria > Desulfobacterota > Desulfovibrionia > Desulfovibrionales > Desulfomicrobiaceae > Desulfomicrobium. The sequence continues at coordinate 17,371 of JAEWKZ010000013.1, read as the reverse complement.
GCTGCAAGCCCTGCTGAACCTGCTGCTGAACGCGATCCAGGCCATGCCCGGGGGCGGCACGCTGACCGTTTCGGCCCACAGCGCCAAGGATCGGCTGGAACTGCGCGTGGCCGATACCGGTTCGGGAATTCCCGCCCAGGACCTGGACAAGATATTCGATCCGTATTTCACCACCAAGAATCAGGGCACCGGGATTGGACTGGCCACGGTGCGCACTTTGGTCGAGGCCCACGGCGGGGGAGTGCGGGTCGTTTCCGAACCGGGGCAGGGCACGCAGGTGGTGCTTGATCTGCCGTTGAAGGGAGAGAACCGATGAAGGCGCGAATTCTGGTGGTCGACGATGACCGGGCGCACATGACCATGCTGGTGGCCATGCTTGGCAGCTGGGGGTACGAGGTCGATACGGCCGACGACGGGGGCATGGCCGTGAACAAGGTGCGTCAGCGCGCCTACGATGTGGTCCTGACCGACGTACGCATGGCCGAAGTGGACGGCATAGAGGCTTTGCGACGCATAAAGCTCTACAATCCCTATCTGCCCGTGCTGATCATGACCGCCTACTCTTCCGTGGACGTGGCGGTGCGGGCCTTGAAGGCCGGGGCGCTCGATTACCTGCACAAGCCCCTGGATTTCGAGGAGCTGCGACAGGGGCTTGAGCGGGCATTGGCGCAGGGCGCGGCCCACCGTCCGGAGCAGGCCCCAAGCGGAGAGGCCGACCCGGTTTCGGAGATGATCGGCGATTCGCCCCCCATGCGCGAACTCGCGGCCATGATCCGGGCCGTGGCCCCATCGGAGGCGTCGGTGCTGATTCTGGGAGAATCGGGCACGGGCAAGGAGCTGGTGGCCAAGGCGCTGCACGAGGGCAGCCCACGCAGGAAACGTCCGCTGGTCACGGTCAATTGCGCGGCCCTGGCTGAAAATCTGCTGGAAAGCGAACTCTTCGGTCACGAAAAGGGGGCCTACACCGGAGCGCAGCGCCAGCGGGACGGAAGGTTCGTGCAGGCCGACGGAGGAACGCTTTTTCTGGACGAGATCGGGGAGATGGCTCCCGCGCTCCAAGCCAAGCTCTTGCGCGCCCTGCAACAGGGGGAGGTGCAGCGCCTGGGCAGCGACAAGGCGATCCGGGTCGATGTGCGGGTTCTCGCCGCGACCAACCGCGATCTGGAGGCCGAAGTTCAGGGCGGGGGCTTTCGCGAAGATCTGTACTATCGCTTGAACGTCATCGCCTTGCGCGTTCCCGCCTTGCGGGAGCGGCTCGAGGACATTCCTCTCCTGGCCCGGCATTTCCTGAACCGCTTCGCCCGGCGCAACCGCAAGACCTTTCGCGGCTTTTCGCCCCGGGTCATGGATCTGATGCTGCATTACGACTGGCCGGGGAACGTGCGCGAGCTTGAGAACGTGGTGGAACGGGCGGTCATTCTCTCGCCCGGCGAGCTGGTCACCGAGGCCGACCTGCCCGCGAACCTGCGCGGAAGCGAAAAAAGCGTCGATGCCGCGCCTGCGGGGCAGTCACTGGAGGACGCCGAGCGCGAGGCCATCGCGCGCGCCCTGGAGCAGGTCGGCAACAACAAAAGCGAGGCGGCCCGGGTTCTTGGCGTGACGCGGGTCACCTTGCGCAGCAAGATGAAGAAATTCGGACTGGATGGGCAGTAAAGCGTTTCAGTAGCGGTCCGGCGCAAAGCGTCTGGCCGGTAGGCCGGAAGCCAGCTCCAGCTCCAATTGTTGCACCAAAAGTCCGGGCTGCCCATAGGGCTGGTGGGCCAGACACGATCCGTCGGGCGCGACCAGGCTGGTTGCGGAATACTGGCAGCTCAGGGCGTAATTCACGCTGGCGAAGAAAATGCCGTTCTCGACGCTGCGGCAGACCATGGCTTTTTCGTAATACGGGCCGTCGGGATCGCCCCATTCGTGCGCCGAACGTTCCGACGCGTTGCTGCCCGTGCACTGCGGATGAAAGACGATCTGCGCGCCCCGGCAGGCGGCCCAACGCACCGTTTCCGGGTAGCGCCACCCCTCGTGGCAGATCGACACCCCGAACTTGACTCCGCCGACCTCGAAAATCTGTCGCCCCCGTCCGGGGATGTAGAGCCCGTCCTCTTCCGGATCGAGCTGGGTTTTGCATTGCCGTCCCAGGATCTTTCCTTCGGGCGAAATGACCTGCACCAGATTGTAGCGCCCCTGCTCCGAAGGCCATTCCATGGGCAGGATGACTCCCATGTGGTGGTCGGCAGCCGCTTCGCAGACTCGCGAGAGGGCGGCGCGAAGCTCCGCCTGTTCGCACAGGGGGATGGAAAAGCCCTGTCCGCGCATTCCGGGCAGATAGGCTTCGGGAAAGCAGATCAGATCCACGTCGAACGGGGCGGCCTGATCCATGAAGTCGAAAATGTGGCTGAGCGAATGCTCCAGAGTCTCGGGAACGGGTGCGGTGGCAAGTCCGATACGCATGAATAATCCTGGGTGATGAAGGTGGGACATTGTCAAAAGTGCGTATAGATTGAAATCGTTATGAATTCAAGAGCGCGGAGTCCGTGTGTACTGATTAATATGCATTTCGTTTTTGAATAATGAGTTGCGCGCATCTTGAGCGTTGCACGAGCCTGGAGCCAGGTTCGGAGCCTCGTGAGGCATTCAGATTTTCGAAAACGAACATAATTTGTTGACTTGTGAATATTGCTGAAAGATACTTTTTAAGCCTGGATGTGATGGTCAGTGTCGGGCAAGGATAGCTATGAGTATCTCGTCATCATTTATGAGTACGGATCTGCGCTCCTTTCTGGAGCGCTTCGATTTTTCATCCTGCATGGTCTGCGGATCATGCGCCAATGGCTGCCCGGTCACGGGCACGCCCGGCATGGGCGGGTGGGATACGCGCAAGGTCATGCGCATGCTGGCCAACGGCCTGGTTGACGAGGTCGTGGCGTCGGATTTTCCCTGGCTGTGCACGGGCTGCGGACGCTGCGCCGGGGTCTGCCCGGCGGGCATCGACATCCCCTCCGTCATGGGCCACATGAAGAGCCTGCGCCCGCGCGAGGCGGTGCCCGGCTCCCTGCACAAGGGCATGGCCAACAATCTGGCCACGGGCAACAATCTGGCCATCAGCCGCGAGGAGTACCTCGAAGGCATGCGCGATCTGGGCGCGGACCTGGCCGAGGAATGCCCCGGCTTTTACGTGCCGGTGGACCGGGCGGGCGCGGACATCCTCTTTTTTCCCAATTCCAAGGAAGTGTACGGCGATTTCGAGGACCAGTTCTGGTGGTGGAAGATCTTCTATGCCGCCCGCGAGAACTGGACCGTGCCGTCGGAAGGCTGGGAGGCCGTGGACTGGGCGCTCTTCACCGGCAACTACGAAGGAAACAGGGAACTCGCGCGGCGCAAGATCGAATACATGCGCTCAAACGCCATAAAGACCATGATCATGCCGGATTGCGGCGGCGGGTCCTATGGCTGCCGCAAGGGCATGAGTGCGCTGGCGGCGGAGAATCCGGACAATGCCGTGGGGCATGTCTATCTCTACGATTATTTGCTGGATCTCATCCGCCAGGGGCGCATCCGCCTGGACAAAAGCGTGCACAAGGGCAAGCGCTTCACCTTTCACGATTCGTGCAAACACGGACGCGAGCTGGCCGCGCATTACGGCAAGGGCTTTTTCGACGAGCCGCGCGAGATCGTGGCGGCCTGCGTGGACGACTTCGTGGAACTGACCCCGACGCGGGAGAAGAATTTCTGCTGCGGCGCGGGCGGCGGCATGTGGCCCATGCCCTTCGAGGAGCAGTCGGCCTGGCACGCGCGCTACAAATACCGGCAGATCAAGGATTCGGGCGCGGACGTGGTGGTCGTGGGCTGCTCCAACTGCCGCGACCAGATCATGCGCCGCATCCCCAAATTCTACCCCGACTGTACCTACGAGGTGAAATACATCTGGCAGCTGGTGGCCGAGGCCCTGGTCATCGAACCGTGGGAGGCCGAGCGCGTCGCCACGGCCCAGGCCGAGGCGCGGGAGCAGTGGGAGCGGCTGGGGCTGGAGCCGATGGAAGAATAGCCTGTTTTCAGTCTTTGAGCTGTTTTTCAAACAACTTCAAAGGCCGCCCGGCAACGGGTGGCCTTTTTTGCTGGGTTTCGGAGGATGAAGAAAGGGGTCGAGATGAAACAAATTCAAGATTCAAGATGCGACCCCTGAGATGAGTCTGTAACCAGTCAGCAAAGAGCAGGGGGATTACGCCCCAGGCGGCGAACCGCCTCTTGCCCGGAACCGGGTTTTGCCCTAGGTTTACGCCCTTCCGTCCAATCCATCAGCAGGGTTATGTCCATGATCCATCCGACCATTCTCTCCCTTATCGGGGCCACTCCCGTTGTCTATCTGAACCGCGTCTTTCCGCATCCGCGCATCCGCCTGGCGACCAAGCTCGAAGCCCAGAATGTTGGCGGGTCCATCAAGGATCGCGTGGCCCTGGCCATGATCGAGGCGGCCGAGGCTTCCGGCGAATTGACGCCGGACAAGACCGTCATCGAGGCCACCAGCGGCAACACCGGCGTGGGTTTGGCCATGGTCTGCGCGGTCAAGGGCTACAAATTGACCCTGCTCATGCCCGATTCGGCCTCCGAGGAACGCAAGCGCATCATGCGCGCCTTCGGCGCGGAGCTGCGGCTCACTCCGGGGCGGCTCGGCACGGACGGCGCCATCGAGGAAGCCTACCGCCTGGCCCGCGAAGAGTCGCAGACCTACGTGCTCATGGACCAGTTCAACAACCCGGCCAGCATTGCCGCACACTACATGGGCACGGGCCGCGAGATCATTGAGCAGACCGAGGGCCGGGCCACCCATGTTGTCGTGAGCCTCGGCACCTCGGGCACGGCCATGGGCATCGCCAAGCGCATGAAGGAATCGGCCCCCGGCATCCGTGTCGTGGCAGTGGAGCCCTATGCCGGGCACAAGATCCAGGGCCTCAAGAACATGCAGGAGTCCTATCCTCCAGGCATCTATGACAAGCGCGCCCTGGACCGGATCATCCATGTCGAGGACGAGGAGGCCTTCGATTGTTCGCGCCGCTTGGCCCGGGAAGAGGGGATTCTATCGGGAATGAGCGCCGGAGCGGCGCTGGCCGGCGCCTTGCGCGTCGCACGGGAGCTGGATGAAGCCGGGGAAGAGGGGCTCATTGTGTTCATCTGTCCCGACACGGGTGAGCGCTATCTTTCGACCACGCTCTTTTCGCCCCAGGCCCGGCATGGACTGGGCGTGCGCAACGTGGCCGGTGATTGCGTCGAATGCCTGGGCAGCCCCGCCGGCGGGCACGCGCTGTTCACGCCCGGTCCGAGCCTGGACGATCTTGGCGAGCTGGACGTGTGGCGGCGCATCGTCTGGCTCGATGTTCTGGGCAGGGCGCTGACCGAGCGCGGGCAGAAGGTCCGCATGGCCGTGGGCCTGGCCGACATGGACGACCGCGCCCTGGCCGCCGCCCGCGAAGCCAAGATCGGGTTGCGGGACTTCGGGGCGCGGGCGAGGGAGTTCATGCTGGCCCAGGCCGGGAGGCTTGGCGTTTCCGACACCGTGCTTTTCCCTCTGGCCGGAGCCAGTCAGGATCGGGCCCTGGATCTCGCTCGCAAGCTGCTGGCCAAGGGGCAGGCCTACGAAAAGCTGCGGTCCGTTTATTTCGACGTGGCCCGCGACAAGACCTACGGGCGGATCTCCTGCGTGGACACGGCGGGCATGAATCTGGGCTATACCGTGGATCTGGCCGACTATGCCAAGGAAAATCCCGCCGATTTCACCTTGCTGAAAAGGGCGACGCTACAGGACTTGAAGCTGGGCGATGTGCTTGAGACCGAATGGGGCAAGGTGCGCCCGAGCTGGTTTCTGCAACTGGCGGCCACGGCCCTGGATGCCCTGGGCTCGGTGTCGGTCATGATGGCGGGGGAGTCGCACCGCTTTCCGCATCTGGATAATTTCGGCGCCATCTGGAGCGCAGGGGCCGGAGTCCGCCCTCTGGCCTGGATGGTGTCCCAGCCCGTGACCCCGCGCGAACAGGGCGAGACCGTGCCTTCCCTGTCCGAGGCCCTGGAGATCGCGGGTGCGGGAGCGGCCTTGCGCCTGTGGTTCTTGTCCGCTTCCTACATGAAGTCCCTGGCCTTTTCGTCGGAAAGTCTGGTCATGTGGGTAAAGAATCAGAATCGGCTTCAGGATGCCTACGTTTCCGCCTCCCTGGGCGGCGAGGGGACGGGCATGAGCCCGGAACTGGAGCAGGCCAATTACGACCTGAAGACCGCCTTCGCCTCGGCTCTGGATGACAATCTCGATCTGGCCCATTTCTGGCCGGTCCTTTTCGCCTTCGCCAAAAGCGTCAACAGCCGCGCGGGCAAAATGAGCGCCCCCGAAGCCGCCCTGGTGGCCGAACAGCTGCTGTGTTGCGACCGCGTGCTCGGTTTTCTCGAACATTCGCGCCTGCCTCTGACCAGGCGGCAATGGCCCCGGGAGGCTTGCGACCTTGTCGCCCGCCGCGACGAGGCGCGCCAAGCCAAGAATTACGCCTTGGCCGACGCTCTGCGTGCGGAATTGGCCGCCATGGGACTTAGGCTGGAGGACCATCCCGCCGGGGTGCGTCTTTTTTCGCTCGGATAGGCGCAACGCGCGGACACAGGCTGCAAAGGCAACGCCTGCGGGCGGCCTTGGGCTGGAGGGGCTTGGTTTCAAGGCCCGTCGGTCATTGATCGTGGTGCTGCTTGAAATGCTTTTTGACGCTTTCCGACGCCTGAAGAATTTTTTCTTCGATTTTTCTGAACGAGGCTTCTATCTGACGCATGTCGGTTGAGGAATGACAGGTCGATTCGAGTTCCTTGGCCAGTTTGTTGATTTCCCCGGCCCCGATCATCAGTGACGACCCCTTGATGCTGTGTGCGAGCCGCTGGCACTCCTTGAAATTTTTTGTTCTCAGGTACGAGGCGTATTCGGCGATGAACTTCGCCCCGTAATCGGGGAATTCCCGCAAAATGTTGAAAAAAGCGGATTCGTAGCCCATGAAGTTTTTGATGGCGCGGCTGGTGTCGAATCCTTCGATTCGGGGCCCTGCGTAGACCGCCTCGTCTTCGGTCGCAGTCTGCCTGGAAAAATACGATTCGACCCAAGCTCCTTCAAGCGGCTTGCGCAGAACGCCCAATTTCAATCCTTGCGCCGTCGTCTTCACTTCCGCGATGTCCTCCTCGCCTGTGAGCAGGAACACCGCTTCTTTCATGACGTTGTCGAATTCCAGGATTTCTTCCGCGAGCTGCTCCCCGTTCATGTCCGGCATGTGCATGTCGAGCATGATGAGATCGTAGGCGTGGTGTTTGGCCAGGGTGACGGCGTGCTCGGCGTCGGGGGCAAGATGAACGCGCAGTCCCAGGTTGCCCAGGATTTCCCCGGTCACGCAGCGGCATATCTCGTCGTCATCGACAACCAGAACTGTTTTTCCTTCACACGCACGATACTTTTTTTGCATCCGTCATCCCTTTTTATATTCGACGACCGTTATTGGTCGCCCAAGCGGCTTGCGCCTCACTGTTTGGCGTCATCTTCCTCGGGCAGGAATAGGCTTCCGTGGCGCAGCTCGTTGCAGCTGTTGATGCCCAGTTTGCCGAGAATATTGGAACGGTGCTTGTCCACCGTCTTGATGCTGATAAAGAGCGATTCGGCGATCTGCTTGCTTTTTTTGCCGTCGATGATCAGCCGCACGATCTCCTTCTCGCGCGCGGTCAGGCTCTGCATGGGCGGCAGCGCCTTGCGTTGCCGGTTCACCAGGAGATAGTCCTTGACGATGATCCGGGCCAGATGGGGACTGATGAACAGATCGTCATCCATGGCGTAGGCCATGGCCAGGAAGAGTTCGTCGGGATTTGATCCTTTGAGGACATAGGCGTTGGCGCCATGCTCCAGCGCTTCGTAGATGAAGTCGTTGTCGTCGCTGGCCGTGAGCACCACGACCTTGGCCGTCGGCTCGATTTCCCTGATTTTGCGGAGCACTTCCGTTCCCGGCATGTCCGGCAGGCGCAGGTCGAGCAGCACTATGTCCTGCTTTTTCATGCGAAATGAACGCACCGCGTCCTTTCCGGTGGCGACGTCGTCATCGACCTCGTACTTGCCGTGCATGTCGATCATGGATTTGAGACCCATGCGGAGCAGATGGTCGTCTTCGACCAGCAAAATCTTTTTTTTGGTCATGGGCGTGTACTCTTTGTTTGTGCCTGGACAAAACACGGGTATGGAAAGTGGCTGCGGTCGATGGTCTGGAACTGTGCGCGTCTGGTCGTCAGTCGGGAAACGAAGACCGATGGCACGCCAGTTGTCGCTCCAACTGCCCAGATTCATTAACCCGCCCATTGTCCTTGCAATTTATAGGGGCTAATAAATAGTTTTATGCATCTTTTTAACGGAGATTAAACAGTATTTTTGTCTATAAAAAATACGTATTTTTTATAAGTAAATCAAGGGCCCTAAAATTTTATTTCTATCTAATATATTGAATATACGAAAAAATGTATCGCAAGCCAGACGCGTCGTATCGTACAGGCGTCATGATCATGTCCCGACAAAAGCCGTACTCGCGGATGCATGTTCGGAGCAGGCGAGGGGGCGCGAAGGGTTTTCATGAGAACAAGCGCAGGGAGCCGGGATTTGACTTTAGGAGGAGGCGGGGCCAAAAAAAAGCCGCTTGACGCGGCTTTTGCGAGAGAGGAGGCAGGCGCTACTTGCGTGAGCTTTTGTTGATGGTTTCCACCAGCTCGGCGGCGACCTGGATTTCCACATCCTGCTCGGTCTGCTCCTCAAGAAGCTGGGACTTGGGCCATCTGCATCGGTGATAGGAGATGGTGGCCTTTTGTGAAAGCTGCTCGATCTTGGCGAGCATGATGCCCATCGCTTCCTGGGTTATGGTGAAATGTCCGCATTCGGAACATTTGGGTGCTGGAACATCCTCGAAGCAGAACAAGTGGTTACGGCATTCCATCTGGTAGGAGATGGTTTCCTCGACAACACTTTCGCTTCCGCATTTCTGGCAGATCATGACAACCTCGCGTGGTCTGAATTGAATCCGAAATAATCGTTCCGTGTAAGCATGTTTTTGTGTTTTGGCAAATAATACTGTAATATATTGAAATCATAGTTTATTGTTGATATTTTCATGTTGGGCTGACGGTGTCCGGTCTGGTCCGGACTGTGTAAACGGCCTGCGATTTGGCACTTATCTTGAATTAACCCTGGAGGAATCATGAGCAAAATAGGTTGGATCGGAATAGGGGTCATGGGCCGCTCCATGTGCGGACATCTGCTTGCGGCGGGACACGAGATCAAGGTCCATACGCGCACCAAGGCCTCCGCCGAAGGCATCATCGCCGCCGGAGCGCAGTGGTGCGACACTCCGGGCGAGGCGGCCCGGGATTCGGAATTCGTGTTTTCCATCGTTGGCTATCCAAGCGATGTGCGGGGCATTTACCTTGACCGTGGCGGACTTGTGGAGCAGGCCGCGCCGGGCAGCGTGCTGGTGGACATGACCACCTCGGAGCCGGCCCTGGCCGTGGAGATTTTCGAGGCTGCCCAGGCGCGGGGAGTGGCTTCCCTGGACGCGCCCGTGTCCGGCGGCGATCTTGGGGCACGCGGGGCGAGTCTGGCCATCATGGTCGGCGGCGAAGCCGAGACCTTTGAACGGACAGTGCCCCTGTTCGAGAAGATGGGAAAGAACATCCGGCTCATGGGCGGTCCGGGCGCAGGCCAGCATACCAAGATGAGCAATCAGATCCTCATCGCCGGCACCATGATCGGAGTGGTCGAGTCCCTGCTGTACGCCGTGAAATCAGGACTGGACGTGGATGACGTCATCGACGTCATCGGCAGCGGGGCGGCCGGGTCCTGGTCCATCAACAACCTGGGGCGGCGCATAGCCAAGGACGATTACGATCCTGGCTTTTTCATCAAGCATTTCGTGAAGGACATGGGCATCGCCCTGGCCGAGGCCAAAAGAATGAAAATCGCTTTGCCCGGCCTTGCACTGGCCGAGCAGCTCTATATCGCGGCCATGGCGCAGGGGCTGGAAAACATGGGCACCCAGGCGCTTTTCACGGCTTTGAAACACGTGAACGGCATGAAATAAGCATACGCTGACTGCGTGTTTCAGCAAGAGAACGACGGGGCTTTAGACGGTCTCGAAAGAGGATTTTTCTTTTCGAGACCGTTGCCTCTTTTCCGGTAAATATCTGGAGACAGCGTGCGGAAGATAGTATTTTGTCTGTGTATTCTGCTTTTTTTCAGTTCTGCTTTGGCCAGTGAAGAAAAAAAGATCAATGTTCTGTATATCAATTCATACCATAACGGATATGAATGGTCGGACAGTATTTTTGATGGTGTGCGCGAAACTTTCCAGAAGAGCGGAAAAAATATTTATCTTCAGATCGAATACATGGATTCAAAAAGGTATTCCGGAGAAAAGATTAACGAAATATTGTTCAATTATTATAAATTCAAATACAGAACGACGCATTTTGACCTCATCGTCACGTCGGACAACAACGCCTATGAATTCATTTCACAGCATGGCGACGACCTTTTCCCTGACGCTCCCATAGTTTTCTGCGGCATCAACGATGTCGAGGCCGGGGAGGTGCCCATGCGCACCCGCATGACCGGCGTTCTGGAAGAATTCGAGGTGCCCTGGAACATCGATCTGGCGCTCAAGTTCCATCCGGGCAAGAAGCGCCTGGTGGTCATCGGCGATCAGAGCATGACCGGTGTGGCCATCGCCAACCAGGTCAGAGCCCAGCTGCCGGGTCTGCCCGAAGATATCGAGGTCGAGTTCCTGGATGAATTCACCCTTGACGAGCTGGTCCAGAAGGTGCGTTCCGCGTCCGCGGACAGCATTTTCTTCTTCATCCCCTTTTACAAGGACGTGGGCGAGGCCGTGTATTCCGCCCAGGACCTGCTGGAGATAGTCTGGCAGAAGACGGGCGTGCCTTTGTACAGCGCCTGGGAATTCCTGCTTGGCCACGGCATGGTCGGCGGACAGATGATCAGCGGCTTCAGTCACGGCCAGGCCGTGGCGGAGATGGGGTTGCGCATCCTGGACGGGGAGTCCCCGGCGAACATCGAAATCTCCGTCAGTCCCGACGATCCGCCCAAGTTCGACTACCAGGTTCTCAAAAGCCTGGGCATCGACCAGCGCCTTCTGCCGGAAGGCAGCATTCTGATCAACGAACCCTCGCCGTTCTATTACATCAACAGGCATCAGTTCTGGACCATCATCGTCAGCCTGGTCATTTTGTCCCTGGTTCTGGTTCTGCTGGTCATAAACATCTGGGAGCGCAAGCAGATCGAGGTGCGGATCAAGAACCAGCTCTCGTTTCTGCGCACGCTCATGGACACCCTGCCCATCCCCATCTACTTCACGGACCGCAGCGGCGCCATCGCAGGCATCAACCGCGCTTTCGAGAACTGGTTCGGGGTGAGCTGGGAGCATGACAAGGGTTTCGAATCCCAGGACCTGGCCCTGGTCGAGACCCGTTTCGCCCCGTTGCTCGACGCGCGCATGGATTCCTACGAGGCGCAGATCCGGCACTGGGACGGCACGCTGCGTTCGGCCGTGCTGCACAAGGCCACCTACGCCGACGCCCAGGGGGACAACGCGGGCATCGTCGGCGTCATCTACGACATTTCCGACCGCAAGAAGGCCGAGGACGATCTGCGCGCCGCCGAGGAGAAATACCGCACCATCTTCGAGAACTCGGCCCTGGGTATTTTCCAGACCTCGCCCGATGGCTCCTGGATGGTGGCCAACCCCGCCCTGGCCAGGATGCTCGGCTATGCCAGTCCGGAAGAGCTCGTCGCGGCCAATCCGAACATCGCTTCCCTGTATTTCCAGCAGAGCGACCGGGAGCGCGTCGTCGATCTCTACCAGCAAAACCGGGGCAGCATCGAGTTCGAGGTTCTTTTCCGCACCCGCGACGGAGAGGTCATCACCGCCAACCTGAACGCCAGGGCCGTGCGCGGCTGCAATGACGACTTCTGTCATTTCGAGGGGTTCGTGGAGGACATCACCGACCGCAAGGCCGCGGAGCTGGCCCTGGCCGCCTCCGAGGCCATGCTCCAGCTTGTCCTCGACACCATTCCGCAGCTTGTGCACTGGAAGGACCGGGACTTGAGAATCATCGGCGCGAACCGGAATTTTCTGGCGCATGTCGGTCAGACCGATTTTTCGGCCATTCACGGCAAAAAGTACGGCGAGGTGGTGAGCAATGAGCACGAGGTGGAGCAGGTATCGCGCCTGGATTCCGAGGTGATCGAAACCAACGAGCCGCGTTTCAGGTTGCGCCTCGAAACGCGCAATCTGGCAGGCGAGCCGTTGTGGCTGCTGGTCAACAAGGTGCCGCTGCATGGACCGCACGGGGAGGTTGTGGGCATCCTCAGCACGGCCGAGGACATCACCCAGACCATGAATCTGGAAAAGCAGTTGCTGCAATCCCAGAAGATGGAGGCCATTGGCACGCTTGCAGGTGGAATCGCTCATGATTTCAACAATATCCTGACATCCATCATGAATTCGACCGAGCTCGCCATGGAGGACATTCCCGAGGACAGCCTGAACTGGAAGGATCTGGAGCGGTCCCTGAAGGCCGCCATCCGGGGCAGCGGTCTGATCAAGCAGATCCTGACCTTCAGCCGCCCGACCCAGGAAGGCTTTCTGCCCACGGACCTGCGCGAGGTCGTCAGCGAAGCCGTGGCTCTCATTCGTGTTTCCGTGCCGCGAAACATCACGGTCCTGTCCGAAATCGAGGACGATCTGCCCCTGTGCCTGGCCGATCCGACCCAGGTGCACCAGATCGTCATGAACCTGGCGACCAACGCCTTTCAGGCCCTGGGCGAGGGCGGAGGGCGCATTTCCATCCGTCTGGAACGGATGGCCCTGGATCGCGACGATCCGCAATTGGGCAGCCTGGCTCCGGGAATCTACAGCAGGCTGTGCATCGAGGATGACGGGCCGGGCATAGAGCTTGGCATCCAGGACAAGATCTACGATCCGTTCTTCACCACCAAGGGCAAGGGCGAGGGCACGGGACTGGGGCTGGCCGTGGTGCACGGCATCGTGCGCAACCACGGCGGAGAGATCAGGCTCATGAGCGTGCCGGGATTGACCCGCTTCGACATCCTGCTTCCGACCCTGAACGACATCTGCCTCCTGCCCGGCGAATGCAGCGCGACGCTGCCCATGGGCACCGAACGGCTGGCCTTCATCGAGGACGAGGAGGATCAGCTGATGCTCATCCCCAGGGTGCTGGAGCAGTTGGGATACACCGTGCATCCGTTCCAGAATCCCGCCGAGGCCATTGCCGCCATCCGCGACGAGGGGCTGCCTCTTGATCTGGTCATAACGGACTTCGACATGCCGGGCATGAACGGCTTCGACGTCGCGGGAGTCTTGCAGGAGTGCAGGCCCGAGCTGCCCGTGATCATGGTCTCCGGCCGCAAGCAGGCCGAGGAGTTTCTTGGCCAGGCCGGAAACATCAGGTTCTTTCTGAGTAAACCCTACAACAAGGACATGGTCGGACGCGCCATCCGCGATGTCCTGGACAAGGAAGCATGATGGCCAGAATTCTCATCATCGACGACGACCCGCAGGTTTGCGAAACGCTGCAAAGCCTCATTTCCCGTCTTGGACACGAGTGTTCGGCGGCGCATGCGCTGAGGGACGGCCTGGCGCAGCTGGGACGTCTGGAGTTCGATCTGGTCTTTCTCGATGTGCGGCTCCCCGACGGCAACGGACTCGACGCGCTGGGGCAGATACGCGGACAGGCCGATCCACCGGACGTGATCGTGCTGACCGGGCAGGGCGACCCGGAAGGGGCCGAGTTGGCCATTCAGGGCGGGGTGTGGGATTATCTGGTCAAGCCCTCTCCCATCAAGCAGATCAAGGATACCTTGAACCGGGCCTTGGCCTATCGTCAGGAAAAAAAGGCCATGGGCAAGGCCATGGCCTTGGATCTCAAGGACGTGGTGGGCGAGAGCAACGTCATGCGGCAATGCTACGAGCGCGTTTCCCAGGCCAGCGGATCCGATTCCACCGTGCTGGTCACCGGCGAGACGGGAACGGGCAAGGAACTGCTGGCCCGCACCATCCATCGCAACAGCCTGCGCTCGGAGCGCGCCTTTGTCGTCGTGGACTGCGCTTCGTTGACCGAGTCCCTGCTGGAGAGCATTCTCTTCGGCCATACCAAGGGGTCGTTCACCGGCGCCGCCCGGGACAGGGTGGGGCTTGTCAAGCTCGCGGACCAGGGCACGCTCTTTCTCGATGAAATCGGAGAGCTTCCTCTTTCGGCCCAAAAGACGTTTTTGCGGGTTCTTCAGGAGCGCAGGTTCCGGCCCGTGGGATCGAACCAGGAACTGCAGAGCGATTTCAGACTCATCTCGGCCACGAACCGGGACCTCGTGGCCATGGTCAAGGCCGGAGAGTTCAGACAGGACCTCTTCTACCGCATCAACACCATCCAGCTGCATCTGCCCCCTCTGCGCGAACGCGAGGAGGACGTCATCACCCTGGCCCGCTACCATATCGACAAGCTGTGCCGTCAGCGCAACATCCCGATCAAGGAGATGGATCCGGAACTGGTCGGGATGCTCAAGCGCTACGATTGGCCGGGCAATGTGCGGGAACTGTTCAATACCATAGAACAGGCATTCGTCCTGTCGGGAGCGGAGAAAACGGTGTACGCCCAGCACCTGCCGCAGGCGGTGCGCATTCGTGTGGCGAAATCCATTTTGGGCAAGTCGCGGGCGGATGGGGAAGCGGGGCCGGAAGATGCGCTGGATGAGATGGAGGAGGCCCTGCCCACGTTGAAGGACTTCAAAGCGTCCAAGGAACGGGAATATCTTTTGCGGCTCGTGGGCAGCCACGGCAAGGATATTCAGAAGATGCTCCAGGTTTCAGGACTGTCCAGGTCCCACCTGTATGCCATGCTCAAAAAGCACGATATCGAGGCCTAATAGTCCTGCTCTTCGTCCTGCTCTTTTCCGAGCCAATATTCCTTCCAGGAATCAACGATATATTCAGTCTTGACCAGGACGCTGTCGCCGTCATTGATGCGTTGCTTTTGCATCGAAGTCAGCAGCTGTGACAGCTGCATTGTTTCGTTTCGAGACAATCCCCGGATCACGCCGTTTTTTGTGATGCTTTTTCCTTTCATAGTACACCTCCGGATACCTATATATAAAGCAGTCTTGTCTTTCATGGCAAGCCGCCTGATTTCTTTTTTGTGCAAAAATATTGCCAACACTTCCCGCCAACCCCGAACGCGATGTCACAGCGCGAAAATAAGCTCCGTTTTTCAGCACGTTGCGCCTGGGCTTTGGTCATATTGTCCGCCATCCAGGCTGGGAATGCCCATTTTTTGATGTGCAAATTTGAAACACCGACCGCGTCATCGTGATACGGTTTGTGCAAATTTGAAAAACAAACCCCATTGTCCATCGCCCATTTGACGGCGACGGGTTCTCGGTTCGGGCGCAAGCGAGGCACACTGGAGAAAAATGGTTGTTTAGTCAACCAAATTGTAATACGCTCCGAAAACCAACTCGGGTCCGAAAAATCGGACATGTTGTGCGCGTTCACGCCAAAGGTGTGGAACGGCGTGGCGAGGAAGGGTATGACAGGATGCGGATTGTCCGGACAGAAGGCTGCGCGGGACGGAAATTTGAAAATCGCGGAAAAATTTTGTCCGAAAAAACAGACTGGAGGCCGGAATTCGATTTTATGACCTTTAACCAGCCAATTACGCGCGTTAACCGGATTGAGGTTGTATGTTTGCATTCCCGAATTAACGTGCTATTTCCAGGATTAAATACATGTTGTCTTTTTTTTCAGACAAACCGGAAGGGGGGCTATGAGCGATACGAAAAGTGTCTCATAATTTCATTTGATTTCAGTTAATTAGGCAATGTTTGTTGAGTGGCACAAAACTTGTTTAAAGCGCGTGAAGGCTCGAAAAAGCGTCACGAGATCGCTTGAAAACAATAACTTGGTTTTTAGGAGAAGATACATGGCTAAAAATATGAAAACCATGGATGGAAATACCGCCGTCACCCATATCGCCTACGCGATGAGTGACACGGCCGCGATTTATCCGATCACCCCTTCCTCGACCATGGGAGAGATCGCCGATGAATGGGCCGCGCAGGGGCGCCTCAATATTTTTGATCAGAAGGTCATGGTTCGCCAGATGCAGTCCGAGGCCGGCGCGGCCGGCGCGGTGCACGGCTCCCTGGCCGGCGGAGCGCTGACCTCCACCTTTACCTGTTCCCAGGGCCTTTTGCTCATGATCCCGAACATGTACAAGATTTCCGGCGAACTGCTCCCGGGCGTCTTCCATGTCAGCGCGCGCGCCGTGGCCGCGCATGCCCTGTCCATCTTCGGCGATCACCAGGACGTCATGGCCTGTCGCCAGACCGGCTTCGCCATGCTGGCTTCCAGCTCCGTGCAGGAATGCATGGACCTGGCCCTGGTCGCGCATCTGTCCTCCATCGAATCGAGCATCCCCTTCCTGCATTTCTTCGACGGTTTCCGCTCTTCCCATGAAATTCAGAAGATCGAGGTCATCGACTACGAAGACATCAAGAAGATCGTCAATCACGAAGCCATCGCCGAATTCCGCGAACGCGCCATGAGCCCGGCCAACCCGTCCATTCGCGGCACCGCCCAGAACCCGGACATTTATTACCAGGGCCGCGAAGCCTCCAACGTCTACTACGATCAGCTCTCTTCCATCGTGGTCGAGCAGATGAAGAAGGTCGCCTCCATCACCGGCCGCTCCTACAAGCCCTTCGACTACGTCGGCCATCCGCAGGCCGAGCGCGTCATCGTGGCCATGGGTTCCTCCTGTGAAACCATTGAGGAAGTGGTGCGCCACCTCCTGGCCAAGGGCGAGAAGGTCGGCCTGGTCAAGGTCCGCTTGTATCGTCCGTTCCTGCCCGAGTACTTCCTGCAGGTCCTGCCCGCCACGGCCTCCGTCATCACCGTGCTCGACCGCACCAAGGAGCCCGGCGCCAAGGGCGATCCGCTCTACAAGGACATCTGCACCGCCTACATGGAACGCGGCGAAATGCCCGAGATCGTCGCCGGCCGTTACGGTCTGGGCTCCAAGGAGTTCACCCCGGCCATGGTCAAGGCCGTGTATGACAACATGCTGGTCGCTCAGCCCAAGCATCACTTCAACGTGGGCATCGAAGACGATGTGACCCACACGTCCCTCGACGTGCCGGCCTTCGCCGACACCACCCCGGCCGGCACCGTGCAGTGCAAGTTCTGGGGCCTGGGTTCCGACGGCACCGTCGGCGCCAACAAGGAAGCCATCAAGATCATCGGCGACAACA
>JAEWKZ010000072.1 GCA_023393525.1 Pseudomonadota bacterium | reverse complement strand
GCCGGACGGCCGCCCGACAGGATTATTTCTTCAGCCAGGCCATCATTTCGCGCAGGCTGTCTCCGACCTGCTCGACCTGATGTTCGTGGCTCTGACGCCTTCTGGCCAGGAAGAAAGGCAGATTGGCCTTGTTTTCCAGAATCCAGTTGCGGGCGAAGGTGCCGTCCTGAATCTCTTCGAGCACCTTCTGCATGGCCTTGCGGGACTCGTCGTTGATGACGCGGGGGCCGGTGACGTAGTCGCCGTATTCTGCCGTGTCGCTGATGGAGTGGTGCATTTTCTTGAATCCGCCCTCGTACAGCAGATCGACGATGAGCTTGAGTTCGTGCATGCACTCGAAGAAGGCGATTTCGGGCTGGTATCCGGCCTTGGTCAGCGTCTCGAAACCGGCGCGGATGAGTTCGCTCACCCCGCCGCACAGCACGGCCTGTTCGCCGAAGAGGTCCGTCTCGGTCTCTTCGCGGAAGGTCGTCTCAAGCACGCCCGAACGGGTTCCGCCCACGCCGGCGGCATAGGCCAGGGCCTTGGACAGGGCCTGTCCCGTGGCGTCCTGATGCACGGCCACCAGGCACGGCACTCCGCCGCCCTTCTCGAATTCGCGGCGCACGAGGTGTCCGGGCCCCTTGGGCGCGATCATGACCACGTCCACATCCTTGGGCGGAATGATCTGGTTGTAGTGGATGTTGAAGCCATGACCGAAAACCAGGGTCTTGCCGGGGGCGAGATTGGGGCGAATCTCCTCCTCGTAGACCTTGGGCTGGTACTGGTCCTGAACCAGGATCTGGATCAGGTCGGCCTTCTTGGCCGCTTCGGCGGCGCTGACCGGCTCGAAGCCGTGCTCGCGCGCCAGCTGCCAGTTGGGTCCGCCGGGACGCTGGCCGATGATGACCTGCACGCCGGAGTCGCGCAGATTCTGCGCATGGGCGTGTCCCTGGCTGCCATACCCGATGATGGCCACGACCTTGTCCTTGAGTATATTCAGATCGGCGTCCTTGTCGTAATAAACTTTCATAGCATCTCCTTCTCTCGTGAATATTGATACCCGCAAAAACGGGTCCTCAGCCAATCGGTCCTCAGTCGGCAAGCTGCATGCTGCGGCGCATGGCCACGGTCCCGGCGCGGATGAACTCCTTGACGCCGAAACGCTGCAAGAGGGCCACCACGGCCTTTATCTTGCCCTGATCACCGGTGATTTCAAGAGTCAGCTCGTCGGGGCTGACGTCGACCACCTTGCACCTGAAAATATCCGCTATGCGCAGCACTTCCGCACGTTTGGAGTCCTCCGCGCCGACCTTCATGAGCACGATCTCGCGCTCCACCGCCTGCAGATGCGTCAGATCGACGACCTTGATGACGGTGATGAGCTTGTGCAGCTGCTTCATGATCTGCTCGATGATCTGCTCGTCGCCGCTGGTGCAGATGGTGATATGGGAAACTCCCGTCTCCAGGGTCGGGCCGACGTTCAGGGATTCGATGTTGAATCCCCGTCCGCTGAACAGGCCGACCACGCGGGACAGGACTCCGGGTTCGTTCTCGACAAGTATGGATAAGACATGTCTCATGGCGGCCTCCTAAACCAGCAACATTTCCGACAGGGCCGCGCCTGCCGGGACCATGGGCGCGACGTTTTCCTCGGGCTCCACGCGCACGTCGACGATGACCGGACCCGGATAGGCGAAGGCCTCCTTCAGGGTCGCCTCCAGATCCTCGGGTCTCTCGACCAGAAATCCTCCGGCCCCGTAGGCCTTGGCCAGGGCCACGAAATCGGGGTTGGTGTGCAGGCAGGTGGCGCAATAGTTCTTCTTGTAGAACAGTTCCTGCCACTGCCGGACCATGCCCAGATACCCGTTGTTCAGGATGACGATCTTGACCGGCACCTGATAGCTGACCGCCGTGGCCAGCTCCTGGATGTTCATCTGGATGGAGCCGTCGCCCGCGATGTCGACCACCAGCTTGTCCGGGAAGGCGAACTGGGCCCCGATGGCCGCCGGAAAGCCGTAGCCCATGGTGCCGAGGCCCCCGGAGGTCAAGAGGGTGCGCGGCTTGCGGTAGGTGTAGAACTGCGCGGCCCACATCTGGTTCTGCCCCACCTCGGTGGCGATGATGGCCTCCCCTTTGGAAAGCTCGTGAATCTTCTCCACCACCCACTGCGGCTTGATGGACCCGCCATTCTTCGCATAGCCCAGCGGATGGGAAGCGCGCATCTCGGTCAGGGAGGCGTTCCAGGCCTCGTGCTTGGCCTGCCAGTCCACGCCGGCGATCTTGCCCGTCTCCTCGATGAGTCCGGAGAGGCCCTGTTTGCAGTCCGCGACGATGGGCACGTCCACGACCACGTTCTTGCTGATGGAGGTGGGGTCCACGTCGATGTGGATGATCTTGGCCCGCGCGGCGAAGGAATTGATGCGTCCGGTGACGCGGTCGTCGAACCGCGCGCCGACGGAGATGAGCAGATCGCAGTTGTTGACGGCCATGTTGGCCGTGTACGTCCCGTGCATGCCGAGCATGCCGAGCCAGCCGGGATGATCGCCCGGAAAAGCTCCCAGTCCCATGAGCGTGGTGGTGACCGGCAGATGGAATTTTTCGGCCAGCGCCCGGAGCTCCGCCGCGCTGTCCGAGGACACCACTCCGCCTCCGGCGTAGATCACGGGCTGCCTGCTGTGGGCGATGAGCTCGGCGGCCTTGCGCAGCTGCTTGCGGTTGGGGCTGACGTTGGGATTGTAGCTGCGGATGCTGATGGTCTCCGGATAGGAAAATTCGGTCTTGGAATTGACCACGTCCTTGGGCAGATCGATGAGGACAGGCCCCGGCCTGCCGGTCCTCGCGATATAAAAAGCCTGCTTTATGGTCGCGGCCAGGTCGGCCACGTTTTTGACCAGATAGTTGTGCTTGGTGCAGGGCCGGGTGATGCCCACGATGTCCGCCTCCTGAAAGGCGTCGTTGCCGATCAGATGCGTGGGCACCTGCCCCGTGATCACAACCATGGGAATGGAATCCATGTAGGCCGTGGCGATTCCGGTCACGGTGTTGGTCGCACCGGGGCCTGAAGTGACGAGGCACACGCCCACCTTGCCCGATGCCCTTGCGAATCCGTCGGCGGCGTGGACCGCGGCCTGTTCGTGACGGACCAGAATGTGTCTGATCGGATGTCTGGGGAGCTCGTCATAAATGTCGATGACCGCACCGCCGGGAAACCCGAAAATGAGATCGACCCCTTCCCGTTTCAAACACTCCATAAGAATCTGGGCACCGGTTAAGACCATGGCTTCCTATCCCTCCTGATGTTTGTATTTCTGAAGCAAAGCCTGGATCCTGGTCTTGCCGGCCAGCTTTTTCTTCTTGTATTCCTTCACTTCCAGCTCTTCCGCCGGGGAAAGCGCCGCTTTTCCCGAGTAGCGCTCCAGGATTTTTTCAAAGCCAACATGTTCCTCCCACAGACTCTTGAGTTCCTCGTCGTGACCCAAATTCGCCGCAATCAGTTCGAGGTCTTGCTGTTCCATAGGATGTCTCCTTAGCGTTATGGTTTGCCTAATGCCCTGTCTGAAAATCGATTCCAGTCGGGTTCTTCCTCCATGTCCAGCAGCAGGTTCTTTTGCCGGGACGCGTGCCCGGACTCCATGACCACCTGCGAAGTCTTGATTCCCAGAATGTCGGCCACAAACACGATCAACGCGTTGTTGGCCTTGTTGTCAACAGCCGGGGCCCGCAGCCGGATCTTCAAATACTCTCCGTGCATGCCCGCGAGCTGTGTCTTCTTCGCTCCGGGCTGAACCCAGATTCCAAGCCGCCACCCCCCGTTGCGGGCCGGCCCCGCGTAAACCGGTCGATCCATGCCCATCAAGACTAGAACATCATCTGCGACATCAGTCGAGCCAAAAATACCTGCACGAACTTGATGCCCAGGACCACGACGAACGGCGAGAAGTCGATCCCGCTGATATACGTGAACGGCAGCCACTTGCGGATGCGGTAGAACACGGGTTCGGTCAGGGTCCGGATTCCGCGCACGATGGGGTTGTACGGATCGGGGTTGACCCAGGACATGACCACGGCGGCGATGACCACCCAGAAGTACAAGGACAGAATGCTGTCGGCCACATAATAGACCGCCGCAAAAAGACTCGAAAAAACAGGCATCTAACAATCCTCTTTAAAGACGCGGAAGCATAATCCCGGCGCCGTGTTTGCAGTCTAATCGATTATCTCGCAAAAACCCGTCTCAAACCATTGCCGCAGTTCATGGAAACTGTCCACATGGAGTTGGGCCCTCAAATCCCGGTTGCGATAGGCCCAGAACGGGACCCCGGCCCGATCCGTGGTTTCCTGATCCACGGCCGAGTCGCCCAGGTAGGACATCTCCCCGGCGGCGAAACCCCAGTCCTCGACAATGCGCCGCAGGCCTTCGGGGTCGGGCTTGGGACGGGCCACCTTGGCCGCGGTCATGACGGGATGGAAAAATCTGGTCAGTTCGAACCTGGCCAGAACCTTCTCCATGGAATTCTTGCGGTTGGTGTTGACCGCCATGCGCACGCCCAGGCTGTCCAAAGCCCCGAGCAGCTCGAACAGTCCCGGTTCCGGCGTCATGCGGTCGATGAAGTCGTCGTAGGTCATGTGCCCCTGCACGAGCGCCGCCTCGGTCCTGAGCTCCTCGGGGATGATGCGGGCCAGGGAGGCATCCACGGTGTGCATGAACACGTAGTCCTCGTCCTCCCTGGTCATGGGCGCACGGCCCAGGGCCAGAAGGATGTGGTTGTAATAATGGCGGTTCACGTCGCGGGAGTCGAAAAGCACCCCGTCGCAATCAAAGACCACGCCGCGAATCCGGCGCAAGTCGAAACGGCGGGGCTGCCCCGCGTTTTTCGTCATGCCTACTCCATGGCCTCCGGAAAATACTGGGCCGCCAGTTCGCGCAGCTTGAATTTCTGGATCTTGCCGCTGGCCGTCATGGGATACTCATCAAGAAAGACCACGTATTTGGGAATCTTGTAGCGTGAGATCTGTCCACGGCAGAAGTCGCGGATGTCCTCGGTGGCGTAGTCGAAGCCTTCCTTCAGGATGACGAACGCCCCCACTTCCTCGCCGTACTTGCGACTCGGCACGCCGACCACCTGCACGTCCTTGATGCCCTCCATGCGGTACAGGAACTCCTCGATCTCGCGCGGGTACACGTTCTCGCCGCCGCGAATGATCATGTCCTTCAGGCGCCCCGTGATGCTCAGGTAGCCGTCCTCGTCCATGACGCCCAGATCGCCGGAATGCATCCAGCCGTCGGGATCGATGGCCTGGGCCGTGGCGTCGGGGTTGTTGTAGTAGCCCTTCATGACGTTGTAGCCGCGGCAGCAGACCTCGCCCTGCACGCCGGGGGCGACGGGCTCGCCGGTCTCGGGGTCGACCACGCGCACTTCGATCTCGGGCATGGCGCGGCCCACGGTCTTGGTGCGCTGCTCGATGCTGTCGTTGACCCTGGTCTGGGTCATGACCGGGGATGTTTCGGTCAGACCGTAGCAGATGGTGATCTCCTTCATGTTCATGACGTCCATGACCTTCTCCATGACCGGCGCCGGGCAGGGCGAACCGGCCATGATGCCCGTGCGCAGCGACGACAGGTCGTAGCGCGGGAAGGAGCGGTGCTCGAGCACGGCGATGAACATGGTCGGCACGCCGTAGAGCGCGGTGCATTTTTCCTCTTCCACGGCGGCCAGGACCAGCAGCGGGCTGAAGCCTTCGAGGATGACCAGGGTGGCGGCGTGGCTCACGGCCGCCAGCACGCCCAGCACGCAGCCGAAGCAATGGAAGAGCGGCACGGGCAGACAGACGCGGTCCTTGTGCGTGAACTTCTGGTTCTCGCCGATCCAGAACCCGTTGTTGCCGATGTTGTAGTGGGTCAGCATGACGCCCTTGGGGAACCCGGTGGTGCCGGAGGTGTACTGCATGTTGACCACGTCGTGGGGATCGAGGGAAGCCTGCCGGGCCCGGTAGTCCTCTTCGGAGGTCACGCGGCCAAGGGCCAGCAGCTCGGGCATGGAGTACATGCCCCGGTGTTTTTCCTGGCCCAGGAAGAAGACGCGCTTCAGATCCGGGAATTTCTCGCTGCGCAGGTAGCCGCGCTCCTGGGTCTTGAGTTCGGGCACCAGGTCGTACACCGTCTGCACGTAATCGGTGTCCCGGAAGGAGTCGATCAGGAGCAGGTTCTCGCATTCCGACTGTTTGAGCAGGTATTCCAGCTCGGCCCTCTTGTAGAAGGTGTTGACCGTCAGCAGCACCGCCCCGATCTTGGCCGTGGCGAACTGAAAGGCCACCCAGTACGGCACGTTGGTGGCCCAGATGGCCACCTTCTCTCCCTTCTGCACGCCCATGGCCATGAGCCCCTTGGCCAGGTTGTCGACCAGTTCGCCGAACTCCCGGTAGGTCATGCGGAAATTGCGGTCCACATAGATCACGGCTTCATTGTCCGGGTGCTGCATGATGGCTTCATCAAGCATCCGCCCCAGGGTAATTTCTCGCAACGCAGGCTTGTCCATGACTCCCCCTTTGGATGACACCGGACTATTCCGGAAAATAGAGCACCGCGTAAATGGAGGCCGGAGCGTTTCCGCCGGCCGACACATGATGCGGAACGATGGAATTGAGATAGACGGAATCGCCCTTGCCAAGGGTCAGCACGTCGCGGCCATAGATGACTTCGATGGAGCCTTCGTGCACGACGATGAATTCCTCGCCCTCGTGGCTGGACAGCTTTTTCTCCCCGCAGGCGGCGGGCATGAGCTCGACGAAAAACGGCTCCATGTGCCGGTCGGTCTTGCCCTTGCCCAGGGAATAGAACTTCATGTCCACGGAACAGCCCTTGCCTCCGAGCATGCTCAGGCCCTCTTCACGCTGTCCAAGCCGCACGATGAGCGGATCCTGCCCCAGTTCGTCGTCCAGGAACGTGCCCATGCGCACGCCGAGGCCGCGCGCGACCTTGAGCAGGGGCCCCAGGGAGGGGTAGACCGAATCGTCTTCCAGGGACCGGAGAAAGGAAATATCCAGGCCCGTGCGCTGAGCCAGGTCTTCCAGGCTGATCTCGTTCATTTCCCGGAATCGTTTGATGCGTATGCCGAGTTGCTCTTTGCTCATAAACCGTTCTCGCTGGTTAAGGGTTCAGGGGGCGGGCCACAAGAGTGACGGGCGCGGGCAGTTCGACCCGGCGGCCGCAGATGCGCTCCACGGCCTGGGCATCGAGCCGGCAGCAGACCAGGTCGCCCGGCTCGCCCGCGCACGGTGAAAAATCCAGATCAAGAGCCGAAAGCTCGCGCACGATGTCGTCGTCGGAGACAAAAAGCCGCGCGCCCAGAGGCAGGAACATGAGCAGCGAGGGCAACAGCCCCTTCCACGGCAACTCCGCACCGGCCCTCGGGAAAAGCTCGTCGTCCGCGACATCGAACTGCGCGAAGCTCTCCTCGTCATCGAGGCCCAGCACCTGCGCAAAGCCTTCCCGCGCCGCGCCGAATCGTCCTTCCTGCTCGCGCATGGCGATGAACTGTTCCTCGCGGTACAGGGCCATGGCCAACAGCAGCTGGGCCTGCCTGCGCAGATCCGCCGGGTCGGCCTCTTTGGGAGACTCCATGCCGGTCAGCTGCGATTTGATGTCCATGGTCGTGTCGGTGTAGAAATTATCGATTCCGGTGGCCTGATAGGCCTGCATGTCGGTTGCGCGTGGAAAACGCTCGGCGAACTCCATGTAGCTTCTGAGCATGGCCCGGACCTGGGCCGGCGAAAACGGCAGCTCGACTGAGCGCCAGCGGGTGGCGCTTGTATCCAGATCCACGCCCGGATCAAAGAACGCCACGCCTTCCGGAAGGGCCCCCTGCCCCAGCTTCGGATGGAGCCAGGGAAAATGCACCACCATTTCACTCATATATATCTCCTTGTTCGCTGACAGTGTGATCCGGGCGTTCGTAGCGGCGACAGCGTCCCGGGCAAGCGGGCATGCGCAAAAGACAGATGCCTTCGAAAAAATGCAGGCACAAAGCTTCCTCCGCATCGTCCTGCGGAACGGTGAAATTTGCACAGTCCCAGCCAATGTTCAAGGCTTTGGCCATGCGCTGTTCCCAGATGCGTCCGGCCTGCTCGGAGGAAAGGCCCAGAATCTCGCCGCGAACCACGAATTCATCGAAGTGGTTCTCCAGGGCGGCCAGCACGGTACAGGCGAATTCCCGGCACAAACCCGGATTGATCCTTTCCTCGTACAGGCAGCGGCCGGCGGCCAGAAAACGGCAGCCGTCTCCGGGCAGGCGCAGCACCGGCTTCACGCAAACCTCCGCGAAAACCTGGCCCGGCGTTGCGAAAACAGTGTTCGACTAATTGATAAATACATTCCATCCCTTCGGAAACCAAGGTTTTTCTTCCCCAAGGAAGAGTTGACCTGCGCGGAACGCTATGTGTATATGAGGCCCAATATTTCCCGAGGAGGCATACATGTTCGGCATTGGTATCCCTGAGCTTCTGATAATCCTGGTCATCGTCCTGGTCATTTTCGGGGCCAACAAGTTGCCTGAAATCGGTTCAGGTATGGGTCGGGCCATAAAAAACTTCAAAAAAGCCACCAGCGAACCCGAAGAAATCGACGTGACCCCCAAGTCCGATTCCAAGGACTCTTCCGACAAGAAAGAATGAATTGTTAGACATTCCACAAAAAAATCCCGGCCCGACCGGGATTTTTTTGTGCACGTCCTAGCGGATCTCCACCGCCAGGCCCTGGGTCTTGGCCGCGTCCCGGAGCCGACGGGCCAGGGCTTCACGGGAGCGGGCCTCGATCCTCCAGACCCCGACCATGCCCGCGCCCTCCATCTCCACGCCAACCAGCGTCTTGCTCCCGATCTCCTCGTTCCAGGCATCCATGAGCCTGTCGAATTCCATGGGCCCCGCGCTGGACAGCCAGCCCGAAACACGGACCAAGAGCCCCGACCCGCCCCCCGCCGCGACTCCCGGACGCGAAAAATAGTCCTCCCAAACCGCCAGCCAGACCTCGTCCAGGGTCTTGGCCGTATGCGAGGTCCGCCACTCGCCACGACTGAGCACCCCGGTCCAGGCGCCCAGCTGCGAGAGCGAGAGAACCGGCACGTCCTCGGCGGCCGCGGCGACCGGCTTCAGGCCGGAGAGTTCCTGCAATGCGCCAAGCCGTCTGGTTCGCGACGGCTCCACCCCGGAAAGCCGGAGCACATAGGGCAGGGGGTCCTTGTGCGGCGGCAGGACGCCCGCGCCGCGCAGGCGCGCCTTGAGCCCGGCATCGTGGATGCGCACGGTGACGGCGCGAGCGGCGGCCGTCGCATTGGCCGTTCCGGGCGTCTCGTCCTCGCTGTAGCCGAGGATGAGCGAATCACGCTCCTTGGACAGAACTTCCATGAGCGTTTTCCTGCGCCCAGGGGCGAGCGCTGTTCCCAGCAGTTCGTCGATCTCTTGCGCCAGCGCCGTATCGAAAACCCTGTCCAGGAGAGCCTCGCGGCCTTCCCCCTCCTCCGCTGTCACGCTCACCCGCTGATCCGCGGCGGCGAACGGCGCGCACCACAGCAACACCATCAAAAACAACGCATATCTGGACATGGGTTCTCCCCTGAAAATGAAAATAGCGGTCCATGCCCCGGCAGGCCTGAGACCGAACGGGCCGCCAATCAGGCGGCGGACTCCGGTTTGAAGAAAAGGCGAGCCCTGGCCACCATGCCCTCCAGGTCGTCCGGATCGTGCCAGAAGATCTCGTCATCGCGCTTGAACCAGGTCAACTGGCGTTTGGCGTAGGCGCGCGTGCTGCGCAGCCAGTCCCGCCGCGCCTGTTCCAGGTCCGTGCCGTCCAGCAGCACCGACAGGAGTTCCGGGCAGCCGATGCCCGAAAACCCCGGAGCGGACCGATCCGGGCACATGTCGTAGGCCCGCCGCACCTCCTCTTCCGCTCCGGCCTCAAGCATCAGGTCGATGCGCCGGGCCAGACGCGGAGTCAGACTGGCCAGATCGGCGGCGATCCCGATCTTGAGCACCCGCAGTCCCGCAGGACGGCGGGTCCGGCCATGCCACCAGGTCAGGGTTTGCCCCGTGGCCGCGAACACTTCCAGGGCCCGGCAAATGCGCTGGGGATCGTTGGGATGGATTTTGGCGGCGTATTCGGGATCGATGAGCTGCAATCGGCCGTGCAGCACCTGGGAGCCATGGGCCCGGCACTCGCCGACCACTTCTTCGCGGATGGCCGGATCGATGTCGGGAATGGGCGCCAGACCGTCGAGCAGGCTCTTCAGGTAAAGCCCGGTGCCGCCGACCAGGAGGGGCGCCAGCCCCTGGTCCCGATACGTCCGGACCCGGGCCATGATCTCGCCGGCAAAGGCTCCGGCGCGCACCGGGACATGGAGGGGGAGGTAGCCGTACAGGGCGTGGGGGCAGACGGCGCGCTCCGCCGCCGTGGGCTGGGCCGTGACCACGTCCAGACCGGCGTAGACCTGGCGGGAGTCGAAATTGACCACGCCGCCGCCCAGCGCCCCGGCCAGGGCCAGGGCCGCGGCGGTCTTGCCCGTGCCCGTGGCGCCGACCAGACAAAGAAGCGAGATTTCCGTCATGCCTGCTTCGACGCTCCGCCGGAGGGCAGGGCCGCCTTGTCCCGCAACTCGTTCATGCGCGCGTTCACGCGGGCCAGGATGGTCTCCGGCACAAGCCCCTCGATGATCCCGCCAAGCCGGGCCACGTCCTTGATGATGGTCGAGCTGATGTACAACCAGCGGTAGTCCGTCATCATGAACACGGTGTGGATGCTGGGTTTGAGCTTGCGGTTCATGAGGGCCATCTGGAATTCGTACTCGAAATCCGAAACCGCCCTGAGCCCGCGCAGGATCGTGTTGACCCCCTTGCTGGGCACATAATCGACCAGAAGCCCTGAAAACCCCTCCACTTCCACGCGGTGCTGGCCGCGAAAAACCTCACGGATCATCTCCACCCGCTCCTCAAGGCTGAAAAGCGGGTTCTTGCCCGAATCCTTGGCCACGGCCACGATGACCTTGTCGAAGACCTCCAGCCCACGGCGCACCAGGCTCAGGTGTCCGTTGGTGAAAGGGTCGAAGGTGCCTGGATAGACGGCCACGCGTTCTACTTTCTGCGCCATATGCAAATCCTTGTCTGCCCGTAGAGTTTGTCTCGAAGAAGAGCCAGATCCGGCCGGGGCGGATTGTCGAAGACCAGCCCCGCCTCCACCTCGGCGCAGATCAGCCCGTCCGGCGCGAGGCCCTGCCGCTCCAGCAGCAGACCCAGGGCGGGCAGCAGCAGGTCCTTGCCATAGGGGGGGTCGATGAAGACCAGGCTAAACGGCCCGCGCCCGCCTTCAAGCCAGCGCAGGGCATCGGCCTTGACCACGGCGTAGCGCCGCTTCTCGACGCCGAGCGCCTCCAGGTTGGAGCGGATCAGAGCCGCGGCCTGGGCGGCCTTTTCCACAAAGACGGCTTCCTGGCCGCCCCGACTCAGGGCCTCGATGCCCAGGGAACCGCTGCCGGCGAAGATGTCCGCCACCCGGGTCAGGCTCCAGTCGACCCCCAGGGATTCGAGCATGGAGAACACGGACTCCCGCACCTTGCCCGTGGCGGGCCGGTAGCCCGGCCCTTCGGTGGTGCGGATGCTCCGCCCTCGGTATTCCCCGGCGATTATGCGCACGCCTAGTCCTTCCCGGCCTGCTGTTTCTGCTCAAACATGAGTTCCGACATGATGGAGCTCAAACGCGAATTGATGGCCAAGAGGCTGCCCCGGATCTCGACCTGGTTGGTCTGACCCATGCGCTGCAGATAATCCACCCGTTCGCGGACCTGGGCCAGCTTGCCGGAAGTCTCTTCCAGCAGGTAGTCCCAATCGATGCGCGGCGCGGCCAGGGAAGGCCTGGCGGTCAGCTCGAAGCGTCCGCCCTTCTCCAGCAGGCATTCGTCCAGATAATCCGGGATGTGCACTGTGAGCTTGAATTTCTCCCGGATCAGCTCGGCCAGGATCTTCTGGCCCGAATGCTCGCCGTGCACCAGGTAGACCTGCACGTCGGGATTGCGGAAATTGGACAGCCAGTCCAGGATCTGGGTCTGCCCGGCATGACCGGAAAAACCGCCGATGGTGAAGACCTTGGCCTTGACCGACAGTTCCTCGCCCAGGATCCGGATGGTCTTGGCCCCGTCGACGATGCGGCGTCCCGGAGTGCCTTCGGCCTGGAAGCCCACAAAGACGATGGACGCGCCCGGCTTCCAGATGTTGTGCCGCAGGTGGTGCTTGATGCGCCCCGCATTGGCCATGCCGCTGCCCGCGATGACGATGGCCGACTCCTGGGACACGTTGATGGCCCGCGACTCGTCGGACGAGAGCGTAAAGCGCAGATTGGGGAGCTCCAGGGGGTTTTGGCCGTTTTTGACCAGCTCCTTGGTCTCTTGATCGTAGTAGTCCCAGTGACGGCGAAAAATCTCCGTGGCCCTGATGGCCAGAGGGCTGTCCACGTAGACGGGCATGTCCTCGGGCAACCGTCCTTCCTGACGCAGGAGATGGAGGCTGTACAGAAGCTCCTGGGTGCGCTCCACGGCAAAGGCGGGGATGATGACCTTCTCGCCGCGCTGGTAGCTGTAGGCGATGGCCTCGGCCAACTCTTCCCGGCTCTGGGTCTCGTTCTTGTGGTTGCGCGAGCCGTAGGTCGACTCCAGAAAAAGGAAATCCGCCGTCTCCACGGTCTGGGCGTTAGGAACAAGGAGCTGCCCCGGACGCCCGAGGTCGCCGGAAAAGACCAGCTTGGTCTCCTCCTCCCCTTCCGTGATCCACAATTCGATAAAGGCCGAACCGAGGATATGGCCGGCGTCGTTGAAAATGACGCGGATGCCCGGCGCGGGCTCGAAAGCCTGATTGTAGTCCTGGGTCTTGAGCTGCGTGAGCGCCTTCTGGGCATCCTCCACCGTGTACAGGGGCTCCACCGGGGGGGCGCCGACCCGCTGCTTCTTGGTGCTGCGCCACTGCGCTTCGGTCTCCTGGATGCGGGCGCTGTCCTCGAGCATGATGCCCAGCAGGTCCTTGGTCGGAGCCGTGGTGTAGACCGGGCCCTTGAAGCCCTGGGCCGCCAGGCGCGGCAGCAGGCCGGAATGGTCGATATGGGCATGCGTGAGCAGGATGAAATCGAGGGCTTCGGGGCGGTACATGCCGTTTTCGTCCCAGTTGCGCGCCTCGATGCCCCGGTTGCCCTGATGCATGCCGCAATCGATGGCGAAACGGGCGCGCTCGCACTCGATCACATGGCAGGAGCCGGTCACCGTGCGCGCCGCGCCAAGAAAAGTTATCTTCATAAATTTCTCCCTGTATTCCAAGTAGATAGATTTAAGGTAAAATATCAGGCCATTGCCCTGTTCCGACCGGTTGTGCTAGCGACTCACCAACACGAACACGGCGGAACCCGCGGCCGTGAAGCAACCCTTTTCCACCAAAGAACAACGCATGATCAATCTTGAGAAACTCAGCGACCGCGACCTCCCGCCCTTGAAGCCCATGGTCCTGCGGCTCTGGCAGCTTTTGAACGCCCAGAACACCCGCTTGCAGGAAATCGTCGAGGCGATGAGCGCGGAGCCTGTGCTCTGCGCCCGCATCATGGCCATTTCCAACTCGCCCCTGTACCGGGGGATGGAAGAAATCAACAGCCCGCAAAAGGCGCTGGTGCGGCTGGGCTTAAACGAGGTCAAGGGGATCGTCTACTATCTGACTCTGTCCGATTCGGTGCGCCAGAACGCCTTTCCGCCCTCGTTTTCCGTGCGCCGGTTCTGGACCCACAGCCTGAGCACGGCGCTGTTGTGCAAAAAACTCGCCCAGTTCTATCCGCATCTGTTTCCCATGACTCCGGAGGAGCAGGACAGCACCTATCTGGCCGGCCTGCTGCATGACATCGGTTACGTGGTCATGGCCTCGCTCATGCCCGGAGAATTCACGACCATGACCAGACTCTGGGAAACCGGAGAAAACGCGCCCCTGGAGATCGAGGACGAGCTGTTCGGGGTCAGCCATCCGATCCTCAGCGCCAAAGCTCTCAAACTGTGGAAATTCCCGAAAAATGTCCAGCTGGCGGTCTACGCCCACCACCGCGCCATTTCCGACGATTCTCCGCCGCCGGACATCATGCTCCTGAAGCTTGCGGACTACCTGGCCACGGACGCCGGATACCACTTCAACCCGTCCTTCACCACGGAACTCAAACGCCTGACCCTTCCCATCTTCCTTCTGGAAAACGACTTCCAGCCAGTGATCGAGGAAGTGGCCCTCAAGGTCGAGATGCTTGTCAGTCAGGCCTTCGATTGACACTCGATGCGCGGCGAGAGCGTGGGGGCAAGCTCCAGATTGAGGTCCACCGCGCCGGTATAGCCCATGATCCCTTCCGACATGGGCTCGGCCATTTTCTCCCGCAGCCAGTTCCACAGAACATCGCCGGTGCGTCCGAACTGCCTGAAATCGCCCCGCACGCGCACGCACAGGTATCGCGCCGCGAGGGCGACACGGGTGGAGGGCTCCGTGTCCTCCTGAAACTGGTACTCGCTGATGACCGAGGCAAGCCGCGCCAGCAGAAACCGCGTGCCCTCCTCGTTCAGGTCCGGGGAGATGAGGCACAGAAATCCGCCGTCCATGGACGCCAGGCGGTCATAATTGCGCAGCTGCCGCCTGAGAGACGACCAGATGCCGCTGGTGAACCACTCCAGCCAGTCCGATCCGTAGCTGACGCGCAAACCTCCCAGGCCGGGCACGGACAGGATGCTCATGGACAGCCATCCCTCGCGCCGACCGATGCGGTTGACCTCCTCGTAGAGAAACGTGCGCAGCCCTTCCGGGGTCAACAGGCCCGTCTCCGTATCGAGGAGCCTTGAAGCGCCGAACTCGCGGCACAGCGACATGGAGCGCAGGGCCCGCTTGATCTTCCATTCAAGCTCGAGGTCCATCCAGGGGCCGAGCATGTAGTCGTCGATGTCGTCGGAGCAGGTGAAAACGGAAACCAGGTCCTCCTCGGGACCGACCAGGATCATGTAGGCGGGAGCAAGGGATCGCCTCGCCTCCCGGGCCCGGACCAGGGCGCACAGCTCCAGGCCCGAGATGTCGATGCCCCGGGACGCGATCAAGAGACAATCATAGTCGGTGTCTTCGCTCAGGGCCACGGCCTTGAGGTGGCCGCGCACATGGTCGGCCCGGATGCCGAGCCGCTCAAGCACGATCGTCATCTCCCGCGCGAGGTCCTCGTCCGGTTCGACGACCAGAAATCGAAATCGATCCATTTCCTGCTCTGATGCGATCATGCGGGTCTTCTCTGATTTGGACGGATGTGAATGAAGAATCGCCAGGATTTATCAAGTGTTCCGGGTAGCAGACGAGCGGGCTCCTTGTCCACAAACCCGGCGCGGGAGCCCGGCTTAAGATTTTGCCCTCGGCGGCATTATTGTGTATGGAGCCCTGACCACTGCGGAATCCATGCATGCATAATCCATTCAAATCCCTTGAAAAAGACCCGGCCGTGCGCTCCCGGCTGAAAAAAAGGGTTGCCAGAAAAACCACGGTTGCGGCCCAGGCCGCCGGGACCCAAAGTCCCGCATCCGAGGAAGATCTTTTTTTGCATGCGTTCTCCGACGTCGAGCCCCTGACCAAGAAGGGCCGCGACATCGCCGGGGCCGCCCCGCCCAGGGAAACGCCGCCGCCCGCGCCGCCGTCCTTCGCCCGCCTGCTTGAGGAAAACATCGAATTCGAGATGGAATACACCCACGAATTCATGACCGGGCAGATCCGGGGGCTTGACGCCAAGATATTCCGCAAGCTCAGGAACGGGGAATTCAGCGTGCAGGGGCATCTGGACTTGCACGGCATGAACACGGATCAGGCCAAGCTCGCGGTGCTCGATTTTTTGCGGCGCAGCTACATGGAAGGCAAGCGCTGCGTGCTCCTGATCCCGGGCCGTGGACGCAATTCTCCCCTTGGCCAGGGGGTGCTGCGGCAGGAACTGACCACCTGGCTGACCCAGGCTCCGCTGAAACGCATCGTCCTGGCCTTCACCACCGCCCTGCCCAGGCATGGCGGAAGCGGGGCCGTTTACCTGCTGCTGCGCCAGGTGCGCAAGGACCAGGGCAGGATCGCCTGGGAAAACATCTTTACCGACCTCGACGGCTGACTTTCAAACATCTCCACCAAGGACCTCGAACATGGGCTTTTTCTCACGCATAAAAAAATTCTGGGGAACGGACGCCGAGCCCCGCGATGCCGAACTGCCGATCCAGACGCCGGACCAGACGCCGGACACGAAACAGCAACCGGACGCTCAGGCGCCGTCGGAACAGGAACTTCCCGCGCGCCCCGAGCCAACGCCCGCAGCCGCGCCGGCGGCAAAAATGGAGGCTCCCTCCCAGAACGCCGAAGATAAAAAGGATGGCGGATGGCGCAGGCTTTTCGGTCTGGGCGGCAAGACCGAGGACAGAGAACCCGCGCCGGAGCCAAGCCCGCAGGCGGAACTTCTTTTCCAGGAAAAACCGGTGGCCGACGACGGGCTCGAGCCCTGGCAGAAATCGCTGCGGCAGGCCCTGGGTGAAGCGGAACCCCGGCTCTCGACCTGGATGGTCCACATCCTTGACGGGGTAGGCAGGCGCGGAGATGTTTTGTGGGAGCGGCTCCGGTTTCTCTTTGCCCAGCTGGAGGTGCCGTCCACGGAAGCGGAAGATTTCATCCGCCGCTTCGACAAATGGCTCCTGGACATGGACTACGACCACGTCGATGAATTCCGCTCCGAACTCCAGTACCGCATGGCCCTGGCCCTGGAACTCGAAGACGAGGAGGACGAGCGCAACCGCCTGTTCCTGAAGCTGTCCGCCGGGCTGGGCAAGACCCGCGAGCAGCTGACCATGCGCATCGACCAGCTCCTGGCCATGACCGGCAGCTACGACGACGCCTTCTGGGAAGAGCTGGAAGAAATCCTGCTCATGGCCGACGTGGGCGTAAACGCCACCCAGGAGCTTTCAAAACGCTTGAAGCCCAAGCTGCGCCAGGCCGGCACGCGGGACGCGGCGGCCTTCAAGGCCCTCTTGAAAGCGGAACTGGCCGAGGTCTTCATCGAACCCAAGACACCCACGGTGCCCCAGCCCCCGGAAGTGGTGCTCATGATCGGCGTCAACGGCGCGGGCAAGACCACGACCATCGCCAAACTGGCCCACCGCGCCCAGATGCAGGGCCGCAAGGTTCTGGTGGCGGCCGGGGACACCTTCCGCGCCGCGGCCATCGAACAGTTGCAGGTCTGGTCCAAACGGGTCGGAGCGGGGTTCTATGCCAAGCCCCATGGCAGCGATCCGGCGGCGGTGGCCTTCGAGGCGGTGGAGCATGCCATGAAGGAGGGCTACGACCTGGTCTTCGTGGACACGGCCGGACGGCTGCAGACCAAGCACAATCTCATGGAAGAGCTGAAGAAGATCAACCGCGTGCTCGGCAAGAAGCTCGAAGGCGCGCCGCACCGGACCATCCTGGTGCTCGACTCGACCACGGGCCAGAACGCCCTGTCCCAGGTCAAGCTCTTCTCCCAGGCCGCGCCCGTGGACGAGATCGTGCTGACCAAGCTCGACGGGACAGCCAAGGGCGGCATCATCGTGGCCATCGCCCTGGAATTCAGGATCCCCATCAGCTTTGTCGGGCTGGGTGAAAAAATGGAAGACCTGCGTCCCTTCTCCGGCCAGGAATTCGCCAGCGCCCTTTTCGATTGACCGCGCGGGCAGGGGTTCCTGCCCGCCTCCCCTACTTCCCGTCGCCCATCTCCAAGACCATGCGCAACCGTTCCACCCGGCGACGGTTCGCGCCCAGATCCCACCATCCGAGCCGAGACGCGGATCGGACCTGCGCCATTGCCCCGTCGCGGCGGCATTCAAGATCATCGACAAAGCCGAAAAGGCGAGAACGGAACGTCGCGCGCAGATAACCGTCGTCCTCGCGCTCGATGCTTCCGCCCTGGGCGATGATGGCCAGGCGCAAGCGCTTCCAGCCTTCCGCGCCCTGCAGAAGAAAGGGGGCGATGTTCGCGTCCCGCCCTTCCGAGACAACGCAGTTGGGGGATCCAGGACATGGCCGAAGGCGTCCGTCTGCAACGCCGGAACGCGCGGTCATGGCGCAGGATGCCATGCCCAGGCAGACAAGAATGACCAGGCAGGATTTTTTCATGACGAACGCTCCACTTCTTTTCGCGGTTGCACTGTCCGGGGGGGCACCCGCCCGACCGAGATGTCACATGGAATCAAATGCAGGCATGAGCGCCTCCGCCTCTCCGGCATCGACGCAAGGCCAGTCCGGCAGAAGGGAGGCCGTGAACCCGGGCAGATCGAGACGCCAGTGATGCAGGTAAAGCCCGCCCGGCTCCCCTGCCCCGTAAACCGGATCGCCAACCAGGGGATGGCCGGCATGGGCGAGATGGGCGCGAATCTGATGCCTGCGCCCTTTGAGGATTTTCACCAGAAGCAGGGTGTCGCCATCAGCATGACGCACCGCCCTGGCCGTGGTCCAGCGCAGGGGCGAATCCTGCTCCGGGATCACGCGCACCACGCGGCGCTTGTCGTCCAGAATCCTGTCCCTGACCTGCAAGACGTCCAGCGTTCCATGGGCCAGGGCCAGATACCACTTGCGGACCTGGCCCCCGTCCTGCCAGGCCTTGTATGCCGCCGCATCCTGCGTGCCCGCCGCGGCCAGGACCAGGCCGCTGGTCAGGAAGTCCAGACGGTTGAGCAGCGCCCATCCACCCAGACCGAGTTCCGGCAAACAGGATTCAAGGCAAGCGCCCCCCCGCCCGGCCACGGTGTGCAGGCCGCCGGGTTTGGCCAGGGCCGCGAAACTCTCGTCA
Organism: Pseudomonadota bacterium; assembly: GCA_023393525.1. Lineage (GTDB taxonomy): Bacteria > Desulfobacterota > Desulfovibrionia > Desulfovibrionales > Desulfomicrobiaceae > Desulfomicrobium. Next base: position 2,823 of record JAEWKZ010000072.1, on the reverse strand, counting down.
CGGGCCACGATCCGGACACCGGCGCAGACCGGAACCGATTCCTCCGGGATCACGCGGACACGCTGACCGGGATGGATCAACACGCCCTTGGCGCAGCTTCTGCCGTCGACCAGAACGCGACCGTCGTCAATCAGGGCCCGACAGCGCCTGAGTCCAAGCCCCAGCCGCCCGGCCAGGGCCTTGTCCAGCCGAACGGGCGAAAAATCCTCGGGATAGATAAAGGAATCTTTCATGCTACACCGGGAACCGGTCAAGGGGACTCGGGACCTGATCGGGAATCGTCGACGGCGCATCGGCACGGACGCGCTTCATTGCGGAGGGTAACCGGGCCGCTCCTGCTCGACAATGGACAGCCATGTCGAGGTCAGCTCCTTGTCCCACTGCGTTCCGGCCCCGCGGTCCAGAGCGTACATGACCTTGCTGAGCGGCAGGGATTGCCGGTAGGCCCGATTGGAGGTCATGGCCTCGTAGCTGTCCGCCAGGCAGATGATGCGGGCCATGAAGGGCACCGCGTCGCCGGCCAGTCCGTCGGGATAGCCCTGGCCGTCAACGCGCTCGTGGTGGTGGTAGATGATCCGCGTGACATCGTTCATGGCTCCGACCTGCCCCAGGATTTCCCGGCCCATGGAGCTGTGGCGCTTCATGGTTTCGTATTCCTCGTCGGTCAGGGCTCCGGGCTTGTTCAGGATATGATCCGGGATGCCGATCTTGCCGATGTCGTGCAGCATGCCCGCGATGTGCAGACGGTCGAGCTCCTTGCTCCCCAGTCCCAGAGTCCGCCCCAGGCGGCAGGCGTACTCGGCCACGCGCTCCGAATGCCCACGGGTGTAATAATCCTTGAGCTCAACCGCCTGGGCAAAAGAGCGGATCACATCCTGGTTCATGGTCCGCAGACGCGAATAGAGATGGGAGTTCTGCAGGGCCGAGGCGGTGTGCGAGGCGAAAACGCCCAACAGTTGCAGATCCTGCTCGCAGTAGAGGGGATTGTCCCGGTCGCGGACCAGGGTGATGACCCCGATGCGTTTCTGCGGAAGGTCCAGGGGCACGGCCATGACCGAATAGGAAAAACCTTCTGGAAACAGGGCCGAATTGAAGGACGACTGCCGCAGGGTGAACTGGTCGAGAAGGTAGGACTTTCCTTGCTGCAGGATTCTGTCGCACAGCTTGGTCACGAAAACGCGCAGAACGCCATTGGTCTCGAGCAGGCGCCCCTGCATCAGGTTCGGCCCGCGTTCGAGCATTTCCGGCAGAAGCAGACAGATGGCGTCGGGGGAGAAATTCTCGCGCAGGTGGATCAAAAACTCTTCCACCACGGCCACATGGTTGAGCTGGGCGCCGAGACGCTTGCTCAGGCCCAGCATGCGCACCACGGCGGAGAGCTTTTCCTGCTCCTTGCGGCTTCTGCGCTGTTCGAGAATGGAACGCACCCGCAAGAGCAGATGCTTGATGTCGAAAGGCTTGGCAATGTAGTCCGCCGCGCCGTTCTTCATGATGTCGACGGCGGTCTCCGTGGTCCCGTAGCCGGTCATGACCAGAAAATCCACGTCCAGCTGGCGCTTGCGGATCTGGCTCAAGAGGTCCTGACCGTTCATGTCGGGCATGCGCAGGTCGCTGATGACCAGATCGAATCCATGCGCCCCGAGCTTGCCCAGGGCATCCTGCCCGTTGTCGGCCAGAGTCACGTCGTAGCCGACCCCGGAGAGCGCCTCTTCACAGATCTCCCGGAGCGCAGGCTCGTCATCCACCACCAGCACGCGAAAAGCTGTCGTCATTTTCTCACCATCAGGGAAGATCGCCGACATGAGCCGCCCCCCGGAGTTCGTAAACATTTGTGAACCAATTCTTTTTAGTGAAAAAACAAAAGTCTGACAACACGAGGAAAAGTGAAAATAATCCTTGCCAACCAAAATCATCTTAGGTAGATGCCATTTCCTCAATCGGGATGTGGCTCAGGCTGGTAGAGCGCTGCGTTCGGGACGCAGAGACCGGAGGTTCAAATCCTCTCATCCCGACCATTAGAAACTAAGGGTTTAGGTATTCACCTAAGCCCTTTTTTTGTTCAAATTTTTTTTGAATACCGGGTTTTGAATACCACCCCCGCCGCCAACCTCGCCTTTTTATTCTTTTTTTAAATCTTATTCGACTGGAAAAAAACACGGTTCCCACGAACACGGTTCTGAAGACGTGAAGTTTAGCCTTCGCAGAAGAGGACAGCCAGGGCTGTTCGACTGGTCACAGTCTCCTGAGGTTATAATAAGAATGATCAAAGGCGTGTACTTGGCGAGCACACCGTCACCGGTGATCAGCCGCATGGGTTCGGCCATGGCCTGAGCCACCAGCATGTGATCAAAAGGATCGTTGTGGTGCCTGGACAGTGTCGCCAGCATTTCCCCGTGTGAACCGAGAAGCGGCAACTCCAGAAACCCGCTTTCCTGAGCTGCCGCTCGAAGTTCAGACAAGTTGGGATGATTGCTAAATCATGACCCTTTTCCTCTCCCTCGTCCCCTCTCTCACTGACAACTTTGAGCTACAGGAGATAACTTGGGTTGGCAGCAAAAATCCCAACATGCAACAGTTTCGTGATATGAACATACTGTATTTATTATTGTTATTTTATTCCCAAATTTGGCACCTAATTTGCCACCTGTTGATACATACTGTGTGAAAATCAGCACATATTCATAAACCTCGAAAAAGGAGTGAAAGATGGAAGCGATCAGCAGGCGCAACGCCCTCGGCATTATTGGCGGGACCATACTTGGCGGCACTATTGCGGCCACAACCAGCTTTGCCCAGGTTACCAGCCAGAAACGATTCGAGCAG
>JAEWKZ010000008.1 GCA_023393525.1 Pseudomonadota bacterium | reverse complement strand
ATATAGATGTAGTCCCTCACGACGGAGCCGTCACCCCATATTTCGACGGGCTCCCCCCGCAGCGCCTTGCCGAGGAAGACAGCAATCGCCCCCTGCTGGCCGGCGATGGACTGGCCGGGCCCGTAAGGGTTCGACGGCCTGATGACTAGTGGAGACAGATCCCCAAGCGCCTCGTACATGCCCAGGTACTTTTCGATGGCGACCTTCACGACGCCATAAGACGATATTGGGCATAGCGGGGCATCTTCTCTCACCGGGCTGACCGGCGGATTACCGTAGACCGTTCCGCCGGACGACAGGAAAACGATCCTGCTGGAACCGACCCGCCTCATGCTATGCATCAGGCTGAGGGCCCCAAGAAGATTAGATGTCACGTCGCCATGCGGGTCATTGTTGGAGGTGCTGGGGACGGTACTGCTGGCCAGATGAAAAACCACCTCACTGCCGCCAACCACGTCGTCGAGTTCGCGACCGGACAAATCGCCCTGCACGTAGCCGACTCCGCGCCAGTCAAAGTCCACCCGGGGCACACCGCGATCCAGCACGCGCACGACGTAGCCATCCGCCAACAGGCGCTTCACCAGCGTTGAGCCGATGAACCCATTGCCACCAACCACGAGAGCACGCGCACCCATCAGCGCACGGCACTCTGGTCTTCGCCGATACCGAACTGGACGCGCAAGCGCGCCGCGTAGGCATCAGCCCGCTCAACAACGTCTGCGTCGACATCGAACATCGCACGCGCCTTGTCTTGGAGATGCCTGACCTCACCGTAGTGCGCGACCAGGTCGGAATCCAGGGTCACGCTTCTCTGATGACGGCGATGATCGTTCAGCGTCTCGGGAACGAATAGCACATCTCCCTCCTTGAGCATGTGGAGGTAAACCAGCCAGTCGCCAGCAATACGCAAACCGATGATCTCAGCCAGGTTCTCGTCCATGACCTTGAGTAGAGCCTCACGCCGGAAAATAACCGCACTGACGTTGGGTATGGTGTTCTTTACCGCCAGGCCCGCATTCACCTCGGCATTTCCGCTAGCCACATACCCGACGTTCCAGCGGGACTCCGAAAGGTCCCTGGTATAGTCGAGGAAGTCGGCTGCAAGTTCACGACCTTCGCCGTCGATCTGACGCGACTGGCAGTAAGCCATGACAACTTTGGGTAAACTCTCCATCTTGGTGACGATTGTCTCGAGAAAAGCCGGCGACGCCAGGTCGTCGGCCTCGGCAATCCATACGTAGTCGCCCCTCGCGAGTTCTATACCCTTGCGCCACTGCCTGAACACGGTACCGCTGTTCGCTTCGTTGACAACGATTCTCGCCTCCGGCTGCAGCGTTGCCTGCATCGACCGGATGACCGGCAAGCTCGAATCAGACGAACAGTCGTCGAGCACGATGATCTCGTACGGCGGGAGACTTTGCGTCGCGACAGACTCGATACGTTGACGGATATACGACGCATAGTTGTAGTTGGGGACGATCACCGACACGGTGGGAATCGCAAGGCCACCCATGCGTAAGAGGTCGACCACATACGCCCGGAACGAGAACTCGGAATCCACCATATTCCGCCCACTCTTCCCGAATCCTTCCCGCAAGCCCGGCTCGCGGGCCAGACGGATCAGCGCATCGGCGAACTCGGCAATGTCGAACGGCTGCACAACGATCCCAGCGCCCTGAGCCACCAGATCAGCGCCTCCACCCGTCTTGGCGAACGCGACAATGGGTGTCGCGACGGAAAGGCTCTCGAGTACCACAGACGGGAACGGATCTTCGCGGGACGTCAATGCGTAGACATCGGCGCCGGCATAGTAATCGTCGGTCTCAAAGTCCAGTCCCGCGAACTTTACGACCTCCCCGAGTCCGTTCTGATCCACATAGCGGTCGATCTCCGGTTGGATCGAAACGTCCCGATGACCAACCCACACGAAGCGGATCCGCCTATCCATCGCGGATGCAGCAGTCGCAATCCGGACGAATAGGTCTACCCCCTTCCGCGCGTCGGCGTATCCGACACAAAGCACAACAAATGCGTCCTGGGGAAAGCCCAGTTTTTCGCGGAGCGTGTTGCGCGCACGTACGGCTTCCTGCTCGTCGGCCCAGCGCAGCTTGTTTCGGGTGAAGAGCCCCTGTGGACGCTTTACGATCTTCGCCTGGACGGCAGGGGGCAGGTAACTTTCGATACCCTGTCTGACCGCATCGCTGCTGACGACCAGGGCGTCGGCATGTTCGCCGATCTTCCGCACCGCGTCGCCAAGGCCGAAACTCTCGATGACGCCTGGAAGCTCATGGACCATCGAGACCACGCGAAAGCCATGTTTCTTGAGCAGTGGCAACAGCCCTCCCGCGACCGCCGTGTTGGCTAGCGCGAGCCCTACTCCCGCCTTGCGTATGGCACCCAGAATCCGGTCGCGATCCACCGATGGATCATAGAAGCGATAGACGGTGGAAACATTCTCAAAGCACTCCTCAAGCTGGCCCCCACCGAGCAACACGACGTGGGGACGGACACCGAGCCGCTGCAGCTCCTCCGCCATCTTGAGCGCTAGATACTGGGCGCCATGGGGGTGCGCATCGTGAGAGATGAGCAACACCTGGTTGGAGGGCGCATTAGGGGACAAAGCTTCCCTGGTCGCGTGCAGATAAGCGTATCCATACCTTCTGTCCGGCTCGAGATAAGCGCCCTCGGCCCACTCGTTCCAAGCATTGATGAAGACGACGTTCTCTCCGGCCACGGGGTGCTCGGCAGCATAGTCGGCACAGGTAGAGAGCCATCGCGCGTACCGCGCCGGGGATGAGTGCGCGAACGTGTAGCCGCGCCCGGGCTTTCTGGCTTCGTTGTCCCAACTCGGCGAGACAGTCTTGAAAAGGGGGTAATCCGGCGCAGGCCATGTTTCGCCATTGTGCGCGAGCTGCCGATAGTCGAGCACGATTCCGGCGTAGGACGGATTGACGATCTCCATGTCGGAATTGATGGGCATCATCTGGGCCGCCAGCTTGTGCGGCGGGAACTCCAGGGCGGCATCGAACCCATATACCCTCGGATCCTGCACGTCGAACTGGACCATGGCAAGAAACAACTCGCCTATTCCTGATTCACGCGCGTGTCGCCGCCAGGTTTCCAAGGTGCGTGCGGCGTCGGGCAGTAGGGATGGTCGGTACATGATAACCAGCGGGCGACCACCAATGCGGATATACCTCGGATCTTTGAGGTAAGGCTCTAGATCCCTGATGAATCGCTCGTCGCTTTCGTCACAATAGTTCTGCCCCAGCAGGACATCAGCGTCGTGGCCATCCCACCGGCGCGTCCAGTTCTCATTCGCCCAGCAGAGGCAGAACGGCATGTCGATCGACTTCTCGGCGAGGAAC
>JAEWKZ010000002.1 GCA_023393525.1 Pseudomonadota bacterium | reverse complement strand
CGGCCCTGGTCACGGCCGTGACCCTGTCCAGCCGCTACATCTCGGACCGCCAGCTGCCCGACAAGGCCATCGACCTCATCGACGAGGCCGCGGCCATGATCCGCACGGAGATCGACTCCCTGCCCACCGAACTCGACGAGATCAACCGCAAGACCATGCAGCTGGAGATCGAGCGCGAGGCCCTGCGGCGCGAGAGCGACGCCGCTTCCCGCGAACGCCTGGAGAGGCTTGAAAAGGAACTGGCCGAACTCAAGGAGACCCAGACCGGTCTTCGCGCCCAGTGGGAGCGCGAGAAGAGCGGCATCGACGAGATCAGCCAGCTCAAGAAGGAACTGGAGGCCACCAAGGAGGCCATCGCCAAGGCTGAGCGCGAGTACGACCTGAACAAGGCCGCCGAGCTCAAATACGGCCGCCTGACGGAACTGGAGAAGAAGCTGGCCGCCCTCTCGGGCGGCGGCGACGGCGAGCCGCGTCTGCTGCGCGAGGAGGTCGGCCCCGACGACATCGCGGCCATCATCTCCAAGTGGACGGGCATCCCGGTTTCCAAGCTGGTGGAGGGGGAGCGCGAAAAGCTCCTGAAGCTGGCCGACATCCTGCACGAGCGCGTCATCGGCCAGGACGAGGCCGTGCAGGCCGTGGCCGACGCGGTGCTCAGGGCCCGGGCGGGGCTCAAGAACCCCCAGCGGCCCATTGGCTCCTTCATGTTCCTCGGCCCCACCGGCGTAGGCAAGACCGAGCTGTGCAAGACCCTGGCGAAATGCCTCTTCGACACCGAGGAGAACATGGTCCGCCTCGACATGAGCGAGTACATGGAAAAGCACACCGTGGCCCGCCTCATCGGTGCCCCTCCCGGCTACATCGGCTATGACGAGGGCGGCCAGCTGACCGAGGCCGTGCGACGCAAGCCCTACAGCGTGGTGCTCTTCGACGAGATCGAGAAGGCCCACCCTGACGTCTTCAACGTGCTCCTGCAGATCCTCGACGACGGCCGCCTGACGGACAGCCACGGCCGCACCGTGGACTTCAAGAACACCATCATCATCATGACCTCCAACATCGGCTCGCCCATGCTCCTGGAAGGCATCACCGAGTCGGGCGAGCTGCGGGAGGGCGTGCGCGAGGCGGTCATGGGCGTGCTGCGCGGACACTTCCGGCCCGAGTTCCTGAACCGGGTGGACGAGATCGTGCTCTTCAAGCCGCTCCTCATCGAGCAGATCACGCGCATCATCGACCTGCTCCTGGGCAACCTGCAAAAGCGTCTTGAAGAGCGCAAGATCACGCTTGAGCTTAGCGACCGGGCCAAGGAATTCATCGCCCGCGAGGCCTATGACCCGGTTTACGGAGCACGGCCCCTGCTGCGCTACCTGCAGCACCATCTGGAGACGCCCTTGGCCCGCGAGATCATCGCCGGTCGCCTGCATGACGGGCAGGAGCTGGTGGTGGACGAGGAGGGCGGAAGCCTGGTCTTCAACGTCTGATCCCGGCGCACGAAACGACAGGGCCCGGCCCGGCGAAACCTCGCGGGGCCGGGCCTTTTTGCGTGCACGGAGTTTGCGGTCCAGGAATTCTGGACCTCGATGCCGAAAGCGGCTACCGGGTACCTTCGGGCGTCGGTGGCCCGAAATCATCCATCGTAAGGAGCGCGAACGTGCAATCCACAACCTGTCTCATTCTCGATATCGGCAGCGGCACCCAGGACGTGTTGCTCTACCAGGAAGGCCTGGAGCTGGAGAACTGCCCCAAGTTCATCCTGCCTTCGCCGGCCAGAAACGTGGCGGCCCGCATTCGTGAACTGACAAAGGCGGGTCGCGACATCTATCTCCACGGACAGAACATGGGCGGCGGGTTCTGGCGGGCGGTCAAGGCTCATCAGGATGCGGGGCTCAAGGTCTACGCCCATCCTGACGCGGCCCTGGCCCTGGGAGATGATCTGGACCAGGTGCGCGGGCATGGCATCGAGATCACCTCCATCCCGCCCCTTTCGGCCTCGCAGGTGCTGCTGACGGACTTCGATCCCGGCTTCTGGCGCGGTCTGCTGCAGCACGCCGGGCTGTCCCAGCCGGACCTCGTCCTGGCCTGCGTGCAGGACCACGGCTTTCATCCCGGCAAGAGCAACCGCATCTCGCGTTTCGCTTACTGGGAGCGGTTCATGAACGAGGACGGCGGGGACATTTCGCGCCTGCTGTACGCCGATCCGCCCGAGGAGATGACCCGCCTGCAGTGCCTGCGCCGCTCCATCGGCGTGGGGCTCGTGGCCGACACGGGCTCGGCCGCCCTGCTGGGCGCTCTTTTCGACCCGTCCGTGGAGCGCACTGCGGCCGCGGACGGCGTGCTCGTGGTCAATGTCGGCAACAGCCACACCATCGCCTTCCTCGTCTTCGGCACGCGCGTGCTTGGGGTCTACGAGCACCACACCGGCCACCTGGACGAGACCAGGCTGCTCGATCATCTGAGGCGCTTTCGGCATGGGGAACTCGGCAACCAGGAGGTCTTCGACGACGGCGGGCACGGCTGCGTGACCGTGCCGGACCTGCCGGACGGCTTTGGCCGCATCGTCGTGCTCGGTCCCAGGCGGGCCCTGCTGGCCGACGCCAGGGTGGAGTTTTTGGCTCCGGGCGGGGACATGATGCTGGCTGGTTGCTTCGGGCTCTTGAAGGGATGGCGGGAGGCTGGCCTGTAGCCCGACTTTGGTCTGCGCCTGGCGCGGCCTGACGGGACCGGGTCAGGGCAGGGACTTTTTTCCCGTCATGGTGGTCACGTCGATGCGCCACACATCAACACCGTCGAGGTCCTTGCCGGGGACACGCGCGCCGTCACGGGCGTAACTGTCCGCGATGACCTGCAGGGCGGCCAGTTTGCCCGTCGGGTCCGAAATCCTGGCAGCCCTGCCGTGGACGATGACCGTGGCGTAGGTGAACCCCCAGGAGCACGGACTGTCGCCTTTGATCTTGAACTGCGCCTTTTCCTCGAAGAGGCAGCAGACGCGGGGGTTGCGCTTCAGGATGTCCGTCTTGAGCCCTTCGGGGGCGCAGTGGAAGTAGATGGACGAGCCGTCGAAGCCGTGGGAGAGCGGGACGACGTAGGGCGTCTCGTCGAGGCACATGGCCAGGCGCATGACCGGGCTGTTGCGGATGATTTCAAACATCTGGACGGGGTCCGTGATCTCGTTTTTTTTGCGGCGCATGGAGCGGTGCTGCATTGTGTTCCCTTTGGGGTTCGTGGCGGGTTTGGGTTCAAGTCCGTGGCCAGGCGCGGGCCTCAGCGGAGCAGAGCCGCCGCGAGGTCGGATCCGAGCTGTTCGGCCCGCAGGAGCGCCTCCCTGTCTTCCCTGACCTTGCCTTTGTCAAAGATCCTGAACACGGTTTGCACGCCTACGATCTCGTATCCCAGCGCCTCAAGGGGCAGGCGCATGGCGTTTAGGGTAAAGCCCATGTCTCTTTCGTGCGCCTGCTCGCAGATGGCCGCAAGGACGGCCATGCGCTTCTGCCCGGCCAGGCGGCTCGACCAGCCGCGCGGACATTGGCGGTCGAAATCGTAGAAGCAGTAAAGGCGGTCGATGAAAGCCTTCATCCAGGCTGTGACATTGTAGTTGTGTGTGGGCGAGACGAGGATGAGTCCGCGCGAGGCGACTACTTCCGGGTAAAGGACGCTCATGCCGTCCGTAAGCCCGGTGCATGTCCTGTCCTTTCTGCACCGCTCGCAGCCGATGCAGCCCTGCATGGACACGTCGCGCAGATGCAGGCCATGGGCCTGAATCTTGCGCCTGGCCGCGCCAGCCAGCATGCATTTGAGCAGGATGTCGGAGTTTCCGCCTTTTCTCGGGCTGCCGCCGAGGCCCAGGATTCTGTCTTGGGGCTGTGCGAGGTTGGCGGCCGTGTGCATGAGGTTTGCCGTCGCGTTCATGACCGTGTCTCCTATGGTTGTGAAAAGGGACCGCGTCGAGCGTGAATTTGAGGGTACACAACCGCATCTGGGCTGTCGACACGGGCGGGTTTAAGCGCGGATGCCGCGCTTGGCGGCGGCAGCCGCCAGAAATAGCCCCGAGTATGGGGATTGGGCAACGAAAAAATGGGAGAAAATCATGCCGGAAACGGATCTGTATAAACGCGTCGGCGTTGCCTGGGCCATTGCCTTGAGTCAGGTCAAAAGCGTGGCCGAGCTGTTGGACGAGGGCGGCACGGTGCCGTTCATCGCCCGCTATCGCAAGGAGCGCACCGGGGGGCTTGACGAGGTGGCCATCCAGAACGTCCGTGACGCGCTGGACGCGGCCCGCGAGCTGGACAAGCGCCGCGAGGCGATCCTGGGCAGCCTGCGCGAACGCGATCTGCTCGGCGCGGAACTGGAGCAGGCCGTGCTGCGCACTGCGACCCTGGCCGAGCTGGAGGACGTCTACCTTCCGTATCGGCCCAAGAAACGCACCCGCGCGACCATGGCCAGGGAGAGGGGGCTTGAACCCCTGGCCCGGGCGATTCTGGCCGGAAAGGTTGACCCGCTGGCCGAAGCTGCCGGATTCGTGAACCCTGAACTGGATGTGCCGGACGTTCAGGCCGCCCTGGCCGGGGCGCGGGACATCATCGCCGAGCAGGTCAGCGAGGACCGCCGCTGCCGCGAGGGCATGCGCAGGCTTTTCGCCGCCGGGGGCGTCATCGCCTCCGCCGTGCGCAAGGGCAAGGACGAGGAGGGAGAGAAGTACCGCGACTATTTCGACTGGCGCGAGGCCGCGCGCACGGCGCCAGGGCATCGCGTCCTGGCCATGCTGCGCGGGGAGCGGGAAAAGATTCTTTCCCTGTCCCTGCGCCCCGATCAGGATCAGGCCCTTGCCGGACTGGCCAGGCTCTTTCCCATTCCCCAAGGCCCATGCGGCGCGGTGGTGCAGGAGGCAGTGGCCGACGGATATTCCCGTTTGCTGGCCCCGTCCCTGGAGACGGAACTGTGGGGCGAGCTGAAGGTCAAGGCCGACGCCGAGGCCATCGGCGTGTTCGCCGCCAATCTGCGCGAGCTGCTCCTGGCCCCGCCGTTGGGGCCCCGCCGCATTCTGGCTCTCGATCCGGGCCTGCGCACCGGGGCCAAGCTTGTCTGTCTGGACGAGCAGGGGAACCTGTTGCACTGGCAGACGATTTTTCCGGTCGGCGGGAAAGGGCAGGCCGAAGAGGCGGGACGGGTCATCACCACGCTGGTCAAGACCCACGCCGTGCAGGCCATTGCCGTTGGCAACGGCACGGGCGGCCGGGAGACCGAGGCGTTCGTCAGGGGCCTTGGCCTGCCTGCGGATGTGGATGTGATTCTGGTCAACGAAGCCGGAGCATCGGTCTATTCGGCTTCGGAGATAGCGCGGCGTGAGTTTCCGGACCTGGACCTGACCTACCGGGGGGCGGTGTCCATCGGCCGCAGGCTCATGGACCCGCTGGCCGAGCTGGTCAAGATCGATCCCAAGTCCATTGGCGTTGGCCAGTACCAGCATGACGTGGATCAGGGCGCCCTGAAGAAGAGCCTGGGCGACGTGGTCGTGTCCTGCGTCAATCAGGTCGGGGTGGACGTGAACACGGCCAGCCCCGAGCTGCTGGCCCATGTTTCGGGACTGGGCCCGGTTCTGGCGGCCAACATGGTCGAGCATCGCCGGGAAAACGGGCCTTTCACGGATCGCAGGGGGCTTCTCAAAGTCAAGCGTCTGGGGCCCAAGGCCTTTGAACAGTGCGCGGGATTTTTACGCATCCGGGATGGGAAGAACCCTCTCGACGGCAGCGCCATTCATCCCGAGCGCTACGCGCTGGTGGGGCGCATGGCCAAGGACGCGGGCTGCGGTGTGACGGAGCTGCTGAATAGCCCCGAAGTCCGCCGCCGCGTCGATCCCGCGCGTTACGTGGATGCCGAGGTGGGTTTGCCGACTCTGCGCGACATCATGGCCGAGCTGGAAAAGCCCGGCCGCGATCCCCGGCCCCCTTTTCAGGTCTTCCGCTTCGCCGACGTGCACGACATCGCGGACCTGCACCCGGGCATGACCGTGCCGGGCATCGTGACCAACGTGACGCGATTCGGAGCTTTTGTGGATGTGGGCGTGCACCAGGACGGATTGGTGCACATCAGCAACTTGGCCGACCGCTACGTGCGCGACCCCTCGGAGGTGGTCCGCACGGGCCAGCAGGTGCAGGTCACGGTGCTCGAAGTGGACGCGAAGCGCCGCCGCATCGGCCTGTCCATGCGCACAATCTGAACGCACCGAATCACCCCAACAAACCCATCCCCCAAACGCGGGTGCAGGGGGCGCGCCCCCTGCCCGCCGGAGGCATCCTCTTCTTTCCCCTACGACGCGCCCGGCCGGTTGGCCAGGTACACGCCGGAGATGACCATGGCGCCGCCCGTGAGCAGGGCGGAGGTCACGGGTTCGTCCAGGATGACGTAGCCCATGGCGATGGCGAAGACGGGCACGAGGTTGATGAAGATGCCGGCGCGGGCGGCGCCGATGGCGCGGATGCCGGCATAGTACCAGGTGAAGGCCACACCCGTGGCCACGACGCCCAAAAAGAGGATGTTGCCCCAGTCCACGAGGCTGGCGCGGGCGATGTCGTCCAGGAGTCCGTGGGTCAGGGCCGGGACGATGAGCATGAGGGTGCCCAGGATGCAGGACCAGGTCACGGCCATGAGGGGGTTCACCCGCTTCATGACCCGGCTGCCGGCCACGGAGTAGGCGGTCCAGGCGGCCACGCAGCCCAGGATCATGAGGTCGCCGTGGGACAGGCCGCCCTGGAAGAGTTTCAGGGGGTTGCCCCCGGAGAGGACGATGGACGCGCCGGTCAGGGACAGGAGGGTGCCTGCGATCTTGCCTGGGGTGAGGCGTTCGCCGAGCATGAGGGCCGAGATGATGCTGATGATGACGGGCACGGAGGCGATGATCAGGGCCGCGCGTCCGGCGGGGACGGTTTTAAGGCCCGTGAAGAAGAAGGCGTTGTAGAGGAAGATGCCGGTGAGGCCCAAAAACGCCACGGGCAGGATGTCTTTTTTCGGCAGGGCCGGAAATGAGCCGTTGGCGCGCCAGGCCCAGAACAGCAGGAAGGCCGAGGCCGTGACAAAGCGCAAGAGCGCGGCGGAAAAGGGCCCCATGTCCTGGGCCAGGACGCGGCCGGAAATCCAGGTCGCGCCCCAGAAGAAGACCGAGCCGACGAGTTTGGCGTAGACGAGCATGCATGGTCCCTGTGCGTGATTCGTAATGCGTGATGCGTTGGAAAGAGTGGTTGCTTACTCCTGAAGGGGAGGGGGTTCAAGGGGAAGGAGGGGGTGAAATCGGTTTTGAAATGACTTGCCCCGCTCCCTAAGTATTTGCTAGACACGATTTGCACCGTTTGTTGAATCAATGAACCGTAAATATTTCAGGAGGAAACCATGAGTGTAAAACTTTCCAAGGAAGAGCGCAGGGCGAATGTCGTCGATGCTTTGAACCAGGCTCGGGCCATGGAGCTTTTCGCCATCACCCAGTACATGAACCAGCATTACGGACTGGACAGCATGGATTACGGCGAGCTGGCCGCCAAGATGAAGCTCATCGCCATCGACGAGATGCGTCACGCCGAGATGTTCGCCGAACGCATCAAGGAACTGGGCGGAGAGCCGACCACGTCCTACGAGGGCGACCTGAAAAAGGCTCAGGACGTGCGCGCCATCTATCCCTACGACGCGGTTCTCGAAGACGACACCATCGACATCTACAGCCAGTTTCTGCTGACCTGCCGCGACAACGGCGACGCCATCAGCGCCAAGCTCTTCGAGACCATCATCGAGGAGGAGCAGGCCCACATGAACTATTTCGAGAACGTGGGCACGCACATCGAGACCCTGGGTGACACCTACCTCTCCAAGATCGCAGGCACCTCCGCTTCCACCGGCCCCTCCACCAAGGGCTTTCTGATCAGCGGCGGCAACTGATCCGAGCCTCGCACGGCTTTGTCAGGCGCATGGGTGCGGTACCCATGCGCCTTTTTTGTTTTGGGCCAACGTTTGCGGGGAGCGTTTTTTGCGCGTCGCGTCGGACCAAGGCTTGACCGGGGAATGTTTCCGGGCCAATTTGTCGGCGGCCCGCAAGCGTGGAAACCCGTTTTGCAGCGCCCTCGCGAAAATCGAATCCATTGACCCTGAACTTAGAAGGGAGAGCAGATGTCCAAATTGCCGGAGATTTCATCGGTGCGTGAACTGCGTTACGGTCGGGATCCCTATCTTGACGCCTGGCTGCTGCATTTCATGACCGAGAACAACATCGAGCCCACGGTCAATCCGGCGGAGAACGCCCAGCAGGAACAGCTGCGCTTCATGGTCGATGTGGACGACGATCAGGTCTTCGTGCCCTGTTCGGACGAGATGTTCGAAAATCTGCTGCACACCCGCCTGTCTTCGGCCTTGCGCCGGGAGTACCGGGAAAAGTGGCGCATGCTGGTGCATCTGGCGCGCATCAACATCAAGGACCGCTACACCCGGCGCAAGATTTTCGCCCTGTCCCGGCACAAGGTCCGGCAGGTGCTGCATGCCCCGTTTCTCATCCCTTCGCGCTTTCTGAAGCAGCTTTTGACCATCTTCATGGCCATGAGCGGAGTCCACGACCCGCAGCGCACGGAAAAGCGCCTGGCCAACAAGCGCGCCCTGGATTTCATGACCAGCCCGGACATGAACCGGCTCCTCTACGCCTGCCCGGATTCCAACCTGGGCTGCTCCTCCATCAAGCATTTGCGCTGGGAGCTCGACCTGCTCGAAATGGCCCGGCTGTGCCGCATGTCCCTGCGTTCCCGGATCTGGGAGAAACCGGCCTCGGTCCGGGAAGACAGCGCCTTTTTCGAAGAGATCTGCGCCCCGTGGCCGGAGTTCGCCGAGACCATGACCAGGATCATGGGGCCCGAAAGCGAGCAGAAGAAACTCAAGATCCTGTATTTGCCGGGTTCCAGCGGCGGGATCGTCTTCGATCTGCGCCTGATCCGCGTGCTCATCCGTTTGGGCCACAAGGTCATCCTGGCCCTCAAGGAAGGCTACTGCCTGGACAGCCCGGTGATCTGGGATGTGGAGCACGACAGCTCCCTGCAGGAGGCGCTGGGGGAGGCTCTTTTCGTCGAGAACAGCCGCATGAGCAAGAACGAGCTGTTGCGGGCCCAGCGCGAGAGCCCCTTGCTGGTCATTTCCGACGGCACCCGCGAACGCCTCAACCTGTGGCGGACCAGCGTGACCTTCGCCCGCTCCTGGAAGGAGGCCGATCTGGTCATCGCCAAGGATTTTCCCCATCACCGCCGCCTGATCAAGAATTCGCACCTCTTCACCCGCGACATCCTCTGTCTGTACCGGGACCGCGACGGACTGGACCAGATCCGCTTCAAGGAGAAATCTCCGCGCGTGACCAAGATCACCGAACCGCAGATCGTGGCCCAGGCCGACTCCATCATCGCGCAGATGCGCGCGGCCCGGGGCATGGGCCGCCAGGTCATGTTCTACAGCGCCATCATCGGCAGCATTCCGGGCCAGACCAAGGTGGCCTTGGGAGTCGTGAACACCTTTGTCGGGCATCTGCGCTCCCGGCACGCCAATCTGCTGATCATCAACCCGGCCGAGCATTTCGTGGAGGGCATGGACGGCGACGACCTGATGTACATGTGGGAGCGGGTCCAGCGCAGCGGGTATATCGACGTCTGGCGGTTTCAGACCGTGGCCGACATCGAGACCAGTTTCGAACTGATGGGCCAGGCCGTCCCGGCCGAATGGCATGGCAAGGATTCGACCTTCTCCACGGGCTGCACCAAGGAGATGCACATCGCCCTCGACATGCAGGGCAAGCACCCCGAGATGCAGATCATCGGGCCGGAGCCCAAGCGCTTCTTCCGGCGCATGGAATACGGGGTGGGCAAGTATTTCGATGCGCGCATCCCGGACAAGGGACGCGGCCTGTGAGAAAGCTGCTCGTGGTCCTGGGCCTGGCCCTGCTGTGCGCCTGCGCGGCGCCGGGCGCGAGGCCGCTGTTGGTGGAGCGCGCCCCCGGTGCGGAGCTTTCGGCCCGGTTGGCGGCCGCCTCGGCCGGGCATGAAGACGCGCTGCTGGCCGCCATCGACCGCTCCCTGGCGTACGTCCGCACGCGTCCCGCGGACAGGGCGGCCTTTGGCCCGGATGGCCCGGGTGCCACCTGGGGTGAAATGGCCGCGTCACTGGAGCGCCTGCGCGTCGTCGTGCCCCGGCTCGCGGCGGACCCCGGCCTGCTGGGCCGCGAGTTCACATGGTTGCAGGTTAGGCCCGACCCGCTCATGACCGGTTACTACGAGCCGGAGATGGACGGCAGCATTGATCCCGATCCGCGTTACCCCGCGCCCATATACGGCCTTCCCGGAGGATTGCGCACGGCGGATCTGGGCGGGTTTCATCCGCGCTGGAAAGGGCAGACCCTGACCTACCGGCTGGAGGGCCAGTCCATAGCCCCTTTTTTCTCGCGGGAGGAGATCGACACCCATGGCGCCCTGAACGCCACCGAGAAGCCCATCGCCTGGACCGGTGACGCCGTCGATGTCTTCTTTCTCCAGGTGCAGGGCTCGGGCCGGCTGCGTCTGCCCGACGGCTCTGTGCGCCATGTGCTCTACGCGGGCAAGAACGGGCGCGAATACGTCTCTTTGGGCAAGGTCATGATCGAACGCGGACTGATTCCCGCGGAGGAAATGTCCATGCAGCGCATCAGGGCCTACCTGCGCGAGCATCCCGACGCGGTGCGGGAACTTCTGAACACCAACCCCAGCTATGTTTTTTTCCGTCTGGCGCAGGACGGGCCGCTCGGGGCCATGGGGCGGACATTGACGCCGATGGTCAGCATGGCTACTGATTCAGCCTTTCTGCCCCTTGGCGCGATCCTGGCGGTGGAAGCCGTCCTGCCGGGCGGCGACGGGGCGAAGACGGCCTTTCTGGGCCTGGCCCAGGATCGGGGCGGAGCCATCAAGGGCAGCCGTCTGGATCTTTTCTGCGGAGCGGGGGAGAGGGCCGAATTTCTGGCTGGACATCTCCAGGCTTCAAGCAGCGTCTATCTCCTGCTCAAAAAAAAGGAATAATCATGCATACATTCGACCCTCAGGCCCTGAAGGACCTCTTGCGCGAGGCTGCCGCCGCGCAGTTGGAGAGCGTCGCCCGCTGGCATGAGGAGGAGCCTCCGGCGGACCTTCCGGCGGCGCCGGGCGATGGGCTGGTGGAACTGGCGCTGCGCCAGCACCTCAAGAATTTCCTGCTCTGGCACGTCGAGGACAGGGCCCGGCGCAAGGACGTGGATGACGGCGTGATCACCGCCTGCAAGCGCGAGATCGACGGCCTCAACCAGCAGCGCAACGACCTCATGGAACAGGTCGACGCCTGGCTGGTGCGAGCCGTAGCGACCTTTGCCGCCCAGAAGAGCCTGCCCGAGCAGTCGCGGCGCTTCAACACCGAGACCCTGGGCGCGGCCCTGGACCGTCTTTCCATCCTGAGCCTCAAGATTTTTCACATGCGCGAGCAGACCGAGCGCGGGGATGTGGACGCCGGGCACCTTGAAAACTGCCGGGGCAAGCTGGCCCTGCTCGAAGCCCAGCACGGGGATCTCTGCCGCGCCATTCTGGAGCTGGTCGACGACTACGCCCTGGGCGTGAAGAGCCCCAAGGTCTATTTTCAGTGCAAAATGTATAACGATCCGGCCCTCAATCCGGAACTGTACGCCGCCAGGCCTGTCGCGGGCTGACGCGGGAAGGAGCCAGTATGCGCGATTACGAAGTGGTCATCGGCCTTGAGGTCCATGCCCAGCTCAAGACCAAGAGCAAGATATTTTGTTCCTGTTCGACCCAGTTCGGGGCCGGTCCCAACGAGAACACCTGTCCGGTCTGCACGGGCATGCCGGGCATGCTGCCGGTGCTGAACGCCCGGGCCGTGGAATACGCGGTCAAGATGGCCATGGCCGTGGATTGCACCGTCAATCGTCGCTCCCTCTTCGCCCGCAAGAACTATTTCTATCCCGACCTGCCCATGGGCTACCAGATTTCGCAGTTCGAACTGCCCGTGGCCGAGCATGGGCACATCATCATCCATACGGACAAGGGCGAGAAGCGCATCGGCATCACTCGCATCCACATGGAGAACGACGCGGGCAAGAACATCCATTCCGCCACGGACAACGCCTCCTATGTGGATCTGAACCGCGCCGGGGTGCCGCTGATCGAGATCGTCAGCGAGCCGGACATGCGTTCCGCCGAGGAGGCGGTGGCCTATCTGAAGAGTCTGCGCGCCATTCTGGTCTACCTGGGCATCTGCGACGGCAACCTTGAGGAAGGGAGCTTCCGCTGCGACGCCAACGTCTCCATCCGTCCGCGCGGGCAGAGGGAATTCGGCACCAGGGCGGAACTCAAGAACATGAATTCCTTTCGCAACATCCAGCGCGCCATTGAATACGAGGTCGAGCGGCAGATCGATCTGGTCGAGGACGGAGACCAGGTCGTGCAGGAGACGCGCCTTTTCGACGCGGCCAAAGGCGTGACCCGCTCCATGCGCGGCAAGGAGGAGGCGCACGACTACCGCTACTTTCCCGATCCCGACCTCCTGCCCCTGATCATCGAGGAAGAGCAGATGGTGAGGTGGCGCTCTGAGCTGCCGGAACTGCCCGAAGCCCGTTACCGCCGATTTCAGGAGGCTTTGGGCCTGCCCGAATACGACGCCCAGGTTCTGACGGCGGAAAAGGAGGTGGCGGACTATTTCGAGGCCGCCCTGGCAGTCTACAATGAACCCAAGAAGATTTCGAACTGGGTCATGGGAGAGGTCATGCGCGAGCTGAACGATCGCGGCGTGACGCTGGCCGAGTGCAAGCTTTGCCCGGGAGATCTGGGCAAATTGGTCAAGCTGGTCGATGACGGACTTGTCAGCGGCACCATCGCCAAGAACGTGTTCAAGGAGCTTTTCGAAACCGGCGGCGACCCCGAGGCCCACGTCAAGGCCAAGGGCCTGGCGCAGATCTCCGACACTTCGGCCATCGAGACCCTGGTGGACGAGGTGCTGGCCGAGAATCCGTCCGAGGTGGAGCGCTACAGGGGCGGCGACAAGAAACTGACCGGCTTTTTCGTCGGTCAGGTCATGAAGAAATCCAAAGGCAAGGCCAACCCCGGTCTGGTCAACCAGCTGCTGGCGAAGAAGATCGGCTAGGCGGAATCAAAAGAGCGTTCAAACGGGCGGCCCATGGGTCGCCCGTTTGTTCTTGCGTCCCGGAATCGCTCCTGAACCGTTTCCTCAGCGTTGCATCAGGGCCGCAGTGAGCTGCGCGGCATTGACCATGTCCTCGACGCGGATGAATTCATCCGTGGTGTGCACCCGGCTCATGCCGATGCCCAGATTTATGCAGGACAGCCCTTTGCCGGAGAAGATGTTGGCGTCGCTGCCGCCGCCGGTCCCTTTGACCGCGACGGTCAGGTTCAGGTCGTTGCAGGCGTGCAAGGCACGGTGCAGGAGCCTGCTGTCGGCGGAGACGTCCATGGCCGGATAGGAGATTTCGTGGCTGAAATCGAAACTTCCGCCCAACTCCTGGCAGGCCGTGACGCAGCACAGCCGCATGTGTTCGATCTGGGCCATGAGCTTGGCGTTGTTCTGGGAGCGGGCCTCTCCGGTCAAGGTGACGCAGTCGGGAACGATATTGGTCTGTCCTCCGCCTTCGATGCGGCCCAGGTTGGCCACGGTCTCCTCGTCGATGCGCAAAAGCTGCATGCGGCTGACCGCGCTGGCGGCCATCTGGATGGCGCTCACGCCCTTCTCGGGCTCGATCCCGGCGTGGGCCGATCGGCCGTGGAACGTGATGGTCACTCCGGCTTTGGACGGCGCGCGGACAATGATGGTGCCCACGTTTCCGCTGGAGTCGAGGACCACGATCTCCTTGGCCTTGATCCTGGAAAAATCCAGGTGCTTGGCCCCGAACATTCCCGCTTCCTCGCAGACCGTGAACAGCAAAAACAGCTCCGGGTGGGGAAGTCCGGCATCCTCGAGATGAAAGAGGGCCTCCAGGATGGCGCTGATGCCCGCCTTGTCGTCGCCGCCCAGGACCGTGTTCCCGGCGGAGCGGATCACCCCGTCGGAGAGGACGGGTTTGACGCCGATGCAGGGATCGACGCAGTCCATGTGCGCGGAAAAGGCCATGGCGTCGCCGGGCCCGGTGGCGGGCACGCGGACAATGACGTTGCCCGAGTCGCCGCCGAAAAACGAACCCGCGTTGTCCACGTGGATATCGTAGCCGCGCGGAACGAGCAGGCGGCAGAGGTGGTCGGCGACGGCTTTTTCCCGCCCGGAGGGGCTGTCGATGCGGACCAGGTCGAGGAATGTGTTTGTCAAACGGCTTGAATTTATCATATATGTGAGCTTTCCTTGTGACTGTGAGTAGTCCCGATCATTGCTTTTTGAATGGAAAAGGTCAACAAGTCAGGGACTGTTCGGGAACTCCGCATTGTTTTTCAGCCTTGGACGAGACGTGTGGAAATTCGGGAAATTCAGCGAAACACAGAGGTGTATGTGGGGGAAAGACGCATGGTTGAAACGCACAGTAGGTTCATGGGCTATCTGCTTTGGATTTTCGGATTCACCGGAGCCCACCGCTTCTATTACGGACGGCCCATCTCCGGGACGATCTATTTCTTCACCCTGGGACTTCTCTTCATCGGCTGGATCGTGGACCTCTTCCTCATCCCCTCCATGGAACGCACGGCCGCGTTGCGCTTTCGGCCTGGCCGCATCGACTATTCCCTGGCCTGGATTCTGCTCACGTTTCTGGGCATTCTGGGGGTGCACCGCATGTACATGGGCAAGTGGATCACGGGCATCCTCTACATGCTGACCGGAGGGTTTTTCCTGATCGGATATGTCTATGATTTCTGGACGTTGAATGACCAGATCACGGTCATAAACGCCAGCTAGACGGCCCGGCTTCACGGGCTCCTTTCACGCAGTCAATCCACGGGCCTTGAGAACCATTTGGTCTTCAGGGCCCGCAATTCTCCCCGGGCTTCCATGTCCCGCAGGGCGCGGTTGATTTTTTCCAGCAATTCGGGATGTCCCTTGCGCAGGGCGATGGCCACCTCGGAGCCCGGATCCGGGTTGGCCAATACCCGGACTGCGAACCTCCGTTCACGGGCCAGGTATTTGCCGACCTCAAGAGGCATGACGGCCGCCACCGTGCGCCCGGCGGCCAGAAGCTCCATGGCCTCCGCCTTGGTCCTAGTCTGCATGATCCGGAAATTCCGATGGATGCCCAGGTCTTTCCAGAGCAGCTCCACAAAGGAATGCCTGTCGCCGGTGATGAACTGTCCATAGAGGTCCTCGACCTTGGTGACGGGGCTGTTCGCGGGCACGAAGACCACGTCGTGGCGCTTGGCGTAGGGGATGGAGAAATCGAAATAATCATTGCGGAACGCGTTGACCTCCATGCCCGCGACCATGTCGATTTTATCGAACCGCAGCAGGTTCAGGATATTGTCCCAGTTGCCCTGTTCGAATCGGACTTGGGTGGCAATCCGGGCGCAGACGGCGGCGGCCACCTCGACGTCGAATCCGGTCGCCTGTCCGTCACGGGCGAACTGGTACGGGGGGAATCCGGCCGCGACGCCGCAGACCAGGGCGTGGTCCCGGGACAGGGCCGACCCCGCGCTCAAAAGGAGTGACAGGCAAACAAGAAAGACGATCCGGATCATGCGGTCTCCACAGGAATCGAAGGATACTTCCAGGCACCTTTACACAATGCGTGGAGTTTGAACAAGGCCGGACCACGGGATGCGGCGGCAAACCCTGTCCGGCCTGCCGCCCTGACACGGAAAACCCGGCGGGGCCGGGTTTGTATCTCGTTGATTGTTGAAAAATTCAAAATTCGCAGGCCGTTCAAAAATGGTGAGATGCAAGGACGCGAAAAAATTCGGGACGCGCAGTCATGCGCAGACAAGCGGTCTGGATTTTTTCGCTGACGCGGCAGATTGCCATTTTTGAACGCCCTGCTAGTCGTGATCGGGGTTGAGGATCGTCTTGTCGAGCACGACAACCGCCCCGACGAGCAGGATGACGAACGCGATGAACGAGAAAAATCCGAATCCGCCCGATTCGGCAGCCTCCGCCTCGGCGTGTTCCGCTGCCGGGGCCTCCTTGGTGACTGTTTCGTGCTGCTCCGCGCCTGGCGCGGCCATGTCCTCGGCGGGTTCCTCGTGGACGGCCGATTCGGCGTGCGCAGGCTGTCCGTGGCCTTCCGCGGCAGCGGCATGGGCTGTCGGAGGCTCCACGCCCAGAAGCTCGGTCTGCCTGGGATGGGTTCCAAGCACGGTCACCTTGCCGGTCAGGATGTCGTAAACCGCGCCGACCACGACGACCCTGCCGTCCTTGGCCCGGTCGGCGATGGCGTGGCTCTTGGACAAAAGATCTTCCACGGCCAGCCAGACGTTGGCTTCAATGGCCTTGACGATCAGTTCCGGCGTCTCGGCTTCGGGATGGTCGTGGCGGGCCTTCTCCACCGCCGGAACGATGTTGTCCACCAGTTCGGGGATGCTGCCGTGCACTTCGGCCCCCGTGGTCACCGCCGTGACGGCCCCGCAGTAGGAATGCCCAAGGACCATGAGCACCGGGGTGCCCAGGTGATCCACGCCGTACTCGGCGGAGCCGATTTCGTCGGTGTCGGCCACATTGCCCGCGACCTTGATCACGAACAAGTCTCCCACGCCCTGATCGAACAGGATCTCCACCGGCACCCGCGAGTCGGAACAGGCGATGACGGTGGCATACGGCGCCTGCCCTTCGGTGGTGGTCAGCAGGCGGCGTGAAAAGCTGGTGTTGGGGTGTGTCATCTGTCCCAGCGCGAAACGCAGGTTGCCTTCGGCCAGCATCTTCAAACCGTTTTCGGGGCTGACTGGATGGGTTGCAGGGGACGAGGCCATGCCCGCAATGGGGACAAAAACAAGCAGAAAGGCCAGGACAAGACGTTTGATGAACATGTTGAACCCCTTTTTGAAAGTTTGTGGTGGGCAGCCGGGCTGCGCGTGACGGATAAATTCTGCTTGGGAAAACTTTCTCAAAAATAGCCCAGCCGCAGGGATATTTCAAGGATTCTTGGTGGTGAAAGTTTCTTTTTCCGGATTTGCGAGGCGCATGGCCGGGAAATGAAAACGGCGCGCGGCCGGGGCCGCACGCCGTGATGCAGTGACGTGATCGTGATGGAAGGCTAGGACTTGAGCACGGTCTTGTCCATGAACACCACCGTGCCGACAAGGGCGACAACGAACAGCAGGACAAGCATGAACCCGGAACCGCCGGACTTCTGCGCGGCAGCCTCCGCCTCAGGGGCGTGCGCGGCCGCGTCGGCTTCCTGATGAGCAGGGGCCTCGTCCTCACCGACTGCCGTCGCGGGGGCCTCGTGATCTTCCGCCTCCGTTGCCGCGACCTCGGTCTTGGCTTCGACCGCGACCGGGGCGTCTTCGGCGACGGGCTCGATGGCGGTTTCCGAACCGGCTTCCGGGGTGGCTTCGGAGGGCGCGCCAAGCAGGTACTGGCCGACCAGGGTTTGCAGTTCGGGGTGCGCGCCCAGAACCTTCACGCTTCCGCTTTCCGCGTCAAGCACCGCGCCGAGCGCCGAGACCTGTCCCTTGAGCACGGCATGGATCAGCGCCGGAGAGGCTTCCAGGATGCCGGCATAGGCCGCCCACACCGCATCCTCCTTCAAACCGAGCACCATGACCAGCGGCGCGGCAAGGTCGGCGTCCTGAACCGCAAGGTTGGTGTCCGGTCCGAATTCGCCTTCGGGCTTGATGACGACAAGTTTCGATTCGGGCAGGCCGAAAAGGTCGGACACGGGCGTGGCGATGGCCGGATCGGCGACGACAATGGCCACCGGAGCGCCTTCAAGGGTTTTTTCCAGGGCGTGCTTCTCATTGCCGAGAGTCAGCGCCTTGAGGGCGGACTCGGGGGCGGAGGCCAAGGCGGAAGCGGCAACGGCACAAAGCAGTACCGTCAGGGAGAGGATTCTTTTCATTTACGGTTTCCTTGTTGTGATGAAGTTTGTGGTTGAGCTTCCGGATCCATGTCGTCTCCGGAGCACAGGCCTTGTTTGTACGCTTCGATGGCGTCCTTGTACGCGCTGGCCGGGACATCGCTCCCGCAATACATGCAGGCTATGCGGGCCACCGCTCACCTGCCCGTGATCCGCGCCGGTTTGCCGCAGATCGGGCAGGGGATGGTGTCGTCATCGTGGGGGGCGGCCATCATTTTTCCAATTGCTGAATTCCTTCCACCACCCAATGGCTGCCGCCGCCGGTTTCGTAGCGGCTGAAATGCCAGGCTTCGCGGACCTGTTCCGCCGGAGCCGAGGCGGAATCCTCGCGCAGCATGGTGTCGAAGAGAACGGTGGCGATGGTCTGATTGCCCAGGGTTTTGACTTCCAGGAGCGAGGCTTCCAGAAGCAGGATTTCCGTCCTGCCCGGATTGGGGTCGGAAGCCGCCTGGTTCTCGATCTCGGCGAAAACGTCCGCTGAGGTGAACTGCTTCAGGTCATCGAGATCGCGAGCGTCCCAGGCGGCCTGGAGACGGGTGTACGCGGCTTTGGCGCCTTGGAGGAAATCCTTGGCGTCAAAGCCGGCCGGGTAGTCGGGAGTGGCGGACGCGGTCTGGTGCTGGGCGGCGCGCAGGTTGCTCCAGGCGTCGCGGTTCAGGTCGTGCGCTTGCGACGGGCCTCCGGCGGTCTGCGTGGCCGGTTGGCGACTGCGCAGAAAACGCATCAGCAGGAAAAGGCCCCCGCCGATCAGAAGAATGTCAATGAACGAAATTCCGGAAAATCCGCCGCCGAAAAAGAGGGAACCAAGCAGTCCGCCCATGAGCATGCCACCGAGCATGCCGCCGAACATGCCGCGTCCGCCCATGGGGGACGCGCCGGGCGCGGCCTGCTGCGTGGGCGAGGAAGCGGGCGCGGAGGGTTTTTGGTAACTTTTGGAATAGGACGGCCTGCTCCCGAACGAGCCTCCTCCGCCCAGGCGTCTGGCATCGGCGAAATCGGGCATGGTCAACACTACGAGGCAAACGCTCAGAATGAGGGCTCCCAGGAATGAGAATTTTGTCACAAGTCCTCCGTGATGAGTTTGATCCCGTAACCGATATGGGCACGGGAAGGAAACTGGAAACATGAATGCGCGTTATCGGTAAATATAATGGCCCGATGCGAATGGGGAAGGGCTGCGCGCGTGGAAGAAGGGCCAAATATAAAAAAAAAGGCAGGGGCGAAAATTTCGCACCTGCCAGGGAAGCCGGGTACCCGAAAACAACTGTTACCGCTGCTTCCTTTCGGACCTGACGGGGTTGGCAGCGTTTCCGCCACCCGGCTTCCCTTTCATTTTTCAAAATGGCGGAGAGGAGAGGATTCGAACCTCCGGTACCCGTTGAGGTACACACACTTTCCAGGCGTGCGCCTTAAGCCAGACTCGGCCACCTCTCCGCGTTCGGGAAAAACGTCTCTATGTCAGAGCCCTTGGTTTGGCAAGGGAAAAATTGGTGCAAATCGCAAATTCAGACTCTTTAAGGCCATGAGGCGATATCCTGTTTCGAGATTGACAGTTTTCAGATTGAAAGCATATTATGAATGCAAATCGATGGCAATAAATGGAGGCACCATGAAGACCTTGAGTATCCGCGGCGTGGATGAGGATTTAGGTGAACTCATCAAGAGCGCGGCAAAAAAACAAGAAAAAAGCGTCAACAATTTCGTGCTGGATGTCCTGCGCAAACAGGTCGGAACAGGGAAGGAGAAGCGATTTTCAAGGGAATGGGATGATCTGGACAGCCTTTTCGGCTCTTGGAGCGCCGAGGAATATGCCGATATCCAGGGCAGGATTGATGCGCAGAGACTGGTCGACGATGAGCTTTGGACATGAACAGAATACTCATCGACACCAATATTTATTCCGGAGCGCTACGCGGCGATCAGGAAATTGTTCGGATCTTGAGGGGGGCGGAACACATTGGCCTGAGCGCCATATCCCTTGGCGAGCTCTTTTCCGGGTTCAAAGGGGGGAGCAGGGAGGAAGAGAACAAAAGGGAACTCGGCATATTTCTCGATTCTCCACGGGTGGCGCTGTACCCGGTGGACGAGTACAGCGCCGAGCATTATTGCGCCATTCTCGATCAACTGCGCCGTAGCGGCACGCCCATACCCACCAATGACATCTGGATAGCGGCCATAGCCTTTCAACACGGACTTGCGCTGTTCACGCGGGACCGGCATTTTTCAAAAATCGAGGGCCTGCTGCTCCGCTAGGTCTTCTCCACAGCACACGTTGGTTTTCATCATGCGGTATCCCCCAGGCAGTTCTGGCCGGGGCGCGTGGCACACTGCTCCATCACGACAGCTCAGATCTGCCCTTTCACCCAGGCCTGGATTTGTCCTGCGGGCATGGCTCCGGCCGTGCGGGCGGTTTCGCGGCCGTGGCGGAAGAGGACCAGGCTGGGCACGGACTGGATGGTGAAGCGCGAGGGCACGGCGCGCTGGGCCTCGGTGTCCATCTTGGCCAGGATGACCTGCCCCTGCAGGGCTGCGGCGGCCTGGGCGAAGGCGGGCGCCATCATCTTGCACGGCCCGCACCAGGGCGCCCAGAAATCGACGAGCACGGGCAGGGTGGAGCGGGAGATGAAACGCTCGAAGGTCTGGTCGGTCAGGTCGATGGGATGGGCGGGCAGAAGGGGCGTGGCGCACTTGGCGCAGACCGGGTTCTGGCGGATGCGCTCGGTCAGCACGGCATTGACGGTCTGACAGTTCGGGCAGACGGCATGTATTTTTTCCATGAGGTTGGCCTCCGGTTTGCGGTGTGGTTGAGAACCTAGTGGAAATAAGCATGTTTAAGCGCGGGGCAAGATTGAAGAAGGAAATGGTCAGTGCGGCAGGCGGCCCGTTGTCGGCATGACCCTCGACCCCGCCGGAACTCCTTCGCTGGCCTCGTAGAGTTGCATCGTTGCGTGCAGGGAGGGAAGTCCGGGCAGGATGTCCGGCAACGATGCAACAAACGATGCCTGGCTCAGTCAGACAGCCGACAAGGCCGAGGGCCATGCCGACAACAGGCCTTGAGATGTTGGCAGGATGCGTAGGTTCTACGGATCGCTGCTGGAAGATGGTTCCCGCCTTCGCGGGAATGACATGGAGATATGCGGAAATTCAATAGAGATGTACGGGATTCAGTCTTTCTCAGGCAAATTGGACAGAGCACATATTTGCCGGGATCAACAGGCGTCATTCCCGCGACGGCGGAAATCCAGCTTCATCTTTCCGAGCACCACGCATTTTGAAACGCGAATTACGGTGCCCGCGGCGAAAGTTTCAAGAGTGAACCGGAAACCAACAAAAAAGGTTCATCCGGCTGGAGCGTACTTTTGACAAAATGAAAGGACATGGGGTTCATCAAGTTTTCACGCCAATGAAAACCAAGAGGATGAACCGCCATGTCCACGAGCTTCTTGTACCATGCGTTCGGGCTACCTGGCTATGACTACGTCCGGCAGGAATTTGTAGGAGGAAACATCCTCCTGCATGTGCGCCCCAAGGGCAAGCTGGTTCGCTGTCCATGCTGCCGAAGCCGCAACGTCGTCCATCGGGGCGTATCGGAACGATGGCTGCGGACGGTGCCCGTTGGCCTCAAGCCTGTCTGGCTGGTCGTCGAAGTGCCACGGATTGGGTGTGCGTCATGTGGGCTTGTCCGCCGAATCGAGTTGCGTATTGCCGAGCCACGGCGGCGGCACACCAAGGCGTTTGAGCGTTTTATCCTGGCGCTGACCAAGACCATGACGATGCTGGACGTGTCCAGGTTGCTGGGCGTCGGCTGGGACGTGGTCAAGGATATCCTCAAGCGGCATCTGCACAGACGATTTGCCAAACCGAAACTGACCGGTCTTGAGTACATCGCCATTGACGAGATCAGCGTTCGCAAAGGTCACAAGTACCTGACCCTGGTGATGGACCTGCGCAGCGGCAAAGTTGTCTTCGTGGGCGATGGCCGAGGGGCTGACTCACTGAAACCGTTCTGGGAACGCCTAAAACGCTCTCGGGCCAGGATACGGGCGGTGGCGACGGATATGAGTGCAGCCTATATCGGGTCCGTACTTGAACATCTGCCCGGCGTTGCTGTGGTCCTTGATCATTTCCATGTGGTGAAGCTGATGAACGACAGGCTCACGGAGGTGCGTCGCAAGCTTCACCGCGAGTTGCAGGACAAGATGGGTAAGAGCGTGCTCAAAGGCAGCCGCTGGATTTTGCTGAAGAATCCGGAAAACCTCAACCAGGAGCGGCAGGAGCACGAGCGGTTGCAAGAGGCGCTGGAGGCCAATGAGCCGTTGGCGAAAGCCTACTACCTCAAAGAGGAGTTGCGGCAGATCTGGAACCAGCCGAACAAGGCCGCTGCGTCCGTGTATCTTGAGCAGTGGATAAACAGCGCCCTTGCTTCAGAAGTTGGCCCGTTGGCGAAGATGGGCAAGACCATGGCCACGTACCGAACTGGCATCCTGGCTTGGTACGACCATCCTATATCCTCTGGGCCCATGGAAGGAACCAACAACAAGATCAAGACGCTCAAAAG
>JAEWKZ010000129.1 GCA_023393525.1 Pseudomonadota bacterium | reverse complement strand
GCAGGTGGAAGCGGTGCGCACTCAGTGGGCCGAGACCTCTAAAGCAGACAAGGAGTTTGGCGGCGCACTGCTGACCGAAAGCCTTGGCCACGCCAAGACAGCCATGGATGCATTTGCAACCCCTGAGCTCAAAGGCTTGCTTGAAGAGTCCGGCCTGGGCAATCACCCCGAGGTGATCCGCTTCATGGTGCGCGCAGGCAAAGCGATCAGTGAAGACCGTTTCGTGTCAGGCAAGGCTGGCACGCAGGCAACAGCAGATGCACGTAGTTTGTACAGCGCATCGAACATGAACCCGTAATTCCAAAGCTTTATTAGGAGCAAACCATGGGCACCAAAGCAACCACCAACCCAACTCTGGCAGACGTAGCTGCCCGATTGACGCCTGATGGCAAGATCGATCCCAACATCGTGGAAATGCTCAACGAGACCAACGAGGTGCTCGATGACATGACCGTGATCGAAGCCAATGGCTTCACTGAGCACAAGACCACGGCCCGCTCTGGTCTGCCAAAGGGCACCTGGCGCAAGCTGAACTACGGCGTGCAGCCTGAGAAGTCTCAGACCGTGCCCGTCAAGGACAGCATGGGCATGCTGGAAACCTATGCCGAAGTGGATAAGGCGCTGGCTGACCTCAATGGCAACTCTGCTGCTTGGCGTTTGTCTGAAGATCGCGCCTTCGTGGAAGGCTTGAACCAGACCATGGCGCAGACGCTGTTCTACGGCGACAGCTCCCAAGACCCCGAAAAGTTCATGGGCCTGGCGCCACGCTTTAGCGAGCTGTCTGCTGAAAACGGCAAGAACATCATCGACGCTGGTGGCACTGGTAGTGACAACGCCTCGATTTGGCTGGTTGTGTGGGGTCCCAACACCTGCCACTCGATCTACCCCAAGGGATCAGCCGCGGGCTTGCAGTCACGTGATCTGGGCGAGCACACCTTGGTTGATGCGCAGGGTGGCAAATACCAAGGCTACCGCACTCACTACAAGTGGGATCTGGGCTTCACGCTGCGCGACTGGCGCTATGTGGTGCGCATTGCCAACATCGATGTGAGCGATCTGACCAAGAACGGCGCGACCGGCGCTGATCTGATCGACCTGATGACGCAGGCTGTGGAGTTGATTCCCAACATTGGCATGGGCCGTCCCGCGTTTTACATGCCTCGCAAGCTGCGCTCCTTCTTGCGTCGTCAGATCACCAACAAGGTGGCTGCCTCGACGTTGACCATGGAAGACGTGGCTGGCAAGAAGGTGGTTTCGTTTGATGGCGTGCCATGCCGCCGCACGGACGCCCTGCTGCTGACCGAAGCACGCGTCGTCTAAACCCCAGCAAAGCCCAAGGCGCCGAGTGCGCCTTGATCCTCTTATATACAGACCAAGGATCTCAAGATGATCATCGATCACGAACTGCAGATGTCCGACAAGCAAGCCGTCACTGCTACGGCTGCATCCACGGACGTCATCGACTTCAAGCAAAAGAACCCGAACGTGGGCATGGATGGCCACAGCAAGCTGGTTGTTACCGTGCAAGAGGCTGCCGCCGCCGCTGGCGCTGCCACTGTGACCGTTACCCTGCAAGACAGCGCAGACAACGCGGCGTTTGCAGATGTGGTGTCTACAGCTGCCATTGGCAAGGCTGACCTGACACTGGGCAAGCAGATCGTTTTGCCCATGCCCACCAAGGTGCGCCGCTATGTGCGCGTCAATTACACGGTCGGTACCGGCCCACTGACGGCGGGCAAGTTCTCTGCTCAGATCGTCACAGGCATCCAGCAAAACACGCCGCTACCTCAAAGCGCTCGCGTGTCCTGATCGCCATCTGCAACTACATAAGGAGCAAAAAAGATGCGCGTAATCGCAACCAAGCAGGGCTACCACGGCAAGCTGCGCGAAGTCGGTGAAGAGTTTGATGTACCCGACGACGCCAAGGCAAGCTGGTTTGAGCCCAAAGAAAAGCCTGCAGCTGAAGCTAAGACTGCAGCCAAGAGCAAGCAAGCCGAAGGTGGTGCACCTGCCGCGAATGCTCAAAAGGGCAAGGGCAAGCAGGCCGAAGGTGACGACAAGGCAGTCCAATCAGCTGATGCTGGCAAAGGTGACGGTCAAGCTGCCACTTAAACGCAACCAGAGTCGCACAGGCTCTATATGACAAATGGGGGCCACGTGCCCCCATTTTTATTACAGGTGAATCTATGGCCTCTGAAGTTGAAATCTGCAATCTTGCACTTGCGCGCCTCGGTGATGACGCGACAGTGTCCTCGCTTACCCCGCCAGAAGGCTCAGCACAAGCTGGCTACTGCGCACGTTTTTACCCAATGGCAAGGGACAGCTTGCTGGAAATGCACCCTCGGAAGTTCGCAACACGCCGAGCACATCTTTCTCCATCAAGCGCTCCAGCGTGGGACTGGCAGTTTGTATATGCACAGCCATCCAACACATTGCGCATCCTGGCCGTGCTCAACCCCAATGCCGCCACAGAGGATGAGTCGCAGCCGTACGAGTCCGAGATCGATGTCGCTGGCAATCAGATCATCCTGACCGATGTGGATAAGGCATCCATTCGATACATCACTCGGGTGACTGACACCACCAAGTTTTCCCCGCTTTTCACGGATGCGCTGTCTTGGCTGCTGGCATCGAATCTGGCTGGGCCCGTGCTCAAGGGCGATGCAGGTGCAGCTGAAGCTAAGCGCTGCATGCAGACGTTCAACATGCTGATGGGTGCTGCGCGGGTCTCAGATGCCAATCAGCGCAAGGACCGCGATCAGCACACGCCAAACTGGATTGGGGGGCGCTGAGCATGGCCAACACTCGAAACTTCCAGCGATCGTTTTCTGGCGGCGAGATCAGCCCGGAGATGTTCGGGCGCATCGATGACGTCAAATTCCAAAGCGGGCTTTCCACATGCCGCAACTTCACAACCAAGCCCCATGGGCCTGCTGAAAACCGCGCTGGCTTTGCTTACGTGCGCGATGTCAAAGACTCGAGCAAGCGGGTGCGGTTGATCCCGTTTGTCTTCTCCACGACCCAGACCATGGTGATCGAGGTCGGTGAGGGATATTTCCGATTCCACACGCAAGGCGCAACGC
>JAEWKZ010000127.1 GCA_023393525.1 Pseudomonadota bacterium | reverse complement strand
GGTCCGGGGGTGGCGGGCATGAACTGGCGCTGTGGGATAGTGACGGTGAGCTTTGTTTTTTTGGTAAGAGCCAGGCGTTTCCAAAAGGTATCTTTCTTCTTGTCTTCTCCGGCTTCCCGGTAATGCTGCGCCCAGGCGAAGCGCCGCATCTTGGGGGTGACAGTTGGGCGGAGGATGCCGCCCCAATTATGAACACCCGCGTAAGGAGCAC
The DNA here is from genome assembly GCA_023393525.1 of Pseudomonadota bacterium. Classification (GTDB taxonomy): domain Bacteria; phylum Desulfobacterota; class Desulfovibrionia; order Desulfovibrionales; family Desulfomicrobiaceae; genus Desulfomicrobium. The sequence continues at coordinate 4,065 of JAEWKZ010000127.1, read as the reverse complement.
GGGTGAAGACGGTCACGGTTCCGTCGCCGGGCGTATATTGAATGCTTCCTGAAAGATGATTCCTTCCGGAGAGTAATGGACCGTATTGGGAACCGGCTCCCTGTCCTCCGTTTTTCTGCCGTTTGGTTTCCTGCCATTTGTGGAAACCATTGTGAGTGAAGCCACCTTTGCGGAAGTCTTCTTCAATGTGCCGTTTGGCGATGTTTCCTGCCAATACCGGCATCTTGCGATGCGCCAGGTCTTCCAGTTGCTTTTGTTTTTGCCGGATACGGCGGTTAAATTCTTGAATATCCATTGTTTATTAAATAAATAAATGTATCTTTGCGGTATCAGATGTCGGCAGTATGGACGCGATAACTTCAAGTTCGCCCTTCTGGAATGAATAGCGGTATGATTTATCATTCCGCTATTTTGTCTAATATCGCTTGTATGGCTTTCAACGCTTCATGTTTTGATTTCCCGTTAAAAACCTTTTTGTCTATTTCTGCCGCTCTGCCCCTGTATATGAAATAGCATTTGGATATTATTCCATTTTCAAAGTCGGCATGTCTTCCATACAGTTCAGATGACAGTCTTATACTTTTGAGCGGTTTGTGACCAAGGTGCATGTCGAGGTCTATTACAAGTGTTTGGCATCCTTGCTTCTTTCCTTTTCTGAATGCTGATGCAATGCCGTCTTCGCTTTCTATTCCTTTCCTGTCCGCCGTCTTCCCGTTGATGGTGTAGTCCGGGTTTTTTGGTCCTTCTTCTAATATATGCTCCCTGATTTTCACCTTCATCTTGGGGAATGACGCAAGTAAGGCCTTGGCGGCGCGGGTGTTCTCTTCCACTTCCGTACGGTCTGCCCGCACGCTTGTTTGCAGGCGTTTCCCATAGTCGGGGTCGATGTAGTATTTGCCACTTCGATCCAGTTCCTTGCCTGTTGCGGGGTCGGCATACAGAACATCTTCCTGCCGGTAAACTTTCTCTTCCAGAAACTTCTTAACGGCATCTTTGGCACCGTCATATCCGTTCGCTATGTACGGATGTGTGTCACCGAATAGTTTCCCGTCCACTCCCGGATTATTGTCCAGTCCCGGCGCGGGCCGGTCTTTCGGGTCGGTGCTGCCTTGTGGTGCCCCGGTGGGGGGTTCGTCGGTGGCGCTGAGGGAGCATTTGCAGTTCCAGCGGTCTCCCGGGCGGTGTGCACTCCAAAACGGGTGGTTGATCGGCAGGATGGTTCCCCAGAACACTTTATGGTCGGCACCCGGGTTTGCACTTGTGCTGGGCATCCATTCCAGATTGGGCAGGATATCGGCATATTGCTCGAAGCGTTGCCAGTCGGCCGCCTGGCGGGCACGGATGACGGCGGTGTCGTATTCCGTTTTCAGCCAGTGGCCTACGTGATGGTCCAGCATGGGGTGCACATCCTTTTTCCACTGTTCAAACGGTTTTAAATCACCGTTTGAATCGTACATCTGCGTGGCGATATCGTTCTGCATGCGGTGCACCTTGAAAGCGGAAAAGATGGCGTTGCCCCGGTCTATCTTTTCCTTGAAGTCTACGGGGATTTCGGCGGATGACTTGCTGATGCCTTCATCCGATGCCTGGCTGAAGATACGGAAAGTCTCGTTGAAGAGGCTTTCTTCAACATCGGTCATGGGATGGAAGTCCTTTTCATAGATGTGCTTCAGGGCGCGTTGCAGGGCTTTGTCGTCGAAGACGAAGGCAGTGCTTACGTCATCGTCGTCGGCTTTGCATTGCAAGGGCGTGGCAGTGCCGGACATGTAGTCAATCTCATCTGGATCGGGCAATTGCTGGTTTTCGTAATAGAGATTGTTTACTACCAGTCTAAAGCCCCGTTGCTGAGCGGGGCGTCCGCGAAAAAAGAGCGGGAACGGTTCTGGGGTTGCTGCTGGTTTTTGCCTTTATCAAGCGTCACATCATTACCGGCAGGCGGTTGGATCATTTGGGCGAAGGGGTTGGCGGCTTTCTTCTTCTCTTCCATTTCCGCCTTCAGTTGCTCGTAGTTGTCCGGACGTTCGATGTTCAGTTGTTCGTATAGGTAGTCGTCATCCAGCGGAAGGTTGAATACATTAACGGCTTTCTCCAGCAGTTCTGCTTTTACCTTTACCTGTTCCAGGTCGGCCTCTTCTACGTAGACGAACTCCCCGCCGGTGGTGTTCACACCCAATGCCGCGAACTGGTCGGTCATGTCATAGTTCAGCAAGTTCAGGATGCCGAGGGCGTCTTGTTCTACAAGCTCCTGTTCTACTTTATTATGTACGGTGCCCAGTGCTTGCGTACCTGTTTTGCTGGCTTCGGTGGTGAGCGTATTGCCTAGCACGGCTTTGCTCATTTCCGCATTATACCGGTCGGTAAGCGAGGAATACATTTCGCTGCTTCCTGACAGGTTGCCCGGTTCTACGAACTCCAGCTTTGTGCCGTCCGGACAAAGGAACACGGATGCGCCTCCCTGGCTGGATGCGGCTTCTAAAGTGGCATTGCGAGCTTCCGGGTCTGCCGCGTCATAGATGTATTTACGAATAGGACGTCCGAAAATTTCAGCCAATTGCGCCCAGTCACCTATGGTTCCTCGCTTATAGATTACATACGGGGCGGTGCGTGCCAGAATGCCCAATGGCTCTTTGCCCCGTATCATTAGCAGGTCGGCATATTCGTCGAATGATTCACCGGTTACATCACTTTGCCGCTTCTTGATGATGTTCAATACTGGGTCTATGTGCTTACGGGGAACAAGATAATAGTCTATCCAGCCTTTCTCATTGATGTAGAATTGTACAAGGGTAAAGCCCCAGTATTGTGCATCAAGCGCATCTTCGAGAAAGCGGAGAAACCAAGGTGAGGAAATTTGTACGTTAACCTTGTCATCGGCTACTCCATTACGGCGGAATTCTATTTTCCGACCCAACACACCGCTTTTTCGTTTCTGCACCACTGAGAACAGGTGCGGGTCCATCAGACTTTCACTATAGATGTCGTAGAGCTTTACACGCTGGGTGAAGTCTACATTTTCGGCATTACGTATGGCGGTCATATAGTCATCCAATCCGATACCGAAGCGTTGGGGTTGTGACAATATAATAGTTGAACCGGAACGGGTGACATTGCTTCCTTCGGTAATACGCTGTTGAGGTTTACGGGTACGGTTCCAAAAGGTTGGAAATTTGTCGAGTAGTTTCATATGGCTATAAATGATTAGTACGTTTGGGATTGCTTGTCATCAGCCAAGGACTATTGGCTTTCAGTTCTTCGTTTTGCAGAATAGGTGCGCCGTCTATGGTGATTTTGAATGCCGCCACTTGTTTCAGCCATTCCACAGCCCGCTCATAGCGGTCTTTCCGTATCTGCGACATTTTCTGCGGGTTGTGGATGCTGAACAGGTGGTATACGGCGATATCTACCGCCATCATCAGCACAAGCTGGTTGCGGGCTTCGCCTTCGGCAGAGAATATGGCATCCACATCGTAGCGGGCACTGAGGTATCCGCGCATTTCGGCAATGGCACGGTCTTCGCAGATTTCGATGATCGCATCATCGTTACGGGTCAATGAATCCAGTATTTCGCGATGGATACTGGCATCATAATCTTCGGAGTTAATGAATTTGCTCATAGCTATAATCTTTTAGGGTTGCGGCGGGCATTGTGATGAATCACAGTCACCGGAACCAATTGTTGAATCTTCTTTTTAATGATGCAGTAGCCACCCTCCACACAGTCAGGGCCATCGGCGGGGAACTTCAATCGCAGGGTAAATAACTTGAATTGGTCTTCCAGGCGTTTCATGTGTGGATTATCCCTTTCCGCTTCGTTGAAGATAAGATTGCCTTCACGGTTCAATGGTTCCAGATTGGCTTCGATACGAGTGGCTTTGTCGGTCTTCCGGGCTTCGTCAGGTTGGATGTACAGCTGTATATTCCGTTCCCTTCGTACCTTGCCCACCAGTGGTTTGAATACCTGCTGGAAGAAAGGGTCTTGCAGCTTATTGTTTTCCATATAGCAATACACCGGTACTTTGCCGCCCACATACTCCTGCAACTGCACATACCAGTCGATAAACTCAG
>JAEWKZ010000057.1 GCA_023393525.1 Pseudomonadota bacterium | reverse complement strand
ATGGTTTTAACCGCCTCAATGGGATATGCGCCTGCTGCTGTATCGCCCGAAAGCATAATTGCGCTGGTGCCGTCGTAAATAGCATTCGCAACATCGGTTGCCTCTGCTCGGGTTGGGCGGGGGTTCTTCATCATACTATCCAACATTTGGGTAGCGGTGATGACCTGCTTGCCGGCGGAATACGCTTTTTTAATCAGCAGTTTTTGCACTACTGGTACTTCTTCAAAAGGTATTTCTACGCCCATGTCTCCGCGTGCAATCATAACACCGTCAGAAACACGAAGAATTTCGTCTATATTAGCAACACCTTCAGCGTTTTCTATTTTGGCAATGATACGCACGCTGTGGCAGTTTTTGCTATCCAATATTTTGCGTATTTCAAGAATATCTTCTGCGGTACGGGTAAACGATGCCGCCATAAAATCGAACTCCTGCTCGATACCCCAAAGGATATCGGCACGGTCTTTTTCGCTGATATAGGGGAGTGACAAACAAACACCCGGTACATTTACACCTTTGGTGTTGCTGATGGTACCGCCGTTGACGATTTTACAAATGATTTCTGTCCCGCCTTCTACGCTGACAACTTTAAGCTCAATCAAACCGTCATCCAGTAAAATTTTGGTACCGGCATCTACGTCGCTGGGCAAACCTTTAAAAGTGATGGATGCCCTGGAGCTGTCCCCCTCAATTTCGTTGGTGGTAAGGGTGAACAGTTCTCCTTTTTTAAGTTCGGCAATGCCGCCTTTAAATTTGCCAAGGCGAATTTCAGGGCCTTTTGTATCGAGCAATGCAGCAATGGGCATGTGCAGTTCTTCACGAAGTGCACGCAGAATATTCAGCTTTTTCAGGTGTTCTTCATAGCTTCCGTGCGAAAAGTTAAACCTTGCAACATCCATGCCTGCAAGGATGAGCTCGCGGATGCGCTCTTCTGTTTCGGTAGCGGGGCCCAATGTGCAAATGATTTTAGTCTTCCTCATAAATACCACTCTCTCTTCAGCTAAACCTTGACAGATTCTACACACAAGGTTGACCGCACTTGTGCTCAGCTATCCGGTTTAGATACGATTTATTTGCAGTACGAGATCAATCCCGTACAAAGTCGATAAAAATAATAATCTGCTTTAGTATAATATAAACAGCGAAAAAATTCAATTAAGAGTCCGTTAAGAAACATAAAACAGATGTGCATTTTATTGTAAGACTCTGTAAATACAGCAAATCATCACCATATTTAAATTTAGTACCAATGCCCATTGCAAAAACAGCAAGGGTGTGCTATTGTATTACTGTACTAGATGAACTAATACGGTTAATACAGCCGGATAAACCGGCAAACGAATGTTAAACTATTTCTATCGAACAGCAAGTATTTGCAGAAAGGGGTATAGATGTGTTTGTTTTGGAGCTGCAAAGCCGCATACCAATTTACGAACAGATGAAAAATAAGATTACCGAATTGGTAATGCTGGGCGTACTTCAAACCGATGAACAGCTGCCCAGTGTACGCAGTTTGGCGAGAGACCTTGGCGTAAACCCCTATACTGTGCAAAAGGCATATCAAGAGCTGGAGCGTGACGGGATTGTCTACTCAATTACCGGAAAAGGCAGCTTTATTGCAGATTTTGCACAACAGAGTAATTCGATTATCCGGCAGGCTAAAGACGTGCTGAAAGATGCCCTGCGGGGGGCAAAATTGGCAGGGATAGCAAAAGAGGATGTACTTTGCTGTGTAAACGAAGCTTACAGGGAGGAGAAAAAGCATGATTAAAGCAACCAACCTGACCAAACGGTTCGATGATAACGTCGCACTTGCCAGCCTCACCACAGAAATTACAGCAGGCTCTATTTATGGGCTGGTGGGCAGCAACGGCGCGGGTAAATCTACATTTTTGCGCCTGATTGCAGGCGTATACCACGCAGACGAAGGCAGCATAGAAGTAGACGGGCAGCCGGTTTTTGAAAACATCCAAGTTAAAGATAAAATTTTCTTTCTTGCCGATGAGTTGTTTTTTTTCTCTAACTATACTATGAACCAAATGGCAAAATTTTATAGTGGGCTGTATGCAAATTGGTCGCAAAAAATTTATAATCAGCTTTGCGTCACCTTCCCGGTAAATGCAAACAAGCGCATTAATACATTTTCAAAGGGAATGCAGCGGCAGGTAGCGGTGATTTTGGCGCTCTCTACCAGACCGGAAATTTTACTGTTGGACGAAGCATTCGATGGTTTAGACCCTGTTATCCGCGGTTTGGTTCGCAAAATACTTGCCGATGAGGTTGCAAACCGTGGCATTACCGTCATCATTTCGTCACATAATCTGCGTGAGCTAGAGGATTTGTGTGACCAGGTGGGTGTATTGCATCACGGAAAAATATTATTCCAAAGAGATATTGATGACCTGAAGCTCGGCTTTTTTAAGGTACAATGTGCATTTAAGCCGTTGCCTGAAAAAGCGGCGTTTTCGGGGCTTGATCTTTTGCAATTTGACACACGCGGCAGCTTAGTAAACTTGATAGCGCGCGGCAAACGGGATGAAATCCTTGGATATATAGAAAAAATGTCCCCTCTGTTTGTGGAAACCATTCCGCTTACACTGGAGGAAGTGTTTAT
>JAEWKZ010000016.1 GCA_023393525.1 Pseudomonadota bacterium | reverse complement strand
TTGCATGGGGAGAGATGGTCGTTTCGATGATTTTGGTAGAGATGAAGAGCGAGACCGGCGAAGAATTCGTCGGAGCGCAGATTACCGTAGAGCGGTGTTGATCATGAATAAATCAACGGACTGTTATATGGAAGAAGAGTTGTCAGTAAGCTGTACCCGCCCCACGGCGGAAGTCGAACAGCAGGCACCTGAAGAGCACGTTCAACCCACAGTCGTTTCACAAGGAGTTCGCCCTATGATCCAGATCGGAAAAAAAGCCCCCGACTTTACAGCTCCGGCCTATTTCAACGGAGGCTTCACCTCGGTCAAATTGTCGGATCACGTGGGAAAGTGGGTGGTTTTGTGTTTTTACCCCGGCGATTTTACCTTTGTCTGAGCGACGGAAATCTCGGCGGTCGCCGAGAAGCATGACGAATTTGCCAAGCTTGGCGTGCAGGTGTTGTCCATGAGCACGGACAGCATATTCGTTCATAAAATGTGGGTTGATGACGAGCTGTCCAAGATGGTCACGGCGGGAACCGTACCTTTTCCCATGCTTTCCGATGGTGGAGGGAATGTGGGCAAAATGTATGGGATATACGACGAAGCAGGCGGCGTCGATGTGCGCGGCCGTTTCCTGATCGATCCGGATGGGGCCATCCAGGCTTTTGAGGTTCTGGCTCCTCCCGTGGGCCGTAACATCCCGGAGACCCTGCGGGAAATCCAGGCTTTCCAGGTCGTTCGCGAAAGCAAGGGAACTCAGGCCACGCCGTCGGGCTGGAAGCCGGGCAAGCAAACATTGAAACCCGGCCCCGGCCTGGTCGGTAAGGTTTGGGAGGTCTGGAGCGTCGACAAGGCCTTTGACTAGGTTTATCGCCTGCATCTGGAGTGGCGGCGTCTGTTTTCAGGCGCCGCTTTTCATTCCATCGCCGGAGAGGGCGCATGCCGAATCCGCTGAAGCTGAAACTGATCCGTCGCACTGAAAAGGAGGATGACATGACCAAAGCATCAGGCAGGCCGTCTGACAACTACGCGCCACTCTATTTTTTGACGTCCCTCGGTTGTGGAGGACTGACTGTGACTTTCTTCATGTGGCTCATGCACTGGACAAGGCATCCTGGCCGCTCCGTTCCCGTGTTCGAGGATATTGTGGCCACGTTTTCCACCGGAGGGGCAGGCGTTCGCGTCATGATCGTCCTGGCGCTGGTGGGCATCGCTTTCTACGCGTTTCTGAACATCAAATATCTGCTCTGGAACCTGGCCCGGTTTCGGCAATGGAAACTTACGCCCGCCTATGACCAGCTGTGTTCCTCCAACGCTCAGACGCAGCTTTTGGCCATGCCCCTGGCCTTGGCGATGAGCGTCAACGTCTGTTTCATTCTGGGCATGGTTTTCGTGCCGGGGCTGTGGAGTGTGGTTGAGTACCTTTTTCCCCTGGCCATTCTCGCCTTTCTCGCCATCGGCGTTCTTGCCTTTCGCATGCTGGGGAATTTTATGGGACGTGTGATGACGTCCGGCGGGTTCAGCTGCGCCGGCAACAATTCGTTCGCCCAGGCCCTGCCCGCGTTCGCCCTGGCCATGATCGGAGTCGGACTGGCTGCGCCTGCCGGATTGTCAGCAGCGCCTTTGATGGCCGGAACAGGGCTTGTCCTTTCGACTTTTTTTCTCATAGCCTCCTCCTTGATTGCGGCCATCGCCCTGGTCCTGGGAATTCGCTCACTGGCGGAAAACGGGGCCAACATCGAGACAGCCCCGACTCTTTCGGTCTTCATTCCCCTTTTGACCATCATCGGCATTCTGTCGCTGCGCCAGAACCACGGTCTTGACGAGCACTTCGGTCTGACCGGCGGCGGGGCCGAACGGCTGATGATGCTCTCGCAGTATCTTTCCGCCCAGATTCTTTTCGCCCTGCTGACCGGGCTTGTGCTTTGCCGATTGGGCTATGTTGCCAAATACGTCACGGGCAGGGAGGCTTCGGTGGGTTCCTATGCCCTTGTCTGTCCAGGCGTGGCACTGGCGGTAATGATTCATTTCTGGCTCAACCGGGGGCTTGTGGACGCAGGTCTGATCGTCAAATTCTCCTTTGGATACTGGACGATTTCAGCTCTGGCGCTTGCAATCCAGCTTGTGACCGCCTGGCTGGTTTACATTTTGAACCGCAAGCATTTCCGGGCGGCGTGAGGCCGCGATACGGATGCTCGGACAGACACGAAGTACGGTTTTTGTGCCATGGGCGAAAATGGATACCGATTTGAGTGACACCTCTCCCAAGTGGAAGCGGTTTCGCCGACATCCACAAAAGCAAGCGCGGAGAATTTGTCTTTTTCATTTTTTTGCTTGATTCTGTGGGGTCAAGAATGTGGGTCATAAAAAACGTAATGTTTTTGTTCTTAACTATCTAAATTTGATTGATTTTAAAGAATTAGCTGCGACCCCTCCGCTAGTCCCCCCTTCGGCACCAGGAAACTAGGGCGTTGCAGTTAACAAGCTGCAGCGCCTTTTTCTGTTTTTTCAGGCGGTTGTGATCTTGGCTTTGAGGTCAGTCCCGCGATGCTTGGACCATCCAGGCGCAGGGGGAAGTCTGGGGATTCAGCAAGGCAGCCGAGGATGAGCTGATGGAGGCCGCCGAAGCTAATCGGGAGTCCAAGGTTCTGCGTCCGTACCTGGAGGCTGCCGTAAGAGTGGCGGAGGGCTGCGAATCACGGACATTTCATTTTCAGTGTCCGATTCAAATCATGGAAGAGGGAAGTGGGTGGGCTTTGGGGCCAGCTTCTTTGAGCCTTTTGACGTTGTCTGATATCGGCGTTGCCAATAGGCGCATTATTCATATAGAGAGCATGTTTTGCGCGGCGCTTTCAGCGCCGCAGCCCAACTCAGGACGCGAGGCGAGGAGGTGTAAGCGTGAAGTATGCGGGATCGTGTTTGTGCGGCAAGGTCACCTTCGAGGTCGAAGGCGAATTCGAGAGTTTCTATTTGTGCCATTGCGAACGGTGCCGCAAGGATACAGGCTCGGCCCACGCGGCCAACATGTTTTCGTCCACGGCGACCCTTCGCTGGCTATCGGGTGAGAATCTGTTGAAAACGTTTAACTTCAATAATGCAGGCCACATAAAGAGCTTCTGCGCCGAATGTGGCTCTGCCCTGCCGAACATCCAGATGGACGGTGCGCTACTGGTGCTCCCAGCAGGCAGTCTCGACTGCGACGCGCCTATTCAGCCCACGGCGCACATCTACGTTTCGCGAAAAGCCAATTGGGACAAGGGGCTGGAAATGCTTCCAGCTTTTGATGAACTGCCTGGATAATCCGCTGGTTTTTTCTGCCGCCTGGGGTGACGGTGAAAAAGTCCAGACCGCTTAGGAATGTCCGATACTCCGTGCGTCCTGGATTTTTTTGCTTCCTTGCATCTCACCATTTTTGAACGTCCTGCGCATTTGGAAATCTGGTTTTGGTTGGTTAACATGTCTGGGTGGCGCACCAATTAGCGCTTAGGCGGCACAAAATCTGGTACAAGACGCGGGACAAAAAACCGTAGACCGATACAACGCGCACGAACGCCGCCTTTCGGCGAAGCATCTTGACGAGAAAAAAGACAAGCCGCTGAAAAGTGAACTCTTTCAGCGGCTTGTCTTTTGCGGTTTCCGGATTGAGCTTGCGGACTCGTTCTTTGATGGGAGAATCGTCAGTCGTCGCGGTGGTCAAGGAATTAGATTTTAAAGATGCTCACGGAATTTTGTAATTTTTCCGACAAGCCGCGCAGTGAACCCGCGCTTGCGTCGACCTCCGCGCTGCCTTGCGAGACTTCGCTGATTCTGTCGTTGATCTGCGCGATTTCCTTTGCGATTTCGTTGGCCATGACGGAACTCTGGCTGACGTTGGTTGTGACTTCCTGCAGACCGCCCGCAGCCTGGGCTACGTTGTCGGCTATTTCCCTGGTCACGACGGCTTGCTGATCCACTGCCAAGGCCACGCCGTCGATCATCCCGCTCACGTTGGCGATTTCGTCCGTGATTTCCTTGATTTCGTCCACGGTATCGACCGTGATGGTCTGAATCGAAGTGATGTTGTTCTTGATTTCTTCCGTAGCGTGGGCGGTTTGCTGGGCAAGTTCCTTGATTTCATTGGCGACAACGGCAAAGCCGCGTCCGGCTTCGCCCGCCCGCGCCGCTTCGATGGTGGCGTTGAGGGCCAACAGGTTTGTCTGGCCCGAGATGGCGTTGATCGTTTCAATGATTTTTCCAATCTCCACGGCGGCCAAGCTCAAGCTTTTGATGTTGTCCGAGGCCCGCCGCGTGCGAACGACGGTGTGGGAGCTGGTTTCCCGCGTCTTTTCCGTGTTTGCGGCGATCTCGATCATGGTGGAGTTCATTTCCTCCGCGGCGGAGGCGATCATGCCGATATTCATGGAGGACTGCTCCGCGGCGGCGGCAACGGAAGAAATGTTCACGCCCATCTCTTCGGCGGCGGTGGATACGGAATGGGACTTGTCGCGCATGTCGTCCGCGCCTTCCAGTATCTTTCGCGATACCACGGTGAGTTCGTTGGCCGAAGCGGCCAGCGCGTCCACTCCGCCGACCACGCTGCCGAGGGTCTGACGCAATGTGTCCAGCATCCGCCGTGTGGCGGCCAGCATTTGTCCGGTCTCGTCCTTGCCGCCTTCCGCGACCTGGCAGGTCAGATCGTTGTTGGACATGGTCTCCACCACGCCGACAACCTGATGAATGGATCGAGTTACGCTGCGTCCGACACTGAAGACCATGAACAGAGCCACCGTGGTCGATATCGCGGCGATTATGGAAATGATCCAAAACATTCCGGTAATGGTGGCTTCCATCTGAGATGTCGCGGCCGCAAGCTTCTTGTCTTTCAGCGCAACAAGATCCGCCATGTATTCTCTGGATTCGTTGGCCAAGGGCGTGGCAACTCTCTGGTATTCCGAAAAACGCTCTGGCCGGTTTTCGATGAGTAAATTCTTCAGATCGGAACTGAACTGATATCCATGGTTCACAAAACTCAGCGTCGTACGTTCGGCGTTCTCGACTATGGTTTTTTCATCCTGATCAACGACCAGCGTCTTGAGCGTTGTATAGCTGTTTGAAATGTTTTTAATAACCTTTTCTAGGCTGACTATATCCTTTTCAAAATTGCTGCCAAGCATCATGTTTCGCGTCAGGCGACTCACATAATTCACATCTCTGTTTATTTCCAAAACATTTATTTTTCCTTGCACATCCCGCAGAACGATATCGTTATATATCGATCTGATTGATACGACCTCGTAGAGACTGACTCCTGTGAGACACCCGATCGCCAGTAGGAAAACAATTCCGATCCCATACATTTTGAATTTGATAGACATGCGAGCTCCTGTTGTGATTATCGGATAAGAAACTTGCCAATCATGATGAAGCCGATTGGCTACGGCGAGCATCAAGGGAGTTTCTGGTGTTTGGGAGTTTGAATTCGAAGTGGACAACTGCTGTGAACTGGTGTGCTCGCCACGTGTGACCGGAGCTTGCGTACGGCATGGTGAGAGGGGAGGCGGCTCAGAATGATGCTGGTCCGCCGTTCTCGCCAACCGCGCGTAAAGTTTCGAGCATCTAGGGAAAAGGGCAGGCGTGTGTCAAGATTGTTTTGTGAAAAGATGATCTTGACCGTTTACGTCGTGGAATCCATGAACGGAGCGCGCGTCGTCACGAGAGCCGAAACGGATCGTGCAATCAGGGGATCACGCTTCGTGATCCAGCGTTATGCCGATGATTTTCCAGTTTGCCTGGGGCGCGAGCTTTTTGTCCGGAGTCAGCGGGTGGAGGCGTTCCTTCGCGTCGATGGCGAAGAGCGGTATGCGCCGCACGTTGTGCTGGCGCAGGTAGTTCTCGTAGGAAAATTGCTCCGTGAGCAGGGTGGTCTTGATCTCCGCTCCTTCCGAAATCAGCTCGTGGAGATATTCCCGGGTCGCCGTTTCCTGGAAAAGCGGTTGTCCGCCGTGTTTGATCGATGCCTTCTCTTTCATCGCCTTGCGGGCGGCTTCCTCGTTTCTGATGGAATAGATATTGTTGGCGCCAAACTCCATTCTGTAGTGTTTTGCCGCCAGGGCGTTGAAATCGTTGTTCGCGCTCATGGCCAGCACGCAGCCGATGCCGGTCAGGTTCAGGCGGCGGTCGGCGTGTTCGGACACGGCGTTTCCCCAATACGTCTTGAGTCCGAGCATGTTGGCCTGATTGATGTTTTCCCAGGACTGATCCGACAGCACGGTCGAGAATCCGTTTTTTCCCAGTGCTTCGGCCATGGCCCGGGCCAGGCGGTCGGCGCCGATGATCAGGCAGCCCTTGGGTTCGGGCTCGGCGACATTGAGCCATGCGGCAATGGGCCCGGCGGTCACGCTTTGGAGCAGGACCGTGCCGATGATCACCATGAACGCCAACGGAACCATCTGCGCGGCCTGCGCATGTCCCAGGGATTCGAGCCTGATGGCGAAGAGCGCGGATATGGCCGCCGCGACAATGCCGCGCGGCGCGATCCAGGACAGAAGATGCCTCTCGCCCATGCTCAGCCTGGACCCGAGGGCTGAAAATTGCGCCGTCAGTGGGCGCGAAACGAAATGGATCACCGCGAAGACGCCCAGCGAAGACCAGCCCAGCGCCAGGAAAGCGTCCGCGTTCATGCGGGCTGCAAGAAGGATGAAGAGCATCGATATGAGCACCAGGCTCAGGCTTTCCTTGAAGTCCATGATCTCGTCGAGGTGGATGTCCTTCATGTTGGCCAGCAGAACGCCCATTATCGTCACCGAGAGAAGACCGGATTCCGCCTCGAGCGCGTCGGACAGGGCGAAGACGCCGCAGACCAGGGCCAAGACAAGGAAATTTTGCAGGTATTGCGGAATCCAGTGCTGCCGCAGGGCGGTGCCCAATGCAAAGCCGCCGCAGCTGCCGAGAATGAATCCAATGGCCAGAATTTTTCCAAACACCGTGACTGTCGCGAGAAATTCCGCTTCGGCGCTGCCCGACACGATGAATTGATACACCAGAACGGCCAGCGTGGCGCCGATGGGATCGATGAGGATGCCTTCCCATCGCAGGATGTTGGCGACGTTTTCCTTGGGCCGCACGGTGCGCAGCATGGGCGCGATGACCGTCGGGCCGGTGACCACCATGATCGCCCCGAAAAGGAATGAAATTTCCCAGGAAAAATCCAGCAGCCAGTGCACGGCCAGGGCGGTCAGCAGCCAGGTGATGGCGACGCCGACGGTGATGAGGTTGCGCAGCACCTTTTCGATGCCGCGTATGTCCTCCAATTTCAGCGTCAGCCCCCCTTCGAACAGGATCACGGCCACGGCCAGGGAGATGAAGGGAAAGAGCAGGTCCCCGAACAGCTGGTCGGGATGCAGCCAACCGAGCACCGGGCCGGCCATGATGCCGCAGAGCAGCAGAAAGAGGATGGCCGGCAGCCTGACCCGCCAGGCGGCCCACTGACACAGCGCCCCGACCAGCAATACGACGGCCAGGACAATCAAACTCTGATCATGCATCGCATTCTCTCCGTGTTTGATTTTCGCCCTTGATCCACAAGGCTGTCAGGCCCCCCCCGCCCTGCATGGCTGCGCATTCGATGACCAGCCAGCGCGTCCCGGAAAAGCCCGGTCGCTCTGAAGACGGGGAACCCTCTCGGCTGACGGCGGCCTTCGGCGTCAGCGCCAGCGTCCATGTCGCGGACAAGGCGTTGTACGTCGGCAAAGACAAGGGTCGCAACCAGGTGGTCGCACTTCCCGAGGAATCTTTCTGCGCCTGACGACGCGATGCGCGCGAGGGCGCAACGTCTTTCAGACGATCTCCCTTACCGCTGTCATCAATTGTTCTTCGTCCGGGATGAAGAATCGTTCGAGGGGTGGGCTGGCCGGTACGGGGATGTCCGGGCCGGTCACGCGCCGCAGGGGCGTCTTGAGGCTGTCGAAGGCTTCCTCCATGACCACCGCCGCGATTTCCCCGGCAAATCCGCCCGTGCGCGAGGCCTCGTGCAGCACGACCAGGCGGCCTGTCTTGCGCACCGAGGCGAGGATGGTCTTTTTGTCCAGGGGGGCCAGGGTGCGCAGATCCACGACTTCGACCTCGATCCCCTCGGCGGCCAGTTTCTCGGCCGCCCCCATGGCCACCCCGAGCATCTTGGACCAGGTGACCACGGTCACGTCCCGTCCCGGTCGTTTCACGTCGGCCTTGCCGATGGGGATCAGGTATTCCCCGCTTGGCACCGGTCCGGGCGCGAAATAGAGCATCATGTCCTCGATGAAGATCACGGGGTTGGGGTCGCGGATGGCGGATTTGAGCAGGCCCTTGGCGTCGGCGGGCGTGGAGGGCATGACCACCTTCAGTCCCGGGCAATGGGCGACCCAGGCCTCCAGATTGTGGGAGTGCTGGCATCCGGCCCCGAAACCCGCGCCGGATTTCATGCGCACCACCAGCGGAAAGGATGACTTGCCCCCTGAAAGATAGCGCAGCTTGGCGGCATGGTTGACGATCATGTCCGATGCCAGGGTGAAGAACGGGTTGAACATGATCTCGATAATCGGTTTGAGACCGGCTTCCGCCGCGCCCACGGCCAGACCGGCTATGGCCGCTTCCGAAACCGGCGTGTCCCTGACCCGCTTCGCGCCGAACGCCTCCAGCAGACCATGGGTGGGGAGCATGGGGCTGTCGTGGATGCTCACGCCGACTCCTTCGCCGGCGATGAAGACGTTCTGGTCCCGGATCATTTCTTCGCGCAGGGCCTGATTCACGGCCTGTCCCATCCCTAACTGCTGCATCTTTTCAGCTCCTTGCAATCTGCGGTTTTCAGGCAAAGACGTCTTCGAAGGCCTCATGGAGTGCGGGGTAGGGGCTCTCTTCCGCGAAGCGGACGGCTTCCTGCACGATGGCCGCGGCGCGTTCCTCCATATCCTTCACCTCCTCTGCCGTGACGAGGCCCTGCGCGAGCATGTCGCCGCGCAGTCTGGGGATGGGACATGCGGCCTGCCAGCGGGCGATCTCATCCTTGGGTTGGTAGAGTTGCGGGTCGGCTTCGCCGTGGCCCCGCCAGCGGTAGGTCTTGTATTCGATGAGCGTCGGACCCTGGCCGGACAGGGCCCGCTGTCTGGCTTGCGTCACGGAATCATGGACGGCCACGGCGTCGTTGCCGTCGACCGCCACGCCGGGCATGGCGTACCCGGCCGCCCGGTCGGAGATGTTGGCGGCCTTGGTGTGCTCTTCGTAGCGCTGGGCTCCGGCGTACATGTTGTTCTCGCAGACGAAGATGACCGGGAGGTTCCACACGCTGGCCAGGTTCATGGCTTCATGCACCGAACCCTCGTTGGCCGCGCCGTCGCCGATAAAGCACACGGTCACGCCGCGTTCGCCCCGGTATTGCTGGGCAAAAGCGCGGCCCACGGCGATGGGCGGACTCGCCCCGACCACCGTGCTGGTGCAGGGCGCGCCTATCTCCGGCACGGCCAGGTGCAGCGTACCGCTCTTGCCCTTGTTGTAGCCGGTTTTTTTGCAGAAAATTTCGGCCATGAGCAGCTTCGGGTCCGCGCCTTTGGCCAGCAGGTGACTGTGGCTGCGGTGGTTGGTGATGATCGCGTCCCGGCTTTCAAGGGCGGCGCACACCCCCGCGCCGACCGCTTCCTGACCCGTGCACAGGATCATCATGCCCGGGATCTTGCCTTTGATCGCGCACAGCTCCGTCAGCGCCTCCTCGAATTTTCGGGCCAGGAGCATGGTGCGAAGCATTTCCAGTTTTTTCTCTTTCGATGCCGACATGCGTTCTCCTCTTGCGGCGCGGAAGTTGACGACGATTCCCGGTCCGGCCCTGCGCGGCGGGGACCATTCCGGAAGCGCCGGGCACGGATTGAAAACCAATGGATATTGCCATCCCTAGCAGGAAATTTTCCGCCCTGCCAGTTTTGAAAGTCCAGCGGGCGCGCCGCCTCGAAAGAGCATGGCGGCAGTCGCGGCCTGGAATGAATCGGAGTTCCGTTCCACGAAACAGTTGACTTGAGCGTCGAACAAAGAGATCCACTATACGCTGTCAAATACACAAAAACAGGAGCGCGGCTGTTTGAACAGACACGAAGCGTCGCCCGAAGACCCGGTGTGGAAATTCGTTGCCCTTGACGAGTACGAAGTGCCGAAGGGCACGCTGTCCCGGACTGCCCAGAAGAAATGGAAGGCGCTGATACGCTTTTTCGTTTCAAACGCCGGCAAGGAGCGCTCGCCCTTGAAGGTCGAAGAGGATTTGCGTTCGCTGCCGGCCCTGCGTCTGGAAAATCTCGTGCCGCCCATCGATTGGGAACCTGCCGCCAACGCGCTGGCCCTTGCCCTCGAATCGTCCGCAAAGGCGGATGCTCCGCCTCCGAGGGTCGGTTTTGTGGTTGGGCAGCCGTGTTGCGGTCACGATGAGATTCTGGAGAAATTGGCCGTGAGACGGGCCCATGCCATCATCGCTCCCCCCGATCTGGAAACGATTCTTTCCGGAAGCGAGAGCTGGCTCGAAAAATGGGACGCATCGCAGCCGTGGGTCGTCCTGGGATTGGAGCGTTTCTTTTTACGCCACGCCCAAGGGTTGGCGCTCGTTCGCCGCTTGCTGGAGGAAGCCTTGCGGGGCAGCCTGGGCCAGGGGCTTATCGGATGCGACAGCTGGGCCTGGGCCTATTTGCGGAAAACCACGTCGTTATCCGCATGCTCCGCGTTGACCCTGGAGGCTTTCGACGGTTGGCGGCTGGGCGCCTATTTCGGGCAATCATTGCAATCCAAAAAAAGCAAATCAATACGCATCTGCAGCGCACGTAACGGATCGGATATTCTTTCTTCCGAAAACCTGATTTCAGACCAGGACGATGTGTGTCCGGAGCTGAAGGAGCTGGCTGCGCATTGCCGGGGAAACATCGGCACTGCCTGGAAGTACTGGAGAGAGAAGCTTTGCATGTTGTCTGAGCAGAATCGTGATGAAAAAGGTGAAGAGGTCTACTGGCTGGCTGATACGCAGGATTCTGTTCTTTTTGGTGACGCGGATGAAGATGAGATTTTCATCGTGCACGCGCTCCTGATGCACAATGGCTTGCCGATTTGGATTCTGCCCGTGCTGCTCCCGATTTCCGGGTACCGCATCGAAGCCATCCTTCACCGGCTGCAAGGGCAGGGCGTCGTCGAGCTTCGCGCCGATCGCGCGCATGTCACGGCTCTTGGATACGCATCCATCCGTTCGGTACTGCGCAGCCGGGGGTATTTGACCGATAATTTCTAGGCCAGGGGGTGGGTTTATGAACTATGACCCGGATGTTTTCGGCATGTTCAAGACAATCGGCTCGCAGACCGTTGCGGAGTTCGCGCTGGTGCTGGTTGGCGCCGGAATCCTGACCTTCATGGTGCGGAAAATGCTGCCCTGGATTGCAGACCGTCTGCACGGGCGGCGTCATTTCGTCGTGCTGGCCCTTGTTCCCATATTGCGGCTTCTGATCTGGCTGGTCGCGCTGGCGATGCTGGTTCCGCTGATCATCGAGCCGACGTTGCAGAACATGATCGCCGTGCTCGGGGCGTTCGGCGTGGCCATCGGCTTTGCCATGAAGGACTACGCAAGCAGCCTCATTGCCGGAGTGGTCTCGGTCATGGAGTTGAATTATCGGCCCGGGGACTGGATCGAGATGAACGGGGTCTATGGAGAGGTGGTGCATGTCGGCCTGCGCGTGGTGCGGATTGTGACGCCGGATGACACCATGGTCAGCATTCCGCACCTGAAGCTCTGGACCGAATCCGTTCACAACGCCAACAACGGAGGCCCCAGCCTCCAATGCGTGACCAATTTCTTCCTGCATCCCGACCACGATGCCAAACATGTCCGTCAACTGCTGCTCGATGTCGCGCTCAGCAGCCCATTTCTTCAGATCGAAAAACCCATGGCCGTCATCGTGCAGGAAAAGCCATGGGGGTCGCATTACATCCTGAGGGCCTATCCCGTTGATCCCCGGCAGCAATTCCGTTTCATTTCGGACCTGACGGCGCGGGGCAAGGAGGCCCTGCTCAAGGCCGGGGTAAAGTCCTGCGCCATCCCCACGGCCATGAACATGTCCTGATCATCTCAATCCTTCGGCGGATGGCCGGGAGTGCCTGCGGTTTTGGCGAAGCGTTCATCCGAGCGGACGCGGCCTGCCTGGTCCTGATGGGCCTCGGCCCAGCCGGAGACCGCTTCGGGATAGGCGTCGAAGGTCCGGAAATAGGGCTTGATGTCCAGGAGCGGCGTGCCGTCGAGCACGTCCACGTCCAGGATATGCAGGACGTTGCCCTCGATGCGCTCAAGGCGCACGATGGACATGCCGATCTGGTTGGGACGCCTGGGCGCGCGGGTGGAAAAGAGCCCGCGTTCCGCCGGTTCCATGAATGGCACCACGCTCAGGTCGAAACCCTGGCTCATGTGAAAGTGGTAGAGCAGATAGATGTGCGAGAATCCGTCCAGGTCCTTGAGACCCTCGGCCAGGGATTCGTCAATGACCACCTGTCCGGTCACGTCGCGCGCGCCGCAGGGCTGGATGGGCATGTTGGCTCGTTCGGTGAAGGGGGATCGGATGACGCCGATGGGGCGGAAGGCGAGCTGGTTCATGGGGTTCTCCGGGGTGATCTGGATTGGTCGTATACCAATAAATGTCCTGCGACTCACGGACGGGAATCCAGCATAACAGGCGTGGACCCGCGCTGCGATCCGTCCGGCAATGAGGGGCCATATTCCCGAAGTGACACTGTTAACATGCGCACCGCAGAGCCATCAAGAGAAGCGTCATGGCCGGGACGTGAAACGGAATGGATATTCGCGGGACTCCATGCTAGCGAACCCGGCATGCGAATACTCCATCTCATCAGTCAGAAACCGGATTACACGGGCAGCGGGAAATACGTGCAGGAGATGATTCGCCAGGGTCGAAGCAGAGGCCATGAGCCGTTTCTCATCGCAGGCGCGTGCGCTGATTTCGAGGTTCCGTGTGATCTGATAACGCCAGGCAGATCCCGGGTCATCCGCTTCGACGGTCATGACCTCGGATTTCCCGTCATGGGCATGAGCGATGTCATGCCCTATGAAAGCACTGTCTGTTCCTCTCTGACCAGACTGCAGATCATCGAGTATCAAACGGTCTTTTCCAGGATCATCGGTTCCGCCGTGGCGGATTTCGCGCCCGACGTCATCCACTCCAACCATCTGTGGATGGCCACGGCCGTGGCCCGCGAGGTCGCTCCGAATCTGCCCCTGGTCACCACCTGCCACGGTTCGTGTCTGCGCCAGCACCGCTTGTGCCCAAAGCTGGGCGATTCGCTTAAAGGTTCTTTGCGCGGCATCGACCGGGTCATCGCCCTTTTCGAGCAGCAGAAGGCCGACATTGTCGAATTGCTGGGCATTGATCCCGGCAAGGTGGACGTCATCAGCGGCGGATACAACGAGCTGTGTTTCCATGCCGAGGAGGACGAGTCGGATTCCGCTGTCGTGCAGCTTCTCTACGCGGGCAAGCTTGATTCTTCCAAGGGCGTGCCCTGGCTGCTGAGGAGCCTCAAAAGGATAGTAGCCCCATGGCACCTTCATCTCGTGGGCGCGGGCAGCGGTTCTGAAAAAGATTTGTGCATGGAACTGGCCGCAGGTCTTGGCGGACGGGTCACGGTCCATGGCATTCTCTCCCATGAGAAGCTGGGTGGCCTGATGCGCAGATGCGACATTTTCGTGCTGCCGTCGTTTTTCGAGGGCCTTCCCCTGGTCCTGCTGGAGGCCATGGCCTGCGGCTGCCGCGTCGTCACCACGGACCTGCCCGGAGCCAGGGAGCTTTTCGCCGATCCGCATCCGCACATGGTGCGCATGGTGGAGCTTCCCCGGCTTGAAACCGTGGACAGGCCGTACACGACCGACGAGCCGCTGCTGGAAGCCCGGCTGGTTGCGGCATTGGAGGAGAGCATCTCGGATGTGGTGAATGGGGCGAGGCCCGATGAGGAATACATCCGCAGGATTACGGAGCCGTTCACCTGGGAGAAGATTTTTCTGAGAATAGAGGGCGTTTACAACCGGGCCGCCCAGGAGAAGTAGAGGATCAGAAATGGATGGCGATGGCCGCTATGTCGTCGTGTTGCTTGAAGCGCGGGTAGAGTTTCATGTCGGGATCGGCAGCCTCCCGGCCGCGCACATGATCGCGCAGACCGTCGAGTCCCAGTTCGGCAGCCAGATTCACCAAAGATGAAAAGTCCTTGAATCTTTTTGGGGTAGGGCAGGGCACGTCCAACCCATCGGTGAAGAGCAGCACGGTCTTTATGTCGCGGGCTTCTTCCATTCCCGTGCGGAAAAAATCCACCGCCTCCCGTTCCCCATTGAGCACTCCGTAGCTGCGGTTCATGTCCTGCCGGATCGTTTCCACGAGTTTTCGCACCTCTGGATGATGGCGTCCTTTTTCCCTGATCATGCTCAAGGTGGGGAAGTCGTGGTCTTCGCGTCTGGTCGCAACTCTGTAGCCGCCATCCTGGCCGATGAAGACGACTTGTGAATCCCCTGTCTGGAACCATTCGATGACGCCGTTTCTCAGGCGCACTACGGCGGCGCTGGTGCTCCACAGGCCGTAGCGCCGGGAAAAATCAACCCCGCAACGTTCCATCCGCGCCCTGATGGAGTCGTTGGCCAAAGCCCCGAGTCCGGTCAGTGGCTCCGAACCTCCCAGAAACGCCTGCCCCGCGATGGATGACGCCATGGCTCCGCCGCTCCGGCCGTCAAAAAAGGCTTCGTCCAGGCTCGTCGAGCCGTCAAACACGCCAAAGACATCGTTTTCCGAGATCAGATAATCCTCATTCTGGGTCCCGGAACCCTGCTCAAGAATCTGCTCGACTTTCATACCCATGCGGTCACAGTGATCGTTTTCAAATCCGTCTGTCAAAACGAAAAATTCTATGCGTTTGGCATTTTGCAATCGATGAAACCGATTGAGTCTTCACGTTCAGATGAGGAACTTCATCGAGTGGCCATCCGCAAGCGTTCATTGTTCGGTTCTATTCGCACTGGCCCTCCTTTGTTCAAATATTCGTGAAATCAATACATCATCCTTTCACACATTTTTAGAACGAATTGGACGGATCAGAAATTAGCGGCTAGTGACGGGATGTGGGTTATTTTCGCATCTACTCGTAACCAAACACATTTTTAGCAATAGGCGCAGGGTGTAGCGTGAATCGAATGAAGAATATACCCGACTCGGTCGTTTCGGCATTGCAGTTTTTCGAAAAATTCAGCGAGCACTGCCTGGCGGCCTTGGAAACGGCGCGGGAAGAAGGGCGGCCCATCGCCGGGGTCTACTGCATCTACGCGCCCCTTGAGATCATCCGCGCCGCAGGGTGCGTGCCCATCGGCCTGTGCGGCAAGCGCCAGGCCCCCATCCAGGCGGCCGAGGCCGTGCTTCCGGCCAGCCTCTGCCCGCTCATCAAGTCCAGCTACGGCTATGCCAAGACCGACACCTGCCCCTTTTTCTCCGCAGCGGATTTCATCATCGCCGAAACCACCTGCGACGGAAAAAAGAAGATGTACGAGTTTCTGGGCCGGATAAAGCCCATGCACCTGATGCATCTTCCTTACGACCAGTCCCTGGAGAGCGCCCTTCGTTTCTGGAACTCCGAGGTGGCGCGGTTGGGGGATTATCTGACAGCTCATGGCGGCGAGCCTGTCACCACCGAGCGGTTGCAGGAAGAAGTGGAGATTCAGAACTCCATTCGCGCCCTGATGTGGGAAATCGTGCGCATCAATGCGGACGGCCCCCCCCTGCTGACAGGCATGCAGCTTCTGCCCGTGCTGGAAAGCAAGGGGTTCATGGTCGAGGCCGCGCCTTACCTTGCCGCTCTGCGCGAGCTGCGGGACGGACTTCTGGAGATGCGGTCACGCGCTGCGGGGGCACCTTCCGACCATCGCTTCAGAATCCTTTTGACCGGCACCCCGGTCGGCAAGGGCTCGCACAAGGTTCTGCAACTGGTCGAGGAAAGCGGGGCGGTGGTGGTCTGTCAGGACAATTGCAGCGGGATCAAGGGCTTGAACAGTCCGGTGCGAACCGAAGGCGATCTTTTTGAGAACGTGGCCAGACGATACCTCAATATTCCCTGCGCCTGCATGAGTCCCAATCCCGGGCGTGTGCGAACCGTCGAGGACCTGTGCCGGGATTTCGGCATCCACGGCATCATCGATCTGACATGGCAGGGATGCCACGGATTCAATGTCGAATCTCATGTCGTGCGTGAAAGAGCCGAACAGCTTGGAATACCGTTTCTGCAGATCGAAACGGGGTATTCCGAATCCGACGCCGAGCAAATCCGGACCCGCATCGAAGCGTTTCTGGAAGGAATACTGTAACCCGAAACAATTATAGGAGAGGTTCATGGCACGCATGTCTTTATCGGTATTGCGGTTCAAACGCATGTTTGGTCTGTTCATGGTCATGGCGGCAGTTTTGTCCACAGGCCCATCCATGGCTGAAGAAAAGATTCCTGTTCTGAACGTGGGCTATATCTTCACCACGCACCACACCCCCTTCATCGCGGCCATGGCCAAAAATGAGGAATTCAAGGAGTTCGGCGTCTATCTGCGTCCAGTGGTGGACAAGCTCAAGTATGAACTCATGGACGGCGACAAGCCTCTGGCTCTTTTCAATATCATCGTGAACAAGAGCGGTTCCGAGACAACGACCATGTTCGCCCAGGGCAACATGGACATGGCGCTGGCTTCGGGCACGGCCATCATGGCCGGCATCGATCAGGGAACCCCCATGAAGATGCTCTGCCCCACGCACGTGGACGGCATGGGTCTCGTCTTTCCGCCCAAGAGCACGCTCAAGGGTTGGGATCAGGTCGCGGAGTTCATCAAGGCTTCAGAGCAGCCCGTGAAAATCGGCTACCATTCCCCCACCAGCGCTCCGCGCATCATCATCGAGGGCGCGTTGATGCAGGCCGGACTCACCGTCACCCAGGACGCGAATCAGCAGGACGCCGATGTATTGCTGGTCGACCTGAAGGAGACCTCCAACTTCATTCCGGCCCTGACCAGCGGCCAGATCGACGCCTGGGTCGGTCCCGCGCCCCATCCCGAAGTTTCGGAACTCAAGAATGTCGGCCACATCGCCCTTGACCTGCGCGATCTGCCTCCAAGCGGTGCCTGGCACAATTTTCCCTGCTGCGTCATGGCCGCCCGGGATGCGATCATTGCCGAACATCCCGAGGTCGTGGGCAAGACCGTCGAATTGCTGGCGAGGTCCGGCCAGTGGTGCAACGAGCACAAGGCCGAAGAGGGCAAGATCATCAACGCCTGGACCGGAGCCCCGGCCGAGGCCGTGGAAAAATCCACCATCATCTACACAACGGCGGCCACGGAAAACTGGATGCGTGGGCAGGGCACCTATCTGGACATCTTGAACGGCATGAGCAAGTTCCGTGGCGACCTCAAAGGCAAGAGCCTTTCCGAGGTCCAGGACAAACTCTTCGACCTGCGCTTTCTGACCGAAAAATAACCTCTGTCGCCGGCCCCGCTTTCCGGGGCCGGCTCTTTTCCGGATCCACAGCATGAACACTCGCTATCACCGCGTCCTTTCCCTGGCGGCCGTGCTCGCCTTTCTTGCAATATGGTCCTGGGCCGCCACGGTCGTCGGAAACAAGGTCATCCTGCCCGCCGTGGGCGAGGTCGCCGATCTGCTTTCGAGTCCCACCGAAGACCTGCTCAGCATGGGTTCGCTTCTCACCAACGTCGTTGTCAGCCTGCTGCGGGTGCTGCTTGGCTACACGGTGGCCGTGGCCATCGCCATTCCGCTGGGCATCGCCATGGGCTATTACAGCGCGATGCACACCATGCTCGGCGATTTTTTGAACCTTTTTCGGCCCATTCCGCCCCTGGCCTGGGTTCCCCTGGTCATGGCCTGGTTCGGCGTGGCAAGCCTCGCCGACCTGTTCGGGGTCGATCGCGGCTTGTGGTTCGTGTATCTCAATAATTTCAAGTATTCGATGGTATTCATTATTTTCATTGGAGCCTTTTACCCCGTCCTGACCAGCAGCATCCACGGGGTGCGCAACGTCAATCGCGTGTTCATCGACACGGCCCGCGTTTTGGGAGCGGGCGAGTTCGACATCTTCCGCAAGATCCTGCTTCCGGCGGCTCTGCCGTCCATGGTCAACGGCATGCGCATCGGCCTGGGCGTGGCCTGGATGTGCCTGGTTTCGGCGGAAATGCTCCCAGGGAGCATCTCGGGGGTCGGGTATCTGATCACCCATGCCTACACCATGGCCTCGACGGATATCGTCGTCGCCGGCATGTTCAGCATCGGCCTGACCGGGGCGCTCATGGACTGGCTGTTCCGCAGGGTGGAACGCAGGTGCTTTTCCTGGCAGCGGCTGGCGAGGTAGATGATGACTCATATCCTCGAGATAAAAGATGTCGCCAAGTCCTTTGTCACCGAACGCGGATTGGATGTCCGCGCGCTCGAAAAGGCGAGTCTCAGAATCGCCTGCGGCGAGTTCGTGTGCATTGTCGGGCCGTCCGGATGCGGCAAGTCGACCCTGCTGCGCATCATTTCAGGACTGGAACGGGCCGATTCCGGGCAAACCATGTACGCAGGGCGAACTTTTGAGCAGCCCCACCGGGACGTGGGCATGGTCTTTCAAGAGTACTCCGTGCTTCCGTGGCGCACGGTGCTCGACAACGTCTGCCTGGGACTGGAGTTTTTGCAGGAAAAAAAGTCGGCGCGGATCGAACTGGCCATGCATTATCTTGGATTGGTGGGCATGGCGCGGTTTGCCGAGGCGTTCCCGTATGAACTTTCCGGGGGCATGCGCCAGCGCGTGGCCATCGCGCGGGCCCTGGCCACGGACCCGCAGGTTTTGCTCATGGACGAACCTTTTGGCGCTCTTGATGCCCATACGCGCATTCTCATGCAAAAGGAGCTGCTGCGCATTTGGCGGGAAACCAGGAAGACGGTGATTTTGGTCACCCACAGTGTGGACGAGGCCGTGTACCTGGCCAACCACATCGTGGTCATGACGGCCCGGCCGGGCAGGATCAGGGACGTGATCGATGTCGGGCTTGAACATCCACGGGATCGAAGCAACCCCGAATACGCACGCATGACGGCGCAAATACTCGATATTCTCGAAGAGGAAGTGGTCGCGGCGGGAGAATTCTGAAAAAGCATGGACTCGGGGCCGTTGTCCGGCCCCGGGTGTTTTTTTCGGCGTGAGGAGATGAGGTCAGTTTTTTTCGAGGCTTTCGGCCCATAGGGCCGCTCCCAGGGCCCCGGTCATGTCCGGTTCGTCGGGGATGAACAGGGTTTCGCCTGGCGCTGTGCCTGTCTGTTCGGCAAGCAGGCGGCGCATGCAGGGGTTGTGGGCCACGCCGCCGACAAAGATGAGCGGCGGGACGAGGCCCACGCGGCCGAGCATGTTGGCCGTACGCCGGGCGATGGACAGGTGCAGGCCGAGGGCGATGTTTTCGGGGCGCACGCCCTGGGCCATGAGGGACGTGGCCTCGGTCTCGGCGAAGACCGTGCACATGGAATTGATGATGGGCGGATTGTCGCCGCCCAGGGCGTAATTCCCGAAGTCCCGGACCGGAATCTGGAAGATCTGGGCCGTGTATTCCAGGAATTTCCCCGTGCCCGCCGCGCAGCGGTCGTTCATTTCGAATTTGCCGACCCTGCCGCCCGGCAGGAGTGACAGGGCCTTGGTGTCCTGGCCGCCGATGTCGAGCACGGTCCGACCGTGCGGGAAAAGATGGTGCGCGCCCAGGCCGTGGGCCTTTATTTCGGTGATGGTCTGTACCTCAAAACCAAGCTCCATTTCCTGCACCAGCTTGCGGCCATAGCCCGTGGCCACTGCCAGCCCGGCGTCCAGGCCGTCCAGAAGGCCGAGCACCTGCTTCACGGGGTTGAAGGTGGTGGGGGCCTGCCGCTTTTCCACCACCTTCCCCTGCCGCATGGCCACCACTTCGATGGAGCGGGAGCCGATGTCGATGCCCAGAACCGTCATTTCAGCGTTTCCAGAAAGGCTTCGACGCGGGTCTTGAGCTGCTCCACGTCTTCCATGGAGTAGTCCGTTTCCAAAGACATGCTCGGAATGCTGGCCGCGGTCAGACGCTTCTCCACCTTGATGCCTTCATGGGCATAGGGCTGACAGAACATGAGGGCGTACTGGATGACTCCGTCGACCTTGAGGTCGGTCGCCATGGCTTCGATGTTTTCCAGGCGCTCGTTGTTGGGCGTGAAACAGGCGCAGTCGATTTTCATGTAGCGGTCGGCCAGGGCGTCGAGCATCTCTTCCAGGGTCCGGACGGACTCGTCCACCAGATCGCGGGTGTTGCGGGTGCCGATGCATGATTCCTCGCCGACGATGATCGCCCCTGAGCTCTCGATGACGTAGGGCAGCTTCCAGTTGGGCACGGCCATGGGACAGCCCGAGAGCATGAGCCGGGGCGCGTCTTTCGGGGCCACGCCATCGCCGGCCTTGATGCGTTCTTCAAGCTGGTCGCACAGGGTGTTTATGGACGCGGTGAAGCGGACCGGATCATCGTAGAAACTGACTTGATTGATGAGCAGTACATCCCGACCTGAGATGGGCGCGGGCACTGCGGCGCGCAGCCTGTTCAGACGCTGCAGGGCGCGGCGGCGGGCGTTGACGGTCCTAATGGCCTCGGCCAATTTTTCGGCGGTAACCTTCTTGCCGGTCAGCGCCTCAAGCCTGGCCATGTAGCGCAGCATTTCCTCTTTCCACAGGGCGCGTGCGGCCGGGGACTTGGTCTGGGGCACCTCCATGACGTACATGGGCGCGTGCTCGGCAAAGGCCTCGTAGGCCTTTTTCTTGCCGTCGCAGGTGGTTTCGCCGACGATGAGATCGCAGGATTCGGTGTAGGGACAAAGTCGGGCCAGCTTGAAACCGATGAAGGATTTGATCAGGGCGCAGGTGTTGCGCGGTACCAGGGTCTCGGCGGCTTCCTTGCCCGCGTCGGCCCCGGCGCACAGGCCGACCTGCACAGCGTCCACAGCCAGGGCCAGTTCCTCGGGCACAAAGACGCAAAAGGTGCCCACGATCTTGCGTCCCTGGGCCTTGGCGTCCTGCAATTCCTTGATGCGCAGGCCGTGTACTTCAGAGAGCACGAAGTCCAGATACTCCATCCCTCCCAGCCGCCCCTGCTGGCTCATGTAGATGTCGCCGTAAAATTTTCCGAGCACTCCCAAAAGCCCGTCATGGGCCGCGATGTCCAGATTCAGGTTCTCCCACATTTCCCGATATGCTTCCTGCGTCATCATCACCCTCCAGAGAATAATTTTTCCTTATATGCTGGAAACATGGTGTGGATGCAAATCGGGATAACGGATTGGTTTCGAGCCTGTCCATCGGCTTTTGTGATCGAATTCAAGGCCCCAGAATCAGTACATGTCTTCGAGTTCTTTGAGCAGCGCTCCGGTCTTCTCTTTGAATTCCCGGGGCGGGAGATGGCGGTGCGCCCGACCTTCACGCAGCACGATGATGTCGTCGGCCAGGCGCAAGGCGAAATCCAGGCTGTGCGAAACCACGATCAGGGTGTAGCGGCCCTTCAGGGTTTCAAGCAGTTCTTCGATGCCCCTGGCGGCCTTGTAATCAAGGGATGACGTCGGTTCGTCCAGCAGCAGGACGCCGGGCTTCATGGCCAGGGCGCGGGCCAGGCAGAGTCGTTGCTGCTGGCCGCCGGACAGGGCGCGGGCGTCGGATGACAGCCGGTCGCGCACCTCGTTCCAGAGTTGCGTCTCCTCAAGGGCCTGCCGGGCCGCTTCCATGGCGTCCGCACGTTTGACCCCGTGTATCGTGGCCAGGGGCATGACGATGTTGTTCTCGATGCTCATGGGCAGGACATTGGGATGCTGGAAGACCATGCCGACCAGACGCCGCAGCTCGACCAGGGGGATTTCGTCGGCATAGGGCCGCACGACTCCGTCGTCGAGGTGAAGCAGCACCTCCCCTGTGGTCGCGCAACCGTGAAAGGCGTCGTTCAGACGGTTGAAGATGCGCAAAAGGGTCGTCTTGCCTGCCCCTGAGCGGCCCATGACAAACGTGGCCTGCGTCTTCATGATCTCCAGATCGAGTCCGGACAGGATTTGCCTTCCGCCCAGAGCCACGCCAACACCCCTAAGGGTGAAAAGGGGCGTCACTTTGTCCATTTGCTCTCCAGACTGGACCGCAGCATTCGCGCTCCTCCGTAAAGGAGCACGGTCAGGGCCAGGAGGGTCAGGGCGGCGCCGAAGCCTTTGCGCAGGTCGTCCGCGCTTTGGTATTGGGCCGCCAGATAATAGATGGTGAAGGGCAGGGCTTCGAATTTGTCCAGCAGTCCGCGCGGCAAGCCCCCCTGGGCCACGACTCCGGTCAGCAGGATGACCGCCGTGTCCTCGGCGGCCCGTCCCATGGACAGCACAACCCCGCCGAGAATGCCCCTGCTCGCGGCGGGGAGCAGGATGCGCCGAAGGCTTTGCAGGCCGGTCATGCCAAGGCTTGGGCCGAGCAGCCGCAGTTCCTGGGGTAATGTCTCAAGGGCCTGGGCCGTGGCGTTGATGGTGTACGGCAGGATAAGCAGGGCCAGGCAGAAGGCGGAGAGCAAGAGCCCGGTGTTCGCCTGCGGGGCAATGGTATGGCGCAGAAAGATGATCAGCGAGAAGCCGAACAGTCCCATGACGATGGAAGGCACTCCGGCCAGGATGTTGGCCGAGAACCTGAGCGCTCGACCCAGCCTGCCGTGTAGGTACTGGGACAAGGCTATGCCCGCGCCGATCCCGACGGGAATGGCCATGAGCGAAGCCAGAACCACCAGGGCCGCTGTTCCGGCGCAGGCCGCGAAGATGCCGTCCCAGACCGGGGCCCGGCCCGTGATCGCGGCCAGGACGGGTGTATCCCCGAAAAAAAGCCGCGTGCCGAAAACAGGCAGGCTCTGCCTGAGCAGGAAGATGACAAGCCCGCCGATGGCAATCAGGAGGGTGGCGCAGGCTGCCGTCGTCCAGGCGTGGACCACGGTCAGGCAAAAGCGGTTTCCGGCCAGAAAGGCCAGCAGATCGAGCCAGATTCCCTTCAGGGGCCTGGCCGGGTGGTTTTTTTTCCGGATCATGATCTGGATGGCGAAACTCATGCCAAACAGGGCCAGGCCGCAGGCGAAAAGGGAGTGAAAGGCCGGCGAGCTGTTGTCCGTGGCCACGACCAGCGCGATGTGCGCGGTCAGGGTGCGCACGGAGTCGAAAAGGGAAGACGGCAGTTGTGGGGCGTTTCCGGCCAGCATGAGCGGAATGAGCGTGTCGCTCAAGGCCCGGCAATAGCCCATGATGGCGGCGTTGCGCAGCCCCGTGGCCGAGCCGGGCAGGACGACCAGAAGCAGGGCCTGGACGGGCGAGAAGCCGAGGCTCGCGCTGGTCAGCCGGGTCCGCTTTTCCGTTTCGCGCATGGTTTCGTACAGAAAGAGGACGATGGTCGGCAGAATGAGCAGGGCCAGGGTCAGGCAGGCCGCCATGAGGGACGGTCCGCTTCTGCCTGTCACGGCGCTGTTCAAAAGGGGGACGAGGAGAAAGACGGCCACGAATCCGTACACCACGGTGGGAATGGCGGTCATGAACGTGATGACCGAAATCACGCCGCGCCGCAGAAGCCCAGGACCCGGCCCGCAGGCAAAGAGGCAGATGCCAAGCCCCAGCGGATAGGCCACGGCGAAGGCCGACACGCTCAGGGCCAGGGAACCGGCCAGCATGGGCAGGATGCCGTAATGCCCCTGATAGGGACGCCAGGTCATGGACAGGATCTGCTCCCACTGGCCTTCCAGAAAAAGCGGCATGGCCAGGACCAGCAGAAAGACGAAAATGGCCGCCAAGGTGCCCAGGGATATGAATCCGGCCCCGCAGCACAGAATCCGCGCGACCCTGTCGAAAAAAAGCTGCCGACAGAATCGCGAGGAATTCCGTCGGCAGACGGGGGAGCGATGCATGCTATTTGAGCGGGATGTAGCCGGCCTTGGCGATGATGTCGGCGCACTCGGGGCTGGTGACATAGTCGATGAACATCCTGGTCAGCCCCTGGGGTTCGCCCTTGGTGTTCATGTACAGCTTGCGGGCCACCTTGTACGCGCCGGATTTGGCGTTGTCCTGCGAGGGTTCGACTCCTTCCAGGGTGGGCGCCTTGACCGAATCGTCCACGAAGCCGATGCTCATGTAGCCGATGGCGTTGGCGTCCTGGGCCACGGCAACCTTCATGGCGCCGTTGGAGGCCACGATGTTGGCGTTGTCCGCGATGGCTCCTTTCTTGAGCATCTTGCCCCAGAACACTTCGCGCGTGCCGCTGGCCTCGTCGCGGGAATAGAGCGTGATGGCCGCGTCGGCCCCGCCCACGTCCTTCCAGTTCGTGATCTTGCCCGCGAAAATGTCCTGCACCTGGGCGGCGCTCAAGTCCTTGACGCCGTTGGCCGGGTTGAGGACCACGGTCACTCCGTCCACGGCGAAGGCGAAGGAGACAAGGCCGTACTTGGCGATCTCGTCTTCGGACAGGGCGCGGCCGGTATTGCCGATTTCGACCAGGCCTTCTCCCGCCTTCTGTACTCCGACGCCCGTGCCCCCGCCTTCGACGTTGATGCGGATGTCGGAATTGACCGTCATGATCCGCTTGGCGGCCTCGGTCATGACCGGGATGTGCGCCGTGCCGCCGGCGATGTCAATCTTGCCGGACTGGCCCGCGAAAGTTTCGAGCAGGTCTGCATGGGCAGTTCCCCCGGCTAGGAACACCGCGACGATCAAGGCAATGGAAAAATGCTTCCAAAGGTTCATTTCAAGCCTCCTAAAGGAATTGTTTTAAGCTCGTTTTCCTAAGCCAGGGCGTGGGTTAAAACAAATTGATAAGATCGATGAGTGCAGTGATGACACATTGAAAAACCGGATACGAACGGCGTTGTGGCGTTAGGGCAGGAGGGTGTCCGGGGTTTTGGGAGACTGGGCGGAGCGGTTTTCGGATTGCTCCACTCTACGCGAAGTTCAATACATGAGGCGTGCGTTATTGATGAACCTTGCCGTGCTTGTCCTGGCATGGCTTTTTCTGGATTTATCGGGCATCATGGTTCGCAGACAAAATCTAAGGAGACGGGATGAACGATCAATGCGGATTTACGGATTTGACCGAGGAGGATGTCCTGGACGCCATGCGCTCCATGCAGGGCTACGTGGACATAACGCCGGGGACATTTCGGGAGATTTACGCGCTGGCCTATGACCTGGCCCTGAAGCGTGTGCGCTCCTTGGGCAAGGCCGAGGACATCATGACCGCGCCCGTGCACTGCCTGCACAAGGGCATGAGCGCCTCGGAAGCCGCCGCGCTCATGGCCGGGCTCGGCATCAGCGGCGCGCCCGTGCTCGACGGGGAGGGCCGGGTCTGCGGGGTGGTCTCGGAAAAGGACTATCTGCGCAAGATGGGCCTGCCCGGCACGGCCTCATTCATGACCGTGGTCTCCACCTGCCTGAGCACTCCGGGCTGCATGGTCGCTGACATGCGCAAGCTGCTGGTGGACGACATCATGAGCACCCCGCCCGTGGTCGCTTCCCGCGAGACGCCGGTGGCCGAGCTTTCGGAGATGCTGGCCAGGCATTCCATCAACCGCCTGCCCATCTGCGACGACGCTGGCCGCCCCGTGGGCATCGTGACCCGGACCGACCTGGTCGGCTCCATGTGCGGGAGGTAGACAGTGGAGTACTTCAAGAAAATGCGCGGCACGACGCAAAGCCCGCCCCGGGTCGCCCTCCCGGAGGTGCTCTGGTCCTGGGTCGGCGCGGTGCTCGGCATCGCCCTGGTCGGGCTTGTGCATGCGCGGCTGGTGGACCAGGCCGGACAGGCCCTGCTCATCGGCTCCTTCGGGGCCACGGCGGTGCTTGTTTACGGCGCCATCCGCAGCCCCCTGGCCCAACCGAGAAATGTGCTCGGGGGGCATGTTCTTTCCGCTTTGATTGGTGTATGCGCACAGCAGACCCTGGGCGCGACTCCGTGGCTGGCCGCCGCGGTGGCCGTGGCCACCGCCATCGCGGTCATGCACCTGACCAAGACCCTGCACCCTCCGGGCGGGGCCACGGCCTTGATCGCGGTCATCGGCGGGGATTCGGTGCATGGCCTTGGCTACATGTACGCCCTGGTTCCGGCGGGGCTGGGGGCGGTGATCCTGCTGCTGGTCGCATTGGTGGTCAACAACATTCCAAAGGGCAGGCGTTATCCTGAATTCTGGTTCTAAAGAGGTCGCGCCCTGCCGCACTGGCTGAAGCGTAAAACGAGAACACTGCAACACGAAAACAAGGACTCTGCGATGCATACCAAGAAAATAAAAGACGGCGTCTTCTGGATGGGCGCGGTGGATTGGGACCGGCGGCTGTTCGATTCCCTGGTTCCGCTCCCCGACGGCACGACCTACAACGCCTACCTCGTGGAAGGCAGCGAGAAGACCGCTCTCATCGACGCCGTGGACCCCGACATGGTCGATACCTTGCTTGGGCACCTGGATGGGGTGGAAAAGATCGACTATGTGGTTTCCCAGCATGCCGAGCAGGACCATTCCGGCACAATAGCCCTGGTGCTGGACCTGTACCCGGAGGCCAAGGTCGTGACCAACGCCAAGGCCAAGGCCATGCTCATGGATCTCTTGCTCATTCCCGAGGACAAATTCATTGTTGTTGCTGATGGCGAAACCCTGTCGCTTGGCGACAAGACGCTGACCTTCATTCTCACGCCCTGGGTGCACTGGCCGGAAACCATGTCCACCTATCTGGCGGAAGACAACATCCTGTTCAGTTGCGACTTTTTCGGCTCGCACATCGCCACCAGCGATCTTTTCGTGCGCGACCGGGGCCGGGTGCATGAAGCCGCCAAACGCTATTTCGGCGAGATCATGATGCCGTTTCGGACCATGATAGCCAAAAATCTGGAAAAGCTCGCCCCCTACGACATCGCCATGATCGCCCCCAGCCACGGCCAGATCTACGACAGCCCCGGCTGGATCGTGGACGCCTACAAGGACTGGGTTTCGGGCACGGCGCACAATCTGGTGGCCTTTCCCTTCGTCTCCATGCACGGCAGCACCCGGCTCATGGTCGATCATCTGGCGGCGGCCCTGTCCGAACGCGAGGTGCGGGTCGAGCTTTTCAACCTCGCCGTGACCGACATCGGCAAGCTGGCCATGTCCCTGGTGGACGCGGGCAGCATCGTGCTCGGCACGCCCACGGTGCTTGCCGGTCCGCATCCCATGGCCGGCTACGCGGCATTTTTGGCCAATGCCCTGCGGCCCAAGGCCAAGTACCTGTCCATCGTCGGCTCGTATGGATGGGGCGGCAAGACGGTGGAAACCCTGGCCGGCATGATCCCCAATCTGAAGGTCGAGGTGCTTGATCCCGTGCTGTGCAAGGGTCTGCCCACGGACGACACGTACGGCGCCCTGGATCGCCTGGCGGACGCCATTGCCGCCAAGCACAAGGAGAGCGGCTTCACGGCGTAGCTTTTTCCATTGATTGACGAGAGGTGCGTGCGTTGCCACGCGATCAGCAACACAAAATAAGGAGGTCACCATGTTTTGCTTCCAGTGTCAGGAAACGGCGAAGAATACGGGCTGCACGGTCAAGGGCATGTGCGGCAAGCCGGAAGAGACCGCCAATCTTCAGGATCTGCTCATCTTCGTGCTGCGCGGCATCGCCGTGTACGGCGAAAGGCTCAAGGAGCTCGGCCAGCCGGACCGTTCCAATGACGACTTCGTGCTGCAGGGCCTTTTCGCCACCATCACCAACGCCAACTGGGACGACGCCCGTTTCGTGGCCATGATCCAGGAAGGGCTTGCCCGCCGCGACAAACTGAAAAATTTCTTCCTGTCAGCCTACAAGGCCAAGCACGGCAAGGATTTCGCCGATCCGCTGCCCGAGGCCGCGACCTGGAGCGGGAATTCGTCCGCCTTTGCCGAAAAGGCCAAGAGCGTGGGCATTCTGGCCACGGAGAACGAGGATGTGCGGTCCCTGCGCGAACTCTTGATCATCGGCCTCAAAGGCATCGCCGCCTATGCCGAACATGCCGCCGTGCTCGGTTTCCGCAAGCCCGAGATCGACGACTTCATGCTTGAAGCCCTGGCTTCCACCACCAAAAATCTGTCCGTGGAGGAAATGATCGCCCTGGTCATGAAGGCGGGCAACATGGCCGTGACCACCATGGCCCTTCTGGACGAGGCCAACACCACCACGTACGGCAATCCGGAGATCACCGAGGTCAACATCGGCGTGGGCACGAACCCCGGCATCCTGATCAGCGGACATGATTTGAAGGACATGGAGGAACTGCTCAAGCAGACCGAGGGCACGGGCGTGGACGTCTACACCCACGGCGAGATGCTTCCGGCCAACTACTATCCGGCCTTCAAGAAGTACAAACACTTCATCGGCAACTACGGCGGTTCCTGGTGGCAGCAGAATCCCGAATTCGAGGCTTTTGGCGGCCCCATCCTGCTGACCACCAACTGTCTGGTGCCGCTCAAGAAAGAGAACACCTATCTGGATCGGCTCTACACCACGGGCGTGGTCGGTTACGAAGGCGCCAAGCACATTCCGGAGCGTCCTGCGGGCGGGGCCAAGGACTTTTCGGGCATGATCGCCCAGGCCAAGAAATGCGCACCGCCCACGGAACTGGAAAAGGGCACCATCGTCGGCGGCTTCGCCCACCATCAGGTCCTGGCCCTGGCCGACAAGGTGGTGGCGGCGGTCAAGTCCGGCGCGGTCAAGCGTTTCGTGGTCATGGCCGGCTGCGACGGACGTCAGAAGTCACGCGGCTACTACACCGAGGTGGCCGAGGCCCTGCCCAAGGACACCATCATCTTCACGGCGGGTTGCGCCAAGTACCGCTACAACAAGCTCAACCTCGGCGACATCGGCGGCATCCCGCGCGTGCTGGACGCCGGGCAGTGCAACGATTCCTATTCCCTGGCCGTCATCGCCCTGAAACTCAAAGAGGTCTTCGGCCTCGACGACATCAACAAGCTGCCCGTGTCCTACGACATCGCCTGGTACGAGCAGAAGGCCGTGGCCGTGCTCCTGGCCCTCCTGGCCCTGGGCGTGAAGGGCATCCGCCTCGGGCCCACGCTGCCGGGCTTTTTGTCCCCGAATGTGGCCAAGGTGCTGGTCGAGAACTTCAACATAAAGCCCATCGGTACGGTGCAGGATGACATCGCGGCCATGATGGCCGGCAACTAGATAAAAGGGGAGCCTGGCTCCCCTTTTATCATTGAATGGCTGATCTGTGCTTTGAAGATTCGTTTTGCAGATTGTATTGCTGATTGAATGATATTGTTTTCATCCCTAACTGCCTGCTAAGTCTTTGTTCAAATTGGCGGGGCAATGGTGACCACGGTGCGCATGTCGGTGATCGCCTTGAGCCCGTGCGGTACGGCAATGTCGCAGACGAGCACGTCGCCGGCTTTGGCCGGCAGGGTCCCGTCTTTCGCCAAAAATTCCCCTTCGCCCTCCAGGATGAGGATGGAAAGCTGGCCCTCAAGGTCGTGCGAGTGGATGGGCAATTGCTGTCCCGCCCGGAAGTTGAAGTTCAGGATCTTGAAATAGGGAGATTCGTGGACCAGCAGCTTTTTCAGGCCCAGGTCGTTGAATCCGTTGGCTTCGAAGAGATTGACTTTCTTCATGATCTTTCTCCTTGTGGGTATTGCTGAA
Organism: Pseudomonadota bacterium; assembly: GCA_023393525.1. GTDB lineage: Bacteria > Desulfobacterota > Desulfovibrionia > Desulfovibrionales > Desulfomicrobiaceae > Desulfomicrobium. The sequence continues at coordinate 25,534 of JAEWKZ010000016.1, read as the reverse complement.
CACAATCATCTGCCACACAGGTAATGCGGAAAATTCAATTGTACATTTTTTTCCTTGTTTTCCGGGCAGTGTCCATCGGCGTCCAAAGTCACGCCTCCCGTCCGAGATGTGTTTTGGGGTGTGCGTTCTTCGCACCGGACGCAGCGGGAGGATGAAAAAAGCCCCCGCTGGAGTCTTCCGGCGGGGGCTTTTATTTTATGTGGTCGCGCGGCTGGCGTCCGCTATGCGGGCAAAAAGGACATGTTACGCTTCCGTCCCTTCTTTTTCGAGCACCTGCGCCAGTTCCTCCTGGGAGAAGACCTTGCCGATGTCGAGGATCATGATGAATTCCTCGTTCTGCTTGCCCATGCCCCGGATGAAGTCCGCCCTTACGGACGTGCCCATGCGCGGCGGCGGGTTGATCTGGTCGCTGCTCATCTCGAAGACTTCCCGCACCGAGTCCACGATGGCGCCCATGGAGCAGTTTTCTCCCTCGACTTCCACATCGACGATGATGATGCAGGTGTTCACCGTGTCGTGGGTCGTGGGCATGTCGAATTTGACGCGCAGATCGACCACGGGCACGGCGTGGCCGCGCAGGTTGATGACTCCGCGCATGAAGGGCGGGGTCTTGGGGATGCGGGTCACGGGCACGAGCTCGATGACCTCGCGCACGGAGCCGGTCTCCAGGGCGAAGACCTCCTCGCCCAGGGCGAAGGTCAGGTATTGCAGGGTGGTGGTGTCGCTCATGAGTTGTCTCGATCTTTGGTTAGAAGCGTTCGAATTCGTCGTCTTCGTCATCCCTGCCCATATCAAGAGCCAGCCCGCCGCTGTGCGCCTTGGCGGTCAAAGCCTTTGGAGCCTTTCCGGAGGGCTGCGGTCTGCCTCGGTAGGCGCTTTGGCGGGTGATGCGGGCCGCCGTCGCGCCCAGATGGAAGAAGGAGATGGAGGATTGCAGCTGTTCGGCCTGGCTGGACAGTTCCTCGGAGGTGGAGGCCATTTCCTCGGAGGCCGAGGCGTTCTGCTGGATGACATGATCGAGCTGCTGCAGGGCCTTGTTGATCTGTTCGGCTCCGGCGTTCTGCTCGTTGGAGGCCGCGGATATTTCCTGCACCAGCTCGGCCGTGCGCTGGATGTCCGGGACCAGTTTGGTCAGCATTTGACCGGCCTGGTCGGCCACGCTGACGGTGGAGGAGGACAGCTCGCTGATCTCGGCGGCTGCCGTGCCGCTGCGTTCAGCCAGTTTGCGCACTTCGGCCGCGACCACGGCGAAGCCCTTGCCGTGCTCCCCGGCGCGGGCCGCCTCGATGGCGGCGTTCAAAGCCAGGAGGTTGGTCTGGCGGGCGATCTCCTCGACGATGGATATCTTTTCGGCGATATTCTTCATGGCGCCCACGGCCTGGATCACGGCCTGGCCTCCGGCCTCGGCGTCCTGGGCGGCCTTGAGGGCGATCTTCTCGGTCTGGGTGGCGTTGTCGGCGTTCTGGCGGATGTTGGTTCCCATTTCTTCCATGCTCGACGAGACTTCTTCGACGGAAGCGGCCTGCTCGGTGGCGCCCTGGGAGAGCTGCTCGGAGGAGGCGCTCAGTTCCTCGGAACCGGAAGCCACGTTATCCGAGGCTGACTGCACCTCGCCGACAATCTCGCGCAGCTTGGCGACCATGTCGCGCAGCGCCTGGGCCAGGATGCCAAGCTCGTCCTTCTGATCCACGTCCACTTCGGCAGTCAGGTCTCCCTGGGCGATCTTCTTGGCGAAATCCACCCCCTTGTACACCGGCCCGGTGATGGATCTGGTCAGGATGACGCCCAGGGCCAGGGCGATGATCACACCGAGCACGACGCCGACGCTGGCCACGGTCATGGCGCGGGTCGCTTCTTCCTCGGCGGTGGTGGCGGCCTGCGCGCTGTTGCGGGTGGTCAGGTCCACGGCCTCAAGCATGGTCTGGTCGAGCCTTTCCTGGTCCGCCCTTGATTCGACCATGAGCAGCCGTCCCATTTCCTGGAAGGTTTCCTGGGCCTCCTGGGCCTGGCCGCGCATGTCGCCGAAGTGCTTGAACACTTCCGTGGCGATGGGCAGGAGTTGTTTGTACAATTCCAGCGCTTCTTCGCCGCGACCAGCGGCGGCCAGCTCCTTGATCTTGGCGATGGTCTGGTGGAACGACTGGTGCACGGGGTAGACGGTTTCCAGGATGCCCTGCATTTTTGTATTCGCGGTGGTCAGCCCCCCTGACCACTTGCCGTAATTGCAGGTGTGGTGATCCGTTCCGCCTTCGAAATTCTCGCCGGTGGCCAAGAGCCGTCCGACGTTGGTCATCAGGCTGTAGTGGTCGCCGCGAAACTGCTGCAAACTGCCCATGAGATTGTCGGGATTCATGATGTCGAGTTCGATGAGACGTTCGTTCAGGCCCAGGACCTTGTTGTTGGTTCCGGCCATATTGGCGACGATGGACTGGATATCCCGCCACAACGCCGCCTCCTCCTCGCCGTGGGACAAGGCGGCATAGGCATCCGCCGATTTGCGATACGCTTCGCGGATGGAGCTGATCTGGGTCGGGATTTCCTTGCGGTCCTGAATGGTCAGTTCCGTGCTGAGCAGGCTGCGCAGGCCTGTGGTCAGGTCCGCGATGCCGCCCTTGACGCGCAGCAGAAGCTCCACCGATGGCAGGGATTCGGTGCCCATGGATTCGATGTCTTCGGACAGGTCGCGCATGGTCAGAATGCTGACCAGTCCGATGACGAGGGCGATGAGGGCGGTAAGGGTGAACCCGCCGATGAGCTTGGTGCCGAGTTTGATGTTTTTCATAAGGATCTCCGCAGGGTGAGGTGGCGATAGTGCTAATTTTGCGCCTTTTGTCACAAGAGTGTTGAAATTGCAATATGTCTTACATGCCGATATGTTTTTTTTCAAAGATGTATTATTTGTTTTTTGTTTAGAATTTTGTCATACACGTATTGAATAAAAATTGATTTTCTCATTGTATTTTTTTTATGAAATTGATCACATTTGTAAAATTGAGCATAAAACTTTACTAGAAAAATAAATAAATGCTGTGTTCGAAAATTTGTTCGTACAAATTTGACTGGAATTATGGAGTTAAATTCTGTTATGAGTCTGGCAGGACAATAGTCATGACGGTGTCGGCACGACCGGCGGAAAGCTCGGTTTGGTTGTGCGCTTGAACCCATAAACAGTGGTGCGGGAGGACTGTTCAGCCGTGAAGCAAAAAAAAACGTTCCTCATTGCGACGTTGATCGGTGTTTTGTTTTTCTGCACACCCGCGTGGGGGCTGCGCTCCTTCGTGCTTTCGCCGGATTCGGCCCTGTACGGCGCCATGCGCCACGTGCAGGTCGAGGAGAAGGACACGCTCCTCGACATCGCGCGCGAATTCGGCCTCGGCTACAATCATCTGGTGGCCGCGAACCCCGGAGTCGACCCTTGGGTGCCGGACATGGGAAGCATCGTGCGTTTGCCGCTGGCCCTCGTGCTGCCCCGGGAGCGTCTGGCCCAGGGGATTGTGGTCAACCTGGCCGAAATGCAGCTTTACTATTTCTTTTCCGACGGCGGACACGACTATTTCATTACCGCGCCCACCGGAATCGGCAGGGAGGGCTACCTCACCGAACTCGGCACCTACACCGTCAAGAGCAAGGCCGCCAACCCGACCTGGGTCGTTCCGGAATCCATCCGGCAGGAAGACCCGACCCTGCCCGCATCCGTGCCGCCGGGGCCTGACAATCCGCTGGGCGACTATGCCTTGCGCCTTTCACGCCGGGCGTACGCCATTCACGGCACGAACAAGCCCTGGGGCATCGGCAGGCGTGTCAGTCACGGCTGCATCCGCCTTTACCCCGAGGATATTGGAGCGCTCTATCCCATGGTGCCGGTGGGCGCCACGGTGAAGGTCATCTATGAACCCGTCAAATACGGTTGGGCGAACGGTCTGTTCTGGGTGCAGGCTTTCGGCGATTTTGAAAACAGGGGCGGGAACCCTCACATGAAGATCATGGAAGAGCTTCTCTATCATCAGGCGACCATGGGCTCCCTGCGTATCGACCGTGAGGCCCTGGAAAGAGCCCTGGAGGAAAAGACAGGAGTCCCCACGGTCGTGGCGCGGCCTGCGGAATGACGGGCGCGCAGGCTATTTTTTCAGCGACTTGTCGAAGATGCGTTCGGCCTTTTCCGCAGCGGTTTCCGCGCGCGTGGCGGCCATTTCAGTCCTGGTGGCGGACTGCTCGGCGTCGGCCGCGGCCTTTTCCAGGCGCACTCCCATTTCTTCGAGTCGTGCGCTTGCGGCTTCGGCCCTGTCGGCGGATGCCTTGGCCTCTTCCGCCGACTGTCTGGTGCTCTCCAGCAACGCCCGGTCCTCCTTGCTCAGGGTCGCGCATCCGGCGAGGCCCACGGCTGCGGTCAGACAAACGGCCATGAACAGATTTCGATACGTTTTTTTCGCAAGCATCTTTTCATCCTCCTTGTTTTTGGCCAGAGATTGATATGAAACCATGTATAACTCTAATACCCCGTCTGCATTTTCCAAGTCAAACGATTGTGTTTTTAATTCTGACCGTTGCAGTCATGATTTTTCCTGTGGACGAGTCGCGGTCGGAAGCGAGGCGGTGCCTGGTCGTGGACAAGGCCGCGCGAGAGTTGGTTGTGTTCAACGATGGTCGCAGGGTGGCCGCGTATTCTGTTTCCCTGGGCGTCGATCCGGTCTCGGACAAACGCAAGGTGCGCGATTACGCCACTCCCGAGGGCTTGTATTTCATATCCTACAAAAAGGACCCGAGCCAATACCACCGCACCTTGGGCCTTTCCTATCCGAACATCGCCGACGCTGAGAAGGCTTTGGCCAGTGGCGTCATCTCCGCTTCGGAATACGCGAGGATACTGGACGCCTTTCGCCGGTCGCGGCCCGGCCCGTGCGGCACGGGTCTTGGCTGCGCCATCGCCGTTCATGGCGGCGGGGTTTTCCGGCAGTTCGGCCCGCACCGGGAACGGGACTGGACCGAGGGTTGCGTGGCCCTGGACAACGCGGACATGGACAGGCTCTTCGCCTTTTGCCGCCAGGGGGACAGGGTGGTCATCTTCAACAGCGCCGCGAATCTTTTCGGCCTGGCGCGACCCTTCAGCCGCGCGACCGTGCTCGATGCGCAAGGCTTGCCATTGTGCCCGCAGGGCGTCTGCACATACGAAGCGGAGTTTGCGACGACCCTGGGACGTACGGCGGTGCGCATCACGGAAGGGGCGCTGTGGTCGGTACAGGCCGTGGTGTACGGGCCGGGAGATCCGGGCGGAATCCTGCTGACCCTGTTCGACCGCAACGCCGACGGGCGCATGTCCTTTCAGGACAGCGCGGAAGGCCCACTGGCCGAGGGCCGCACTTCCGAAGAGGTCTGCGCCATGGTCAGGCAGGCGGTGGTCGATGCGCTGTCCGACGGCACATGCCTAGCGCCGTGACGGGTCTGCGAAGGACAATCATGTGGGATGACTGGTGACCGGGTGTGGACGGTTGAGCGATCGGGACCGGGGTGTGTTGACAGGAGGCGCTCATGCGGGTTATTTTTTAGTCGTATCTAATAATTATAAATTTTAAAATTTATTAATTAATTGAAATTAAATAAAAAAAATGATTTTATACGTTTTTAATTTTAGAGATATAAAATTTTATGCAGCTCCGGGATTTTGCTGCCGATGTCCGAGTTGAAGGCGGCGCGTTTGAAATGGAGCTTGTGGCGAAATCGGTCAGACTGGAGGACGAGGATGAACAAATCAGCTGAACAGCATGGCACGGGAAAGCATAGGCGTCAGCCTGGGAGCGGATTTTCATCGCAACCGAGTGCGGATGAGCCGTCGTATCAGGCATGTCGCAGCGGCGATTGCGCGCAGTGTCCGGCGTACGACCTGTGCAGGAAACGCGTGCTCATCGTCGGCGGCATCGAGCGTATGGAAAAGGCGTATCGGAAGCTGGTGGAGGAGCGTGGCGGGATTTTCGAGTACCATGCCGGGCACATGAAATCCGGCGGCAAGGCTTTGGAAAATTGCATGCAGCGGGCCGATCTGGTCCTTTGTCCGGTCAATTGCAACAGCCACGGGGCGTGTCTGAAGGTCAAGAGCCTGGGCAAGAAGTTCAAGAAACCCGTGCACATGCTCAGCAATTTCAGCCTGAGCGCCGTGGCCCGCACCATGGAACGGCTTCATGCCGCGAATTGAGCTTCGTGGTGCTCACGCCTCCAATTCGAGCGGCGTTTTTGGTGCGGGCTCTGTCGGGTGAACGGGTTATTCTAGATTGTCGGGCAAGCCTTCAACGAATAGGCGAATTTCATCGCGGACCCGGCGATAGACGGCCATGATCTCTTCCTCGTCCGTCATCCCCTCGCACAGGCTCGGCGGATCGTCGAAGCCCCGGTGCACTCTGCGGACCGGACCGGGAAAAAACGGGCAGGTTTCGCTGGCGTGTCCGCACAGCGTGATCACGACGTCAAATTCGAGGCTTGGCAGGTCACCTAGGGTCTTGGAGACGTGGTCGCTCATGTCCACCCCTGCCTCCTGCATGACCCTGGCCGCGTACGGATTCATGCCGTGCCGTACGATGCCGGCGGAAGCGGCCTCGATTTGGCCTTCTTTCAAATGTCTGGCCCAGCCTTCAGCCATCTGACTGCGGCAGGAATTTCCTGTGCAGAGGAAGAGTATTTTCATGATGCGCTCCTGATGCTTTGCTACTGCTTTAACGATCAACGTCCTTGGTCCATTCCGACATTGCGGGCAGTTCTTCCACGATTATCCCCGAACGCAAATTCACTGCGTCAGCTGCGCAGATCCGGAAACCAGCATTCGGTGCGGTTGGCGTACTTGACCAGGGCCAGCATGACCGGAACCTCCACCAGCACGCCGACGATGGTGGCCAGGACCACCGGCGACGAGGCCCCGAACAGGGTGATGGCCACGGCCACGGCCAGCTCGAAGAAGTTGGACGCGCCGATCATGCCCGCCGGGGCCGCTATGCTGTGGCAGAGCTTCATTTTTCTGGCCGCCAGGTAGGCGATGAAGAAAATGAGCACGGTCTGGATGATGAGCGGGATGGCGATGAGCACGATGTGCAGCGGGTTGCCGAGAATGATCTCGCCCTGGAAGGAGAAGATGAGCACCAGGGTCAGCAGCAGCCCGACGATGGTGGCGTTGTTGAACCTGGGAATGAAGGCGGTGTTGAAATAGTCCAGCCCCCTGGTTTTGATGACGTGCCTGCGGGTCAGCACGCCTCCGGCCAGGGGGATGACCACGAACAGCACCACGGACAGGAGCAGGGTGTTCCAGGGGATGGTAACGCCGCTCACGCCAAGCAGAAAGGCCACAATGGGGGTGAAAGCGACCAGAATGATGAGGTCGTTGGTGGCCACCTGGACTACGGTGTAGGCCGGGTTGCCCCGGGTCAGGTGGCTCCAGACGAAAACCATGGCCGTGCACGGCGCGGCTCCGAGTAGAATGGCTCCGGCCAGGTAGTCCCGGGCCAGATCGGGCTCGATGAAGGGCGAAAAGACCACGAAAAAGAAAAAGCCTGCGATGGCGAACATGGTGAAGGGCTTGATCAGCCAGTTCACGATCCAGGTCAGGTACAGGCCGCCCGGATTCCTGCCCACGTTTTTGATGCTGGCGAAATCGACCTTCATCATCATCGGATAGATCATGAACCAGATCAGCACCGCGATGGGAATGGAGACCTTGGCGTATTCGAACTTGCTGAGGAAAGCCGGAATCGCGGGAAGGAACTTGCCGATGAGCACGCCCGCGACCATGCACAGGACGACCCAGAGCGTCAGGTTCTTCTCGAAAAAGCTGATTCCGGCGAGATTCTCTTCTTTCATGTGACTGTTGCTCCTTCTTGGGTGGACTATGTTTGCTTGATATATCCGCATAGGTGGATATGTCAATGCAAGGGCGTTAGGTTTATGCAGTCGACCATTCACGGGCAGACGATTCAGGCGGGCAGGAAGGGGCGGGCGATGAAGTAGATGCCCATGAGGCCGATGAGGATTCCGGCCAGTCGCCGGAAAACCGTGCCGCCGCGCTGCCAGGAGGCGTTGGCCAGAAGGCGGCGCACCAGGGCCGTGGAACTGCCGGCGATGACGATGGGGATGCAGTGCCCGAGTCCAAAGACAATGATGAGCAGGATGCCGGTGGCGATTTTTTCCTGCACCGTGATGACGGCCAGGATGGGGGCGATGAAGCCGAAGGTGCAGGAGCCGGACAGGACTCCGTAGGCCAGGCCGAGCACGAAGGCCCCGCTCATGCCGCGCAGCGTGAAGCGGCCCATGAGGCTGCCGCCCATGGAGCACTTGGACACGCCGAGCATGTTCAGGGCCACCCACACGAGGATCAGGCCCACGGCGATGGCCCAGTACGGTCCCACATCGCCGAGCATGCGGCCAAGCATGGCGCAGATCGCGCCGATGAGGGCGATGGTCAGAAAAAGACCGGTGGTGAAGAGGCCGGCGTACAGCGCGGCCTGACGCCCTTCAACCAGCCTGTCCTGTCCGGCCACATAGCCCACGATGAGCGGGATGGAGGCCAGGTGGCAGGGGCTGAAGAGCACGCTGACCACGCCCCACAGAAAACAGCCCAGAGCCGCCAGACCCACGCCGGACCCCATCCATTCATGGATAAGGATCAGGAATTGATCCATCATTCCACCCCGAGCCTGGTCAGCACCTTGATGATCTCCTCTTTGGAAAAGTATCCTTCGTGGCGCATGACTTCATTGCCGTCCTTGTCATAGAAAATCTGGGTAGGAATGGCGCGAAGACCGAATTTCGGGGTCTCGTCCGGGTTTTTCCAGACGTCGATGAAGACGATGGCGGCCCGGCCTTCGTATTCCTCGGACAGGGACTCGATGACCGGGATCATCATCCTGCAGGGTATGCAGGCCTTGGCCCCGACGTCGACCATGGTGACCATGCCCTTGATGGGCACTTCCTGAGGATCGCCGGAGATGAGCGGGGACGGCGCGGCCAGGGCTGGAGACGCTGCGGCCAGAAAAAAGAGAGCAAGGAGAAGGCGAAGAATTTTCATGCAAACCTCGGTGCAAGGGATGGTTGGGCAAGCCGGTGGTTGATTCGGCGCATCCTGCCCCGAAGCGGTTCGCGGGACAGGATCGGGGCAGGCGCGTATCAGGCGGTCAGCCAGGCCGCCACGTCGGCCTTCTTGGGCACCTTGCCCATGACCTTGACCGTGCCGTCCACGGCCACGGCCGGGGTGGTGAACACGCCGAACTTGGCGATCTCGGTGAAGTCGGTGACTTTCTCCAGACTGGCTTCCACGCCGGTTTCAGCTATGGCCGCTTCGACGATCTTGAAGGTTTCGGTGCACTTGGGGCAGCCAGGGCCCATGACGTGAACTTTTTTCATGACAGCTCCGTAACGGTTGAAGTTTCAATTGGCCTTGCGGCCAAGAATGAGTCTACACATGATTGACATACAAATTTAAATTCACAGGCCTTTCAAAAATGGTGAGATGCAAGGAAGCGAAAAAATCCAGGATGCGCAGTGTATTGCGCATACATAAGCGGTCTGGATTTTTTCGCTGACGCAGCAGATCGCCGTTTTTCAAAGGCCTGTCAGCCTGTCCCGGGCGGTGAGCACCGAATCCAGGCAATGAAAGAAATTCAGCACGCAGGGCACGCGCAGGCGGTAGTAGACCTGCTTGCCGCGTTTTTCATCCTCGACGATGCCCGCGTTCTTGAGCAGCGACAGGTGCTTGGAGACCGTGGACAGGTCGCAGTCCGCCAGATCGCGCAGCTCGCACACGCAGCGCTCGCCGCGCGAAAGCTCCTCGATCATCAGGAGGCGGGTGGGATGGGCCAGGGCTTTCATGACCTTGGCGCGGGCCTCGAAATCTTCCCTGGTGGGGGAAATGGGAAAAAGCATGGTTGTCCTCGCGTGTTTATTTGGCTATATGGCCAAGCGTTCATTTGGTCAAACTGTAACATGGGACGGGAATGCATGAACTGGAAAGAAGAGTGGAGGCCGCTGGCCATTATCGTGACCGTTTTCCTGGCCTGTTTTTATCTGCCAGTCGGTTTGCCGCGTTTTGACAACGCCATCCTCGAAGCCTTTCATCTCGTCAAATGGTACGCAAGAGAGCATGTTCTCCTGTGCCTGATTCCGGCCTTCTTCATCGCCGGCGCCATCTCGGTCTTCGTCAGCCAGGGCGCGGTCATGAAGTACCTGGGGGCCAAGGCCGACAAGGTTCTGGCCTACGGCGTGGCCGCCGTCTCCGGCACCATCCTGGCCGTGTGCTCCTGCACGGTGCTGCCTCTGTTCGCGGGCATCTACCGCATGGGCGCTGGGCTTGGCCCGGCCTGCGCGTTCCTCTACTCCGGGCCGGCCATCAACGTGCTGGCCATCGTCATGACGGCCCGCATTCTGGGGCCTGAAATGGGCATCGCCCGCGCCGTGGGAGCCATCCTGTTCAGCGTGGTCATCGGCCTATTGATGCACTTCTTCTTCCGCAAGGAGGAGGCCGAGCGGCAGGTCATGCAGATGGCGCAGATCGAGGAGGACGTGAAACGCCCCCTGTGGCAGAACGCCCTCTATTTCGCCTCCATGGTCGCCATCCTGGTCTTCGCCAACTGGGGCGCGCCGCAGGCCGATTCCGGGCTGTGGGCCGCGATTTTCAACGCCAAGTGGATACTGACCTCGATCTTTTCCGTGGCGCTGGGCGTGATGCTCGTGGCCTGGTTTAGCGTAAAGGCCTGGAAGGTCGGCGTCGCGGCCGTTCCAGTCGTCCTGCTTGCGCTTGCTATTCCCGAGCAGCCGCTTTTCGCTTTCACGGCCGGCGTCATCGGCCTGTCCGCCTTCACCAGCACCGATGACGGTGAGGTCGGGGACTGGTTCTCCTCGTCCTGGGGTTTCGCCAAGCAGATCCTGCCGCTTCTGCTGTTCGGCGTTCTCGTCGCCGGGGCGCTGCTGGGCCGCGTGGGCAACGAAGGCCTCATTCCCTCGCAGTGGGTGGCCGGGGCCGTGGGCGGCAATTCCTTCTGGGCCAACTTCTTCGCCTCCTTCGCCGGGGCCTTCATGTACTTCGCCACCCTGACCGAGGTGCCCATCCTGCAAGGGCTCATCGGCGCGGGCATGGGCAAGGGCCCGGCCCTGGCCCTGCTGTTGGCTGGGCCGGCGCTCAGCCTGCCGAACATGCTGGTCATCAATAGCATCATGGGCGTGAAGAAGACCGTGGTCTTCGTCAGCCTGGTCATAGTCATGGCCACGTTTTCCGGGCTCTTGTACGGATCTGTCTGGGGTTGACCCCGGCGGTGTTTGCGACCAGGTCTTGCGAAAACAGTATTCACAGGAGCCCGTTCATGTTTGTTTGGAACGCCGATCCCATCGCCGTGAGCATCGGCCCCCTGTCCATCCATTGGTATGGACTGCTTTTCGCCGCCGCCTTCATTGCCGGATTGCGGATCATGGGCCGCATGTTCGCGCGGGAAGGGCGGGATAAGAACGATTTGGACTCCCTGCTTGGGTTTGTGGTCATCGGCGCCCTTGTCGGCGCCAGGCTTGGGCACTGCCTGCTCTACGATCCGGTCTATTATCTGTCCAATCCCCTTGATATTTTAAAGATCTGGGAAGGAGGGCTGGCCAGTCATGGCGGGGTGATCGGAATTCTTCTCGCCGTGTGGGCCTTTGCCCGGAAAGGGAAGCACCCTTTCTGGTGGCTGCTGGACCGCATCGCCGTGCCCGCCGCGCTGGGCGGAGCGTTCATCCGCATCGGCAATTTCATGAACTCCGAAATCGTGGGCATGCCGACCATCGCCTCCTGGGCCGTGATTTTCGAGCGGGTGGACGATCTTCCTCGCCATCCCGTGCAGCTTTACGAGGCGGCGGCCTATCTCATGATCTTCGCGGTTCTTTATTCGGCCTGGCGTGCGCCTGGCGTGCGCAGCCGCCAAGGCCTGCTCGCCGGAAACTTCCTGGTGCTGGTGTTTGCCGCCCGTCTTGTGCTTGAATTCTTCAAGACGCCGCAGGCCGCCTATGAAGCGGGTTATTTTCTGACCGTCGGGCAGTGGCTGAGCATTCCGTGCATTCTGACCGGGCTGTGGCTTGTGGCCAGGGCCGGGCGGGGCGTTGGCCGGGCCGGAACAAAACGAGTCGGATAGCCAGCGTTTTCAGTCCCGCCGTCGTTTGAGGGTGGGTTCCGTGGTCCGGTGCTTCCGCTCTAATCGTCCCCTGTCATTTCGCATGTTCCCTGGCGCATGCAGAACGTGCCGAGCAGCCCTTCGTCAAAGGCATTGCCGCGCAGGGCGGATTTCAGGGCCTCGATTTCCTCGGGCAGATAGCGTCCGTACATCTTGACCGGTATTTCCGGAATGCGGACCGTTGGCGATGCGGCCAGGGTGAGCATGTACTCGATCAGGTAGCCCGCGTTTTGCCCGAGAGGACCGCAGTAGGCCTGCCTTTGGCGCAGCCGCAGGATGCGCAGCTCGTGGATGGAGCGGCCGAATTCCGCCTCCATCAGTTCCTCCGGGGTGGTCAGGATAAGTTCGATCCTGACCGAACCCGTCCCTTCCATCACGTACTTCCCGATACTTCGCCGGACATCGTCCGGGTCCAGCCCGCGCTGGCCGGCCAGGCTCCAGTCCATGTCGCGCAGGCGCGCGGTCAGGGTGTCCGTGGGCGGAAGATCAAGGTCCAGCAACAGGTTGACGGCGTTGTAATTGCCGCGGTGTTCCTGAATTTCCGCCACGCGCACCCCCCGTTCCTCGCCCAGCATGGCCGGGAGTTTGTCGAGGGTTTCCTGGGGCGCGATGATCTTGAAGCCGAGGATGTCGTTTATGGTCAGGGCTTCGGCCCCGATGTGGATGTTCTTGTCCTTGAAGCTGTGGGCCACGGCTTCCTCGGCCCGCAGGAAATCGTTCTGCATCGCTTCGTCCGAACTGACAAAGGCGTCCAGGGGCACCCCGGCCAGCATCGCCCGCTGCTGGGCAAAGCTTTTCGCCTTGGCCTGGATTTCCTTGAAGAGCGCCTCCACCAGACGAAAGGACACCTTTTCCGCCACGCGGGCCATCCGTTTGACGCGTCCCAGGGCCAGCAGCCGGGATGCGCCGTCGGTGACGACCAGGGCGTCCACGGGCAGGAAGGGGAAAAAATACGTGGGGTTGTCGCGGAAATTCTGTGCCAGCTCATCCACTCGTGGCGAGTGGACTCCAAGGTGCGCGAGGATGCGCTCGCGCAGATCGTGCTTGAAGCGCACCCGCCGCGCGTTGAGCGGGGCGTCCAAAAATTTGCCGAGCAGGCGAAGGACGCGTTCGATGACCAGGGCCGAGATGGCGCTTTCATAGACGAATATCCGGGTCAGGGTTTCCCCGTCTTCCGGGTGGAAGTCGTCGTTCATCCAGCGCATGGTCAGGTCGAAGAGTTCGTCCCGATGGGTCATGGCGGTCAGGTACATGAAGCCTCCCGACGTTGCGGCGTCTACGGCATGGCCGCAGTCGCGGGTCGTTTGCCGCAACCTACTCCAAGGCGCGGGGCCTGTCGAACGGGAGAGAATGTATCGTCTGGCCGGTGTGTTGCAAAATTCCGGAATTCGTGTTTTTGTATGTCAGGATTGTTTCCCTTCACCCTGCTGCATAGGAGTGGCCATGTTACGTTCTTTTCGCATCCGAGGACGTTTGTTCGTCATCCTTGGTCTTAATGTCGCGTTGATCGGGATCATGGGGCTGGTCGCATTTTTCATGGCCACGTCCATCAACGAAAAGCTGTCGTTGGTGCTTGGACGCGACTTGCCGGGAACGGCGGTCCTGCTTGAAGCCGACCGCGACCTGCACCAGATGATTCTGGCCGAGCGGGGCCTGCTTCTGAGCGTTCCCGGATCCGCCGAGTATGAGAGCAACATGAAATCCTACAAGGAAAACATGGAGCAGGCGGACAGCCGTTTGAAGAAATTCATCGAGGTCAGTTTCTCGGAAGAGAAGAAGGGCCTGGTTGGTCAGTACGACAGGGACAGGGCGGCCTGGGAAGAGGTTTCGAAAAAGATCATCGCCTTGCGCGCCGCGTCCTCCGGAGACGTGAGCCCCGAGGCCGTGGAATTGGCCGTGACGGAAGGCGCTGAAAAATTCGACATCATGCGCGAGCACATCAACAAACTGACCGAAATCGTCGAGAACGACGCCGCCGATGCGGGCCGTGAAGCGGCGAGCGCCTTTGATCGTCTCAAGCTCGTTCTGGCGGTCATCACCTTTGGCAGCATCTTTGTCGGCGGCTTGCTGACCCTTTTTATCTCCAACGGCATCACCAAGCCTCTGGGGCGCATGATCGCCATGCTGCGCGACATCGCCGAGGGCGAGGGCGATCTGACCAAAAGGATCAAGGACCAGTCCGGCACGGAAACGCAGGAGTTGGCCGAGTGGTTCAACCAGTTCGTGGAAAGGGTGCACAACATCATCAAAGACGTCGCCCGCAATTCAGGCCAGGTCAGCCAGGCCTCGCACACGCTGCTGGAATTGGCGGGCAGCCTGAGCGACTCTTCCACGGTCATGACCGGAACTTCCAACACTGTTGCCGCCTCGGCGGAGGAAATGAGCGCGAACATGAACAGCGTCGCAGCCTCCATGGAGCAGTTCACCGTGAATATAGGCACCGTGGCCACGAGTTCCGAAGAGATGAGCGCCACCATCACGGAAATTTCAGTCAGCACGGGCAAGGCCAAGGAAATAACCGGCCAGGCCGTCGCGGCGGCTGGAAAGGCCTCGGTTCAGGTCAACGAGCTCGGCACGGCGGCTCAGGATATCGGCAAGGTTACGGAGGCCATCTCGGCCATTTCCTCCCAGACCAATCTGCTGGCCCTGAACGCGACCATCGAGGCGGCCCGGGCGGGAGAAGCGGGGCGCGGTTTTGCCGTCGTCGCCAATGAAATCAAGGAATTGGCGCAACAGACCGCTCACGCCACGGAGGAGATCCGGGGCAAGATCCTGGGTATTCAGCAGACCACCGGCCAGACGGTGCAGGAAATCGGCCAGATCAGCAACGTCATCAACGACGTGGACTCCATCGTGGGCAGCATCGCGGTGGCGGTGGAAGAGCAGTCCGTGACGACCCGAGACATCGCCGACAACGTCGGGCAGGCCTCCATCGGCGTGCAACAGGTCAACGAGAACGTGACGCAGGCCGACGGGGTGCTGCGCACCATCGCCCGGGATGTGGCCTCGGTCAATGCCGCTTCGGGCGAAGTGGCCCAAACCGCCCAGTCCATGCACGCCAATTCGCAATCCTTGTCCCGTCTAGCCGAAAATCTCGACGAAATGGTGAGCAAGTTCAAGATCTAGACCCTGATTCGAGAACACGGCGCCGCCAAAGACGCCGGATGACAAGGTCCGCATGCTCATCCGGCGTCTTTCACATTCCTTGCCGGCAGAAAGCCCAGGCGAAACGGTTTGCGCCTCTGGCGTGATTCGCCCGGCCCGCCCGTAACGGGCAGGACGCGGGATGTTCTCTTCGCATCGCGTTTTCGTTCTTGACCCCGGTCCGCATGCCGCGTCATGTTCCCGGAATGCAGGGACTCAATGCCTTGCACGCCTGTCCGGCCTGTCTGCGGCTTTTGATCCGGGGCATCCGCCGTCACGCCCGCCGGTTCGAATTTGTTCGTCAACCCAAGCTCGGAGCCAAAGCAATCATGGTGCTTCTCGTTGTTCTGCTTTTCATCGTCTTCGCCGCCCTGGTTCTGTTCATCGGTGGATGGCTTCCTGTGGATGTGGTCGGACTCATGGTCCTGGCCGCCCTGGCCCTGACCGGGCTGGTCTCTCCGGAGGAGGCCGTGGCCGGGTTCAGCAGCCCCGCCGTCATTACCGTCTGGGCCATGTTCATCCTGTCCGCAGGACTGACCCGCACAGGAGTGGCCTACCGCATCGGACAGCCCCTCCAGCACTTCGCGCGCGGCAGCGAGGCGGTCCTGGTCATCGCCCTCATGACTGCGGCCAGCATCCTTTCGGCTCTCATCAACACCACCACCGTGGCCGCCATCCTCATGCCCGCGACCATGGATCTGGCCCGTCGCAGCGGTCGGCCGCCCGCGCGTCTGCTCATGCCCATGGCCCTGGGCTGCCTGCTCGGCGGCCCGTTCACGGGGATTTCCACGCCTCCGAACATCCTGGCCACGGACGCCCTGCGCGCTGCGGGACTGACGCCTTTCGCCCTTTTCGATTTCACGCCCATCACCGCCGCCGTGGTCGTGGCCGGCATCGTCTTCACCGTCACCATCGGTCTGCGCCTGCTGCCCAAGGGTGATGGGTCGGGCGGGAAGAAGGGGACCATCGAGTCGTCCTATCAGGTCGGGTCGCATATTTTTTCCATCGAGCTTCCACCGGCTTCGCCCCTTGTGGGACGCACCCTGGCCGAGAGCCGTCTGGGGTCGGCCCTGTACCTGACGGTGGTCGGGCTGCACCGCGCCGGAGAGCTGATTCTTGCTCCCAGGGCGCAGGACACCTTGCAGGCGGGGGATCTGGTCATTGTCCACGGTCAGACGGATCAGGTCAGCCGCTTTCACGGCAGCCGCCATTTGCGGGTTGAGGAAGGCGGACCGGAAACCGCCGAGGTCACGCGCAGGCTGGTGGTCGCCGGCGGTTTCATCGGCAAGGGATCTCCCCTTCTGGGACGGACCCTGGCCGAAAGCGGATTGCGCCGCGACCACCGGGTGCATGTTTTGGCCCTCGACACGTCCACCGGAGAGTGCCTGGAGGAATTCAGGCGTCATCATTTTCAGGAGGGAGACCGCCTCGTCCTGCAGGGCGAGCCCACCGCCTTGGAGCGCCTTGCCGGGCAGGGGCTGGTGGAGGGCCTTGCGCCTGTGACGGAAGGCCCTGGCCAACGGGCCGCGTGCGAAGAATTGAGCCTTTGTTCCGTGCGGGTCCCGCACGGATCGGCGCTGACCGGACACAATCTGGTGGAGAGCCGCCTGGGCAACGCTTTCGGGCTGACCGTGGTGGGACTGGCGCGCGGCGGCGACGTGATCTGTCTGCCGGCGCCGGAGGAAACGGTGCAGGCCGGTGACCTGCTGGTGGTCCAGGGACGCAAGCGCGATATCGACGTGTTCGAGGGTTTGCAGGACCTGGAGGTCTCGGAGCAGTCGTCGCGGCTGGCGGCGGAGCTGGAATCGCAGCAGATCGGCCTGGCCGAAGTGCTGCTTTCGCCCCGCACGACCCTGGCTGGAAAGACCTTGAACGACCTGCTTTTTCGCGACCATTACGGCCTGAGCGTCCTGGCCATTCTGCGCAAGGGACGGGCCAGCCGCGCGGGCTTGCAGGACATGCCCCTGCAGTTCGGCGACGCCCTTCTGGTCTATGGCCCGCGTCAGAGCCTGGAGGCCGTAGCCCGCGACGACGATTTCCTCGTTCTGGATCAGGCCGCGGCCCAGGCTCCGCGTCTGCACAAGGCGCCCGTGGCCGCTGCGGTCATGATCGCGGTGCTCGGCAGCGCCATTCTGGGCCTGGTGCCCATCGCCATCGCCGCGCTGACCGGCGTGGCGGTCATGGTCGTCACCGGTTGCCTGAAGATGGAGGAGGCCTATCAGGCCATCGAGTGGAAGGTGGTCTTTCTCATCGCCAGCATGCTGCCCCTGGGTGTGGCCATCGAGAATACCGGGGCGGCGCAGATGGGGGCCGAGGCCCTCATCGCCCTGGTCGGAGATCTGGGCCCGCGCTGGGTGGTGGCCACGCTTTTCGGGGTCACGGTGCTGGGCACCCAGGTCATTCCCACGGCGGCGCTGGTGGTGCTCATGGCTCCGGTGGCCCTGGGCACGGCGGCGAGGCTCGGCATCTCGCCGCAGCTCCTGATGATGACCGTGGCCATCGCCGCCTCGTCGAGCTTCGCCAGCCCCCTGTCCCATCCGGCCCATCTGCTGGTCATGGGTCCGGGCGGATACAAGTTCACGGATTATGTCAAGGTCGGGGTGCCGCTGACCGTCGTGTCGCTTTTGGTGTCGGTCTGGCTGCTGCCCATGTTCTGGCCCGCCTGAGATCCGCACGCACAGCGGCCTGCACGTCGCTGGCCGGCGACCCCGCCACTACGTGTTTTTACGCAGTTGCGATTGGCAAAGTACTTAGTGCTTCCCATTCAGTGGGGTTGCAGGATCAGCTATGATCGTCTCCAAAAAGGAGGAGCGTTCATGGCTGGAGCGATTTGTTCGAAGTGCGGAGCGCCTCTTGCGCAGGGGAACGGGAAGCGATGCGCGGACTGCGCGCGCG
The DNA here is from genome assembly GCA_023393525.1 of Pseudomonadota bacterium. Lineage (GTDB taxonomy): Bacteria > Desulfobacterota > Desulfovibrionia > Desulfovibrionales > Desulfomicrobiaceae > Desulfomicrobium. The sequence goes on along the minus strand of JAEWKZ010000016.1, from coordinate 7,331 downwards.
ATGCCTCGGAGGCAAGGCTGCTTGCCTTCGCGCTCATAGTGCCCTTCGTGCTGGCGCTGGTGGTGGTGGTCACGGGCCTGCCGCTTTGAGGCACCGCCCGCAGGCGGGAGCGATCCATGCGTTGCGGGCGGCGCCACGGCAGTGCCGAGCGGCAGGCGCCGGGAGATCTCCCGGCGCCGTCTACTCCGGCTTGATGGCCGAGCCGGAGCCCGGGACGATCTTCACGAATCGATTTTCCGCCTCGTCGGCCAGCCCTTGCACGATGTCCGCCTCATCGTTCTGAAAGCTTTGCCTCAAGGCGCTTACGTACTTGCCCAGCAATTCTCGCACGTGTTCCGCGTCATCCCGGTCCAGGTTGCGGATGACCACCTGCGCGCCGCTTGAGAAACGGCGAGCCAGATTATCCTTTCCGAAGTCCCACTCGGGGTACAGGCACTGATAGACGACTCCGCCGGTCATGCCCGCGCACAACCACGGGCCGGGATCGCCAAGGACCACGGCCCGGCCGCCTGTCATGTACTCGAAGGCGAAGCCCTTCAGATGGGCGCGGGAGGCGATGTTGCCCAGATCGTCGCGCACGGGCGCGGTGATGCGCCCCCCGAAAACCGCGTCGGCCCCGGACATGCGCACGCAGGCCCGCGAATCGGCCTGGTTCTGGACCATGACCGTGCCCGAAAGCGCTCCGTAGGCCAGGGACTTGCCCACGGAACCGTCCACGCGCTGGCCCAGGATGTTGGCCCCTTTCAAAATGCACACCTCGCCTCCGCGCGCGCCCTTGGCGATGCCGTCCTGGCCGCCGCCTTCGACCACGGTGCCGATTCCGTCCACATTGAAGGCGCACAGGCCATTGCCCGGAACGGACGAGGTCAACAGCACCTCCACCTTGCCCCGGTCATGCTCGTCGCGCTCCCGGACCATGGCTCCGGCCAGGTACGTGCCCACGGCGCGGTCCACGGAACGTACGTTCTCCTCTTTGTACTGCACGAATCCGCACTCCTGCCCCAGGGTGGACAGGGCCATGTCGGAGATGAGCCGGGTCAGGTTGTCGAGCGGCCTGCGCACGATGCGCGGCACCGGGCAGTAGGATTTGGCGGAATCCATGGGCGCGGAGATGAGCAGATCGGTCAGGTCCACCAGTTCGCGGCCCCTGGCCTGGGTCAGAAGATCGGTGCGCCCGACCAGGTCGGACAGTCGCCTTTCACCGAGACCGGCCAGGATGTGGCGGATCTGGTCGCCGAAGGCGCGCAGCAATCGGGCCAGGTTTTCGGCCTCGACCTCGCCTTGCAGGGGTTTGAAGAGTTTCAGGCCGCGCTTGTGGGCCTCTTCCACGGAGCGCAGCTGGGTGGAGATGCCGCGCGGGCAGACGTCCAGGTGGCATTGCTCGCAGCTGATGCAGCCCACGCCCATGAGCGCCACCGTGCCCACCCCGACCCGGTCCGCGCCCAGGCAGACCAGCTTGACCACGTCGGCTCCTGAACGCACGCCGCCGTCGCACCACAGTTCCACTTCGTGGCGCAGGCCCGCTTCCACCAGGCCGCGATGGGCCTGGGTCACGCCGATCTCCACGGGCAGGCCGACATATTTTTTGGCGTGCTCGCGGGCAGCGCCCGTGCCGCCCTCGAAGCCGCTCACATTGACGATGTGCGCCCCGGCCTTGGCCACGCCCACGGCGATGGTGGCCACGCCGCTGGTGACCGGGATCTTGACGGATATGCGCGCGAAGGGATTGGCGGTTTTGAGTTCCGTGATGATCTGGCAGAGGTCTTCGATGGAGTAGATGTCGTGATGGTTGGACGGCGAGATGAGCGCGATGCCGGGCTTGCAGTGCCGCGCCTGGGCCACCATGTCCGTGACCTTGGAGCCGGGCAGATGGCCGCCCTCGCCGGGCTTGGCGCCCTGGCCGACCTTTATTTCCAGGTAGTTGGCGGAGTTGAGCAGCTCCATGGACACGCCGAAGCGCCCCGAGGCGACCTGCTGCCCGCGATTTTCCCGGTATTTGCCGAGCATGTCCGGAATTTCGCCGCCCTCGCCGTTCATGCAGATGATGTTCACCTTGCGCGCGGCCTCGGCGTAGGCCCGAAAGGAGCTTTCCCCCTGGGAGCCGAAGGACATGGCGCTGATCAGGAGCGGCATGGAATGGGAACCGATGGAGATGTCCACGTTTTCAAGGGGCAAGGGGGCTGCGTTGCGGGGGGCGATGTCCAGCAGATGGCGCAGGCCGACCGGGGTGTCCCGGTCCACCTCGGCCAGGGCTTCGGCCATCTGGAGATACCCGGTCTTGCCCACGGCCACGGAGCGCAGAATCTTGCCGACCTTGGCGTTGCGCTTGGGGTCGGAGTGCAGCTTGCATTCGTTTCCTTCCCGAATCAGTTCCACTCGCCTGCGGCCCTGGCCTTCAAGTTCGGCGAAGCCGAGCCCCGCGGATTGCGACGAGCAGAAGTTGGCGCAGCCGAAGATGTCTTCCAGTTCCTTTTTCAGGCCGATGGACGAGAAGATGCGTCCGTAGCCGCACAGTTCGTGGATGCCCATGGTGGACATGATCTTTTCCAGGCCCGCCTGGAGCGCGGTCAGGGTGTTGGAGAGGGTGCGCTGCAAGCCTTCCGCGCTTTCGGCCTGGGCATAGGCCTGCTTCCAGAGCATGTACGGATTGACCGCCGCCGCGCCCAGGCCCAGCACGAACATGATGTCATGCAGGTTGCGTATGGCTCCGCTGCGCACGACCAGCGAGGGCAGACGGGGGATGCGGCCCGCTTCGGCGGCGCTGTGCAGTCGGGCCGTGGCCAGGCCGGGGTCGATGAAGACCCGCCCGTCCACGAAGCTCGCGCTGTCGTCCAGCACGAGGATGGCCGCTCCGGCCCTGACGGCCCGCAGGGCTTCGTCTTCAAGATCCGCCAGGCGCGCGGCAAGCCCGCGCTCGGGAACGTAGGTCGCGTCGAGGATGGTCATGCGCGACGGGTCGCGTTGCTGGGCGGTGAAAAAATCGAGGACCTGCTCCAGGGTGTGGGTGCCGTGCTCTCGGCACACGGACAGGATGTCCAGGGAGGACAGGGCCGGTGTGAATTCGCCGCCGAGCAGGATGGGGGTTTTGAGGCGCAGGCCCACGGGCGGGCGGTCCGGGTTGTCCGGGCGGTCGCCGAGGATGACCGCGGTGGAGAAGTGTTCCGCCTCGCGTTCGCGGTCGATGGCCGGGTTGGTGACCACGGCCACGTTCTCTTTGAAATAATCGCTGACGTTGGACAGGCCCTCGGTGTCCATGCAGGCCAGCGGCCCCTGATGGCCCATGGAGCCGATGGGTCCCTTGCCCGTGGCCGCGACATGCCTGCGCATGTCCTGATCGTACTTGTGCCAGCCGAAAGCGGCCAGCAGGGCGGAGGTGGCCGGGCACTCCCGATCGTCGAACACGGGCCTGTCCGTGAAGAAGCGGCGCAGTTCATGACAGGCCCCTTCGGGACAGTTCAGGATGGACTCGGGGATCTCCCGGTGCAGGTTGTCGGCCAGCGGGGTCAGGCGCCCCTGCTCGAAGAGGCGCAGCAGGCGCTGCTGCACGGCGCAGTAATCGAGCACCTCGCCGCGTTTGCCCGCGCCGGAGATGATGGCGATCTTTTCGCCGGGGGCCAGGGGGCGAGGGTCGTGGATGGTGCTTTGCAGATCGACCACCCCTTTTTCCGAGGACAGGAAATAGTCGTAGTCGCTCTCCCCGAACCACAGCGGGCGAAGCCCCAGGGCGTCGACGCTGCCCATGCACATGTCGCCGAAGCGCGAGACCACCGCCGCCGGGCCCTGCGCCGAGGGCGCGAAGAACCAGCGGTAAAAGCCGTACATGCGCCGAAGCTCGGCGGGCATGCGCTCGACTTCGGTGTGGATGGCCGGAAAGACCATTTCGAGGGCTTCCATGAACTCGAATCCGTGCAGATGGATGAGTCCTTCAAGAATGCGGTTCAGATCCTGGGAGTCGCTGCCGCCGGGCGTGGGGGTGATGCCCAGCGCCCGGGCCGAGCTGCGCAGCTTTTCGATGGTGTTGATCTCGCCGTTGTGGCCGAGCAGGGAGAAGGGCTGGGCCCGTTCGGCCGTGGGCAGGGTATTGGTGGAGTAGCGGCTGTGGCCCAAGGTGATGAGCGACTTGCTGTCCGGATTCTGAAGGTCCGGATAGACCCGGATGAGGAGGTCCGGAGTGCCGCGCAGCTTGTAGATGACGCTGTCGAGGCTCAGCGAGCAGACATGCGCCTCGGGCAGGGCGCGTTCGAGTTCCATCTGGATGTTGAAGAGGCGCTTGGCTCCCTCCTGCCTGGTCTCGTCGCGGACCAGACCGCAGATTTGCAGGAAACGGGGCGCTTCGGCCCTGGCCATGGGGCCGAGTTCGGCGGCGTTCATCCGGTCGTCCACTTCAAGAAGGGCTTCCGCGTCGCTGGCGGCGAGGACGGAACGCAGGCGATGTTTCAGCTCCTCGATCCGGTCCTGCCCCTGGTCCGGCAGGAAAAAATGGCCGACGAAAAAGCCCCGGCTTTCGCTCAGGTGGCGGCTCAGCCCCGCGTCCTGCAGGCGCCGCCCCCAGATGGAGCGCGGGATGTCGGTCAGAATGCCGCAGCCGTCGCCTTCGCTGTTGATGTCCCCGGAGCGGTGGGCCATTTTCTTCAGGGCGTCGATGGTCTTGACGATGTTGGCGTGGGTGGCGCGGCCGCGTTTGTCCACGAAGGCGATGATGGCGCAGGCGTCGCGCTCTTCGACGAGCAGGCTGGGTGTTTTCATGGCGGATCTCCCGGAAGTGGCGAAAGAAGAATGGTTCCTCATATCCTAAAGGGATGGCGCAGGGCCATTTTAATAAATATTTCACAAAGCTTGGAGAACTCTTTACCACGGGCCCGGTTTTGTCTATATGGTGAAATCATGCAAATGCGAGGTGAAGCCTATGGTCGCGGACAACGCCGAAGTTCATGTGGAAAAAGCTGATCTGATCGAGCGCCTCAAGGCTGAGATGGGGTACTCCGAGGAAGAGGCCGCAAAGGTCGTGGACGCCATGATGGAGAGCATCACCGAATCCCTGAGCAAGGGCGACAAGATCAATCTGCCGGGCATCGGGACCATGGCCGTGGTGGAACGGGCCTCGCGCAAGGGTGAGGAACAGCCCGCCGGGAAGGATATCAAGTTTTCTCCCGGCAAACGCTTGAAAGACGCCCTCACGGCGCTTGATTTTATTACCAAGGGCATGGAATAGAATAAATTTTTGATGACATCAGGTCCGGCCTCAGGCCGGATTTTTTTTGCCTGGACTTACATGCGGTCCTGGTTCATTTTTGCGGGATCAGTCTTTTTTTTACGGAGGCTTCATGAAGATCGCAAACTCCATGACCGATCTGGTCGGCAATACTCCACTGGTGCGCCTCAACCGCATGGCCACTGGCTGCGTGGCCGATGTCGTGGTCAAGCTCGAATTTTTCAATCCCCTGTCCTCGATCAAGGACCGCATCGCCCTGAACATGATCGACGAGGCCGAACGCGGGGGCAGACTGCGTCCCGGGACGGTCGTCGTCGAGCCCACCAGCGGCAATACCGGCGTGGGACTGGCCTTTGTCTGCGCCGTGCGCGGGTATCACCTCATCCTGACCATGCCCGAGTCCATGAGTCTGGAGCGGCGCATGCTCCTTTCCGCCATGGGCGCGGAGCTCGTGCTCACCCCGGCCTCGGCGGGCATGGCCGGAGCGGTGGCCGAGGCCGAGAAGATCCTGGCTTCGCTGGAAGACGGATTCATGCCCGGCCAGTTCGCCAATCCGGCCAACCCCGACATGCATGAGCGGACCACCGCCGAAGAATTGTGGCGCGACACCGATGGGCGCATCGACGTCCTGGTGGCGGGGGTGGGCACGGGCGGCACCATCACCGGCGTCGGCCGCACCCTGAAGCGTCGCAAGCCGGGTTTCATGGCCGTGGCCGTGGAGCCGTCCGCCTCGCCGCTTCTGAGCGGAGGGAGCGCCGGACCGCACAAGATCCAGGGCATCGGCGCCAATTTCATTCCCGAAGTGCTCGACCGCAGGGTCGTTGACCGCGTTGTCGGCGTATCCAACGAGGACGCCATGGCCACGGCCCGTCTGCTTGCCCGCGAAGAAGGCATCTTCTGCGGCATCTCCTCGGGCGCCAATGTCTGGGCGGCCCTGCAACTGGCCCGTGAACCCCAAATGCAGGGCAGACTCGTCGTCGCCATCATCTGCGACACGGGCGAACGCTACCTGTCCACCGAACTTTTCGCATCCAAGAGCTGAACATGGCCAAATACCTGAAAATCGACAATGTGCTGAGCGGCGTGGTGGAGAGTCTCTGCGCGCCGGAGTCCTACAAGGGCGTCTATCACCAGCCGTCCTACGGCTCGCCCATGCCCTCGGTGGAACTTTTGTCCGAGATCGTGGAGCGACTGCGCTCCGTGCTCTTTCCGGGCTTTTTCAAGGAATCCTTCATCACGCCGCAGAACATGGCCTATTTCGTCGGTTCCAAGCTGGAAAAGGTCCGCCGCGAGCTGACGCAGCAGGTGGAGCGGGGGTTCTGCTTCGCCTGCGATAAAGACGAGCATTCCTGTTCCGTGGAGTGCGAGGTGCGGGCGGAAAATCTCTGCAACGAATTCCTGCAGACCCTGCCGCGCATCCGCCACATGCTGGCCACCGACGTGCAGGCCGCCTTTGCCGGAGACCCGGCGGCCAAGAACCCTGGCGAGACCATCTTCTGCTATCCGTCCATCCGGGCCGTGACCAACTACCGCATCGCCCATGAACTCTATCTCCTGGGCGTGCCCCTGATCCCGCGCATCATCACCGAGATGGCGCATTCGGCCACGGGCATCGACATCCATCCCGGCGCCACCATCGGCGAATCCTTCTTCATCGACCACGGCACGGGCACGGTCATCGGCGAGACCTGCATCATCGGCAAGAACGTGCGCTTGTACCAGGGCGTGACCCTGGGGGCCAAGAGCTTTCCCAAGGGCGAGAACGGGCATCTGGTCAAGGGCATCGCCCGCCACCCCATCGTCGAGGACAACGCGACCATCTACTCCGGGGCGACCATCCTGGGCCGCATCACCATTGGAGAGGGCGCGGTCATCGGCGGCAACGTCTGGGTCGTGGAGGATGTGGCTCCAGGGAGCAAGGTGTACCGCAACCTTTAGAAGAGCGCTTTTTCCCATGCAAAAACCGCATTCGCCACGAGTGCGGTTTTTTTGTTCGGTGCGCCCGGCAGGGCGCACCCACTTGGAGGTGAAAGTCCTCTACGCACCCGACAGGGGGAAGCGTTAGCGAAGTAATCGGCCCGTCCTTTGCCGCAAATCGTCCCGAAGAAACACATAGCGC
>JAEWKZ010000102.1 GCA_023393525.1 Pseudomonadota bacterium | reverse complement strand
TGATTCGGCCGACGATCTTGGCTTGGCGAGCATCGGAGTCGGGTGCGACTGACTCTTCACGAAGGATGGACTCGCAAAGGGAGCGAACCTCCCCAAGACGACCGGCTTCTTGGGACACCCTCGCTCGAGGTCCGCGGAAGGTACTAACGAGGCTGCGCCTCAGACCGACGAGGCATGCCGCGTGACGTAGCAGGCGCAGCCTCGAGTCGACAGTCCACAGTCGACAGTTGACAGCCCAGAGACACCGTCTTCAGACCTCCTTCATTACCTTTGCGCGCAGGGCGAACAGCATGCGGGAGACTTCCTCGACCTCCTGGATTGCTGGTGCGACCTCTTCGTTGCTGAGGTAGCTGAGGTCACGCGTCAGGATGAGCAGGTACTCGACCTCCGCCAGCGAGCCTTCGGCGATGTTGAGGAAGCGGGCGTAGTCCTGGGCGTGTTCGCGCTTGGATCCTTCCGCGATGTTCGTGGGCGCCGATGCTGCCGCCCTGCGAAGCTGCGAGACAAGGCCATAGCGCTCCTCGGCGGGCAACCGCGCCGTCATGCGGTAGACCTGTAGCGTGAGAGCGTGTGTTCGTTGCCAGACCTTCAGGTCGGTGAAGCGCTGCATCGATCTTCCCTGCGTCGAAGAAAAGGGCTCCGGTCGAGCCGGTGGAGGGCGACGAGTGAGTCGCCTTCCCATGTGGGCCGCCAAGGCGGCGATTGGTCCCGAGGGACCGTGGACGACCGGAGCCCGCGATGTTCGTACCACAGCCGCGTACCGTGGTTGAAGTCCTCGACTCACACGTCTCGCTCGAAGTGGAGGGCATCGACCGGATGTACCTGAACGTGTACGTGCCGTACCTCCAGCGGGAGGGCGGCGTGGCGACGTTCTTCCGAAAGCACCGAGGGATGCCCTTCGTCTCGTCGGCGCTCATGGACCCGATCAGCAAGGCCTTCGTGGCCGAGATCCACCGTTACGTCCGAGCCAACCATCTGGAGCTGGTGGACTTTAAGAAGGGGCAGCGCAAGGACGACCTCACCCGCGAGCGGCTGAAAAAGTTCCAGTCAGCAGAGGGAGTGCTGTACGTCGGGCGAGCGCAGGAAAAGGTACCGGTGTTCCGCACCGAGAAGCGGACCAACCCGGAGACCGGCCGTACCTACCCCTGGCTCGTGCGCTCGACTGCCATGGTCAACCAGTTCTACTTCTACTGCGTCGATGCCGACTTCGGGCCCTTCTTCCTCAAGTTCAGCACCTATTTCCCGTACAACGCCAAGCTGTGCATCAACGGCCACGAATACGTCAAACGCCAGCTCGCGAAAGAGCACGTTTCCTTCGAAGCTTTGGACAACGGCATCCTTTCCTGCGCAAACCCGAAGCGGCTCCAGCAGCTATGCGACGAATTGAGCGCCGAGAAGATCGATGCCCTGCTCCGCAAATGGCTGCGTCGCCTGCCGCATCCCTACACCGCTGCCGACCGCGCTGCAGGGTACCGCTATGACATCTCCATTCTGCAGGCCGAGTTCTCGCTCACGCAGGTACTCGACCGTCCGCTCTCGGGCCGTATCCTCTTCGAGGAGATCATCCGCGAGAACCTGGACATCGGCCGGCCCGGACAGGTTCAACTCATCTTCGACCGTCGAGTGACGCGCCGAACGCCCGGGCAATTCCGAACCCGGGTCATCACCGAGGGCGTTACGCCCTCACTCCACCTGGACTACAAGAAGAGCCGTATCAAGCAGTACCACAAGGAAAGCCGTGCACTCCGCACGGAAACCACGATCAACGACACCTGGGATTTCGGGATTGGGCGGCGCCTGCTGAACCTGCCGGCCCTTCGCAAGGTAGGCTTCGCGGCCAACCGGCGCCTGCTCCAGGTCGAGAAGCTCAGCCACGATTGCGCCATTGGGGACGACGCCTTCCGCCGGCTTCAGGCCCCCATCGTCATCAATGGTCAACGCGCGGCGGGTCTGCGCTACGGCGACCCGCGAGTGCAGGCGCTGCTGAGCGCCATTTGCCTCTTCTGCCTCCTGCCGAACGGCTTCTCCAACGCCGACTTGCGGCCAATCCTCGGCCCACTGCTCGGCATGGCCCCGGACGCGCTGACCCAGGGGCGGATGACCTACGACCTGCGCCGCCTGCGGCTGCACGGGATCATCGAGCGAATCCCGAAGACCCACCGTTACCGCGTGACGCAGGAGGGATTGCGCGTGGCCCTCTTCTTCACGCGCACCTACGCACGGATAATCCGGACCGGCCTCTCCGTAGTCCTCGGTCATGTCCAGCCGAACGGCACGCCGATCCGCCGTGCCTTCGACCAACTCGGCGAGGCCGTTAGCGCCTGGTGCGAGGAGGCGAAAATCGCGGCTTGAAAAACTCGACTCAACTGATGCAACTTGGGCCCCTCAAGGCCTCTAGCACGCGGGGCGAGAGGCACGGCTTCTCGGCAAATGCTCTCGGAAGGAGTGAGCTTCAGCGCAGGGAGAAAATTCCAATCGCAGGCGTTCAGGGCAGCGCGGTCAACCCACCGCCAGACGCTACCATTAGATTGGAGCATCGCAGCCCACCCGATATCTCACCACGACCGCCTCTCGTCGAGTTAGTCTCTCCCGCTCGAAGGGTGCCCCATGGTCCTGGGTCGGGCTCATTTCTTTGCCTTCATCGCCGTTGCCACTTTGGCGCTCGCGGAGGCCCCGAATAGCCACACCGCGGGGCTTGCGATCCCGGAAGAAATTTCCAGCGCTCGCCGCCCGACGGCGCACCGGCGTTGGCGCGGGCCCCCCCCGCGCCCCGCCCGGGCCGGGG
>JAEWKZ010000036.1 GCA_023393525.1 Pseudomonadota bacterium | reverse complement strand
TTGCCAGACCGCCTCGGGCAGGGCTTCCCGTAGCGCCTTCTTCAGCCCGGCATGGTCATCGCTGACCGCCACTTCCACCCCTTTGAGCCCGCGCTGTTTCAGACCCAGGATGAAATCCTTCCACGAGTGTTGATCAGCACCCTAATAGAGCCAGCAAAAGTGAGAGATTTTCGCTCGGACGACCTCGTCTGGTTACGTGTTTATGAGTCGCCTCTGCAAGGAGAAACATCCATGCGAGGAGCCCTGTAGCTCTTGCCGTCCAGCACGATTTGATAGGCGCCGTGCATGATCCGGTCGAGGGTGGCCGCGCCCAGCAGCTTGTTGTGGAAGGCGTCGTTCCACTCCGAGAAGTCGAGATTGCTGGTGATGATCGTTGGCCGCCGCTCGTAGCGATCTGCGATGACGTCGTGGAAGTCTTCGTCCTGACCGGGGCGCATGGGCTTGAGACCGAAGTCGTCGATGATGAGCAGGTCTGCCTTGGTCAGCGCCGCCAGCTTGCGCTCGAAGTTGCCCACAGCCCGCGCTGAGGCGAGTTGGCCCAGCAGCTTAGCATGGGAGGCGAACACGGTGTCGTAGCCGCGACGTACGGCGATGTGGCCCAGTGCTTGGGCAAGGTGGCTCTTGCCTGTGCCGCAGGGGCCGACGATGAGCACCGGGACCTTCTCCTCCAGGTAGCGACAGGTGGCCAGATCCATGATCTGCGCCTGGTTCACCCCAAGGTTGAAGGTGAAATCGTAGCTTTCGAGCGTCTTCTGCGCGTTGATACCAGCTCGGCGCTGCCTCATGACGAGTTTACGCTGCTCACGGCGAACGATCTCGTCTTCGATGAGCAAAGCCAGGAAGTCGGTGTAGGCGAGCTTCTGCTCCACGGCTTGACGGTTGCGGATCTCCAGGGAGTCCAGGATGCCGGAGAGGCGGAGCTGTTTCAGGTGCGGCGTGAGTTGAGGCATGGGGTTCATTGCTGTGTCCTTAGTTGAGCAGGTCAGAGTTGCGGGTGAAGCGAGACGTTCCGCCGTAGGCATCAGGCAAGGCGATGGGCAGGGTGAGGTTTTGTTGGTCCAAACCTTTCTCCAGGATGTTCTTCACGTTGCGGTACGTTCCGGCTCCGTGATCCAGGGCTCTGGCGCAGGCCGCCTCCAGTCGTCGTTTGCCGTAACGACCCTGAAGTTGCAGCAGACCTTGAACAGCTCGCAGGTTATCGAGGACGCAGGTCAAACTCATGAAGGAGGGATTGCTTAATGGCTAAAAAGTTCTCGACACTCAGGGCCGAATTGTCGCCGCAAGCCCGGAAAAAATCAGCGGCACTGGTTCGAAAAATGCTCAAGGAAATGCCGCTGCATGAACTGCGGCAAGCACGGGGTCTTTCGCAGCTGGACCTTGCGCGACTGCTGAACGTGCAACAACCAGCCATTGCCAAGCTGGAACGTCGAACGGACATGTATCTTTCCACGCTGCGCAGTCACATCGAGGCTCTGGGCGGACAGCTGGAAATTCTGGCCAAATTCCCGGAAGGCGACGTCATCATCACCAGCTTTTCCTCAGTTAGAGAAGCGGATTCCCAAAACAATGAAATTCATTCAAACAAACTGAAGCACCTTTGAGACCGCTCAGCCCGATTCCGCCGCTCCGCAAGAAGCAACCACCCCGCCCTTCGGGCACCCCTCCTTGGCAGGAGGGGAGTTGGCGTGTTCGCAGAAGTGAAGATGGCTCAAAGTTAAAGTTCAAGCGAACATTGAAGATTTTCTCCTATTCCCCGCTCTGCACCTGCCACAACCCCGCATAAACGCCACTGGCCAAAACCAACGCATCATGGGTGCCGCGTTCCACGATAACCCCGTCCACAATGACCACGATCTCGTCGCAATGCCGCACCGTGGACAGGCGGTGCGCGATGGCCAGGGTGATGCGGTCGGCGCGCAGGTTTTTGAGATTGTTCTGAATGACTTCCTCCGTGCGCGTGTCCACGCTGGAGGTGGCTTCGTCCAGGATCAGAAATTCCGGATTGCGCAGAATGGCCCGTGCCAGGGAGATGCGCTGCCGCTGTCCGCCGGAAAGTTTCATGCCCCGATCTCCGACCATGGTTTCATACCCCTGCGGCAATGCGGCGATGAATTCACCGGCTCCTGCCATGTCCGCCGCCCGAATGACATCATCATCCGTGGCCGACGGCGAACCGAGGCGGATGTTTTCGGACACCGTGCCGTGAAACAGGTAGGCCTCCTGCGAGACATAGCCGATGCGTCCGCGCCAGGAGTCCAGGGTCACGGAGGACAGTTCTCGGCCATTGACCAGAATCTCCCCTTCCAACGGGTCGTAATAACGCAGCATGAGCTTGGCCAGTGAGCTCTTGCCCGCCCCAGTGGGGCCGACCACGCCCAGCACCCGGCCGCGCTCCAGGCGCAGATTGATTCCGCACAGCACCTTCTCCCGCTCCGGGTAGGCAAAACAGACATCACGGACAGCGACTCGCTCCAGCCCGCCTTCAAGAGGCGAGGCCTTGGCCTGGTCGCGCACCGTGGGCGTGGTGTCGAAGATCTCGTTGATGCGCAGGGCCGAAGCTTCGGACTGCTGAATCTGGTTGATGAGCATTCCGAATACGAACAGCGGCAGGATGAGACGCATGGCCAGGAGCACGAAGGTGGTGAAATCGCCCACGCTGGGTCCGATGCCCGCGAAGGTCATCCATCCGCCGCCGCCGATCAGAAGAGCGTACCCCAGCCCGGCCACCCCGTAGAGCAGCGGAACAAATCGCGCCCGCTCCCGGGCCGCGCGGATGGCGGCGTCCCGGTATTCCTCGGAGCGCAGGCGGATGCGGCCGGTCTGGTGATCCTGGGCCGAATAGGCCTGGATGACGTTCATACCCTGGAGATTGTTTTCGAGGATGGCGTTGATGTCGCCCACGGCCTTTCGCGCCTTGCGGTACTGCGGGGCGACGCGGGTGGCGAAGAAGCGCACGGCCCAGATCGCGACGGGCATAGGTGCCAGAAGCAGCAGCGCCAGATGGTAGTCCATCCAGAACAAAATACCGTAGATTCCGGTGAAGGTGATGAAAAGGCGCACGATGCTCGTGGACGAATCCGAGAAAAAGCGTTCCAGATTGTCCACGTCCCCGGCCAGCACGGCCATGATGTCGCCTGTCTGGCGGGACTCGAAGTAGGACACGTCGAGCTTCTGGACATGGGTGTAGAGGTCCACGCGCAGATCGTGGCGGATGCGCTGCGCCGCCGAGTCCAGGGTGTAGTCGCTCACGCTCTGAAACACGGCCAGCCCCGCGAAGGTGCCCAGCACCAGGAGGCCCGCCCAGGCAAAATCACCACCAGCCAGCGCCTGCCCTTCACGCAGGGCCACGGCCACGGTGTCCACCACCCGTCCAACCACGATCATGGGCAGCAGGTCGAAAAAGCGTGCCCCGGCATTGGCCGCAAGACCCAGAACAATCCGCCGCGCATGGGGCCGGGCAAAACGCACCAGCCGCCAAAGAGAGCGGCCAAGGGTGCTGTTGTCGTTGTTTTTCATGCAAAACCTTGCGCATTTGTAATAGAAAATATGTGTGCCCTCATAGGCCGACGCGAACTTCATGTCCAATATTCATGCATGGGTATCGCATACCGTGCGCGAACACGCACCACACCATTATGTCACAAATGACGTACCTGCAATTATTGACTAAAAGGATGTCACACTATACCAATCCAGGCATAATTCCGCAGTTTGTGGCCTGATCTATCACCAACTTTTCGCTCTTTTCGGAATGGATGATCGGCATGGACGTGCAGGTGCTACTCATGAGCACCGCCATCAAGACCGGCGGCGGCATGGTCTTCGGCGCTCTGGGCGCCCTGCCTGTGCCCGCCCTTTTAACCAAGCTGGAAGCCCGCGGACTTATCCCCAAGGCGAATAATTCAGGAGCCGCATCATGAAACTGATGATCTGCATGGACGACACGGACAATCTGGAAAGCCAGGGTACCGGCTGGCTGGTGGAGGACGCCTGCCGCGAGATGACGGCCATGGGGTGGGGCGCGTATTCCATGATCTCCAGGCACCAGCTCTTCGTGCACCCGGACATCCCCTACACCTCGCACAACAGCTCCATGGTCTTTACGGCCGAGACGGATGTGCCGAGCGAAAGGTACGTCGAATTTCTGAGCACCTATCTGGAAAAAAACAGCGCGCCGGGTTCCGACCCGGGTCTGTGCATCGCGCACGAACCGGCGAACGGGACCAGGGAAGCCCTCGTCTCCTTCGGGCTGCGCGCCAAGAAGGAGGTCCTGACCAAGGACGAAGCCTACGCCCTGGCGCACACGCTTGGGGTACACCTGTCCGAACACGGCGGCACTGGCGGCGGGATCATCGGGGCATTGGCGGGCATCGGACTGCGGCTGTGGGGCAACGACGGCCGTTTCCGGGGCTGGTTCCACCTCGGCCGCGACGGCGAGGTGATGACCGCGGACCGGATTCTGGTCTTCGAATCGGTGGAAACCATCCGCACGCCGGACGGATCAGCGGTCCCGGACGATGCACGCATCGCCATCTCCGACCAGCTCAAGACCATCTGCATGGACGGCCGAGCCACCCTTCTCGTCCATCCGGCGAACGGCGACGGCGTGTACAGGGTGCTCGCCAAGCAGGAGCTCAAGCGGTACTGAACTCCCGCACCACCGAATGCATCACACGAAAAAACGCCGTGCCGGAAATACCGGACGGCGTTTTTTGATCGAATATGATTTTGACACACTGCGACGACAGGCCCGTCCTCGCTATTTGCCCCCCGATCCGTGTCGTTTAAGACCGAGCGGGCATTTGAAATGAGTATCTAACGGTCATACTGTTTGGCGTAGGCCGCGTCATTGTAAAGCCCTTCGCCGTACTTGTCCTTGCCGTACTCGGCGATGATTTTCTGGCCGGCTGCGGAGGCGACGTAGTCGATGAATTGAGCGCCCATTTCCACGCCAGGCGTGCCGTCCGCAGGTCTGACGAGGGCATTGTAGGTGTTGACCAGAAACGTGTCGCCCCTGAACAGAATTTTCAGATTCGCCATTTCCTTCCGGGCCGCGACCCATGTGCTCGAATCGGTCATGAAGTAGCCGCGTTCCGTGTTGGCGCGCTTGAGGGTGGCCATCATGAAATCCTTGGTCACAACATACCAGCCGCCTTCCGGAGTGATGCCGGCGTTTTTCCAGGCATCCATTTCCTTCTTGTGGGTTCCGGAATTGTCACCACGGGAAAAAAACACGGCTTTCTTGGTTGCGATGCGCTGATATGCGTCCGCGGCGTTCTTGGCCTTGGAAATTTCCGCCGGATCTTCGGCCGGCCCAACGATGTAGAATTCATTGGAACCGATGAGCGTCCGCTTTGCGCCCCATCCTTCCTCGACGGCCTTCTTCTCCGCCGCCGGAGCGTGAACCATGATCATGTCGACCTGCTTCCCCTGGAGCAGCTTGAGGGACTCGCCCGACCCGGCCTTGACCCAGCACATTTTCGCATCATTGTCCTTGGCGAAATCCTCGGCCAGCACCTTGAGCAGCCCCAATTCCCCCGGGCTGCCCGTGGCCAGCGAAAAGACTTTGCTTCCCTGACCGTACGATTCGGTGCAGTTCGCCGAAAATGCGGGCGCACTCGCCATCACGAACAGCAACACCGAAATAAGAATGCGATACAAGCCCATGTCTTCACTCCTTGTAGACGGTTCAATACGATGAATCCGGTGACTCAGCTCGCAACGTACTTCTTCGGCTTCCGCTCTGACAAGATTTTTGTGTCTAAAAAGACATGATCGCAGCAAAATCGTCACTGACGAGTTGAGATGCATGAGGGCTGTCCAATGAAAGGACTCGGTCGCCAGCTGCTTGAGCTTACCCGTCATGCCGTGGAAGAATTTGCAGAACTTGACGCACACAACTCCAGACACTCAACGGACGGAACCCAAGACCGGTCATGGATTCCAGCCGCTGCTGCATGCCCGTAAAAATCAACATTGAGCGCTCACTTCATCCCTTCCCCTTGAAATGACTGGCAAATACATCTATGAGCCCGAGGTTGTCGCGCGTCCGGCGGGATGCGCATGAACCTGTGCAGACGAGGAGGAACGATGGGAAGATTTGTCGCTGTTGCCGTGTTGGCGCTGATTCTGACGGGGCAGCAGGTTCTGGCGGCCGGGTTCGCCATATATGACTGGAGCGCGCGCGGCGTGGCCATGGGCGGCGCGACCATGGCCGGGAAACCCGACGCTTCGACGGTGGCCTCCAACCCCGCGGCCATGACCGGTCTGAACGGCACGCAGGTCATGACCGGGCTTTCCGCCGTGGCCCCGATGGTCACGGTGTCCATTGACGGCCAAAAGAGCAGCGATGCGGAATCCAACGTCTGGATGCTGCCCCACGCCTACGCCGTGAAGCAGCTTGGAGACCGCTACTGGCTGGGCATCGGCGTCTACAACCGCTTCGGCCTGGGCACGGAGTTCGACGAGAACTGGCCCGGGGCCGACAGCGTCTACTATGCGGCCATCAAGAGCGTATCCCTGACCCCGGTGCTGGGCATGCGCCTGACCGACAACTGGTCCATCGGCCTTGGCGCGGAGGCCAACTATTTCGATTTCACGCAGAAAAAGAAGGTCGGCGGCGCATACGACGTCAAGGTCCAGGGTGACGACATGGGCGTGGGCGTCAACCTGTCCACCTGGTACGCTCCCACGGACTGGCTGTCACTGGGGCTTATGTACCGCAGTTCCATCGACGTGCACCCACGCGGCGAGGCCGAAAGCGACATTCAGTCCCTCAACGGCGACGCCGACGGCGAGATCACCCTGCCCGATTCCTGGTCCCTGGGGTTGTGCATCACGCCCTCGGACAGGTTGAGCCTCGAATTCGACGCGACCCGCACGGGCTGGTCCTCGTACAAGGAACTCGACATCCGCATCAACGGCGTCAATCCGTCCGGCGTGGCCGTCAAGGACTGGAAGGACACCTGGAGGATCGGCATCGGAGCGGAATACGCGCTGAACTCCTCCTGGGACCTGCGCGCAGGCTACGTGTACGACGAGACCCCGGTGCGCACCGAACGGGCCGACTACATGGTCCCGGCCAACGACCGCCAGCTGTTCTCCACCGGCCTTGGCTGGCATGATGACTCCTGGAGCGTGGACCTGGGATACACCTACCTGCTGATCCTGGATCGCAAGGGGGCGGAGGTATATGTGAACGGCGGAGTGGACAGTGCCGATTTCGAAGACGGCGACGCCCATTTGCTCAGCATGAGCGTTGCCTACCGGTTCTGACCCGACGCGGTCAGACAGCGAGGCGAGTCGGAAAGCCCGGACCTTCCGGGCTTCTGACCGCTCATCAATCGTAGCAGCTCGAAACGATTGCGAAAATCACGCGTTGTCCTTAAGGTTTGTCACATGAACACAGTTTCCGAATCCATCACCATCATGCCCCTGGAACGCAAGGACGGCACGTTCGCCCTGCGCCTGTGCCTCAGCCAGGGCGAGCTTTCCATCGGCATGATGCGCCGCGTCATGGACGTCATGACCGCATACGGCCTGCCCACGCTGCGGGCCACCACCGGCCAGCGCATGAATCTGGAAGGAGTCCCCGCAAACAAGGTGGATGAGATCGTCGACGCCCTGGGCACTGCCGTTTCCAAGTGCCCTCCAGGGGTTTGCGTGTGCCCGGGAAGCATGCAGTGCAAATATGGCAGACAACAGACGCGGGAACTCGGGCGCGAGCTTTCAGTCCTGCTCAAGGAAAACGGCCCCTACCCCTTCAAGGTCAAAACCGGCGTGTCCGGTTGCAGTTTCGGCTGCGGGCTCAGTTTTGTGCGCGACATCGGTCTGGTCGGCAAAAACGCGGGGTGGGACCTGTATTTCGGGGGTTCCGCCACGTTCAATCCCGGCCTCGGAATCCTGCTCGGCTCGAAGCTCGATGCCAACGAGGTGTTGGATGCCGTACGCAAGGCGCTGATTTTTTACAGGGAAAACGGCAAGAAAGGCGAACGCACCAGCCGCATGCTCCGCCGCCTTGGCCGCGAGGCCGTGGCCCAAAGCCTGAAATAGCCCCCTTTCGTCAGGCAGACCGGACTCCCGATCCAGACAGACCGGAAGACGGTCGCGCCGAAAGCTGGCCCGCCTCACCCCGCCAAGCCCTTCAGCACCGTGTCCCGGTCCACCATGCCGAGCAGGCGTCCCGACTCGTCGGCCACAGCGACCCGCTTGATCCTGTGCTCGAGCAGGGTCCGGATCACATCGGACACGGGCAGTTGAGGCGGGATGGTGACGACCCTGGTCGTCATCACGTCCCTGGCCGTTCCGCCGGAGATGGTGAATCCAAGCTTGGGTTGGGACAGAAAACCGATCAGCCGGGTCAGAATCCCGGGCGCGTTCTGACGGGCGAAATGCTGCAACAGGTCACGGTCGTGGACGATGCCCTCGATCCTGCCCTCCCCGTCCACGATGACCACCCGGCGCAAAGGGGAGGCGACCAGTCTCTCCAGAACATCGGGCAGGGGCGTATCGGCCCCGGCAGTGGGCACGTTGCGGTACATGACATCACGCGCAGAGCCGCGCATGCCTTCGGGCAGCACGTCGAGATGTCCCGCCACCGCCGAGGCGCGGCCCATGGCCGTGAGCACGTCGGCCCGGCTGACAATGCCCATCAGGCTGCCGTCATCGGCCACCACGGGCAGGCGCTTCAGGCCCCCCTTGGCCATGAACTGCATGGCGTCGGACACCTTGGTCTTGATATTGAGCGTCTGCACGGGCCGGGTCATGACATCGGCGGCACGCAGATCCTTGAAGTCGAGACAGCGCACATGCTCATCGCGCATGGCCGATGGCAGGGCGCACTGCATGTCGAGGCTCAGCGGCATCCCCCCCCTGGACAAGAGATCCCCGCCCGTGATGATGCCCGCGACCCCTTTGCCGTCCATGACCGGCACGGCCTTTATTTCCCTGCGCAAAAGCAGTTCCACGACCTGCGTCAGCGGGGTGTCGGGAGTCACCGTGGCCACATCGGCGGTCATCACGTCCCGGATGCGCAACGGAAGATGAAAGATGGCCCGGGCCTCGGAGATCACGATGCTGCCGTCCTCGACCATGGCGTCGACCACGGGAGCAAAGGCGTCAATGCGCTCGGGAGTGTCCACGATTTCCACCATGACCGGCAGATCCTCGGACAGGCGCAGAATTTTCGAGGTGCGCAAAAGGCTGTTCGCCCCGAAGCCCATGAATCCCCTACTGACCGTGGCCCCGGCCAGACCGCGCTGACGGGCCTCATCGACGATGGCCTCGTGCAGGGGCCGCCCTTTGTGCCTGGCGGCCTCTCCCAAAAAGATCTTCATGAATTTGACGCTAACGAGCGAATGCATAGCCCCTCCTAGATGATCCTGCCGAGACTGGAGCCCAGATAGAGCGCCGTCAGGCCAACCAGATTCTGACCGCCGACATTGAGCGCCAATTTCAGCCATTGCGCGTCGCCGGCCAAGGCGCCGCTCTCGAAGACGAATGTGGAAAAGGTGGTGAACGCGCCCATGAATCCGGTCAGGATCAGAACCCGCGCCTGCGCCGACAGAAAGCCGCGCTCCTCGGCCAGTATCCAGACGAGCCCGAACAGAAAGCAGCCCAGAATGTTCACGGCCCACGTTCCCCAGGGGAAATCCTTGCCCAGAATGTCATAGGTCAGGCCCGAGAGCCAGTACCGGCACAAGGTCCCAAAGGCCCCGGCCAGGGCGATCAAGGCGATTTTCGACATCATCTTCCTCTCGAATGAAGCTGGTGTTCCCGTTCGGGGCGCATCAGGCCGCCGCGTTTTCCTCAAGCATCGCACGGCGTCCGGCATGAGCCAACAAAAAAACCACGTCCAGGCGTGGTTTCAGGGCCGCACAAATCCTACCATCGCTGTGGCATGGGAGGAGTCATCGGCGGCTGTCGCGGTTCAAGGGGGACCCCATCCCCTCGGCTCTCACTACCCGTCCGGCAATTTGAAGTAAAGACGGTTTTCTCTCCCGAGTCACGACGACGGCATGTTGACCGCGTCTACCAGGCACCCGCCTTCATCGACGCGCAGGATGTTCACGCAGGCATAGTCCTGTCCCAACCGGAACAGGTTTTCCAGAGGCATGCCCAGAACGCGGCACAGCAGCGTCCGATTGACCCCGCCGTGGGCGACAATGGCCAGGGTGGCATCAAAACCCGATATGGCTTCGAAGGCGGCCCAGGCGCGACACTGAAGGTCCGCGAAGCTTTCGCCGCCCGCGGGCCGAAACCCGGCCAGATCGCGGCCCCTGGCCTCGTAAGCGCCGGGAAAGCGCTCCCGCACCTCATCCACGGTCAAGCCCTCCCAGGCGCCAAGGCCTATCTCGCGCAGGTCCGCCACGGCTTCGGGTTCAAGCCCAAGCGCCAAGCCGAGAATGCCCGCGCTCTCCACGCAGCGCGAAAGCGGGCTGCACAGCACGCGCCGCACCCCTCTGCCGACAAGATACCCGGCGACCTGCCGCATCTGCTCGCGTCCACGATTCGTCAGCGGCAGATCGCTTTGGCCGACGAAACGACGCGGCGAGGACTGCGCGATCTCCCCGTGGCGAACGAGGTAAATCACGCTCACGGCAGCACCCCGTCCAGAATCTCCTCGATGCCCCGGCCGCAAGTCAGTTCCACAAGGTCGAGAAGACCCAGGGCGTTGCCCATGCGACCGCGAATGGCCGCACAGGCCTCCGCATCGTGGCGGTAAAGCGCGAGCTTCTCCCCGAAACGCTCGCGCACGGAAATCCGTTGCGAACCGCGCACCAGCTTGTCCGCCAGACAGACAACCTCCTTTTCCGTAAGCACGCCCGAAGCGGGAGGCGGCACGTCGCGGTGGGCGGCCACGATCCCGGCCAGGCCGCCCAGGCCCAGACGCGCAAGAAACTCGCCCCCGGCGGCCTCGTGGCGAGGGTGACCCTTGGCCACGTCGTGCAGCAGGGCGGCGTTGTGGACCAGATCCAGATCAAGCGTTCCGCCATGTCGGTTCAGTTCCTCGCCCAGACGCACGGCGACAGCGGCCACGGCGTGGCCATGAGCCACGCCGCGCTCGGGCATGGACCTGGCCAAAGCGGCGATTTCGTCCTTCGTGCCGATGGAAAGTTTCGCGGCGCGCCCGACCAGGACCGCGAAATCGTCCGCAGTGTCCGCGTCGAGCAGAACCCCCTGGTCCCAAACAGGCACGTCCCGAAACGGATGCCTCTCCAGCAGGCCTTTCATCCCTCCGTCTCCGTCGTGCCGCAGAATTTCCGGAATCAACCGCGCTGGAATGAGCGGCGGATGCCCGCGCTCGCCCTCGAAAACGGGATAGGCGACGCGCCCGTCATAGGCACGGGCCAGGGATGCGATGGTCGCGGACCGTACCAGCGCTATGTCCACGGGCAGCAGGAAAAAGGCGTCGACGCCGGACAGGCCGGATGCGGCGGTCCGCACTGAAGAAAACATGCCCTGTTCGTAAGCCGGGTTATGGATGGCTGAAACGCCCAGTCTTTCAACCTCTACGTGAACTTCGGAAGCGCGATGACCAGTCACGACCATGATCTCAGCGATTCCCGCATCTCGGAAAGCGCCTACGCACCGGGCCAGAACCGATTGCCCCGCCAGGGTCATGAGCGGCTTGAAACTCCCCATGCGCGAAGACAATCCGGCGGCCAGGATGACTGCGACGAAACGTCTTCCCTCCGGCATCATGCGGACAGGCCCGCCCGCACCCCGATCATTTCGGCGACGATGCTCACGGCGATCTCCTCCGGCGTGTCCGCGCCGATGGGCAGGCCGATGGGACAGTGGACCCGGTCCAGGTCGGTCTGGACAAAACCGGACGCAAGAAGCGAACGATACACCGCGTCGCGTTTGCTCCGGCTCCCGATCATGCCGACATACCCTGCCTTTGTGCGCAGAGCCTGGGCCAGGACGTCGCGGTCGTGCAGGTGCCCACGGGTAACGATGACCACATAATCATCTGCCCCCAAATTCGTCAGGCAGCCGTCGAAACTGCCGAGCACCCGTACTTCGCGGGCTTCGGGATAGCGTTCCTGGTTGGCGAACTCGGCCCGGTCGTCCATGACCACAACCTCGAACCCGGCAAAGGAGGCCACTTTGGCCGTGGCCAGGGCCACGTGCCCGGCGCCGACGAGATGCAGCACCGTGGGCGCGACCAGGGGTTCCGCGAAGACGCGCAGCCCATCGTTTTCGAGATTGAAATTCTGGCGCGTTTTCATCGCCTTGCGGGCCAGCTCCAAAGCCATGCCTTCGGGCAGTTCCGCGCCCTCCAGACCCGTCGCCTCGGACCAGAAGGCCAGCGTGGGCGCGTGCTCCGCCCCCATGACCGTGACCAGGACCGGTCGTTGCCGCTCACGGTGCAACTCGCTGAGCCGCTCGAAAAAGCCGCGCTGCTCCGGCGTGACGCGCTGCAGCAGCACCTTGACCGCGCCGCCGCAGACCATGCCCGCCTGGGCGGCCGTGCGCGAGTTCAGGTCAAAGGACAGCAGCAGATGGGACTCGCCCCGCTCAAGCATATTCCTGGCGCGATCCAGGCTGGCCCCTTCGACCGGGCCTCCTCCCACGGACCCTCGGATGCTCCCGTCCGCCAGAACCAGCATCCGGGCCCCGGACGTGCGCGGAGCCGAGCCCGAACTTTCGACGATGCCGCAGAAAATCAGGTCACGGCCCTGTTCCAGGGTTTCCAAAACCCCTTTGAGTATCTCGTTCACGGTGTGCTCCCGCGTTGATCGGAAATGCAGCGTTTGATTGTATGGGAGGGTGAAAAGGCCTCGATCCGGCGCATGGGGCCAAGGACAAGAGTCCCGAATTCCAGGGCCACGGCCACCGCCGGGACGCGCCTCACGGCATCCGCAACGTCGCCCTCCAGGCGGTCATGCCCCGCTGCGGCCAAGAATTCAATGCCCAGGCGCTCCTTCCCATGCTCCATGTCCAGAACGGCGCGATAGTCCATCAGACCTTCCACGCCAAAAATCCTGTCATCCAACTCCCGGCTGGTCATGGAAAACCCGCCGCGCAGAGTGCAGGCCCGCCGTCTCCCCGCGATGTCGCAAAGCCGTGCGGTGACCCCGCCGCACAGGCATGGCCTGGTCGTCAGCCGGGCCAGATCCCCTGTGCGATAGCGGACCAAAGGCATGGCCTGACGGCCCAGGGTGGTCACGACCACCTCGCCGGGCTCGTCCTCGGGCACGGGCTCGCCCGACTCCGGATCCACGATCTCCACCAGCAAATCGGACTCGCGCACATGGCAGCCATCGTGGGCCGCGCACTCCACGCCTCCGCCCAGGCCCGTTTCCGTGGTTCCATAATGCAGGAACGTCTCGCAGCCGCAGCTTTTCTCGATGCGGCTGCGCAGGACGGGCGCCGCGTAATCCGAACACAAGAGCATGGTCCGGACCTGACCGAAAGGCAGCGTCGAGGCCAAGGCCAGCAGATGCTGAGGCAGGCCGGCGACACAGGAATACCCTTCTCGCAGAATCAATGCCGCCAATGTCCCGGCTTCGCCAGGCGGCCACTGCCCCGTACACCGGATTCCTTCCCCGGCCAGCGCCCGGATCAGCAGATCCCCTGTGCTGTCGGGCTGGGAATACGGCAAAAGCGCCAGCACGGAATCGGAGGAATCCACCAGACTGAGCATTCCGTGCAGAAAAAACTCCACCGTTCCGTCCAGGTCCGCCCGGGTGAAATGCAACCGCTTGGGCGTTCCTGTACTGCCCGAAGTCTGAAGCGTGACGATGCGCGCCACCTCACCCTGGGGCACGCACAACATGCGCGGCCCGCAGGCCGCCACATCCGCGCTGTCCATGAGGGGCAGACGCGCCAGATCCGTGCGCGTCCGCAACAAGCCGGGATCGATCCCGGCCAGGCGTTGGCCATGCCACGGACTTTTCTCCACCGCATGGACAATGGTTCGACGCAATGAAGCCATTTGGGCGCTCTCCACGGCCGCTCTGTGCAAAGGAACCGGAATACCGAGGCGACGCGCCGTCAAACCGTCCACCGTGCTGACCCTCACTCCCGTCCCCTGTACAGGCTCCGGCCATCGCGAGCCGTCAGATTGAAGGCGCAAAAGGGCACGAGACGCCCATCGGGCTGAACCACATGGATGCAGCAGCCCTGCAACCGCTCCAGGTTGAGAGTCCACGCGTCCTGAAAGGCCATGGCCGAAATGGTGAACGTGTGCGTCCTGGCGCGGGCCAAAAAACGGTCCAGGTCATTGTCGGGGGGGGGCGTGGATGTGGAAGAGATGCGGGGCGCTGCCCCGCGCCCCGCCAGGGG
>JAEWKZ010000040.1 GCA_023393525.1 Pseudomonadota bacterium | reverse complement strand
CGGGATGTCCTTGACGTGCATGATGACGTGATGCTCGCCCATCTCGCACAGCTCTTCCAGCAAAGAGGCCGGATTGGTCCCGCTCATGAACACGTTCTTGGGAGGTGCGAAGCGGATGCGCCAGGTGTTCATGGACGAATCCGTGGCGCAGGTCGGGGCGGAGTCCGGGACCCCCGTCTCCGGCTGCGCCAAAAGGGGAGTCAGGGCCTTGAGGCCGCGAATGACCTCTCCGGCCCGCGCGCCCAGGCCCTGTTCCTCGCCTTCGAGCATGGACAGGATGTGGTCCCTGGCCAGAAGCGTCAGGTCGAGAAGCTCCTTGGACACCGAAATCTGACCGTTGCGGGCCAGATCGAAGACCGTCTCCACCTCGTGGGTGAAGGAGGCGATGTCCTCGAAGCCGAACATGGCGCCGGACCCCTTGATGGTGTGCATGGCGCGGAAGACCCGGTTGATGACCTCGTCGTTGGCCGGGTCCGCCTCCAGTTCGAGCAGCGAGGTTTCAAGCTCCCCCAGAAGCTCCAGCGCTTCTTCCTTGAATGCCTGGCGGTTCAGTTCTTCTCTCGACATTTTCGCTCCGGATATGGCGGTTAGCGCAGCAGTTTCTTGGCCACTGCCAGGAGCTGATCGGGTTTGAAGGGTTTGACGATCCAGCCCGTGGCCCCGGCCGCCTTTCCTTCCTCTTTGGAGGCGGCCTGGGATTCCGTGGTCAGCATGACGATGGGCGTGAACTTGTACTGGGGCGTGGCGCGCACGGCGCGGATCAGTTCGATGCCGTTCATGTTCGGCATGTTCAGGTCGGTCACGATCATGTCCACCGGTCCGGACAGCTTGGCCAGCGCGTCCTTGCCGTCGCAGGCCTCGATGACCGCATAGCCGGCGTCCTTGAGGGTCAGACTGACCATCTGGCGAACGCTGGCCGAGTCGTCGACCGTCATTATGGTTTTACTCATACGTTTTCCTCTGCGCGATGTGTTATTTCCTTGATGAAACTGTCCGCTCCCAGGCTCGCCGCGCATTCCAGGAGATGGGCGGGCAGGTTCGAAAAGCGGACCTTCCGGTCCTGATCCTTGAGCAGGGCGCACAGGAGCTGGATAAAAGACAGGTCCGACGCGTCCGTTTCTCCCAGATCGATACGCACGTCCTCGGCCTGGGCCAGGCGGGACAGCAGTTCGGCGTGGATTTCCCTTGAATGTTCCAGGGTCAGGCTGCCGGAAAGTTTTATGACCGGGTGCTGTGGAGCGCCGGTGACGGTGCATGCGAACATGAAATGCTCCTTGTCCTAGAAAAGTTCCACGTTGTCGCCGAGATCGTCCTCGGGGTCTTTGAGCTTTCCGGCGTTGGCCGCGTGAGCCCGACCCTCGCCCGCATCGCCGGGCCCGGCGTCGAAAAATTCGATGTTGTCGTTGTCGAAGAGTTCGACGGCGACGTCGTCGAAAAGCTCCACATCGTTGTCGTCGAAAAGGTCCGCGTCACCGTGGCCGGACGCCGCCCCGTGATGCCCGAGCACGGACAGGTGCACCAAGCGTTCGCTGTCCATGGTGTAGCGCGAGAGTTGTTCGCGCAATTTTTCGGGTTGGCGCGCGGTTTCAAGCTCTGCCGTGAAGGGGGAGAATCCGCTGAGGAGATCCGTGATCTCATTTTCCAGCTCAAGCAGCTGGCCCGATACCAAATCATGGAAATGAATGGAAGATGTCAAGCTGTTGATCTGCGTGACCAGCTCGGTGCTCAGGCCCGAGAGGTGGGCGATGTCCCGGCTCAGGTCGGCGTCGAGGGCGGCGAGATTGCCGAGCACGGCCTCGAAATGGCCCTCGATGCCGCCCACGAGGGAGGACACGTCCGAGGTCCGGGCCATGACCGCCAGCCCGTCGGCCACGGTGGAAATCCGGGTCAGAATCCCGGCCACCTTGCCGGTCCTGTTGCGGGCGTCCACGGAGAGGTTCTGGATCTCCATGGCGATGACGCCCAGAGTGCGTCCCTGGTCTCCGGTGTGGGCGGCCTTGACCCGGGCGTTCAAGGCGATGAGTTCGATCTCGGCCCCGATGTCCTCGATGCCGCGCACAAAGGTGCTGACCGTGGAAATGGTCTCCGCCATGCTCGACATGGCTTTGGAGGTTTCGGCGATGTGGGCGCTGCTTGTCCGCATGGCGGTCATGACGTCGCCGATGTTGCGCCGGATGGAATCGAGGATGGATGAGCCGCCCTGCTGGTCGGCGTAGGCCACGGCGGTGATTTTGGAGCGCAGTTCCTCGATGCCCCGGGCGATGGACTTCAGGTTGCCGATGAGCTCGTCCACGGCGCCGGAAAACATTTCCTGCGCCTGGCGCAGCTGGGGGGCCTGGAGCCTCAGCACGTCGCGCACCCAGGCCCCGAGGCCGAGTTCGTCCTCGCTGCGGACGCCGATCTCGGAAACGGCCTGTTCCAGAATCTCCTCGACGTGCTCGACCTGCTGGCGGGTGATGTCGTGGAACTGCACCGAGGCGATGACCTGGCCCATGTTCTCGGTCACCTCCCGCGAGCCCTTGGCCAGAGCCTGGACCAGGCTGGACGAATGGGCGCGCATGGACTCCAGTTCGCCGATTCCGGCAAAAAGTTCGGAAAACATGTCCTCGACAATGCGCTTGCGCGAGCTGAGCTGCTTCTTGCCGCGCTCGCCGGCGGTGGCCACCTGGTTCATGAGCAGGTGCGAATGCTCGCGGATTTTCTCCGTGTGCTCGTCGATGACCGTGCCCAGGGCCCGGACGTCGTCGGCCAGGGTGGTGAACCCCGAACCGGCGCTTCCCAGGCGGGCGCTTTCGATGCGCGTGGTGATTTCGAGCACCTTAAGCGTCTGCACCAGGGTGGAAAACTGGGCCATGGCCTGATCCAGCTCGCGGATGAGCCCCAGCACCTCGGCCATGCCCTGCAAATGATCCGTGGAGGATACGGATGCGAAAACGGCTTTTGCCTCGTCGGCCCGGGTCTGCAATTCGCCGATGGCCGCGTGCAGGGCGCCTTCGCCCACTGAGGAGGCCATGGCCGAGGCCGCGCCGGAAAAGGTGTTGGCCTTCGAATTGATGCCGAAAATCGTGGAGCCGAGCCCGAGAAAATCCTCTTCCCTGTCCTTGATGACGCCGGCGAGGCGGGGGAGGATTCGAGACAGGGAGTCTGCGCACCCCTCCAGCACGGATCCGAGTTCGTGTGGAGAGCGCGCGTTGTCGTCCTGAGGCATGCCGAGTTCCTGTCGCGGGCCGGAGAGTCCGGCCCGCCATGTTGCTAGTTTGTCGCTTCCTGTTCCTCTGCCCCGCGCATGACCTGCAATTCCTCCTGGGAGAAGACCTTGCCGATGTCGAGGATCATGATGAATTCCTCGTTCTGTTTGCCCATGCCCCGGATGAAGTCGGCGCGGATGGACGTGCCCATGCGCGGCGGCGGGTTGATCTGATCGCTGGTCATTTCGAATACTTCGCGCACCGAGTCAACTATCGCGCCCATGTAGCAGTTTTCGCCCTCAATTTCCACATCGACGATGATGATGCAGGTGTTCACCGTGTCGGCGACCTTGGGCATGTCGAATTTGACGCGCAGATCAACCACCGGCACGGCGTGGCCGCGCAGATTGATGACCCCGCGCATGAAGGGCGGCGTCTTGGGAATGCGGGTCACGGGCACGAGTTCGATGACCTCGCGCACGGAGCCCGTCTCCAGGGCAAAGACCTCCTCGCCAAGTCCGAAGGTCAGGTATTGCAGGGTAGTGTTGTCACTCATCACGTCACCTCGACCTTTGGTTAAAAGCGTTCGAATTCATCATCCTCGTCATCGCGGTCCATGTCCAGCGCCAATCCGCCGCCGCCCCCCTTGGGGGCGAGGGCCTTGGGCGCGGCCTGGCGGGCAGGCTGCGTCCGTCCGCGATGAGCCGTCTGACGGGTCACGCGCGCCGCCGTCGCGCCCAGATGGAAGAAGGAGATGGAGGATTGCAGCTGTTCGGCCTGGCTGGACAGTTCCTCGGAGGTGGAGGCCATTTCCTCGGAGGCCGAGGCGTTCTGCTGAATGACCTGGTCAAGCTGCTGCAGGGCCTTGTTGATCTGCTCGGCTCCGGCGTTCTGCTCGCTCGACGCGGCGGAGATCTCCTGCACCAGTTCCGCCGTGCGCTGGATATCCGGGACCAGCTTGGTCAGCATCTGACCGGCCTGGTCGGCCACGCTGACGGTGGAGGAGGACAGTTCGCTGATCTCGGCGGCCGCCGTGCCGCTGCGTTCGGCCAGCTTCCTGACTTCGGCCGCGACCACGGCGAAGCCCTTGCCGTGCTCCCCGGCGCGCGCGGCCTCGATGGCGGCGTTCAAAGCCAGGAGGTTGGTCTGGCGGGCGATCTCCTCGACGATGGAGATCTTTTCGGCGATGTTCTTCATCGCGCCCACGGCCTGGACCACGGCCTGGCCGCCGGCCTCGGCGTCCTGGGCGGCCTTGAGGGCGATCTTCTCGGTCTGGGAGGCGTTGTCGGCGTTCTGGCGGATGTTGGAACCCATCTGCTCCATGCTCGACGACACTTCCTCAACGGAAGCCGCCTGCTCGGTGGCGCCCTGGGAAAGCTGCTCGGCGGAGGCGCTCAGTTCCTCGGAACCCGAGGCCACGTTGTCGGACGCGGACTGCACCTCGCTCACGATCTCGCGCAGCTTGGCGACCATGTCGCGCAGGGCCTGGGCCAGGATGCCGACTTCGTCCTTCTGGTCCACATCCAGATTGGCGGTCAGATCGCCCTGGGACAGCTTGCGGGCGAATTCCACTCCCTTGCGGACCGGACCGGTGATGCCCGTGGTCAGGAAAATGGCGGTGAAGATGCCGATGATGACGCCAACGCTCAATCCCCCGATCATGACCGTGGAGGCCGAGCTCAGATTGACGACCGCCTCGTCGGCGATCTTTTGGGTCCCTTCGAGCCCAGCTTCGGCGGTGTTCTGGGCGGAAACGAGTACCTGTTCGCCGACTTTGGTCCGCTGGGCATTGATACCGTCCAGCGTCTCCCAGTTCGCCTTGAGGTTGAGCATGGCGGCACGGTAATCGGCGCCGCTCTTGCGGGTGGCGGCAACCTGTTTGATGTTTTCTTCCAGCCGGACGAGCGGAGACAGTTTTTCAAAAATTTCGTCCATCTTGGGAAAATTTTCGAGGGCGGAGTCGATCAGTTTGGGATTTCTTTCGGCCTGGGCTCTCCAGACCTTGATGCGCGTGTCGTTACCAAGGCCGATGACGGTGTTGATCCAGGAAATTTTTTCCGCGCGTTCCAGAACCTTGTAGGATTCGGCTCCCTCGGTGATTTCCCGACGCAGATTCGCGTTCAGGCTTTCGAGAAAAAGATTGCAATTTTCCATGAAGGTGGCCGCCGACTTGTCCAGAGCGGCGCGATCGACGTTCATGGCCGCGATCGTGGCTACGGTCTGATCGCTCAGCGCCGCGTACGACGCAACCTCGGCCTTTGCCACGTCCACATTTTCCCGAAGCTTTACCAGATCCGTATATTTTTCGGCATGTTTAGCCGCGATATCAAGGGATTTGCGGGTTTCATCCAGCATGGCCCGCCCCTGCTGCAGAAACGAATCCGCCTCGGTGAACGCGTAGCCTCGCCAGGCGTACATGGTCAGGAGCGAGTTGCGTTCCAGTTCATTGGCCATTCCGACTTCAGGCACGTACTCGTGGGCAAGCCGGGTCGAATCCTTTTCCACGGCTTTCATGTTGAATACGGCCAAGCCACCCAGAGCGCAGGCGATGAGAATCAAAATACCGAAACCGCCGCCGATCTTGATCCCTAACTTTATGTTTTTCATTCCTCCCTCCTGTTGGTGAAACACGGATGATTCCGCTTCACGGTTTTGCGCCACGTTCCGCTCGGTGAGGCCTGAACGACCAAAGAGGCCGTTTTTTTTCCTACACGGGTTCATGAATCAAAATCCAGAAAAAAATGAACCGGCCCCCCATCCGCCAATTTCGGCCACGCGGCAGCCCACTCATCGCATCCCCGAAAAATGCATGTCACGGCAGGTTGCCTGCGCAGCCCAGCGCCTGCCGGATGCGTTGCTTGGAGGACATGTCGCGCACGAAGACGATGACCCCGGTCAGCGCGCCGCTGAACGTGTCCCTGATCGGGTAGGCGCTGAATTCGAACACGCGGGTCGCGGTGGAGGAGGTGATCTCAAGGATTTCGAATTCGGTGCGACCAGTGCGCAGCGTCCTGACCGCAGGGCAGCGCGAGCAGCATTCGCTCAGGCGATGGAACGCCTGATGGCATTTGCTGCCCACGACCGGCATTTCTTCGGCATACCACCGCGTCATGGTCTGGTTGGCATAGCGCACGGTCATGTCCGGCGAGAGCACGCTGATCCCTTCCTCGATGCTGCCGAGCAGGTTTTCCAGAAACGCTTCGTTGGCCAGAATCATTTCTTCGGCCGCCTTGCGCCGGCTCATGTCGTAGTGCGTGCCGATCATGCGCACCGGCTCGCCGTCGACGGTTCTTTCCATGAGCTTGCCCCGGGAATGGATCCACTTGAAGGATCCATCGCGGCAGCGCAGACGATATTCAATGTCATAGAAGTCCGTTTCCCCTCTGAAATGCGCCGAGAGCATGTTCAAGGCGACCGTGCGGTCATCCGGATGCACCAGGGCCTCCCATTGCGCGACGGTCGGCTTCAGTTCGCCTTCCGCGAAGCCGAGCATGGTGTGCCACATGGGCGAGAATTGCAGCCTGCCCGAAGGCACGTCGCAGTCCCAGACCGCTTCCCGCGCCCCTTCGAGGGCGAATTTCCAGCGCTCCTCGCTGTCTTCCAGGGCCTGTTTGGCCTGCATGAGCTCCGTGACCTCGAACCGCATGTGCACGATCTGGGTCACGGCCTCCCGGCTGTCGAGCACCGGTGCGCTGCGCAGCAGCCAATGCTTGCCGTCGGGAGAACGGTAGGTCCCGTTTTGTACCGCGCGGGTCTTCAGGGCCTTCCAGACGGTGGCGAACGCGCCTGCCTCGGGCTGGTCGGCATCCGTCGAACCGTGGTGCAGGCCCTGCTGATTCAGAATGCTGGCTGGACTCTCGGTGACCGGAACATTCGACCACAGGATGTGAAGCTGGGAATCGAGCAGGGTCACCGACACGTCCTGAAGATTTTCCAGGATGGTGCGCTGCACCCGTTGCTGCTCGCGCAGCTGGGCTTCGAGGATCTGGCGTTCCCGGATTTCGTCCCGCAGCAGGCGGGTCAATTCTTCGAGTTCGTTCTTGCGCTGGTCCTGACGCAGATCAAAGGAGGGCGTGGGGTTCTCGCCCTGATTTTCCAGGGCCGCCACGGAGTTCAGAAAAACTTGCGGCTGCTGGCGGATGAGCGCGCTGATGCGTTCGGACAGCTTGCCGGACAGGGCCATGAGCAGCTCCGGGTCCTCGCCCAGGAGCCTGGCCAGGGCGTGGATGCGCTCTTCGGTGAGCGGTGCGTTTTCACCGCGTTCGAGCTTGCTCAGATAGGAATGATGAATGCCGATGCGCTTGGCCACGCTGCGGATCGAATACCCCGAATGCGTGGCGGCAAGAGCTTTTCTGCGCTCGCTGAGATAGCTTCCTAGTGCGCTCATGTGTCTACAATAAAGTAGCCGGTTTTTCCGGAGCAAGTGTTTTTTATCCAAAGGGGGAGTTGTTTTGGCCGCCGTGCGTTCTGGTGTGGCTACTCGTGTAGGCCTCTGGCTATCAAGTATCCGGAAAAAAACACGTTGACCGCGAAATGCCGGCTATCTCATACTCGCCGGCAGATGCCGTCAAAATGCCGCAGGAGCGCGACGCGGATATGTGCTTTCCGGGTCGGACCCGCGAAAGCATCCGGACTTTTTGAAATCCTCCTTGCTTTTGGCGTTGAGGTTGTGTTCTTACCAAGACTGTCGTTCTTCCGATTCCAGCCCTGGGGCGTCCGTCATGAAAAAACGACGCAAGTCCGGGAATTGTGAAAACGCCTTTTGCCGCTTATGCTGTCGCCATAGCGGGGGCAAAACGCGTTTTGCTCCCTGAATTTTCTCCTTGAGGATGCCAGATGCCTACGCATGAACACGACTCAAAGATGGTCCATCCGGATCGGAAAACCGAGGATCCGCGGCGTGAGGTATTGAGGCTGCGGGAGCGGGTGCGTGAACTTGAGGCCGCTTCGTCGGCGTCCAGCCAGGCGGAAGCGGCCCTGGCCAGACAGGACGCGCTCATGCAGGCCATGCTGCGCAATCTGCCTTTTGATTTCTGGGCGCGGGATCTCGAGGAAAACATCATCATCCAGAGCGACACCTCCGTGCGCCTGTGGGGGGATCTCTCCACCACCAAAGTGGACGAGGCCGACGTTTCCGAGGACATCCGCAAGACATGGAAGGCGGTCAACGAGCATGTCTATGCCGGAGCGACCCTTGAGGGCGAAAAGGAATACGTCCTGCCCGGCGGCGAGAAGCGCAACTTTCGCGACATAGTCGCTCCGATTCGCATGGACCGGCAAATCCTGGGCATTCTGGGGATAAACATAGACATCACGGAGCGTATAAAAACCATCCAGGCCCTGCACAGATCCGAAGCCAATCTGGCATCGCTGCTGAACGCCATCGAAGAGTCCGCGGCCCTGATCGAGCCCGACGGCAGGGTCATCACGGTCAACAAGACCTTCGCCCAGCGCGTGGGCAGGACGGAGGCGCAGTGCCTGGGCCGCTCGCTCTATGATTTCGTCCCGGAGGAAGTCGGCCGGACGCGCAGGCGCATACTCGACGATCTGCTTCACAATGGCCGCCCCCTGGTTTTCGAGGACGAGCGTGAAGGGCGCTGGATGCGGCACAGCCTGACCCCGGTGCGGGCGAAGGACGGTACTGTGACCGCCGTCGCCATCTTTGCCGTGGATCTGACCGAGCGCAAAAGACGCGAAAAGCTGCTCATCGCCCGACAGAAGCTTGCCGAGCATGCCATCGGCCATTCCTTGAAGGACCTGCTGCGCATGGCCCTGGACGAATTCGAATCCGTCACCGGGAGCGCCATAAGCTTTTTGCATTTTGTGGATGAGGAGCAAAAAGTCCTGGAAATGCAGGCCTGGTCCAGCAGAACCCTGCTCTCCGACTTCACGGTTCCGGAAAGGAGGTTTTCCTGTGATCCGTCCCATGACGGAATATGGGCGGATTGCGTGCGCCAGCGGCGTCCCGTGATCATCAACGATTACGCCGCGACAAAGCACCAAAACAGAACGCCGGCCGGGCATCCGGACCTGGTCCGGCTCCTGCTGCTGCCGGTCTTGCGGGCCGAACGGATCGTGGCCATCGTGGCGGTGGGCAACAAGGACGCCTTGTACACTGCCGAGGACGTGCGCACGCTGACCGAGCTTGGCAACCTGCTCTGGGATATCCTGGAACACAAGCGCGCCCAGGAGGCGCTGTCCAAGAGCGAAGCCCTGCTGAACCTGAGCCAGCGCCTGAGCCGCATGGGCGGGTGGGAGTGGGACGTGGAGCAGCAGGCCATGACCTGGACGCGTGAGATGTACGCCTTGCATGGCTTCACCTCCGACCTTTTCGAACCGGGATCGCCGGAGCACATCGCAAAGAGCCTGGACTGCTACGACCCCGAGGACCGGGAACTCGTTCGGCAATCCTTCGAGAACTGCGCGAATCTGGGGATTTCGTTCGATTTCGAGCTTCCGTTCACCCCGGTGTCGGGAAAACGCATGCAGGTCCGCACAGGCGCGGAGGCGTTCTGGAAAAATGGCCGCGTGTCCAAGGTGCTCGGCACTTTTCAGGATGTCACGGAAAAGAGGCTTCTCGAACTGCGCTATCAAACCCTGTTCCAGCACATGCTGGACGGGTTCGCACTGCACGAGATCGTGTGCGACGCCGACGGACGGCCCATCGACTACCGTTTTCTGGAGGTCAACAGGGCTTTCGAACGGCTGACCGGACTTGAAGGCTCGCGCATAAAGGGGCGCACCGTGCGCGAAATCCTGCCCAGGATCGAGCAGGTCTGGATCGACACTTACGGAAAGGTGGCTCTGACCGGGGAACCGAGTTTCTTCGAGGAGTACGCGGCCGCCCAGGACAAATTCTACCATGTCAGCGCCTTTCGGCCCGCTCCGATGCAGTTCGCGTGCATTTTCCGGGACATTTCCGACCGCAAGCGCCATGAGCGGGCCCTCCGCCAGGCCAAGGAGGCTGCCGAGGCCGCCAACGTGGCCAAATCGAAATTTCTGGCCAACATGAGCCATGAAATCCGCACCCCGTTGAACGGCATCCTGGGCATTCTGCAGGTCTTCGACTCCATGGATCTTTCCGAAGAACAGAAACAGCTCATCGAACTGGCCGCCACCTCGGCCGGACGGTTGAACGATCTGCTATCGGACATCCTTGATCTGGCCAGGATCGAATCCGGAAAAATGACAACCACGGCCCTGCCTTTCGATATTCGTGAATTGTCGGCCTCCACCCAGGGGCTCTTCGCCCTTTCGGCCCAGGCCAAAAAACTGCGTCTGGAGTTCGTGCTCGATCCCGGACTGCCCGTCGTCCTGACGGGCGACGAGTCGCGGCTGCGGCAGGTGCTTTTCAACCTGGTGGGAAACTCCCTCAAGTTCACGCAATCGGGTTTCGTGAGGGTCGAGGTCGGACCGCTGCCCGTGTCCCCCTGGATTCTCTTTTGCGTCACCGACTCCGGGCCCGGGATTCCCGACCACCAGCTCAGAGACATCTTTTCGCCGTTCGTGCAAGGCGAGGAATCCTATGTCCGCAGGCACCAGGGCGCGGGACTGGGACTGGCCATTGTCAAGCGCATCGTGGAATTGCTGGGCGGCTGCCTGTGCGTGGACAGCTCCGAAGAGGGTACGGCCATCTGTTTCTCCCTGCCCCTGCCCGTTGCCGAGGCGGTGCCGGCTGATGCCTTGCCCCCGGCCAAATCCGAAGCGGAAAGCCGGTCCGCGCCTGTGGGCCTGCGCATTCTCCTGGTGGAGGATGACGCGGTGAGCATGTTCGCCGCGCGGCGCGTGCTCGAAAAGGGCGGACACCACGTCGTCACAGCCTCGGACGGGAGCGAGGTCCTGCCGCTCGTGCGGAAACATGATTTCGACCTGATCCTCATGGACGTGCAGCTGCCGGTCATGGACGGCCTCCAGGCCACGGCCCGGATTCGCGGCGACGCATCCCTGGGGGACAAATCCCGTATCCCCGTCATCGCCATGACCGCCTACGCCATGAGCGGGGACCGGGAGAAATTCCTGGACGCCGGAATGAACGACTACATCGCCAAGCCGGTCAACGCGCAGGAGTTGCTGAACCTGCTGCGCCGGATGCGGATCGGCTCGCCGGAGAAACGATGAACCTGTGCCGCCCCGGAACGCCCGGGGAAAATGCCCCATGATGGATGCAG
The DNA here is from genome assembly GCA_023393525.1 of Pseudomonadota bacterium. GTDB lineage: Bacteria > Desulfobacterota > Desulfovibrionia > Desulfovibrionales > Desulfomicrobiaceae > Desulfomicrobium. The sequence goes on along the minus strand of JAEWKZ010000040.1, from coordinate 56,207 downwards.
CCAGCCCGGACGCAAACCAGATGATTCCCTTCGAGGAATTTTTCGATCTCGAGGAAATCCAGAAGATCCAGGACAGTTTCGCCCTGGCCACGGGCGTCGCGTCCGTCATCACCACGCCCGACGGCAGGCCCCTGACCAGGCCGAGCAATTTCACCCGCCTGTGCAGTCAAATCATCAGGGCTTCCCGCGTGGGCAGCGAGAATTGCATGCGCTCCGACGCCCTTCTGGGCGCCTACAACCCGGACGGCCCGAACATACGCCGCTGCATGAGCGGCGGTCTGTGGGACGCGGGGGTGAGCATCACGGTGGGCGGGCGCCATGTCGCCAACTGGCTTGTCGGGCAGGTGCGTTCGTGCCTGGAGGATGACGACGCCATGCTCGGCTACGCCCGGACCATCGGAGCCGATGTGCGGGAATACAAACTCGCCATGGCGGAAGTGCCTTTCATGGAGGAGGAGCAGTTCAGGCGCGTGGTCGACGCCCTTTTCCTCATCGCCAATTCCCTGTCCGAAAAGGCCTATCAGCAGGCCCTGCTGATGAAGGAGAAAAAGGAGCGGCAGAAGGTCGACGCCATGCGTTCCATGCTCATGGACCGCAGCCTCGACGCCATTGTCATCATCGACGAGCAGCACCGCGTGGTCGAGGCCAACAAGCGCTTCGCGCAGATGCTCGGATACGCGCCGGACGAAGTGCGGGGACTGCGCACCTGGGACTTCGAGGCGAACATGAACGAGACCATGGTCAGGGAGCTGTTTCCCGATTTTTCGCAGATCAACTCTGTTTTCGAGACCCGGCATCGCAGAAAGGACGGCACGGTCTTCGACGTGGAAGTGACCACGGCCGGAGCCAAGATAGACGTCAACGGCTGCGTGCTGGCCTTCAGCCGGGACATCAGCGAGCGCAAGAAGGCGGAACGGCAGCTGCGTCAGAGCGAGAAACATTTCCGGGCCCTGTTCGAACTGAGCCGTGACGGGTTCATCCTGGCCGACCCGGAAGGGCGCTTTCTGGACGCCAACAAGGCCTACTGCGACATGACGGGGTATTCCGTTCCCGAATTGCGAAGGCTTGGGGATTTCTACGCCATCACCCCCGACAAGTGGCATGACTGGCAGCGCAAGGATATCTGGCCGCGTCTCTTCGCGAGCGGCGACACGGGGGTGTACCAGAAGGAGTACATCCACAAGGACGGGCACGTCTTTCCGGTGGAATTGCGGGATTTCGCGGTCCATGACGACGAGGGCGCGGTCAGATGCGCCTGGGGCATCGTGCGGGACATTTCCGAGCGCGTGCGCACCGAGGGACGCATGCGCCTGCTCATGCAGATGGTGGAGCAGAGCCCGGCCTGCATCGTCATGACCGACCCCCAGGGCGACATCGAATACGTCAACCCCAAATTCACGGATCTTTCGGGCTACACCTTCGCCGAGGTCCGGGGACAGAACCCCAGGATTCTGGGGTCGGGCTACAAGTCCCCGGAAGAGTATGCGGAGCTCTGGAAGACCATCGCGTCCGGCCGGCAGTGGCGCGGGGAATTCCGCAATCGGCACAAGGACGGCAGCCTGTACTGGGAAGCGGCCCTGATTTCGCCCATCCACGATGCAGAAGGCCGGATCACCCACTTCGTGGCCATCAAGGAGGACATCACCCAGCGCCGTCGCGCCGAAGAGGAATTGCGCAAGCGCGACATCAATTTCAAGAAGATCGTCGACATCCTGCCCCAGCTGGTCTCCTATGTCGACAAGGAGCTGCGCTACCGCTTCGTCAATGCCGCCTATTCCAGCTTTTTCACTCCCTCCAACCTGCTCGGAAGCACCGTCGCCGAGGTCATCGGCGCGGAGGCCTTCGAGGCGACGCGGCCGCACATCGAGCAGGTTTTCGAAGGCAAGACCGTGCATTACGGAACCGTGCTGACCTATCCGGAGGTGGGGGAGCGCTTCGTGGATGTGTACCTCATCCCGGATTACTCGGTCACGGGCCTGGTCGAGGGCTACTACGCCATCCTGAACGACCTGACCCATCTGAAACGAATCGAGGATTCCCTGCGCCGGGCCAAGGACGAGGCCGAAGCCGCAAGCAGGCTCAAATCCGAGTTTTTGGCCAACATGAGCCACGAGATCCGCACGCCGCTGAACGGCATCCTGGGCATGCTGCAACTCATGCAGGCCACAAATCTGGACGCTGACCAGCGCGAATGCCTCCATACCGCCATCAACTCCTCGAAACGGCTGACGCGCCTGCTCAGCGACATTCTCGACATTTCCAAGATCGAGGCCGACAAGCTGATCTTCCGCGAACACGCCTTTGAGATCCGGGACGTGGAAAACGCCCTGGCGGAGCTGTTCGGCCAGACGATCAGGGAAAAGGGGATCGAGTACTCCTTCAGCGCCGATTCCCGCCTGCCCGGAAAAGTCACCGGCGACGAGGCGCGTCTGGTGCAGGTGCTCTTCAATCTGGTCGGCAACTCCCTCAAGTTCACGGAACAGGGGCGCGTCGATGTCGAAGTCACGATGCTGCCGTTCACGGCGGGAGCCCCGCTGCGGCTGCTTTTCGCGGTCGAGGACACGGGGGCCGGCATTTCGGAACAGACACAGCGCGACATCTTCGAGCCGTTCATCCAAAGCGACGGCTCCTACACCAGACGCCACCAAGGAGTGGGGCTGGGGCTGAGCATCGTGCGCAAGCTCGTGCAGCGCATGGGCGGAACCCTGTGCCTGGAATCGGATCCCGGAAAGGGCACCGCCTTTTACATCTCCCTGCCTTTCGGGCTGCCCTGCGGACCGGTCGCGGAGGACCCGGATTCCTGCGGCCATTCTTCAGCCCTTACCGGGCTGCGGGTGCTGATGGTCGAGGATGACGCGGTCAACCTGCTTTGCGGCCAACGGCTGCTGGAAAAAGCGGGCTACGTGGTCGGCACCGCCCGTGACGGCCAGGAGGCGCTTGAAACGATTTTGGACAGGGATTTCGATCTGGTGCTCATGGACATCCAGATGCCGGTGCTGGACGGAATCCAGGCCACCAGAGCCATTCGCCACGCCGCGCCCTTCGCGCGCGTTTCGGACATCCCCGTCATCGCCCTGACCGCCCATGCCATGGCCGGGGATCGGGAAAAATTCCTGGCCGCCGGAATGGACGGATATGTCTGCAAACCCTTCGATCTGTGCAGGGTCAACCAGGAGATATCCAGAGTCATCGCCCTGTCTCGCGGGACAGCGGGGCGGACGGGTTGACCTGGCCCGCGTTTTTTACAAAAGCCCTGGTTCCCCGAAAAACCGGGGCGGAGTCGAAACTGGTTCCCAAAACATGAAACCCGCCCCGTCGGTTCCAAATAGCGTGGAAAACAGTGAGGTTTGAATGCGAATACTGATAGTCGAAGACGATTTTGTCGGCCGCAAGATCATGCACCAGCTGCTGCTCGAATACGGGCAGTGCGACGTGGCCGTGGACGGACTCGAAGCGGTCAAGGCCTACGATCTGGCCTGGGAGGCGGGCGAGCCCTACGAGGTCATGTTTCTGGACATCATGATGCCGAACATGAGCGGGCACGAGGCCCTGAAGATCATCCGCGACAAGGAGAGGGAGCGCGGCGTGACGCCGCAGAATGAAGTGAAGGTCATCATGACCAGCGCCCTGGACGACGTGAAGAACGTGACCCAGTCCTTTTTTCAGGGCGGGGCGTCGGCCTATCTGGTCAAGCCCATCGAACGGCGCAAGGTCATCGAGGAGCTGCGCAAACTCGGCCTGGTCTGAGCGGCCCGCTCCGATCCGAGGTCAGGACCGGCACAGCTGCAGCACCATGGGCGCGATCTGGGCCAGGGGCAGCACCTTGTCCACGCCGCCGAGCTTGATGGCTTCCCCGGGCATCCCGAAGACCACGCAGGACGATTCGTCCTGGGCCACGGTCACGGCTCCCGCCTCGTGCATTTCGAGCATGGCCTTGGCCCCGTCGTCGCCCATGCCGGTCATGATCACGCCCACCGCGTTCTTGCCCGCATAGCGCGCGGCGGAGCGGAAAAGCACGTCCACCGAGGGGCGATGCCGCGAGACCAGCGGGCCGTCCTTGATCTGGACGTAATATCTGGCCCCGCTGCGCTTCAGGAGCATGTGCAGGTTTCCGGGAGCGATGAGGGCCTGGCCGCGCAGCACGGTGTCGTTGTCTGCGGCCTCCTTGACCACGATGTCGCACAGGGTGTTTAGGCGCTGGGCGAAGGCCGCCGTGAATTTTTCCGGCATGTGCTGGACGATGACGATGCCGGGGCAATCGACGGGCATGCCCTGCAAGAGGGTCAGCAGGGCCTCGGTTCCGCCGGTGGATGCGCCGACCACGACCACCTTTTCGGTGGTCTGGATCATGGCGTTGGAGGCGGCCCTGGGCAGCACGGCATCGGCGGTGAGCTTCTGGCTGACCTTCAGGGTCCGGGGGACGTATTTGCGCACGTTGGCCTTGGCCGCGGCCTTGACCTCGTCGCAAAGCATGATCCGCGATTCCTCCATGAACTGCTTGGTCCCCACCTTGGGCTTCTGGATGACGGACACGGCCCCGTATTCCAGGGCCTTCATGGTCGTTTCGGCGTTTTTTTCGGTCAGGGTGGAGCAGATGATGGTCGGGATGGGATGCTGGGTCATGATCTTTTTCAGGAACGTGATTCCGTCCATGCGCGGCATCTCCACATCCAGGGAAAGGACGTCCGGAGTCTGGCTGCGCATGATTTCCGCCGCCGCGAACGGATCTCCGGCCGCGCCGATGACCTCGATCTCCGGATCGGAGGAATAGATGGAGGTCAGCGTCTGACGGACCAGGGCCGAGTCGTCCACGATGAGGATGCGTATTTTCTTGTGCATGGATACGGACTCCGAATGTGCATATTATGATTATATGTCAGGAGTATATACCGTAAAACCGGGAGAGTAAATCGGGTTTGCCGCCGTGCCGGGGATCAAACGGCCTGATACAGACCATGATCCAGATGACGAAAGCCCGGCATGCCGGGCATTGGAGCGCCCAGAACAAGGATGCCCCCCGGGGCCAGGTAGCGGCGCAGCCGGGCGGCCAGAGCCAGGGCCAGGGCGGGATGGAAATGATGCAGCACCTGGCGGCAGACGATGACGTCCATAGGCTCGCGCAGGGAAAAGGACTCGAAGATGTCCTGACAGCGAAAGTTGACACGCTCGCGCACCCCGGGCCTTATGCGCACCAGCGCCCTGTCTGCTCTGCGGCTGCGCAGGAAATAGCGCTTGATCAAGGTCTGGGGCAGATTCCGGATGGTCGATGAGGCGTACACCCCGCGCTTGGCCAGGGCCAGATTGGCGGGCAGGAAATCCGTGGCCAGGATGGAAAAGTCGAGCCCGCGATGGCGCGCGGCCTCCTCCAGCAGGGTGATGCACAGGCTGTAGGCGTCCAGCCCGCGATCACAGCCAGCCACCAGAAAGGAATGCAGCGGGAGCGCTCCATGACGGAGGTGATCCGCGACGATTTCGGCCAGAAAATCAAACTGTCTGGAATCATGCAGAAAACCGTGATCCTTGCCCAGGGCGTCGACCAGGTATGGCAGTTCCAGGCGCAGCCCCGAACGAAACGTGTTTTCCGCTGATGACATCTGTATGGAGAAAGGTTATTTTTATTTACAACAGTGGCGCTTTTTTCAACGTACACCCAAGGTTTCCCGGTCCGCAATGACCAGAACGGTTAAAAACACGATCACCACTTCAGTCCAGGCCATCGACGGCCTCGAAGACTCCCGGAAACTGCCCCATGACTACCTGCTGGTCGGTCGGGGCGGGATTTATACCTCGCCGACCCTGGTGCAGACGGTGCTCGGGTCGTGCGTCTCGGTGACCATGTACTGCGCGAAGTACCGCTGGGGCGGAATTTTTCACGCCCTGTTGCCGCGCATCGGCGATTTTTCCGCCAGCCGGTCCAACGGCGACCAGTACCGCTACGTCGACTCGGCCATCTGGCAGCTGCTGCGGGAATTCGCCAAATCGGGAATTTCAGCAAAAAGCCTGGAATGCAAGGTTTTTGGAGGCGCGTCCCCCCTGCACCAGAACTGCGACGCCTCCGCCGGAAACCGCAACGTGCGGGTGGCCATGGAAGTCCTGGCCGAACAGGGGGTGACTGTCAGCGCCTCCAGCGTGGGCGGCAACGGCGGTCGCAAGCTCTTCTTTCGCACGGACACGGGCCTGGTCCTGCAGAAACGCTTTCAGGTCAAGCCCTGCCGGGACTGCGGCAGCTGATCGTCCGCCACCTCGAAGACACGAAAATCCCGTCATGCGTCCCCGCAGCGCCGATGATTCGTAGGGGCGTTGGGGCGGGGCATAGGGGCAAAAATTTTTTTGCCCCTACAATAAACGTCTGACCACAAAATCCGTTCTCAACCCGTCCTAATCCACCCAGTCAAACGTCCTGGTCACGGCCTTTTGCCATCCCGCGAACAGCTCCCTGCGCTTCTCTTCCTTCATGTCCGGAATCCAGCGCTTGTCCTCTTCCCAGTTGTTGTGGAGCTCCTCGCGTCCGGACCAGAATCCGGAGGCGATGCCCGCCGCGTAGGCCGCGCCCAGACAGGTTGTTTCGGCCACCTTGGGCCGGACCACCGGCACGTTCAGGATGTCCGCCTGAAACTGCATGAGCAGTTCGTTGAAGACCATGCCGCCGTCGGCCTTGAGGGTTTTCAGGTCCACGCCGGAGTCCTTGTTCATGGCCAGGACGATGTCCTTGGTCTGATAGGCGGTCGCCTCCAGCACGGCGCGGGCGAAATGGTTGCGGTTGATGTAGCGGGTCAGGCCGACCATGACCCCGCGTGCGTCTGGCCGCCAATAGGGGGCGTAAAGGCCGGAAAAGGCCGGCACGATGTACATGCCGCCCGTGTCTTCGACCTGCCGGGCCAGGGTCTCGATCTCCGGGGCGGAGGAGAACATCCGCAGATTGTCCCTGAGCCACTGCACCAGGGCTCCGGCAATGGCGATGGAGCCTTCGAGACAGTAGGAGGGTTTGCGGCCGCTGAACTGGTAGGCCAGGGTGGTGATGAGGCCATGGCGGGACTGGATGGGCTCGTGGCCGGTGTGCATGAGCAGGAAGCAGCCCGTGCCGTAGGTGTTCTTGGCCTCGCCGGGCGCGAAGCAGGTCTGGCCGACCAGGGCCGCCTGCTGGTCGCCCACCGCGCCGCAGACCGGTACGCGCGCGCCGAGGGGGCCGTCTTCGCTGGTCGGCCCCCAGGTCTCGCTGTCGGACGAGGGCACGATGCGCGGTAGGCCCTGGACGGGAATGCCCATGATTTTGAGGATTTCCTCGTCCCAGGCCAGGGTTTTGAGATCCATGAGCATGGTCCGGCTGGCGTTGGTCACGTCGGACACGTGGGCTCCGCCCCTGGGGCCGCCGGTCAGCCACCAGATGATCCAGGTCTCGATGGTGCCGAACAGGGCGTCGCCCTTGTTCGCGGCGGCGCGGGCCTCGGGCACGTTGTCCAGAATCCAGCGCATCTTGGGACCGGAGAAATAGGTCGCCACGGGCAGGCCGGTCACGGGGCGGAAGCGGTCCTGGCCGCCGTCGGCGATGAGTTGCTTGCACAGTTCGTGGGTGCGCGTGCATTGCCAGACAATGGCGTTGTAGTAGGGTTTGCCGGTGAAGCGGTCCCAGACCACGATGGTTTCGCGCTGGTTGGTGATGCCGATGGACGAAAGCTCGGAGCCCTTGATTCCGGACTTGGCCAGGGCCCCCCTGATGACGTCCTGGGTGTTGTTCCAAATCTCCATGGGGTCGTGTTCGACCCAGCCGGGTTTGGGATAGATCTGCTTGTGCTCTTTCTGATCCATGGCCACGATGCGGCCGTGCTCGTCGAAGATGATGAAACGGCTGCTGGTGGTCCCCTGATCGACTGCGCCTACGTAGGCCATGTTCTCCTCCGGGAATGCGGTTGGAATTTCGCGATGTCCGACTCTCCTATCATTCTTTCCCCAGCCATGAAAGGCCTGCGTCCGCGAGGCCCAGGTCGCCGGGCGCGAGCCCCAGGGCCAGTCCCAGCATCTGCGAAAAGAGCACGGCCGGGATGTGTCCCTCGTCCCGGCCGAATTGCAGCTGGCAGTAGGTGCAGGCCGTGGCCAGCACGTCCGCGCCGGAGGCCTGGGCACTGGCCAGCTTCTTGGCCATGAGCAGGTCCGAGATGCGTTCGTCGCGCCCGCGCAGGGGGTAGCCGCAGCATTCCAGGCGCAGCTCCCAGTTCAGGGGCGTCGCGCCGGTGGCGGCGATCAGGCGCTCGAAGATCGTCGGAGCCAGCGGATCGTCGAAATGGGTGATGTTTTCGGGCCGCAGGGCGTGGCATCCGTAATGGCAGGCCACCTTGAGCTCAAGAGGATGCGCGACGGCTGCGGCCACGGCGTCGCGCTCCGCGTCCAGAACCTGCAGGAAATGCCGCACCCGAACCGCTTCGGGCCAGGGCAGGCCTTCTTCGTCCAGCAAATTCCTCATGCGTGACTTTAACTTTTCATCGTTGCCGGTCTGATGCCGCGCCTGCTGGAAATTGCCGTAGCAGCACTTGCAGGGAGTCATCAGATCATGGCCCAGGCTTTCGGCCATGGCCAGGTTGCGCAGGGCGGAGTAGACCGAGGCGTCACGGTTCTCGTGACGGATGGGATATCCGCAGCAGGCGAATTCGGGTTTGAGCAGCGCGATACCCAGACGGGCGCAGACCGCTTCGACGCTTTGGCCGTGTTCCGGCAGATGATGGGGAATCTTGCATCCCGGGAAATAGGCGTAGGTCATGAGCGCCCCTCCTTCTCGCGCAGGACTTCGGCGCCCAGCTGGCGCAGCTCGTACAGGATGTCGGCCACGGGCACGTCCTGCGGGCAATGTTCCTGGCATTTGTAGCAGGAGGCGCAGCTCCAGACCATGCGCGCTCCCAGGGTCCGGCTCTTGAGGCCCATGCGCAGGAGGTTCATGATCTGTTGCGGGGTGAGGTCCAGATCGCGGGACGGGTCCTCGCTGACCGCGACCACGGGACAGACGCCGGTGCAGGTGGTGCACTGCACGCAGCCCCAGAAGGATTCGGCCTGGTCGGCGAGCCCGGCCCCGGTGCCGCCGATCGCGCCCAGGCGCCCCGACGCGTACTCCCGGGCCCATTCTCCGGCCGTGCTCTTGCGGATTTCGCCATCGACCCCGGCCCGGCCCGCCTTTGAAAGCATCTGTTTGGACGTCATCCACAGGTCCTGCAGATCGATGCCCGCGGAGCAGAACTCCGTGCAGCGCAGGCATTCGGTGCAGATATGGCTGCCCTCCGCCAGGATGCCGGTTTCGACGGGCGAGAGCCTGGCGTCGAGATGACGGCGCAAATCGGAAAGCTTGTCCATGGGCAAGATGTCGGCATTGCCCATGACCGTGTGGATGGGCGCGACGCTGCAATGCAGGCTGCACTGGCCGCAGCGGGTGCAGGCGTCGAGGCCCAGGCCGCGCGCGGGCGGGGGATTTTGCGCTTGGCTGTTCCTGCTTCCGCCGCGCACGAGCAGGTTGGCCCCCGTGGAAAGGGGGTGCAGGAACTTGCCCCAGGGCAGAAGACTCAGACCGAGAAAAGCCAGACCGACATGCAGGTACCAGAACGCGGCGCGTCCCCGATCGGCCATGGCCGGGAAAAGGGGCAGCGCCGCCATTGAACGCGAGACAAAGGCCGAGGAGGTGGGGGAGTGGCACCCGGCGCAACGGTCCTCGTGCAGCTCCGCGCCCTGTTCCAGCATTTCAGGAGCAGTGGGCAGGAAGACGCTGAATCGCGCCCCGTTTTCGGCGGCCCAATACGCCTTGAGGGCGAGCAGCTCTCCGGACTCGGCTTCGGGGAAATAGTCGTCGGCCATGCGCGTGAAGTCGGCCTCGGACATGATCTTGAGCGACTCCAGGAAAAAACCGGACACCAGGATGCCCCCGACCACGGCCAGAAGCGCCCAGTCCTGGGCGGCGCTCAAGGGTCTGAGCCTCGCGGTCCGGTTCCAGAGCAAAAGGGCCAGCCCGGCCAGGGAAACGAGGCCGAAAAGGTTGCGCAGGAATTGCCAGGGATCAAGGGTGGGTTCGTATGCGGCGAAAAGCGGACGGGTCACGACTCCGTCCATGGCGTGCAGAAAAAGAAGCGGCAGGAAGCCGAGGATCAGAAGCGCATGTCCAAGGCGGCGCAGACCGCCCCGGGTCCTGCGCAGCAGAATAAGGTCGGCCAGCCCGGCCGCCCAGCGCAGGGAGCGCGGACCGTGGTGGGTGGAGCCGGCCATGGCCTTGCCGCGCGTGAACCACTTCCGCACCCGTAGGATGGTTCCGCAGACGGCGCTCAAACATGCCAGGGCGAGGCCGATGGAAAAAAAGTCCATGCAGGCTCCTGTGGTTACGATTACAGCGAGATCACCGCCTTGTAGGCTGTGGCGATGGCCAGTCCGGCTCCGCATTTCATGCGCATCCAGTCCTGATGCGCCAGTATCGCCCCGGCGGCGCGCAGCCGGGGATGGAAAGGCTGGCCGTCGGCGTCAAGGGGGCGCAGGAGGTTGTCGGTCTCGATTCCGGCCTGGTTGACCTCGTGACCGCGCGGATCGAAAAATCCGGGCCTGTGCCACAGGCTGCGATTTTCGGGCTGGGTCACGGGCAGGTCGAAGACCGCCTCGCGGATGCTGTGACGGTCCGCTTTGAGGCCCTTGCCGAAAAAACGGCCGCTGGCAAGGATGGCGCTATGCGCAAAAAGCTCCACGGATGTCGAACCGCTTCCGGCGGTGAACTGGAATCCCTCATCGGAACAAACCGCCCTGGTGATCAGCTTCTGCGTGCAGGTGCGCACTCCCAGGGGCGGCAGGCCCCGGTCGAAGGCGGCGCGCAGCCGAGGTCCGGCGATGGAGGGCGGCAGGGTCGGGATCTCAAACACCTTTTTGCCGAGCAGTTCTTGCATGTGCGAAAGCACCGCGCCGGTGTCGGTCATGCCCAGGATGGCCGGAAAGCCGATGTACTGAACGTCCGCGGCCAATGGGGCGACAGTTTTGGACAGCTCCTCCCGGCGCGCCGGATCGGCCATGCTCCAGGCCATGTGTTCGGGATAGAGTTCGCCGCCCATGCCCGGAAAACGCACCCGCGCCGTCCTGAGCCCCGGCCAATCGCCGCGCACCTCGGCTATCTGCCGGGCGCTCAGGCCTTTGAGCCCGTAAAAGTCGACGAGCAATGCGGGGGCCTTGGCTTCCCAGGCCTCCACCCCGCTCCAGGCGGTGCAGGGCAAAAGATAGGTCGGCTTCATGGTCCCGGCGGCGGTCAGGGTCAGGGTGTTCTTTCCTTCCCGGCCGCGGTAGCACAGGCCGTGTTCACCGAGAAAGGACGTGAATTCCTCCAGCGCCAGGCGGATCTCCCCGTCGCTGACCCGGCAGAAGGGATGCGCGGGCAAATCCCGGCGCAGCGCGGCCAGGGCGGCGAAGGGATCTTCCCAGACCTTTTGCTCAGCAATGGGGTGCACGGCCAGAAGGTCGATGAATCCGGTGCTGAAATCGATTCCGCCCGTGGCCCCGGCCTGGACCACGGACAGACCCCGCCTGGCGGCGAAAAGGGCGGCGGCCATGCCTGCGAATCCGGAGCCGATGACCATGACGTCGTATTTTTTCATGGCAGCTCCCCGGTCGCCTGGCATTTTTCGCTTTCCTCGTCCGTGGTCGAGGGAGGCGGGCCGAACTCCAGGTCCATGGCCCCGCAGTGCAGGGCTTCCTGCAGGTCGGCCTGCATCAGCGGCACGCCCCAGAGGATGGGCGAAAACCCCCGCCAGCGGCGTTCGGTGAAGGTCTTGAGCTCCGCCAGCCCCTGCATCCCCGTGGAAATTTCCCGGTCGTAGAGATGTCCGGTGATACGCGGACCGCAAAAGCCGCCCTGGCACGGACCCTTGCCGACCCGGCTGCGCATGCCGATGGCCTTGAGCATGGAACGACCGCGCATGTCCTTGGCCTCGTCCAGGATGGCGTCGATGACGCCGCGCGAAACCATCTCGCATTCGCAGAGCACGATGTCGTCCTCGGCGCGGCTCTCCACCCAGCTTTTTGGGCCCCGTCCGGGTTCGGTCCATCTGCCCAGGGAGGAGGGTGGCAGCGGCTCCGTGCGGGTGCGGCAGGGCGCGGACACCCCGAGCTTGGCGCAGGCCAGGTCCGCGGCCTTCTCGGCCATCAGCCGGTAGGTGGTCAGCTTGCCGCCGGTGATGGTCAGGAAATTGTCCACGCCGTCGGCGGCGTGGTCGATGAGGGCGAACCCTCGGCTGACCGCCCGGTCGTCGCCCGCCGGCCCCAGGGAGACCAGGGGGCGGACCCCGGCGTAGGCGCGGATGTAGCGGGTGCGCTCCAGGATGGGCAGCATGGCGCGGGCGTCGTCGATGATGCGGTCCGTCTCGGCCACGCTGGGGCGGCAACCGTCGGGGGAAGGCACCCGGATGGAGGTCGTGCCGAGGATGGAGACTGTGCCCCCGGGCACAAGAATGTCCGCGTCGGAGGGCGGACGCAGGCGGTTGATGACCCGGGTGGCGATGCGGTCCTGGGTGATGACCAGGCTGCCCATGGAGTAGAGGATGCCGATTTGCGCCCCGGCCAGGGCCGCGATCAGCCCGGCCCAGGCGCCGGAGGCGTTGATGACCAGCTCGGGCTCTATCGTCACGTTTTCGCCCGTGGTCATGTCCCGGCATTCCACGCGGCCGACGCGGCCATGCCGCACATCCATGGAGACGGCGGCGAGGTTGCGGCGCATGCCCCCCCCCAGGCTCAAGCCCTGGGCGATGTTGTCCAGGGAGAGCATGAACGGGTCCACCGCGCCGTCCTGGACCGCGAAGGCGGCGATGATGTCTTGGGACAGCGCCGGTTCCATGGCCCGGGCCGTGCCCAGTTCCAGGGCGCGGCAGGGAACGCCGCTCTTGGCGCAGAGACCGGGAAAATCGGAGACATAGCGTTCGTCATCCCCGCGCACGGCGACGAAAAGCCCGCCCGCGTCGTCGATGCATTGCGGGGCCAGGCGGCGCAGGATGTCGCCTTCCGCGCGGCATTCCATGGCGGCCTCGCGGTCCGAGGCCACGTAGCGGGCTCCGCTGTGCAGGAGGCCGTGGTTTCCCCCGGACGCTCCGGAATTGACGTCGCGTTGCTCGATCAGAAGGGCCTGCACGCCGCGCAGGGCGAGATCGCGCAGCAATCCCGCTCCGGTCGCACCCGCGCCGATGATCAGAACCCTGGTTGCAAGTGTGGTCATGAATGTCCTTGGTCGGCAAAAAAAATCAAAAAGCGAACACAAAACAGCCCGGCGTCTTCTCATCCGTCCAGCGCGCGCAGGCCTGTGAAATCATGCTGGCAATGAGGGGCGGCCAGTGTTATGGGCTTGCGCGGAGCATGCCGCCCTCTGGGTGTTTTTTTAGCACGGGCGCCTGCATTCTGCCAGAATTTTTTTCCTAAAACGACACCTTCGCCAGTTTTTATTTTCGAAAACGAAAGGAGACGTTATGCGCGACGCCCGCAGCGGCAAGGCTGAAAGCCAGGACACGGGGGCCCGGCACGTCACGGTCCGCCAACGCCATGCCGAGATGATCCGCATGGTCCGGGAGACCGGATTCGCCACCATCCAGTCCCTGGCCGACCATTTCGGCATCACTCCCCAGTCCGTGCGCCGGGACATCAACGCCCTGAACGCCAAGGGCCTGGTGCAGCGCTATCATGGCGGCGCCGGTCCCTGCCTGAGCACGGAGAACATGGACTACATGGACCGCAAGGTGCTCTGCCTGTCCGAAAAGAAGACCATCGGGCAGATGGTGGCCAAGGCCATTCCCAACAAGTCTTCGCTTTTCATCAACATCGGCACCACCACCGAGGAGGTGGCCAGGGCGCTGGGCGGGCACAAGAACCTGCGCGTCATCACCAACAGCCTCAACGTGGCCACCATCCTGACCGGCAACCCCGAGGTGGAGATCATCGTGGCCGGCGGACTCATCCGGCACCACGACGGCGGCATCGTCGGCGAGGCGGCCATCGACTTCATCCGCCAGTTCAAGGTCGATTTCGGAATAATCGGCATCAGCGGCATCGACATGGACGGCACGCTCCTGGATTTCGACTACCGCGAGGTCCGCGCCGCCCGGGCCATCATGGAAAACTCGCGCCAGGTGTTCCTGGTCACCGACCACACCAAGTTCGGGCGCAACGCCATGGTGCGCCTGGGCAACATCGAGGAGATCGACGCGCTGTTCACGAACAGGACGCCCCCGGCCAGCGTGTTGGAGCAGATGAAGCGCGGCGACGTGAAACTGCATGTCGGCGAAGAGATGGAAAACTGAGCGTTTACGAAAAAAATAGGTTAATTGACCAATTTTCTTTTTCAGTTGAGAAAATCTATTTCCTCTGCTATGAGCGAGCGAACATGATCCGGCCCTCATCCAGATGCCGGACCTTTCATCCCGCCACGGAGGAGCCGCATGGGGCTTCAGCTTGATTCCCTCGACAGAATTGTTGACGGGGAAACGCATCTCTCGGACGTTTCCCTCAATTTCGAGACCGGTCAACGCTATGTGCTGCTCGGGCGCACCCAGGCCGGCAAGACGTCGCTCCTGCGCATCATGGCCGGGCTTGACCGTCCTTCCAGGGGCAAAGTCCTGGCCGACGGCAAGGACGTCACGGGCGTTTCGGTGCGACGCCGCAGCGTGGCCATGGTCTACCAGCAGTTCATCAACTATCCTTCGCAGACGATTTTCGACAACATCGCCTCGCCCCTGCGCATCGCCAAAATGCCCAAGGCCGAAATCGAACGACGGGTCATGGACACGGCCAGGATGCTGCACCTCGAACCGCTGCTCGACCGCCTCCCGGCCGAGCTTTCCGGAGGCCAGCAGCAACGCACGGCCATCGCCCGGGCCCTGGTCAAGGAAGCGCGGCTCCTGCTTCTGGACGAGCCCCTGGTCAACCTGGACTACAAATTGCGCGAGGAACTGCGCGACGAGCTGCAACTGATCTTCGGCCAGCGCGACTCGGTTGTCGTGTACACGACAACCGAACCCACCGAGGCCCTCATGCTCGGCGGCAACATCATCGTCATGCACGAGGGCAGGGTGCTGCAGACCGGGCCCACCGCCGAGGTCTACCACCAACCGGCCACGACGCAGGTGGCGGAGGTCTTCAGCGACCCGCCCATCAATTTCATCACCGCCGAGATCGATGCGCAAAAAGCCCATCTGCGCATCGGCATCGATCTGCCCCTGACCGGACATTTGCGCGACCTTGCGCCTGGCGTGTACAAATTCGGCATCCGCTCCCACCATTTCAACCTGACCCGCAAGACCGACGACGACGTGGAGATCCGTACCGTGGTCGAGCTGGCCGAGATCAACGGGTCCGAAACCTTTGTCCATTTCCATTACCGGAACCGCTCGCTGGTGTCGCAGGAGCAGGGGGTGCGCTCCTTCAAGGCCGGGCAGGAGATTTCGGTCTTCGTCCGACCCTGCGACGTCTACGTGTTCGGCGAGGACGACCGTCTGGTCAAGGCGCCGGCTTGTCCAGCCATCTTCGCCGCAGGCGCCAAATAAAGGATTTCCACATGGCCAAAATCGAGCTTGAAAACATCGCCCACAGTTACCGGCCCAATCCCACAAGCGACGAGGATTACGCGCTCAAGAAGGTGCAGACGGTCTGGGAAGACGGCGGAGCCTACGCCCTCCTGGGGTCCAGCGGATGCGGCAAGACCACCATGCTCAACATCATCTCGGGCCTTTTGACTCCGAGCCAGGGCCGCGTGCTCTTCGACGGAAGGGACGTGACAACCCTGCCGCCGGAGAAGCGCAACATCGCGCAGGTCTTTCAGTTTCCGGTGCTCTATGACACCATGACGGTCTTCGACAATCTGGCCTTCCCGCTGCGCAACCGCAAGGTGGAGGAGGGCGAGGTCCGGTCGCGCGTCCACGAGGTCGCCGACATCCTGGATCTGACCCCCTACCTGAGCAAACGCGCCAGCGGCCTGGCCGCCGACGCCAAGCAGAAGATTTCGCTGGGCCGGGGACTGGTGCGCAAGGATGTGGCCGCCATTCTCTTCGACGAGCCGCTGACGGTCATCGACCCGCATCTCAAATGGCAGCTGCGGCGCAAACTCAAGGAGATCCATCAGCAGTTCGGCCTGACGCTCATCTACGTGACCCACGACCAAACCGAGGCCATGACCTTCGCCGACAAGATCGTCATCATGTACGACGGCGCCCTGCTGCAGATAGGTTCCCCGGACGAGCTTTTCGAGGCCCCGGCGCACACCTTTGTCGGATACTTCATCGGCAGTCCGGGCATGAACCTCTTGCCCTGCACCCTGGATGGAAACAGGGCCGTGCTCGATTGCGGCAGCATCCCCCTCGATCCGAACGTGGCCGCCAGGGCGGGGCGGGGGGAATTCCAGATCGGCATCCGACCGCTCTACCTCGAACTTGCGGACGCCCCCCGGGACGGGGCCGTGCCCGGCCGCGTCGTCTCCAGGGAGTTCGAGGGCAGCAGCAGCATCGTGACCGTGGAGTCGGGCTGCTCCAAGCTCAAGATCAGGGTGCCCGAAGGCCGCGCCGTCCCGGGAGACAGTTGCTGGGTTGTCTTTCCGCCCGCGCGGACCAAGCTTTTTCGCGACCGGTTTCTGGTCAAGTAGGAGGATGGGCATGGAAAAATGGGAAAACAACAGGGCCTGGTTTCTGATTCTGCCCGTCTTCGTCATCGTGGCCTTCAGCGCCATCGTGCCGCTCATGACCGTCGTCAACTATTCGGTCCAGGACATCCTGGGCCCGGGACAGCGCATTTTCGTGGGCGCGGAATGGTTTCGCGACATGCTGACCAACTCCCGCCTGCATGACGCCCTCGTCAAGCAGCTCATCTTTTCGGGCCTGGTGCTTTTGATCGAGATACCGCTGGGCATCGGCATCGCCCTGACCATGCCGGCCAAGGGCTGGACCGCCTCGGCCTGTCTCGTGCTCCTGGCCCTGCCGCTGCTCATTCCCTGGAACGTCATCGGCACCATCTGGATCATCTTCACGCGGCCCGACATCGGACTCCTGGGAGCCTCCATCAACAACCTCGGCCTGGCCTTCGACCACACCGCCAACCCCTTCGACGCCTGGGTCACGGTCATGCTCATGGAGGTCTGGCACTGGACGCCGCTGGTGGTCCTGCTGGCCTACGCCGGACTGCGCTCCATTCCCGACGCCTACTACCAGGCCGCCAAGATCGACGGGGCCAGCCGCTGGGCGGTGTTCCGCTACATCCAGCTGCCCAAGATGCGCGGCGTCCTGACCATCGCGGTGCTGCTGCGATTCATGGACAGCTTCCTGATCTACGCCGAGCCTTTCGTGCTGACCGGAGGCGGGCCGGGCAACGCCACGACCTTCCTGTCCATCTATCTGGTCAAGCTGTCCACGGCCATGGACCTCGGGCCGGCCGCGGCCTTCTCCATCATCTACTTCCTCATCGTCCTGCTGTTCTGCTGGCTCTTCTACCAGGCCCTGCAGGCCGTGGGCACGGGGGACAAGTCATGAGAAAACGCCATTTCGTCCTTGTCTTCTACCTCGCGCTGCTCCTGCTGCCCATCTACTGGATGCTCAACATGTCCCTGCGCACCAACGCGGACATCATGCGCACCTTCGAACTGTTCCCCAGCTCCATGACCCTGGAGAACTACGCCAAGATATTCTCGGACCCCTCATGGTACTCCGGGTATATCAACACCATGATCTACGTGTCCATCAACACCGTCATCTCCCTGGTCACGGCGCTGCCGGCGGCCTACGCCTTCTCGCGCTTCCGCTTCATCGGCGACAAGCACGTCTTCTTCTGGCTGCTGACCAACCGCATGGCGCCTCCGGCCGTCTTCCTGCTGCCGTTCTTCCAGCTCTACTCGACCTTCAATCTCATCGACACGCACATCGCAGTGGCCCTGGCCCACTGCCTGTTCAACGTGCCCCTGGCGGTCTGGATCCTGGAAGGGTTCATGTCCGGCGTGCCGCGCGAGATCGACGAGACGGCCTTCATCGACGGGTACAGCTTTCCGCGCTTCTTCCTGTCCGTCTTCATCCCGCTCATCCGGGCAGGGATAGGCGTGACGGCCTTCTTCTGCTTCATGTTCAGCTGGGTCGAGCTGCTGCTGGCCCGCACCCTGACCACCACCGTGGCCAAGCCCATCGCCGCGACCATGACCCGCACGGTCAGCGCCTCGGGACTCGACTGGGGCCTGTTGGCCGCGGCCGGCATCCTGACCATCGTGCCCGGCGCGCTGGTCATCTGGTTTGTACGCAACCATCTGGCCAAGGGCTTCGCCCTGGGCCGGGTCTAGGAGGGTTGTCATGGATATCCGCTGGATGGCCTGGACGCCCGTCACGGCCGGCTTCTTCACCTTCATCGTGCTCATGCTCATCGGCATGACCGTGTGGCAGATCGTTTCCCCGAGCATCGCGCGCCGGGGTTTTTTGCCCATCGTCACCACCCGGGGAGATCGTCTGTTCATAAGCCTTCTGGGCAGCGCCTATATCCATCTGGCCTGGCTTGGCCTTACGGAGATGGCCGTCTGGATCGCTACTGTGATATCCGTCTTCTTTCTCGTCACCGTCATGCGCTGGGGCTGAGATCAGGGCATCAGCGCGGTGCGGGAAAGAATCGGAAGCGGCGTTTTGGGGTTTGTTGCACTAACCGCAAATGGAGGTCCGTATGCAAGTTCGACGAGTTCTCTTGACCGGGATGCTGATGGCGGCATTCCTGGGCGTCACCACCCTGGGTTTTGCCGACGAGGCGGCCCAGAAGGCGGCGGCGAAAAAATGGATTGACGAGGAATTTCAGCCGTCCACGCTCAGCAAGGACGAGCAGATGAAGGAGATGGAGTGGTTCATGAAGGCGGCCGCGCCGCTGAAGGGCCTGGAAATCAAGGTCGTCTCCGAAACCATCCCCACCCACGAGTACGAATCCAAAACCCTGGCCAAGGCCTTCTACGAAATCACCGGCATCAAGGTCACCCACGACCTGATCCAGGAAGGTGACGTCATCGAGAAGTTGCAGGTCCAGATGCAGTCCGGCGAAAACGTTTTCGACGGTTACGTCAACGACTCCGACCTCATCGGCACCCATTTCCGCTACGGGCAGGTCGTCAACCTGACGGACTGGATGGCCGGAGAAGGCAAGGACGCGACCCTGCCGACCCTGGACATCGACGATTTCATGGGCAAGTCCTTCACCACCGGTCCCGACGGCAAGCTCTATCAGCTGCCCGACCAGCAGTTCGCGAACCTGTACTGGTTCCGTTACGACTGGTTCCAGCGGCCCGAGCTCAAAGAGAAGTTCAAGGCCAAGTACGGCTACGAACTGGGCGTGCCGGTCAACTGGTCCGCCTATGAGGACATCGCCGAATTCTTCACCAACGACGTCAAGGAAATCGACGGCAAGGCCGTCTACGGCCACATGGACTACGGCAAGAAGGCTCCGGACCTGGGCTGGCGCTTCACCGACGCCTGGCTGTCCATGGCCGGCGCGGGCGACAAGGGCATTCCCAACGGCCTGCCCGTCGACGAGTGGGGCATCCGCGTGGACGGCTGCCGCCCGGTCGGAGCCAGCGTGGCCCGCGGCGGCGCCGCCAACGGCCCGGCCGCCAAGTACGCCCTGCGCAAGTACATGGACTGGCTGCGCCTCTACGCACCTCCCGGCGCCCTGGGCATGGACTTCTACCAATCCCTGCCGAGTCTGGCCAAGGGCAACGTGGCCCAGCAGATCTTCTGGTACACCGCCTTCACCTCCTCCGTGGTCGAACCGGGCATTCCTGTCGTGAACGAAGACGGCACGCCCAAGTGGCGCATGGCCCCGTCCCCCCACGGCCCGTACTGGGAAGAAGGGCAGAAGCTCGGCTATCAGGACTGCGGTTCCTGGACTTTCCTGAAATCCACCCCGGTTGACCGCCGCAAGGCCGCCTGGCTCTACGCCCAGTTCTGCGTGGCCAAGACCACGTCCCTGAAAAAGGCCCATGTCGGTCTGAACCCCGTGCGCGATTCCGACATCCGTCACGAATCCTTCACCGAACGCGCCCCGAAACTCGGCGGCCTGGTGGAGTTCTATCGCAGCCCGGCCCGCGTGGCCTGGACGCCCACCGGCACCAACGTGCCCGATTACCCCAAACTGGCCCAGCTGTGGTGGCAGAACATCGGCGAAGCCGTGGCCGGCGAAGTGACCCCCGAAACCGCCATGGACAACCTGGCCGCCGAACAGGACAAGATCCTCGAACGCCTGGAACGCGCCAATGTGCAGGGCGAATGCGGTCCCAAGCTCAACGAGCCCCGTGACGAGCAGTACTGGCTCGATCAGCCCGGCGCTCCCAAGCCCAAACTCGAAAACGAAAAGCCCAAGGGCGAAACTGTGGATTACGATCAGCTGATTCAGGCCTGGAAAGCCGGAAAGGTCAAATAAGACCGTTTGCCATCAAACAAAAAAGGGAGCGCCCACGGATGCTCCCTTTTTTTGTTGTACGCGCAAACTCGCGACGCCTGGCGCTGTCGGCGGCGAAGAGGGGGCCCGAGTCGTTCAGTAATGGTAGGTTCTGCCCGCCATGATGGTCGTGGCCCGGAAGAGCTGCTCGTAGAGCACGACCTGGGCCAATTCGTGAGGCATGGTCAGCGGGCTCAGGCTGAACTGGAACTGGGCCCGGTCGAGAAGCTCCGGCGACAGACCCAGCGCTCCGCCGATGACGAAACAGCATTCGCCGGCGGGATTTTCGAGCAGGGGACGCAAGAAAGAGGCGAACTCCACGGACGTGAACAGCCTGCCTGTCTCATGCAGGGCGACCAGGGTGTCCCGAGGGCCGATCTTGTCCAGAATCCGGGCGGATTCGAGCCGCTTTCTCTCCGCTCCGTCGGCCTGGGGACAATCCTTGACATTCTGGACATCGATGCGCACCACTGGCCTGAGCATTTTTGCGTAGTGCTCCATGGCTTCAAGGTAGTAGTTTTTTTTGATTTTACCAACGGTTATCAGTTTGAGTCTGTACATGTTCCTCCAGAGTCCCGCCGGATTCAACGACGGGGACATGAGACTTCTCCTGTTTTTTCGCGACTCCGTCGAGGGATTGATTTTCAATAAAATCAAGGGCAATAATACAGCATTGCCAATCGTTGCCTATCCCACTACATCGACCGGGCGACGAAGCACGGATAAATTTCCACCTACGGTTTTTGGAGGTGTTGCATGAACAGCAAGGTAGGACAAGGCGGTCACGACCAGCCCATGGACGCGGGCGAGGATTCCGGCCTGCTCATCGCCGGCGGGAACGAGGAAAAGAAGATCGTGCGCAAGTCCTTTCGCGTGCCGGTTCCCAAAGGACTGGTCACCATGAACCACGGTGGGATGAGCCACTGTGTCAAGGATCTTTCCATGTACGGAATCGGTCTTGCGGTCACCAGCCCCGACGCCTTCACCGTGGGCAGCATACTGGAAGGGGTGCAGATCGTTTTTCCGGACCGCTCCTTTCATGTGGACGTGCGCATCGTGCACATTTCCCCGTATGAGGGGGAAATGCTCATTTGCGGCATGGAGATAATACATACCCATGATTCCGGTTACATAGACTGGATGACCCGGGTCATGAGCGAAATCAAGACTTCCGTGCTCTCAAGCGTGGGCAAACCCTCTTGACGCGGGACAAGGCCATGAAGGAACAACACGACATTCTGGGCGAGCTTTTCCGGAATGATCAGGATCTTGCGGCCGTGCCCGGACTTGAAGAGCTCGATTCCCTGATCCATGCCTGCCTGTCCCCGACGGCTCCGCGTCCCCCGAGCGGGAAAAATATCCTGCCGTTAAAGACCAGGACTGGCGCCAGCAAAAAGAAAACGACCCATTATCTGCGCGAAGACGTGTTCGACGGGCTGACCCAGGCCAAACAGATCCTGAAGCGCCTGCTGCCTGAAGGAGCCAAGGGGCGGGCCTCGAAGTCCAACCTGGTCAACTACGCGGTCAATACTTTGCTCCGGGAAATCGAGGAAAAGGGCGCCGACAGCCCCATCATCAAAAAAATCCTCGAAAAAAAATTGAAGTAACGGCAGGAGGCTGTCCATGAAGGTGATCTGTCCGCAGTGCAAGAAAGAGCACAACGTCGATGAATCAAAGATTCCCGCGGGCGCCACGGTTGCGCAGTGCAGGGCCTGCGGCCATCGGTTTGCGCTTTTTGAACCGGCGTCCGAACCGGAGACCGAGCCGGCGTCCGAACCGGAGACCGAGCCGGTATCCGAACCGCAAGCGCAATCCGCACCGCGCAGGATCGGCGTGACCTTGAGCAAGGGCGGAGTGGGCAAGACCACGACTTCGGTCAATCTTGCCGCCGGATTGGCCCTGGCCGGCTACAAGGTTCTGCTGGTGGACACCGACACCCAGGGACAGGCCGCCTATCTGCTCGGGCAGAAACCCAAGGTCGGGCTCACGGAACTGGTCACCGGCGAGCTTCCTCCCGCCGAAACCATTGTCCAGGCCCGGGAGAATCTGTGGCTGCTGGCCGGTGGAAGATCCTTGGCCGGGGTCAAGCGCATCATCGACCGCAAGGACTTCGGCGGCGAGCTGACCCTGGTGGAGGCCCTGGAACCCATCGAAAAGGATTACGATTACGTCATCGTCGACACCTCGCCGGGATGGGATCCGCTCACGGTCAACGTGCTTTTCTATGTCTACGAGCTGATCACCCCCGTTTCCCTTGAGGTCATGACCCTTCAAGGACTGGTTGAATTCCTGAAAAGCCTGTCCTCGATTCAGAAGTATCGCAGCGATGTGACCCTCAACTACATCCTGCCGACATTCCTGGACAAACGCATCAAGAACCCCGACGCCATCCTGGACAAGCTCAAGGACCTGTACGGGGAGTACGTCTGTACTCCGATCCGTTACAACGTGCGGCTCTCCGAGTCTCCGGCCTACGGCAAGACCATTTTCGAATACGCGCCGGGCTCTCACGGCTCCCAGGACTACCGCGACCTGGTGCGCAAGATCACCGGACGGCCGGAACTCTTTTCCTGAAATGCGCGACGCTCTTTTTCCCATCCCTGCGCATTGGCGTGCGCGGGGATTTTTTCTTGATTCGGGCCGGCGCCGCCTGGTGACAGGGCTTTGCGCTTTGCGCCGGACAGAGGGGATCACGTGCCCAGGACATTGATCATCGCCGAAAAACCTTCCGTGGCCCGCGAACTGGCCTCGGTGCTTGGCGTGAAAGGGCGCGGCGACGGCTGTTTGCAAGGGCCCGGCCACGTGGTCACCTGGGCCGTGGGGCACCTGGTCAACATCGCCGAACCGGCCGAGCAGAACCCGGCCTGGTCCGGACGCTGGTCCATGCGCCAGCTGCCCATGCTGCCCACGCGGTTCACGCTGGGAATTCTTCCGTCCACGGCCAAGCAGTACGCGATCATCCGCAAGTTCCTGCTCGATGACGATATAGAGACCGTCGTCAACGCCACGGACGCGGGCCGGGAGGGTGAGCTGATATTTCGCCGCATCTATCTGCTGGCCGGATGCGCCAAGCCGATCAAACGCCTCTGGGCCAACGACATGACCGAAAAAGGCCTGCAAAAGGCCTTCGCCGGCATGGTCAGCGGAGAGGAAAAAAGAAACCTGGGGCACGCAGCCTTTGCCCGAGCCGAGGCCGATTGGCTGGTGGGCATGAATTTCTCCCGCCTCTTCACGCTGCGCGCAGGCAGCTTGATCACTGTCGGACGGGTGCAGACCCCGGTCCTCAAGCTCCTGGTCGAGCGCAGACGTGAAATCGAAAATTTCACGCCCCGGGATTATTGGACCGTGGAGGGCGAGTTCGCCCATGGGACCGAGAACTTCAAGGCCACCTGGTTCGCGCCGCCGGATTTCAAGGATTCCAAGATCTGGAACATGGAGGAAGGGCGGGTCGTGGCCGATGCCTGCGTCGGCAGGGACGGTGAAGTGCTCGAAATGGAAAAGAAGAAGGGCAGGCAGAAGCCGCCCCTGCTCTTCGATTTGACCAACCTGCAGAAGGAAGCCAATTCGCGGCTTGGTTTTTCGGCCCAGCAGACGCTCTCCATCGCCCAGGATCTTTACGAAAAACGAAAGCTCATCACCTATCCGCGAACCGATTCCAGGCATCTGACAGCAGAGCTTTTCGCGGAATGTCTGGAGAACATGCGCGCGGTCTACGCCCATTTTCCCGAAATCTCGCAGGCGGCCGCGGCCAACATCAATGGCGGCAAGAAAAAGTTCGAATGCGTCAACGACAAGAAGGTCTCGGATCACCACGCCATCATCCCCACGGCCCTGCGCGCCAATCCGGCCACTCTGGGCAAGGATGAGTGGGCCGTTTACGAAATGATCTGCAGACGTTTCGCCGCGGCCTTCATGGATGACGCCACCTTTGCCGGCTCGACGCTGTGGATCGGGGTGGAAGGGCACCGCTACCGGGCCACGGGCAAGATATTCCAGGACAAGGGCTGGCTCGAGGCCGAACCCTGGCGGGCATCCGAGGACAACCCCCTGCCGAACCTGCGCAAGGGCGCGGCCGTCACGGCCCAGAGCCTGGAGCTGGTCGCGCACAAGACCAAGCCTCCGGCGCATTTCACCGACGCCACGCTGCTGGCGGCCATGGAAACGGCGGGCAAGCTGGTCGACGACGAGGAGCTGCGGGAGGCCATGAAAGAACGCGGCCTCGGCACGCCGGCCACCCGCGCCCAGATCATTGAAACCCTGCTCGCCAGGAAGTATATCGGCAAGGACGGCAAGCGTCTGGTGGCCACGGATCTCGGCTGCTGGGCTGTGGACGTGGTCTGTTCCATGATCCCGCAGGTGGCTTCGCCCGAACTGACCGGAGAATGGGAAAAACGCCTCAAGGAAATGGAGCAGGGGGCATACGCCTACGGCGTGTTCATGCATCAGGTCCGGGAGATGGTCAGTTCGGGGGTGGGCAGGGTCAAGAGCAGCAACGTCCGTCCGCCCGCGTGCCCCGTCGCTCCGGAAAGGTCGGCGCGCAGAGAGGTGAACTCATGAATTCCGTTTTGATAGTGGACTCCGACGGCAAGGCCCTGACGGTCATGCAGCGCAGGCTGCGCAAGAATTTCGAGACCCACATCGCCCTGGGGCCGCGCCTTGGACTGCAACGAATCGCCGAAGAAGGGCCCTACGCCGTGATTCTGGCCGAATTCTCCATGGCCGAGATGGACGGCGTCGAATTCATGGCCCGGGCCGGGAAATTGTGCCCGGAGAGCACTCGCGTGCTGGTCAGCAAAGCGCCCCTTGATGCGGCGGCGCTGATGCGGGCCGTCAACGACGGCCAGATCTTTCACGTCTTGCCCGCGTCGTGCGCCGACGACAGGCTGATCAAGGTCGTGGAGGACGCAATAGTTCGTTTCAAGCGCATTTCGTCAGCAACCCGGAACGTGAACGAAGTCCACGCCATCTTCGCCAAGGCCGTGCACGAGCTCGTCTGCTGGCTGCGCAGCGATGTCCGGGACATGATCAGTCCGGTGCTGCCGATCCTGCGGGGCCTGTGCCGGAACATGCGCCACGCCGACCCCACGCTGGCGGAAACGGCCTTCCTGCTGTCCGTCGTCGGCCTGATCGCACTGCCTCCGGCGCTGCTGGAAAAAATCACCTCCGGGCAGGCGCTGACGGAGGACGAGCGCGTGCTCTTCGCGCGGCATCCGGAGCAGGCCGTGGAATGGGTGCGCCACCTGCCGCAGCTCAAAGATGTGACGGAAATCCTGAAAGAGTATGCGGAATTCATGCTTCGCGGCGGGCAATTTGAAGAGGGTGGAAAAACGACACAGAGCGCGGCGCTTTTGGCCATGGCCATGGACTACCGCCTGGCCTGCTACGAAAAAATGGAAGGCGGGGCGATCCTGGCGCGCATGCGCCGCGCCCAATATCCGCGAGCCATGCTCGCGGCCATGGAGACGGAACTCAGCCGCATCGACCAAAGCGAAATAGAGGTCACCCTGGACAAGCTGCAACCGGGCATGATCCTGTCCCGGGCCGTGGTCGGCACCCGCGACGGCCGTGAAATCGTGCTGGTGCCGGAAGGCTACGAATTGTCCCGGACGACCATCGTCTTCTTGCGCCAAACCGCGAGACTCGGTCAGGTCCGGGAGCCGTTCCATGTGCGCAAGATGAGCCTCATTCCGCAGGATGACTGCGATACCCCGTGAGCTTGGCGCAGGTTGGACGGCCTTCGCATGTCCGCCTCCCGCCAGTGATCCAGGCAAGCGATAAAAATCTCGTATCTTACCGATATACAAATCAATACGCTCACTCTTCAAGAAGATAATGGTACCGCTTGAGGTTGGCGTAGGTCCATTCCAGTATCTTCTGCATCTCCGCCGTGACCGCTTCGGCATGAACCTGCCCCTGATAGTGATTCAGATAATAGGCCAGCGTTCCGGCATCTTCCTGATAGACAAGAACAATCGAATACTGAGAGGCAATGCTCGGACGATCCGGAAATTCGGCCTGCGTGACGATGTGCAGAACGAACTTCTTTTTTTCCGAGACCTTGAGATCAAAGAGCTTGCTGGCGATGACTTCTTCCTTGAGCTTGTAGGAAAGCAGGGTCCCGCTCTGGTCGGTGCCCCGGCCCTGGATGTCGAGGGGGAATCTGCCGGTCGAGACCGTGTCGCCGGTGGCGGTTTCGGATTTCTGGGCCGGCTGTTCCGGAACGGGCTTGGCCATGCCGGGAGTCGAGTTGTCTTCAGTCTCGGCCCACGCGGGCCCGGCGACGAGCATAATCGACAGGATGAGCAGCAAAATTCGGACGGGTTTCATGGTGGACCTCACTTGAGTCGGGTGCAGTTCAGGGTCTCGATGGTACCAGGATCGAAAAAGGCCGCCAATGGAGGCGCTGGCCACGAATCGCATAGCAAATGAGCGGCGAGGGTGGCAATGCCTTGATATTTAATAACCTTGACGGTTATTAAAGTTAACATAATTTTCATTATGAGACTCTGAAAAATGTGTGAAATGGACGATACGGACGCCCAGCGCGCGCGGACAAAAAAAAACGGGTCAGCGCTTGAGCGCCAACCCGGGTCTAGGTCCAATCAAGTCCATGCCGTCCATTTCAGTCCATTTCGTCCACTTCAGTCCCCACGGCCCATTTCCTCATTTTCCGGTCTTCTTCTCCCAGTCTTTGAGAAACGCGGCGATGCCCTTGTCCGTCAAGGGGTGTCCGATGAGCTGGGTCAGGATCTTGTGCGGCACGGTTGCGATATGTGCCCCGGCCATGGCCGCGTCCAGAACGTGCATGGGGCTGCGCACGCTGGCGGCGATGATCTGCGTGGTGAATCCGTAATTGCCGTAAATCGACAGAATCTGGTGCACCAGTTCCATGCCGTCCTGGCCCACGTCGTCCAGCCGGCCCAGGAACGGGCTGACGTAGGCGGCTCCGGCCTTGGCCGCCAGAAGCGCCTGGGCGGCGGAAAAGACCAGGGTCACGTTGGTTTCGATGTCCATTGACCTGAGAATGCGTACCGCCTTCAGACCTTCCGCCGTCATGGGCACCTTGACCACGACATTGGGGCCGTACTGCATCAGATCCTTGGCTTCGCGGACCATGCCTTCGGCATCCAGGGCTACGACCTCCAGGCTGACAGGCCCCGGCACCAGACGGCAGATTTCCGCCGCGATCGCCCGCCAGTCCCCCGCCTCCTTGGACATCAGCGACGGGTTGGTCGTCACGCCGTCCACGAGCCCCATGTCCATGGCGGCCCTTATTTCTTCCAGATTCGCGGTATCGATGAAGAATTTCATGCCCCCTCCTCTTTTAGTCGATCATTTTCAAGTATTTGTCCCGGCATTCGTAGCTGCAGAAGCAGCGCACCTCTTCGCCTTCCTTGATCCTGATGTCCGAATCCTTGGAAACGTAGGTCCCGCACACCGGGTCCTTGACCAGCACGCCTTCCTTGGCCAGTTTTTCCTCATGCTTCTGTTTAACATCGACTTTTTTCTTCTTGTCGTTGGTGATGAGTTTGTAAAGAATGAAGCAGGCAACGGCCAGAATGACAAACTTGAGCATTGTTCACCTCGAAATAACGTTTGTGGCCTGTGAAATCCGGTCTTCTTCCACGCGATACTGGAGTTTGGACAGCCACTGTGATGGAGAAAGGTCCCGGATGCGGATGTCCGGAGCCAGATGCATGAGCGGAACGAGTACGAACGCCCGTTCGAGCATGCGCGGATGAGGAATCTTCAGTCGGGGAGAATCCCACTGCTCGTCCGCGTAGAGGAGGATGTCGATATCGATGATCCGCGGCCCCCATCGCTCTTTGCGCTCCCGGCCCATTCCCGCCTCGATCCCGGCCAGGATATCGAGCAGGGCTTCGGGGGAAATGGCTGCGTCCACGCGCAGGCGCGCCACGCAGTTGGCGAACCATTCCTGGTCGCGCACGCCCTGCGGCTCCGTTCGAAAGACGGGAGACACCGCTTCCACGGACAGGCCGGTCGCGGAGTCCATGATTTTCAAAGCCTGGCGGACATTGGCCACGGGGTCGCCCATGTTGGACCCCAGACTCAGGTATGCGAGTACGTCGCTTGGTTTGGGCATTGGGTGAAAAAGCTACCTTTTTCAGCTTGTGCAGGCAAGGGGCCAGATGTACCTTGCCGGGAATGCACGAAGAAATCGACGCCTACCTCCAGCATCTGACCGTCATCCGTGGTCTGGCCGAAAAAACCGTCGAGGCCTATGGCTCGGACCTGCTGTTCTTCCGTGAATTTCTCTCGGAGGTGGGCGGCGATCCGCGACGCATCGACGAACATGCCCTCTTCCTTTACATGGTCCACCTGCGTCGCAAGGGACTCAAAAACACCTCCCTGGCCCGCAACCTCTCCAGTCTGCGCGGCTTTTTCGAATTCCTGGTGCAGGAGCGCTTCCTGCCCTCCAGCCCCGCCGCCTTGCTGGACAGCCCCAAGCTGGTCCGCAAGCTCCCCGAAGTGCTGTCCCGGGAGGAGGTCACCGCCCTTTTGGCGCGCCCGGTCATGACCGACCGTCTGGGCGTGCGCGACCGCACCATGCTCGAACTTCTCTATGCCTGCGGGCTGCGCGTGTCCGAACTGGCGGCGCTGGCCGTGCCGGATTTCGACCCTCAGGCCGGACTGCTGCGCGTCGTGGGCAAGGGCAGCAAGGAGCGCTACGTGCCGTTGCACGATTCGGCGGTGGGCCTCTTTCTGTCCTATCTGCGGCAGTGGCGTCCGCTGTTCGGCCCCAAGGTCGACATGGCCTTTCTGAACCGTTCGGGCCTTGGCCTGTCCCGCCAGGGAATCTGGAAACTGCTGCGCCGCTACGCGCTGGAGGCGGGCATAAACAGACCGGTTTCCCCGCACACCCTGCGCCACTCCTTCGCCACGCATCTGCTCGAAGGCGGAGCCGACCTGCGCACCGTGCAGATCCTGCTCGGCCACAGCGACATCATGGCCACGGAAATCTACACCCATGTACAGTCCGCGCGCATGGCCGCCCTGCACCGCAAATTCCACCCACGGTCCTGACATGTCCCAAGCCCTCTCGAAAACCGTCATCACCTGCCACGCCAACGCCGACTTCGACGCCCTGGCCGCCATGATCGCGGCCAGCAAGCTCTATCCGGACGCCCTCCTGGTCTTTCCCGGCACGCAGGAGAGCTCGCTCAAGGACTACTTCATCCAGAGCGCCATGTACCTCTTCAATTTCAAAAGCATGAAGGACATCGATCCGCAGGAGGTGGGCCTGCTGGTCGTCGTGGACACCAGGCAGCGGGCCCGGCTCGGTCATGTCGAACCGCTCCTTGAAGTGCCGGATCTGGAAATCCATCTCTACGATCACCATCCGGCCAGCGAAGGCGCCCTTGAAGGCCGCATCGACATCTACCGCCCCTGGGGCGCGACCACGTCCATCATCATCGAGAAACTGCGTGAAAAATCCCTGACCGTGAGCCCCGACGAAGCGACGATCATGGGCCTGGGGATTTTCGAGGACACTGGCGGCTTCACCTTCAAATCCACCACGGAGCACGATTTCGAGGCCGCGGCCTGGCTCAGGACCATGGGCATGGACCTCGACGTCATTCGCGACATCATGAGTCGCGAACTGTCCACGGAACAGGTCGCCATCCTGTCCGAGCTCATCGACTCCGCCTCCAGCCACACCATAAACGGCGTCGACATCGTCATAGCCGAAGTCTCCCTCGACTCCTACGTCGGTGACTTCGCCCTCTTGACCCACAAGCTCATGGACATGGAGAACATCCGCGTCCTGTTCGCCATCGGCCACATGGGCGACCGCATCCAGCTCGTGGCCCGCAGCAAGGTCCAGGAAGTGGACGTGGGCACGGTCTGTTCCTCTTTCGGAGGCGGCGGCCACGCCTACGCGGCTTCGGCCTCTATCAAGGATCGCACCATTTCTCAAGTAAAGGATGAGCTTTTCGCCTTGCTCTACTCCCTCATCAATCCGCAGATGGTGGTCAGGGATTTCATGTCCTCGCCCGTGGTACGCATCGAGGCCTCGCAGAGCGTGGCCCAGGCCGCCGAAGTCATGGTCCGTTACGGCCTGAAGGCCCTGCCCGTGGTCGAATACGGGGATCAGGTCTGCGGCATCATCGAGAACAGTGTGGCTGAAAAGGCGGTCGGACATGGCCTCGGCGGAGAACAGGTCACGGAATACATGCTCGAGGATTTTCTTTTCGTGACCGAGGAGCAGGACCTCTATCAGGTCATGGAAATCATCCTGGGGCACCGCCAGCGCCTCGTACCGGTGCTGCGCGGACAGGAGCTGGTCGGGGTCATCACGCGCACGGATTTGATCAACCTCATGGTGCAGGAACCGGCGCGAATTCCGGAATCCCTGCTTTCGGACAAGCGCCAGGAAAAGAACATCCGCCAGCTTCTGCTCGAACGCCTGCCGGGGGACATCGTGTCCCTGCTGAAACTTGCCGGTCAGGCCGGACAGGAGCTGGGCGTCGAGGTCTACGCAGTGGGCGGGTTCGTGCGCGACATGCTCCTGGGAATTCCCAACGACGACATCGATCTGGTGGTGGAGGGAGACGGCGTCGCCTTTGCCCAGGACCTGGCGGGCCGGATCGGGGCGCGGGTTCGTCCGCACCTCAAATTCCGCACCGCAGTGCTCATCCTGCCCGGCGGGCAGAAGATCGACGTGGCCACCGCCCGCCTTGAATACTATGAATACCCGGCCGCACTGCCCATCGTCGAACTCTCCTCGCTCAAGATGGACCTGTATCGCCGCGATTTTTCCATCAACACCCTGGCCATCCACCTCTGCCCTCCGCACTTCGGCCGCCTGGTCGATTTTTTCGGCGGGCAGCAGGATTTGAAGGACGGCGTGATCCGCGTCCTGCACTCCCTGTCCTTTGTCGAAGATCCGACGCGCATCATCCGCGCCATCCGCTTCGAGCAACGCTTCCAGTTCAAGATCGGCTCGCAGACCGAGCGTTTGATCAAGAACGCGGTGCGCCTGAACATCTTCCAAAAGCTCTCCGGCGCGCGCATCCGCCACGAGCTGCGCCTGCTGGCCGAGGACAGCGCGCCGGTGGAAGCCTTCATCCGCATGCGCGACCTGGGCCTCCTGCAGGAGATCCACCCCCTGCTGAGCTTCCCCCAGACCAAGGAAGCCCTGCTGGAAGAGATCGAGAAGGTCATCACCTGGTACAAGCTCCTTTTCCGCGAACAGGCCCCCGACATCTGGATCGTCTATTTCCTGGGGCTGGTGTCCGGATTCGACGCCAAGCAGGTCCAGGCCCTGACCTCGCGCCTGCAATTTCCGCCGAAACGGATCGAACTGGTGGAGTCCACCCGCCGCCAGCTGCGCCATGTGGCCATGCAGCTGGCGCAATGGGGAAAAAACGCGGGCACTCCGGCCGATCTTCACGACATCCTCTCTCTCCTGTCCCTGGAAGGGCTGCTCTACACCATGGCCAAGCAGCGCAAGCAGGATCTGAAGAAAGCCGTTTCCCACTACCTCACCTATTTGCAGGACGTCGGCATCCTGGTCACGGGCGCGGACATCAGGAAAACGGGGCTTGAGCCCGGGCCCCGCTATGCCGCCATCCTGCGGGCCGTGAAGCGGGCCGTCCTGAACGGCGAGGTGCGCACCCGCGAGGAGCAGCTGGGCTATGCCCGGCGCATGTCCCGCTCGCTTCGGGGTCAGGACGCTTCCCCCAAAGGCCTTTCTTGACCAAAGCAAGGCAATTATTTAACGATTTTTTGTCTTTTTGGTCTGTCGAACAAATTTTTGGGAATTCATCTTTTACCAGATTCGGAGGACGTATGCGTACACGGATTGCACTTGTTCTGCTGGCTCTTTTCCTCATGGCCTCGAATGCCCTGGCCAAGGACGTCGTCTTCGCGGTCGACGCCACCTATCCGCCCATGGAAATGGTCGACGCCGACAAAAACATCGTGGGCTTCGGTCCCGAGGTCGTGATGGCCATGGGCAAGGCCGGCGGCTTCAACCCGATCCTCAAGAACACCGCCTGGGACGGCATCTTCGCGGGCCTCGCCGCCGGCAAGTACGACGCCATCGCCTCCTCGGTCTCCATCACCGACGAGCGCAAGCAGAGCATGGATTTTTCCGACCCCTACTTCGAAGTGAAGCAGGGCGTCATCGTGCCCAAGGGTTCCGCCATCGCTTCCGTGGCCGATCTGGCCGGCAAGACCGTGGCCTCCCAGATGGGCACCACCGGCTATTTCGTGTGCAAGAAGATCGAAGGCGCCACCGCCAAGTCCTATGACGAGATCGGCCTGGCCGTGGAAGACCTCTACAACGGACGCATCGACGCCGTCATCGCCGACGACGCCGTGGCTTCCAACTACGCCCTGCAGCACGAACAGTATTCCCAGAAGCTGACCCTGGCCTTCCTCATCGCCCCCGAATCCCCCGAGTACCTGGGTTTCGCCGTGAACAAGGGCAACAAGGAAATCGTGGATCTGATCAACTCCGCCCTGGCCGCCATCAAGGCCAACGGCGAGTACGACAAGATCTACGCCAAATGGTTCGGAGCCAAATAATGTCATGAACCGGGGCCACGGCCCCGGTTTTCCTTTTTTTTCAAGCGACCAGGACACGACCAGTCATGACCCCACAATTTTCCAAGAAAGCTGTCAAAATCGATATCGGTGACGGCGCGGCCATTCCCGTCAAAAAGGATTCGGGCCTCTTCAACGCATGGTGGCTCACCTTTTTCGGAGCCATCGGCATCATCATCTATCTGTGCGTGACGCAGCCCGAGCCCTACTGGCGCATCCTGCAATTTCTCCCCGACGGCATCGTGGTCACCTTCCAGGTCACGGTCCTGTCCATCCTGCTCTCCCTGGTGCTCGGCCTGATCACCGGTCTGGGCCGCCTGTCCCGCAACAAGACGCTGAACCTCATCGCCTCGACCTATGTCGAGATCATTCGCGGCATCCCTCTGTTGGTCCAGCTGTTCTACATCTACTACGCCCTGGGCCGTCTTGAATTTTTCAAGGGCCTGCCGCCCATGGCCGCGGCGGTGGTGGCCATGGGCATCTGCTATGGCGCCTACATGGGCGAAGTTTTCCGGGCGGGCATCGACTCCATCGACAAGGGGCAGGCCGAGGCGGCCAGATCCCTGGGCTTCACCCGCGCCCAGACCATGATGTACGTGATCCTGCCCCAGGCCTGGAGGACCATCCTGCCGCCCGTGGGCAACGAGTTCATCGCCCTGTTGAAAGACAGCTCGCTGGTCTCCATCCTGGCCGTATCGGATCTGTTGCGCCGGGGACGGGAATTCGCCAGCGAATCCTTTCTGTACTTCGAGGCCTACACCATGGTGGCCCTGGTCTACCTGGTCATCACGCTCTTCTTGTCCAAGGGCGTCAGCAAAATGGAGCAGAGGTTGAATTATTATGAACGGGACTAGGCCCATCATCGAGATCAAGAACGTCTACAAATTCTTCGGCCAGTTGCAGGCTCTGCACGATGTCAGCCTGTCCATCAATTCCGGGGAGAAGGTGGTCATCATCGGACCCAGCGGATCGGGAAAGTCGACCCTCCTGCGTTCCATCAACCGCCTGGAGACCATCGACAGCGGAACCATCACGGTCGACGGCAAGGACATCAACGCCAAGGTCAACGACATCAACCAGATCCGTCAGGAACTGGGCATGGTCTTCCAGAGCTTCAACCTCTTTCCGCACAAGACGGTGCTCGGCAACCTGACCATGGCGCCCATGAAACTCAAGAAAGTGCCGGAACTCGAAGCCAGGAAACGGGCCTTGAGCCTGCTCGACAAGGTCGGCATCCGGGACAAGGCCGAGGTCTATCCGGCCATGCTCTCCGGCGGGCAGCAGCAGCGCGTGGCCATCGCCCGCGCCCTGGCCATGAACCCCAAGATCATGCTCTTCGACGAACCGACCTCGGCCCTTGATCCGGAGATGATCGGCGAAGTCCTGGACGTCATGGTCACCCTGGCCCGCGAGGGCATGACCATGGTCGTGGTCACCCACGAGATGGGCTTCGCCCGCGAGGTGGCCGACCGGGTCATCTTCATGGACCATGGCCAGATCGTGGAGACGGGCACTCCGGAGCACTTCTTCACCAATCCCGAGCATCCGCGCACCCAGAAATTCCTGAGCCAGATCCTGTAGCCATGAAAACCATACACGCCCCCTGGCGCATCGACTACATCCTCGGTCCCAAGCCCGACTCCTGCGTCTTCTGCCTGCCCGAGTCCACGGACGGCGACGCCGAACGCTTCGTGCTGCACCGCGCCGCGCACTGTTTCGTGATCATGAACATCTTTCCCTATTCGAACGGGCACCTCATGGTCACCCCGTACCGGCACGTCAGCAACATCACCGCGCTCGACGAGAGGGAAAGTCACGAGATCATGAACTATGTACAAAAGTGCGCTTTTATCCTAGAACAGGCTTTCAACCCGCACGGAATAAACATTGGAGTCAACATAGGCGAGGCCGCCGGCGCCGGGATCAGGGAACACCTCCATGTGCACCTTGTGCCGCGCTGGAACGGAGACCACTCCTTCATGGCGGTCATGTCGGAAACAAGCGTTCTGCCCGAGCATCTTCGTTCGACCTATGAACGCCTGAAGCCTTTTTTCAACAACCTTAAACGGTAGAGGTGACGGATGCGATATCTCAAGGTGTTGGGCCTGGTAGCCCTTTTCTTCTTCTCCATGCTCTTCTTTGTTCAGAACCACGAGATCCTGATCCAGGAACTGGCGCTCGAACTCAAAGTCTTCGGCTGGCACTACCAGACCGAGGCGGTGCCCTTCTACCTGATCATTCTCATGGCCTTCGTGATCGGTTCGCTGCTCTGCACCTTCTATTTCTTCCTGGAAAAAATCCGCCTGTCCAAACAGTGCCGCCAGTACAAGAAGGAAGTGGACTCCCTGCAGCGCGAAGTGGAATCCCTGCGCCCCAAGACCATGGACGAGTACACCACCGCGGAATCCACCGAAAACATCCAGAACTAGAGCATCCGGCACGATTCGTCGTCCACCCTGCTGTCGTGCGTCCCAAGGCCCATTCCTTCGGGACGCAATTTTTTTCCACAAATCGGAACCATCATGCACCAAAAATCCTTACCCATTCTTGAATCCAGGCACCATTGGCTCATCACGGGCGTCGCCGGATTCATCGGTTCGAACCTGCTCGAAACGCTGCTGCGCCATGACCAGCAGGTCACCGGGCTGGACAATTTTTCCACCGGCCACCGCCACAATCTCGAAGAGGTCAAGGCCGGGGTCACGCCTGGGCAATGGGCCGGATTCAAGCTCATCGAGGGCGACATCCGCGATTTGCCGACCTGCATGGAGGCCTGCGCGGGCGTTGAATTCGTGCTCCATCAGGCGGCGCTGGGCTCCGTGCCCCGCTCCATTGTCGACCCCCTCTTGACCAACGCCAACAACGTGACCGGATTTCTGAACATGATGGTCGCGGCCAAGGACAGCAAGGTTTCGCGCTTCGTGTACGCGGCGTCGAGTTCCACCTACGGCGACCACCCGGGCCTGCCCAAGGTCGAGGATCAAATCGGCAAGCCCCTGTCCCCCTATGCGGTGACCAAGTACGTCAACGAACTCTACGCCGAGGTGTTTCTGAAGACCTACGGCATGGACAGCGTGGGACTGCGCTATTTCAACGTCTTTGGCCGTCGCCAGGATCCCGAGGGCGCGTATGCCGCCGTCATTCCCAAATGGTTCGCGGGCCTTTTGCGCGGAGAGACGGTCTGGATCAACGGCGACGGCG
Organism: Pseudomonadota bacterium; assembly: GCA_023393525.1. GTDB lineage: Bacteria > Desulfobacterota > Desulfovibrionia > Desulfovibrionales > Desulfomicrobiaceae > Desulfomicrobium. The sequence goes on along the minus strand of JAEWKZ010000040.1, from coordinate 20,015 downwards.
AGACCAGCCGCGATTTCTGCTTCATCGACAACTGCGTGCAGGCCAACATCCTGGCGGCTTCGGCCACGGGCCCGGTGGCCGGGGAGGTCTTCAACGTCGCCTTCGGACAGCGCACCACGCTGAACGAACTCTTCGGGCTCATCCGTGACGAAGCGGCCACGTTCATGCCCGGCTGCGCCCAGGCCCAGCCTGCGTACCGCGACTTCCGGGCCGGAGACGTCCGCCACTCCCTGGCCGACATCTCCAAAAGCCGCCGCCTGCTCGGGTACGATCCCGCCTGGGACGTCCGTCAGGGCCTGGCGCAGGCGGGCGGATGGTATGCCAGGCATTTGGGGGCGTGACGCGGGCGGGCGGGACGACCCTTCCGGCCCGCAACCGTGTCATGCGATGTTTCAGACATGTTTTTAACACCAGCGGTGTAAACCGGAGAAAACCTCATGCAATGGCTCAGGTCCCTACTGGGACTGCGCGACGACCACGCCGATCTCTTTTCGCCCGTGCCGCCGAATCCGGCCCAGGACGCCCTGGCCGCCATCGACGATCTCTCGCGCGCCATGCGCAACCACCAGGGAGCCGTGGAGATCTGCTCGGCCCTTGGCAACCTGTATCGCATGCGCGGCGAGCTTGACCGCGCCATCCAGATGCGCAGTTCCCTCCTGCAACGGCCCGACCTTGGCCGCGAGGACCAGGGCCGCATCCTCTTCGAACTGGGCCGGGACTACTCCCGGGCCGGCATTCTGGACCGGGCCGAGGAAGCCATGCGCCAAAGCAGGGACATCGGCGGCGACACCCCGGCGCTGGAGCTGGAAATGGCCCTCCTGCACGCCAAGGGCGGGGATTTTCTGGCCGCCAGCCGTCAATACAAGAAAATGGGGCATCACCTGCAGGCCGCCCACTACCTGGTCCGGGCCGCCACGAGCGGAACAGGAGTCGCGAACCCCGGATTGCTGGCCGAGGCCAGGGCTCTCTATCCCGCGTCGCCAGAGGCCTGGCTGGAAGGGATCATGTACCAGATCGGCCTGGAGGCCTGGGACGAGGTCTTGAGCCTGCTCGACCAGGGTCTTGAGGCCGTCGGGACGCACCTGGGCTTCGTGCTCCTTGATCCCCTGCTCGACTTCGAGGACTCCGGAGCGCCAGTCAAAGCCATTCTCCCGGCCGCGAAGATGGACGGCCTGCTGAGCGTCATCGAAAGCCATCCTCCGGACATCGCTCCGCTGCATTACGCCGGGTGCCTGCTGCGCGCCCATGGCCGGATCGAGGAGGCCAAAACCTGGCAGGAAAAGGCTCTGCTCATGAGCCCGGCCTTCTGGCCCGCCCGGCTGGAGCTTCTGACCATGTCGCTGCCGGAGCAGCGCATGACCCCGGTTTTCGAGCTGCAACTGGAATTTCTGCTGCGCCGGGCGCGCGAAGCCAAACGCTTCGTCTGCGGCCGTTGCGGCCTCAAGCGCGGGCAGATTTTCTTCTGCTGCCCCAAATGCATGTCCTGGCACTCCATCACCATCCGCCAGCTTTTGAGCGACGAGGGGTCATGAGCACGGTCAAGCTGACGCCCATGATGGAGCAGTACCTGCGGGTCAAGGAGGAGCATCCGGACACGCTGGTCTTTTTCCGCATGGGCGATTTTTTCGAGCTGTTCTTCGAGGACGCCCAGATCGCGGCCAGGGAGTTGCAGATCGCCCTGACCAGCCGCAATCCCGGCGCGGAAAACCCGGTGCCCATGTGCGGCATGCCCCATCACGCCATCGACGAATACCTGCGCCAGCTTCTGGACAAAGGGTACAAGGTGGCTCTGTGCGACCAGGTCGAGGACCCCAAGCAGGCCAAGGGGCTGGTCAAACGCGAAGTGACACGGGTGCTGACCCCGGGCACCGTGGTCGAGGACATCAATCTCGATGCCAAGGGACATAATTTTCTCGGCGCCCTGTTCTGGGACGGGGATCTCGGCGGCGGCCTAGCCTGGGTCGATTTCTCCACGGGCGCGTGGTCCGGCATCCAGACCAAAAACGAGGCGGTGCTGTGGCAGTGGCTGGTCAAGATGAACCCGCGCGAACTGCTCCTGGCCGAGAGCCAGCCCCTGCCCAAAGGTCTTGAGCACTGGCAGTCCAGGCTCTCGCGCTATCCGCAAAAATCCTATTTCGACGGCCGCGGGGCCGAGGACAAGATCCTGCGCGCCCAGGGCGTGCCCGGCCTGCAAACCCTGGATCTGGACGACAAACCTGCCCTGACCCGGTGCTGCGGTGCCCTGCTGACCTATCTGGAGCTGACCCAGAAGCGCGACCTGACCCACCTCGCCCCCTTCAAGCCCCTGGACCTCACCGCCACCCTGCTCCTGGACGAGGTCACGGAGCGCAATCTGGAGCTTTTCCGGACCATGGACGGCGGCAAGGGCCGGGGCACGCTGCGGCACGTGCTGGACCAGACCCAGACGCCCATGGGCGGCAGGCTGCTGGAGACCCGCATGCACCAGCCCTTCAAGGATCTGGGCAGCATCCTGCCGGTGCAGGAGCTGGTGGCCTATCTGCACGACCACGACACGGCACGGGAGAATCTGCGCCGGGCCCTGGACAACGTCTACGATCTGGAGCGCCTGTGCACGCGCATCGTCGTGAACCGCTCCACGCCCAAGGATTTCGGGGCCCTCAAGACCTCCCTCGCGGTACTGCCGCGCCTGCGGCAATCCCTGCTGGAGCTTGAATCTCCGCCGCCCAGGCTTGCCGCTCTGCTGCGCGGCTGGGACGACCTGGCCGACGTGCATGACCTGCTCACCCGCGCCCTGGCCGACTCCCTGCCGCCGGTCATCACCGAAGGCGGGCTGTTCAGGCCCGGCTACGACCCTGCCCTGGACGAGCTCATGGAGCTGACCGACCATGGCGAGGCGGCCCTTTCCGCCATGCTCGAACGCGAACGCCTGGCCTGCGACCTGCCCAAGCTCAAACTCGGCTACACCAAGGTTTTCGGCTACTATTTCGAGCTGAGCAAGGCCGTCTCGGTCGAACCGCCGGCGCATTTCATCCGCCGTCAGACCCTGGTCAACGCCGAACGCTACATCACCGAAGAACTCAAGGGCCTGGAGGACAAGCTCCTCAGCGCATCCGACCGGCGCAAGACGCGGGAATACCAGCTCTTTCTTTTGCTGCGCGAGGAAGTGGCCGGGCACAGGGCCCGGTTCATGGGCATGGCCGAGATCCTGGCCGAACTCGATTTCACCCAGGGTCTGGCCCAGGCCGCGCGCAAATGGGAATGGAGCAGGCCCGAACTGCACGACGGCCTGGACTTGACCATACGGGCCGGGCGGCATCCGGTGGTCGAAGCGGTGCAGGGCCGCTCGAACTACATCCCCAATGACCTCGTCCTGGACGAGTCGGGCCGGGTGCTCCTCATCACCGGTCCGAACATGGCCGGCAAATCCACCGTCCTCAGACAGGTGGCGCTCATCTGCATCCTGGCGCAAATGGGCGGATTCGTTCCGGCGGCCACGGCCCGGCTCGGCCTGTGCGACCGCATCTTCTCGCGCGTCGGCGCATCGGACAACCTGGCCATGGGCCAGTCGACCTTCATGGTCGAGATGACCGAGACGGCCCGCATTCTGCGTCAGGCGGGCAAACGCTCCCTGGTCATCCTGGACGAGATCGGCCGGGGCACGAGCACCTTCGACGGCCTCTCCCTGGCCTGGGCCGTGGCCGAGGAGCTGGCCAGGCGTCAGGGCGGAATCCGCACCCTTTTCGCCACCCACTACCACGAACTGACCGTGCTCGAAGACCGCTTGCCCGGCGTGCGCAATTACAATATCGCCATCAAGGAATGGAAGGGCGACATCGTCTTCCTGCGCCGTCTGGTTCCCGGTCCGGCCGATCGCAGCTACGGCATCGAGGTCGCCCGCCTGGCCGGAGTGCCGGCCTCGGTGGTGACCAGGGCCAAGGAAATCCTGGCGGTGCTTGAGCGTCACGCCCCCGGCGGTTCGAAGCGCAACGATTTCATCAGCCGTCAGGTCGCGCTGCCCGGTCTGGTCCAGACCCAGGCCCCGCGCCAGGCGCCAGAGGAACACGAGGTCTTGAAAGCCCTGAAAAAAGTCAACGTCAACGAGCTTTCCCCCCTGGACGCACTCACCCTGCTCCACCAGTGGAAGGCTATGGCAGGATCGTCATGAAACGTCTTCTCGTCCTGTGCCTTTTTCTCGCCCTCGCCGCCTGCGGCAAAAAAGAGTGGCCGCAGCCCATCGTCAGCGAAGAGATGATCCAGATCAACCACATGGAAGCCCGCATGGAACAGGGCTGCATCCTGATCAACGCCAAGCTGGGCGGACGCCTGGTCAATCTGGAATATTTCCTGATCGAAATCGAACAGGACGGCTGCCCGACCTGCCCCTTCACGCCGTCCTTCGTGCGCAAGTACTACCCCTACAACTCGGCGGTGTACCAGCGGGAGAACAGCTACATCTTCACCATCTGCGAACCGCTGCCGGGCCAGACCCTGCGCATCCGCCTCAAGGCGGACAACACGCACCAGATCATCGCGCCAGCCCTGTCCGAAATCATCACTCTGACCCCATCCGCCCCCTAATCCCGAAAGGAGAACGCATATGCACCATTTTCAATACAAGAACGGTCAACTGCACGCCGAGGACATTGCCGTGGCCGATCTGGTTTACGAATACGGCACTCCGCTCTACATCTATTCCGCCACGACCTTGAAGCGCCACTTCAAGGCCTTTGATTCCGCCTTCGAGGGCATCGACCATCTGACCTGCTACTCGGTCAAGGCCAACTCCAACCTGAGCTTCCTCAAGATTCTGGCCCAGGAAGGCGCGGGCACGGACATCGTTTCCGGCGGCGAACTGTTCCGGGCGCTCAGAGCCGGAGTGGACCCGGGGAAAATCGTGTACTCGGGCGTGGGCAAGAAGACCGTGGAAATCCAGGAAGCCCTTTTCGCCGACATCCTCATGTTCAACGTGGAGTCTGAACAGGAGCTCGAGCGCATCAACGCCGTGGCCGCCGACCTCGGCAAGGTCGCCCGCGTGAGCCTGCGCATCAACCCCGACGTGGACCCCAAGACCCACCCCTACGTGTCCACCGGACTCAAGGAAAACAAGTTCGGCCTGTCCCGGACCGACGCCCTGAAGGTCTACGCCAAGGCCATGAGCCTGCCCAACGTCGAGCCCGTGGGCATTGATTGCCACATCGGATCCCAGCTGACCCAGCTTTCCCCCTTCATGGAGGCGCTGGACAAGCTCAAGGAATTCCACGGCCAGCTTGTGCAGATGGGCATCACGATCAAATACCTGGATCTGGGCGGTGGCCTCGGCATCACCTACAACGAGGAAACGCCGCCCCACCCCGAGCAGCTCGGCAAGGCGCTGGTCGATTCCCTCAAGGATCTCGACCTGACCCTCATCCTCGAACCGGGCCGCGTCATCGCGGGCAACACCGGCATCCTGGTGACCGAGGTGCAGTACACCAAGACCAACGAGGGCAAGAACTTCGTCATCGTCGACGCGGCCATGAACGATCTGGTCCGCCCTTCCCTGTACGGTTCCTACCACCGCATCGCCCCGGTGCGTGAAGGAAACGGCGAGGAGATGACCGCCGACGTGGTCGGCCCCATCTGCGAGTCCGGCGACTTCCTGGCCAAGAACCGCACCTTCCCCAAGGTCGCCCAGGGCGATCTGCTGGCCGCCTTCTCGGCCGGGGCCTACGGGTTCGTCATGTCCTCGCAGTACAACTCCAGGGCTCGCGCCGCCGAAATCATGGTCGAGGGGGACAAGCACGTGCTCATCCGCAAGCGCGAGGTCTACAACGACCTTGTGGCCCTGGAAGAGGACGGGCTGGCCTGCATCGACAGACTAAAATAGACTCGCCTGTTCATGAAAAAATCCCCCGCCCAGATCCTGGACGGGGGATTTTTTCATGCGCCGTGCGAAGCGGCCGAATGGAGTTTTTGCACGGAAAACCTGGCTGCCGAATGTCACGACAAGAGTTGCGCGAACCGTCGGGTCGCGAGCTTCAGCGCGGAACGGAGCAACACCGCGAACATGACCAGGGCGGACAGGATCTGGATCATCCCGCCCTCTTCGAAGCCCGCGTTGTCGAGCCAGCCGTGGACTTCGAATCCAAGCCAAAGGTAGAGGGCGTCGGCCGCCACGGCGCAGGCAAGGGTGACGGCGATGATGGACCCCACGTAGATCAGGGCGGATTTCTTGCCCAGCAGCCTGCCGACCATGACCATGGTGGCCGCGTTGGTGGCGGGTCCGGCCAGCAGGAAAACCAGCAGCGCTCCGGGCGAAAAGCCCTTGAGGGCCAGGGCCGCCGCTATGGGCGTGCTGGCCGTGGCGCAGACGTACATGGGCAGGGCCACGACGAGCATGGCCAGCATCGCGGTCAGTCCCCCGCCCGGCAACATCCGGCCCAGGTCGTCGGGCAGATACAGGGTGATGATTCCGGCCAGCAGGATTCCGAGGCCAAACCAGGGCGCGATGTCCGCCAGCAGGTCGTCGAAGGCGAAGCGCTGACCGTCGAGAAAGCGTTTCCAGATACCAGGCGCTTCATCGCGACAGGAGCAGCACCCGGACGCGCAACCCTGCCCCCCGCCCAGCGGAGGCAGGGAAGACGGCGGTTTGGCTTCCGACGTGTCGTCCTTGTCCGCCGCGTCGATGAAGAATCCGGTGACCATGGCCGTCAGGAAGGCGGACAGGGGCCGCAGCGCCGTCATCAGCGGATCGAGGAGCGCCCAGCTCACGGCCATGGAATCGACGCCGGTCTCGGGGGTGGAGATCAGAAACGAGGCCGTCGCACCCTTGCCCGCACCCTGCCGCCGAAGTCCGGCAGCCGCAGGAATGACCCCGCAACTGCACAGGGGCAGGGGCACGCCGAAGAGCGCGGCCTTGAAGATGTTGCCGGACTGGTTCTTGCCCAGATGCCTGGCCACCAGATCGGGCGGCACGAAAGCGCGCAAAAGGCCGGCCATGAAAAAGCCAAAGAGCATCCAGAACGACGAATCGAGCAGGATATCCCAGCATGCCAGCAGAAATTCGTTCATTCCCCGCACCTCTGCCGGCAGTGTTCCAGAGCCATGTCCATGAGTTTTTCCACATGCCCGTCATGGATCGTGTAAAAAATCACCTTGCCCGCCCGCCTGCCGCGCACCAGCCTGGCCGCTCGCAAAACACGCAGCTGATGGGACACGGCGGATATGGACATGGAAAGCACGGCCGCCAGGTCGCAGACGCACAGCTCTCCCAGCCGCAGGGCGTCCATGATCTTGAGCCGCGTCGGATCGGAAATCACGCCCAGAAGCGCGGCGGCCTCGTCCAGCACGCCCTCGTCGGTCCTGCCCGCCAAGGCTCGATTGACGCTGTCCTGATGGATGCAGCGGATTTCACAGACATCGACCATCTTTCCTCCTTTCCCGATTCATGCGTGAGCGCTTTATGTAATTATAGTTGAGCAAATGTTCAAATATAAATCGGCGTGTTGCCAGTCAAGGGTGAAAAGGGGAAAATTTGACTTTTCAAGACCGGTGGCTTGTGCGTATCTTCCGCGCTTTGCCCGCTCATGCATTCATCAAACGGAAACGACCTGAGAGTCGTTGTGTCCCAAGACTAGAGGAACGTTCATGAAATCCGAATCCCTTGCCGTCAATGCCGCCGGCACCGTCGCCCTGCTGCCGCGTCTGGCTGTGTCTGGCGCGGTGCTGCTCTGGGGCGCTTCCTTTTCGACCATGCGCATCGCCCTTGAGGACCTGCATCCCTGGAGCGTGATGTGGCTGCGCATGGTCATCGCCCTGGTCTGCATCCTGCCCCTGTACCGTACGGTCAGCCTGTCCGCGTACCGCCGGGGCGATTGGAAGCTGCTTCTTCCCGCCGTCGTGTTCCAGCCCTGTCTGTACTTCTGGTTCGAGTCGTCGGCCCTGGGACTGACCACCTCGGCCCAGGCCGGAATCATCTCCGCCTCGGTGCCGCTTCTGGTCGCGGTGGCCGCCTGGATGATCCTCAAGGAACCCATGAGCGCGCGCGTCACCGCCGGGCTGCTGCTTTCCGTGGCCGGAGTGACGGTTTTGACCCTCGCCGGGCAGGCCACCGAATCGGCCCCGTCCCCCCTGCTGGGCAACAGCCTGGAGTTTCTGGCCATGGTCTGCGCGGCCGCGAACATGATCCTGATCCGCATCCTGGGCAGACGCTACGACGCCTGGACCCTGACCGTCATGCAGGTGGTCACGGGCAGCATCTTCTTTTCGCCCGGACTGGGCCATCTGATGGAGGTTCCGGCGGGCACCTTCGACACGCAGCTGGTCCTGATCCTCGTCTTCCTCGGCGCGGGCGTGACGCTTGGCGCCTTCTCCCTCTACAACTGGGCCATCACGCGCATGCCCGCGAGCACGGCCTCGGCGCACATCAACCTCATCCCCGTGGTGGCCGTGGGCTGCGGCTTCGCCTTTCTGGGCGAGACCATGAACCTCGTTCAGATGGCCGCCGCCTGCGTGGTCCTCTTCTCCGTGCTCATGACCCAGAAATTCTGATCTTCCAAATGAGCAGGGGGAGCCTTTCGACTCCCCTGCTCACATTAGCGATCCTTCATCGGGATGTAGTCCCGCTGGTTCGGCCCCACGTAGATCTGGCGGGGGCGGTGGATGCGGGTGTTCTCTTCCAGGTGCTGCTCGTGCCAGTGCGCGATCCAGCCCGGCAGGCGGCCGATGGCGAACATGACCGGGAACATGTTCACCGGGATGTTCAGGGCGCGCAGGATGAGTCCGGAATAGAAGTCCACGTTGGGATAGAGCTTGCGCGACAGGAAATAGTCGTCCTTGAGCGCGATCTCTTCGAGTTCCTGGGCGATGTCCAGGAACGGGTCCGTGATGTGCAGGGTGCTGAGCAGGTTTGTGGCGCATTCCTTCAAAACCCTGGCCCGGGGGTCGAAGTTCTTGTAGACCCGGTGCCCAAAACCCATCAGTCTGAATTCCTTGCGTTTTACCTTCTCGATGCAATCCTTGACCGTGAAATCCCCGTCGCGGATGCCTTCGAGCATCTGCACCACGGCGGAGTTGGCCCCGCCGTGCAGCCGCCCCCACAGGGCGCAAATTCCGGCGGAAACCGAAGCGAAGAGGTTGGCCTCGCTCGATCCGACCATGCGCACCGTGGAACAGGAGCAGTTCTGCTCATGGTCGGCGTGCACCAGCAAAAACTGCGACAGGGCCTTCTGGGCCTCGGGGGTGGGCACGTGCTCCTTGTAGGGCACGGAGAACATCATGTGCAGCAGGTTCTCGCAATAGGAGCGGCTGGGATCGGGATAGATGATGGGCAGACCGGCGGACTTGCGGTAACTGAAGGCCGCGATGGTGCGCACCTTGCTGACCAGCTTGGCCACGGCCTTGCGGAACTCCGCCTCGGTCTGGATGTCGAGCAGGTCGGGGTTGTAGGCGCCCAAGGAATTGATGACCGCCGAAAGGATGGCCATGGGGTGCCCGTTGGGCGGAAACCCTTCGAAGTGGTGCATGAGGTCTTCGTGCAGCAGGGCCGAATCGCCGAGCATGGTGCGGAACGCGGCCCGTTCCTCGCGGGTAGGCAGCTCTCCGAAAACAAGCAGCATGACCGTTTCCACGAAGGAGCTTTGCCGCGCCAGCTGCTCAATGGGATAGCCCCGATACCGCAGAATCCCCTTCTCGCCGTCCACAAAGGTGATGGCGCTGTAACACGAACCGGTATTGGCGTAGCCCTGATCCAGGGTGATGACCCCGGAGCGGGTGCGCAGACAGCTCACGTCCACCGCGACCTCGCCTTCGGTGCCACGCACCACCGGCAGTTCGTAGGTCTGGCCGTCAATGGTCAGCGTGGCCGTATCTTTTTCTTGCATATATCCTCCTGTGACCTTCCCCCTCGCCAGGAAAAAGACCAGTCTTGAACACGTCCGCGAGCCCGCCCTTCGCTCACGCGAGGACAGGCTCGTCATCGGAAGAAAATCGTTTAACGGAAATCGATTGGATTATCCAGACGGGAAAATGGCTAGGATTTGGGCTCCCATTCCCACAATGGCAGGCGCATCTCCACCAGTTCCTCTTCGTAATTGTGGGATATCGAGAGGCCGAAACGCTTGGCAAGGCCGATCATGCCCTTGTTGCGCGGCATGGTCTGCCCTTCGAGGTAGCGAGTGCCCCGTCCCTTGCAGTAGCGGATCATCTTTTCAAAGAGCACCGAGCCAAGGCCCGAGCCCTTCATCTCGGAAGCGATGATGATGGCGAACTCGGCGGAGGAATTGTCCGGCTTGGTGGAGGTGCGCACAACGCCCAGGGTTTTGGGCGCACCATCGACATTCTGGGTGGCGATGAAGGCCATTTCACGGTCGTAGTCGATCTGGGTGAATTTGGGCATGTCGCTCAAAACGAAATTCTGGACCAGCCCGAAAAAGCGCAGGCGCAAATCCTCTTCGGGAAGATTGTGAATGAAGTCCAGATGGGCCTGGGCATCCTCGGGGCGGATGGGTCGCAACAGGACCTGCTCGCCGTTCTTGAGGCGCACGCATTCTTCCAGTTCCCGCGGATAGGGGCGGATGGCCAGTCTTTCCGGTCCCGTGACCTGCGAGGGCTCAATCCAGATCCGCGCGCCCAGGGCCAGCACGCCCAGGTCGTCGGCGAAAATGGGGTTCATCTCCAGGGTGGTGATCTGGGGCAGGTCGATGACCATCTGGCTGATCTGGATGAGGGCCAGGCAGATGTCGTCGATGTCGGCCGCGGCCTGACGCCGGGAGCCCTGCAGCAGCTTGTGGATGCGGGTGCGGGAAATGAGGTCCTTGGCCAGGCCCATGTTCAGCGGAGGCAGGGTCACGGAATGGTCGTTGATGACTCCGGCGGAAACGCCGCCGTGTCCGAAACGCAGCACCGGGCCGAAGGTCATGTCCGTGAAGACGGAGATGAAAAGCTCGTGCGCCCCCGGCCTGCGGCCCATTTTCTGGACGGTGAAGCCTTCGATGTAGGCGTTGGGAACCTGGGAGTGCACGCGCGCCGACATGTTGGCCGCGGCCTCGAAGACCAGGTCCGGGGTGGTCAGGTCGAGGGCGATGCCGCCGATGTCGAAGGGCTGGGTGATCTGCGGGGAGCGGATCTTGAGCGCCACGGGAAAACCGATTTCCGAGGCCGCCTCCACGGCCTGCATGGCCGATTTGCAGATGCGCGTCTCGACCACGGGCACGCCGTAGGCGGCCAGGACCTGGCGGGATTCGTCCTCGGTGAGATGGTTGCGGTCCTCTGCCAGTGCGGCCTTGATGATCTCAAGGGCGTGCTCCGTGTCCGGGAAGAAATCCGCCGGCAGGGAATCGGGGGTCTGCATCAGGATCTTCTGGGTGCGCTTGTAGCGCAGCATGTGCAGGTAGGCCATGATGGCCTTGCCCGGGCGGTCGAAGACCGGGATGGAAGCCTCTTCGAAGACCTCCTTGGTGTCCTGCACCGTTTCCTCGCCCAGCCAGTTGGCCAGCACCAGGCAGCGGCTGGTCTTGGCCACCTGGGTCACGGCCTGGGCGATCTCAAGGCTCGACGTGCCCTGGAAAGGCACGTGCAGGATCAGCACGCAACCCACATCCGCCGCCCGCACCAGCACGCTCAGGACCCTGGCGTAGGTGTCGGGGGTGGCGTTGTAGGGCAGGGTCACGGGGTTGTCGGAGCACCGCTCCTGTCCCAGGATCTCCTCCAGCTTGAGCTGGGTCTCCTCGTTGATGGCGGCCAGCTCCCCTCCTCCGTTGATGAGGGTGTCGGCGGCCAAGAGGCCGATGCTCTGTCCGTTGGTCATGATGGCCAGGCCGTTGCCGCGCAGGGGCTTGTAATTGGCCAGGGTGCGGGCGCCCTCGAACAGGGAGTCGATGTCGTCCACGCGCACCATGCCGGCGCGGCGGAAGGCGGCGTCGTAGATCTGGTCCTGGTCCAGTTCGGTCAGTTCGCTGGCCGCGTCGCGCAGGTCGCAGGGCAGGCGGCGCGGACGGATGACCAGGATGGGCTTGTTGCGGGCGCTGGCCCGGGTGGCCGACATGAAACGGCGTGCGTCCTGAATGTTTTCCACATACAAGAGGATGGCCTTGGTGGCCGGATCGGAACCGAGGTAGTCGAGAACGCAGCTGAAATCGACATCGAGCTGGCGGCCCAGGGATATGCAGTGGGAAAAGCCGACGTTGTTGGTGCGGGCCCAGTCCAGAACGGATTCGAACAGGCTGTCGGACTGGGTCACGAAGGCGATGCGTCCTTCCTTGGCTCCCACCCGGGACAGGCTCGCGTTGACCCCGCTGGCCGGGACGATCATGCCCAGGCTGCCCGGTCCGAGCACGCGCATGTCCTTTTCACGCAGCACCGTCCGGATTTTTTCATCCATCAACGCTCGCTCTTTGGCCTCAAGCAGGGCATAACCGGGATCCATGATCAGGGCCACATGGGTGCCGTTGTCGGCAAGTTCGACCAGCCGGTCCGGAATTTCGTGAGCGGGGGAACAGATGATGGCCATGTCCGGCGTAAGCGGCAGGGATGCCACGTCCACATAGGACAGCACGCCGAAAATGGCCTCCTGGGCCCCGGAAACGGGAAGGACAGGTCCGAGGAACTTGCCGGACATGAGGTTGCGCATCAGGATGGCGCTGACAGAATTGGGATCGCGCGAAGCGCCGATGATGGCCAGGGAATTGGGCTTGAACAACAGATCCAGGTGTTTGACGCTCATCGTCCAAAAAGCTCCGTTTACCGACATGAGGGTGGTGGCGTTTCCGTTAACCGCCAATATCAGCCATTTACCAGAAAAGGGGGGAAAACAAAATTCATTTCTTCTACATCCTATTGCCAGAACACGTCCTCGCATGGACGCCGACTACCCAACAGCAAAGGAGGAATCACCATGACACCTGACAATATCCAGAGCCTTCAGCACGAGCAGCGGCTTTTCAATCCCCCCGCCGCCAAGCGGGCCCACATCCCCGACATGGCCACCTACGAAGAACACTACCGCCGCGCCGACCAGGACCCGGAGGGCTATTGGGCCGACCGCGCCAAAGAGCTTCTCACCTGGAGCAAGCCCTGGGACAAGGTCATGGACTGCGATTTCAACATTCCCAAAATCAACTGGTTCGTGAACGGCAAGCTCAATGTCAGCCACAACTGCCTCGACCGCCACGTGGAGAACGGCCTGGGCGACAAGACCGCCATCATCTGGCAGGGCGAGCCCGAGGAAGACGTCCGCCATATCTCCTACCGTGAACTCCTGGCCGATGTGGTCCGCTTCGCCAACATCCTCAAGAAACTGGGCGTCAAGCGCGGCGACCGCGTGGCCCTGTACATGCCCATGGTGCCCGAACTGGCCGTGGCCATGCTGGCCTGCACGCGCATCGGGGCGACCCACTCCATCGTCTTCGCCGGGTTCTCCGCCGCGAGCCTCATGAACCGCATCCAGGACTGCGAGGCCAAGGTGCTGGTCACCGCCGACGCGGTGCTGCGCGCCGGCAAGAAGATCCCGCTCAAGGGCAATGTGGACGAAGCCCTGAAGGACTGCCCCACCGTGACCGGCTGCGTGGTCCTGAAACGGGCCGGCATCGACATCAACATGGTCGAAGGCCGCGACATGTGGTGGCACGACGTGGTGGCCGATCCCAACATCGCCGCCGACTGCCCCTGCGAACCCATGGATTCCGAAGACCTGCTCTTCATTCTCTACACCAGCGGCTCCACGGGCAAGCCCAAAGGCGTCGTGCACACCACCGGCGGCTATCTGACCTACGCGGCCCACTCCACGCAACTGGTCTTCAACCTCCATGACGACGACATCCATTTCTGCACGGCGGACATCGGCTGGATCACCGGGCACACCTACATCGTGTACGGTCCCCTGGCGTTGGGCGTGACCTCGGTCATGTTCGAGGGCGTGCCCTCCTACCCCGACCCGTCCCGCTTCTGGCAGCTGGTGGAAAAATTCAAGATCACGTCCTTCTACACCGCGCCCACGGCCATCAGGGCGCTGATGCGCGACGGCGCTGAGTGGACCCGGAAGAACGACCTGTCCTCCCTGCGCGTGCTCGGCAGCGTGGGCGAGCCCATCAATCCCGAAGCCTGGATGTGGTACCACGAGAACATCGGCAAATCCAAGCTGCCCGTGGTCGACACCTGGTGGCAGACGGAAACCGGCGGCATCCTCATCTCCGCCCTGCCCTTCGCCACGCCTTTGAAACCCGGCTCCGCCACGCGGCCCCTGCCCGGCGTGCACGCCCGCATCGTGGACGCCGAAGGCAACCCGACCGCGCCCAACGAAGGTGGCCACCTGGTCATCGAGCGCCCCTGGCCGGGCATGCTGCGCGGCGTGTTCGGCGATCCGGAACGCTTCAGGCAGCAGTACTTCGAACGCTTCCCGGGCCGCTACGAAGCCGGAGACGGCGCGCGCCAGGACGAGGACGGCTACTTCTGGATCATGGGCCGCCTGGACGACGTCATCAACGTCTCCGGACACCGCCTGGGCACGGCCGAGATCGAATCCGCCCTGGTCTCGCACCCGGCCGTGGCCGAGGCCGCCGTGGTCGGCATGCCCCACGACATCAAGGGCCAGGCCATCTACGCCTACGTCACCCTGCGCGCCGACGCGGATGAATCCGACGAACTCATAAAAGCCCTGCGCAACCATGTGCGCAAGGAAATCGGACCGCTGGCCTCGCCCGAGGTCATCCAGTTCACCGTGGGCCTGCCCAAGACCCGCAGCGGCAAGATCATGCGCCGCGTGCTGCGCAAGATCACCGCCGGCTCCACCGCCATGGAGGATTTCGGCGACACCTCGACCCTGGCCGATCCCTCCGTCATCCAGGACCTGATCGCCGGCCGCCACAACTAACCCCAAGCGCCGGTCTCCCTCCGCGGGCGCGTTCCTCTTGAGCGCGCCCTTTTTCTTGACGTGGATGAAAAATAAGTAAATACATACTTACACGCAAGGAGGGAAATCCATGTCACGTCCAGTCATGAAGCGCGAAACCATCGAAGAGGCGGCCATCCGCCTGTTCGCGACCAAGGGTTTGGCCCGCACCACAATCAAGGATATCGCCGGCGAAGCCGGAGTCACCGAAGGCGCCCTGTACCGCCACTACTCGGGCAAGGAGGAGATGGCCTGGAAACTGTTCAACCGCGAACTGGACCGGTTCACCCGCCTGGTCTCGAAAGTGCTCTTCGACGAGCGCATGCCGTTCAACCTGCGTCTGGGCCTGGCCATCCAGACCATCTACGACTACTACACGTACAACGGCGACCAGTTCGCCTTCATCCTGCTGACGCAGCACGGTTTCCCCGAGGACAAGCTCATAAACCACGAAACCGAGCCCATGGACATGGCCGAGCGTTTCGTGGGTCAGGCCGTGGGCGCGGGTGAGATTCCCCCCTGCGACGCCGACCTGCACGCGGCGCTGCTCATGGGGGCGATCATCCAGCCCCTGGTCCTGCACCGCTACGGCAGGCTCGAACTGACCGCCGACACTCCGGCCCGGGTCACGGCGTCATGCCTGCGCATGCTGGGGCTCTGACGCATGGAAACGCCTACCCGCCGCCTGACCGCAATACGCGGATTCCTGCCCTACCTATGCGTGGTGCTGATCAACGCCATGCTCGACCTCGGGCACAAGATCGTCATCCAGAACACGGTCTTCAAATGCTATGACGGCTCGACGCAGATCGCGCTGACGGCCCTTGTCAACGCCTGCATCCTTTTGCCCTTCATCATGTTCTTCACTCCGGCCGGTTTTTTGGCCGACCGCTTTTCCAAGCACCGCATCATGCGCTGGACCGCAGGGCTGGCCATCCCCCTGACCGTGCTCATCTACGGCAGCTACCTTTTGGGCTGGTTCGAGGCGGCCTTCGCCCTGACGCTCATTCTGGCCGCGCAGTCCGCCTTCTATTCCCCGGCCAAATACGGCTACATCAAGGAAATGGCCGGCAAGGACAACCTGGGCATGGCCAACGGCGTGGTCCAGGCCGTGACCATCGTGGCCATACTGCTGGGCGGGGTGCTCTTTTCCGTGCTCTTCGAGTTCCTCATCGGAGCCGCAACGGCCAAGGAAGACATCCTGAAAGCCATCGCGCCCAACGGACTGCTCCTGATCGCCGGGGCGGTGGCGCAAACCCTGGTCGCTCTGCGCATTCCCGAGTACAAGCCCGGCGACCCGTCGTTGCGCCTTGACCCGCGTAAGTACGCACGCGGCGAATATCTCAGAAACAACCTTGGAAACATTCGCGGCAACGAGACCATCTGGCTCTGCGTGCTGGGCCTGTCCCTGTTCTGGGCCGTCAACCAGGTTCTCTTCGCCGCTTTCGGCGCGCATTTGAAGGATTTCGCGGGCGTGACCTCCACCGTGGTGGCCCAGGGACTCCTGGCCATCGGCGGCATCGGCATCATCGCCGGTTCCATCACCGCCGGGCGCTTGTCGAAAACCTATATCGAGACCGGCATCATCCCCCTGGCCGCCCTGGGCATGACGGGCTGCCTGGCCGCCATTCCCGGCATGGGCAACACCGTGACGCTTGGATTCCTCCTGGCGGTCTACGGATTTTTCGGCGGCCTCTACGTGGTGCCCCTGAACGCCCTCATCCAGTTCAACGCCAAGGACTCGGACCTGGGCACGATCCTGGCCGGGAACAATTTTCTGCAGAACGTGTTCATGCTCGTTTTTCTGTGCGCCACGGTGGCCGCGTCCCTGACCGGACTGTCAAGCGCGCCCATCATCCTGACCCTGGCCGCCATCATGGCCCTGGGCTCCATCCACACCCTGCGCAAGCTGCCCCAGTCCCTCATGCGTTTTCTGCTGCGCATCGTCTTTGCCCAGCATTACCGGCTGGCCGTGAGCGGCCTCAACCACATCCCTTCCCAGGGCGGGGTGCTGCTTCTGGGCAACCACACCAGCTGGATCGACTGGGCCGTGCTGCATCTGGCCGTGCCGCGTCCGGTGCGCTTCGTCATGTCGCGCCATTATTACAACCGCTGGTACCTGCGCTGGTTTCTGGATCTGTACCGGGTCATCCCCATATCCTCCGCCGCCAGCAGTTCGGCCCTGCGCAAGATCACCGAAAACCTGCAAGCCGGGGAATGCGTGGCCCTCTTCCCCGAAGGGGCCATCA
Organism: Pseudomonadota bacterium; assembly: GCA_023393525.1. Taxonomy (GTDB): domain Bacteria; phylum Desulfobacterota; class Desulfovibrionia; order Desulfovibrionales; family Desulfomicrobiaceae; genus Desulfomicrobium. The sequence goes on along the minus strand of JAEWKZ010000040.1, from coordinate 2,921 downwards.
GCCGCAACGGCCAGCTCGGCGCGTTCAGACGCGGCTATTCCATCCCGGCCACCCAAAGCGGTTGCCCCATCGTCCCCTTCTATCTGCGCGGATTGTGGGGCAGCAGATGGTCCGCCGTGAGCCGGCATTTCCGCCGCAACACCGACGGCGTGCTGACCCGTGACATCAACCTCTGCTTCGGTCCGGCCCTGCCGCCTTCCGCTTCGGCCCAGGAGGTCAAGGACGCCGTGCATCGCCTGTCCATCCTGGCCTGGCAGGAGTTCGCCCGCGTCCAGACATCCATCCCCGAAAAATGGCTGCGCGCGGTCAAGCGCGCTCCGGCCCGTCTGGCCGTGGCCGATTCCGGCGCTCATCAACTCACCGCCGAAGAGCTTTTCCTGGCCGCGCTGCGCTTTTCCCGACAGCTCAAGCTTCTGTCCGCCGACGCGGTGGGCATCCTTCTGCCGCCCGGCGTCGAGGGCGCGCTCGCCAACATGGCCGCGCTCCTGGCCGGCAAGACCGTGGTCAACCTTGATCCCGCCCTGCCGGCCCGGGCTTTTGACAGTTGTCTGCGCCAGGCCGGAATCGAGACGATCCTGACCAGCCGTGAACATCTGGAAAATACCGGAGCGCAGGAAAAATGCTGCCACGCCTCCATCCTGCACATGGAGGAGCCGCGATCCCTGTCACAAGGCTCCGTCCTGACCCGGGCCCTGATCCGGCTGCTTCCGGTGCCTCTGCTGCGCGCCTTCCTGCCCCTGCGCTTCGAACCCGACGCCACGGCCGCCATCGTCTTCGTGCCCCGGCAGGAACCCCTGCCCCTGGGCGTGCGCCTGGGGCATTCGAGCATCATCACCAATGCCCGTCAGGTCGCCTCCCTCTTTCCGCCCCGCGGTGACGACGTGCTCTTGACCGCCATGCCCCTGCACGACTCCCTCGGGCTGACCATGACCATGTTCCTGCCGCTGCTGGAATCCGTGCCCGTGGTTTGCGCCCGCGATCCCAAGGATGTGCGCAGGATGGGACGATTGTGCGTGGATTTCGAATGCACCATGCTCTGCGCGGATCCCGCCATGCTCGAGGCCTACGCCTCCAATCCCGCCCTGCATCCGCTGACGTTCGCCTCGCTGCGCGCCGTGCTGTCCGGGGGCGAGGCCCTGTACGACGAATGCGTGCAGGCATTCCGGCACAAGTTCGGGCTCATCGTCCACGACGGCTACGGCACCACCGAAACCACCCCGGTGGCGACCATCAACGCCCCCGATGTGCTGAACCCCCTGGACCTGAGCGTGCAGCAGGGCCGCAAACCCGGCACCGTGGGGCTGCCCCTGCCCGGCTCCGCCTTGCGCATCGTTGATCCGAAAACGCTTGCGGACCTGCCCCACGGCGAAACGGGCCTGATCCTCATCGGCGGCACCCAGGTCATGCAGGGCTATCTCGGGCGCGACGACCTGACCGCCGCATCCATCATCGAAACCGACGGCATCCGCTGGTTCGTCACCTCCGACCTGGGCCGCGTGGACGAGGACGGTTTCCTGATGCTGAAAACCAACGGTACGGATAAATTCCGACAAAGCGAATCCGAAAAACCTTGATCTCCACTCCCCCAAGTCTTAGGAGCAAACACTTCCGACTCAACCTTAAAACCTAAAACGCAATCATTATGATAACCATCCGCCTGGAACCCGAAAACCGTGACCTGACCATCGACCGCGCCGCCACCGTCACTCAACTGCTGCACAAGCTCGACCGCAAACCGGGCCGGGCCCTTGTCATCCGCGACGGCGGCCTGCTCACTCCGGACCTGAACCTGAGGGACGGCGACCACATCATCGTGCGCGACGTCGGATCGAGGGGGTAGCGTCATGAAATGCAAACGCTGCCAGGTTCCCGCCGTCGTGGCCCTGCCCAGCCACCACACCGCCTTCTGCAAGGAGTGCTTTCTCGTCTTCGCCCGCCGCCTGGTGGAGCGGGCCATAAAAGAGCACGCCATGTTCACCTTCGACGACCGCATCCTCATCGCCATCTCCGGGGGCAAGGACTCCCTGGCCCTGTCCTGGCAGTTGAAGGAGCTCGGCTACACCATCGAAGGCCTGCACATCGATCTGGGCATCCCCGAATCCTCGCCCATCGCCCGCGCCTACACGGAGCGCTTCTGCGCCGCGAACGGCATCCCGCTGCACGTCATCGAGACGGCCTCTCTCGGGATGGCCATGTGCGACGTCAAAAAACGGATCAAGCGCCCCATCTGTTCGGTCTGCGGCCAGACCAAGCGCTACCTGTTCAACCGCTTCGCCATGGACAACGGCTTCACTGTCCTGGCCACCGGCCACAACCTCGACGACGAGACCTCGCGCCTCTTCGCCAACGTCATGCGCTGGGATGTGGAATTCCTGAGCGATCAGGGACCGGTCATGCCCGCCGAAAAAGGGTTCGCCAAAAAGGTCAAGCCGCTTTTTCGACTGACCGAATTCGAGACCGCCAATCTCTGCTTCCTGGCCGGCATCGACTACGGCTACGCGCCGTGCCCATACAGTTCCAAGGCCAGCTTTCCCATCTACAAGAAACTTCTGGCCGATCTGGAAGACATCCAGCCGGGCCGCAAAATCCGGTTCTACGACGGATTCCTCAAAGACGGCCGTCCGGGCTTCGCCCCGCGCGGCGAGACCAGCGTGGATATCAAGCCCTGCACCACCTGCGGCTACCCGACCTCGGCAGGGGAATGCGGATTCTGCCGATTGAAGGCGACCATGAACGACAACGGATGATGCCGCGTCCGTCAGAATCGGGTAGGAGGCGGGGTCACCCCCGCCGTCCTCCCACACCACCGTGCGTACGGTTCCGTACACGGCGGTTCATGTAACACATTGAAGTTTTCGGTAGTGATCCAGCAGCGACACGAGTCCTAATTTGTCGAAGTACTTCTTGGGAAAGGCCTCGTT
>JAEWKZ010000018.1 GCA_023393525.1 Pseudomonadota bacterium | reverse complement strand
CTTCGGGCACCCCTCCTTGGCAGGAGGGGAGTTGGAGCGTGACCAGGACGGCGGCTGGCGTTTTATGCGTCAGCGGCATGTCATGAATGCTTGAATCCAACCCGAAGAAGAACTATGCGCGGCAAGCGCAATCTGAATCTCCCCCTGCCAAGGGGGAGTACCCGAAGGGGGAGGGGGTTTTTCCCCTTGAAACTGACCTGTCTTCGCAATAGCGGACACACCAATCATCCCTGCCCCGCCTGCCCAAACAGCATCTTCTGCACATCCGAGATCCGTGACCATCCCTTGCCCTTGGCCCCGGCCTTGGGGTGGACCATGGGCGCGTATCCCAGATTCGCGGCCTGGCGCAGGCGCACATCGTGTCCCGTGACCGGGCGGATCTGGCCGTTCAGGTCCACCTCGCCCCAGAACACCGCGCCCTCGGGCAAGGGACGGTCGTAAAAAGACGACAATATGGCCGCGACGATCCCCAGGTCCAGCCCGGGGTCTTTCATGCGCAGGCCTCCGCCGACCTTGGCGTAGACATCGACCTGACCCAGGCTGATCTGCAGGCGTTTCTCCATGACCGCGATCAGCAGATGCAGCCGGTTGGCGTCAAAGCCCAGGGCCGTGCGCCGGGGAAAAGCCAGGAATGTCTTGGTGACCAGGGCCTGCACCTCGACCACAAAGGGGCGCTGGGACTCCATGGACATGACCAGGGCCGTGCCCGAAAGGGCCGTGTCGCGGGCCTGCAGGAAGAAGGTCGAGGGGTCCTCGATGACGCTCATGCCCTTTTCGCGCATCTCGAACAGCAGGATCTCGTTGGACGGGCCAAAGCGGTTCTTGACCACGCGCAGAATGCGGAAAAGGTGCTCCTTGTCCCCTTCAAGGTACAGCACCGTGTCGACCATGTGCTCCAGCAGTTTGGGCCCGGCGATCTGCCCGTCCTTGGTCACATGCCCGACCAGGATGACCGTGACCCCGAGCTGCTTGGCCCGCTCGGTCAGGGCCGTGGCCACGGCGCGGACCTGGCTGACGGAACCGGGCAGGCCCTCGACGCTGGAAGAAATCATGGTCTGCACCGAATCCACGACAATGAGCGCGGGACCGTCCTCCATGCAGGCCAGGATGTCGTCCATCTGGTTGGTGGCAAGAACGGTCAGCCTGCCGCCGAGCATGCCCAGGCGCTCGGCCCTGCCGCGAATCTGGGACAGGGACTCCTCGCCGGAAACATAGACGACGCCCTTGCCGGAACTCTCCATGGACGCGGTCACCTGCAGGAGCAGCGTGGACTTGCCTATGCCCGGCTCCCCGCCGAGCAGGATGACTCCGCCGGGCACGAACCCGCTGCCGAGTATTCCGTCCAGGCCGGAGAGCTGCGAGCTGACCCGGTCCTCCAGGAGCGCCGGCAGTTCGCGCAGGTCAACGGGACGGTTCAGGGGAAAATCCCTGACCGGGCCGGACTTTTGCAGTGCCGGCTCCAGGGTGTTCCAGGCCAGGCATTTGGGACACTGCCCCTGCCAGCGAGGGCTGAGAGCCTTGCAGGCAGTGCACACGTAAGCGCTTTTTGTTTTCATGCGGGAACAAAAAAGGCAGACTTGCGCCTGCCTTTCGTGGGTCAAAAGTTTCGCTATTGTTGCGGGACGCTGGACTGGATGACTTCCAGCCCGAACTCTTCCACGGAGTCCGGAGTCTTGAAGAACACCGCCATGAACGGCACGGAAGCTCCGGGCTGGATGTTGGTGTTGTTGGTCAGGATGCCGACCTTGGCGGTCAGGGCCGCCTCGATGTCGGCGCGGGTGGAAACCTGCAACTGGTACAGGGAAACGACGTTGCCGCACATGAATTCCTGCGTGGCGACTTCCGATCCCTGGCTGTCGAACAGCGAGGCCTTGATGCGGATCAGCTCCCGCGCCTCGGGAAAGCGGTTCACGGCCTTGCCTTCGATGATGAAGAGCTGTCCTTCCTTCTCGTTGGGCACAAAGTACTGGCGCACATTTTCCAGCGCAATCTGGGCCGCTCCTTCCCGGGGCGCGGCTTCGGGCGTTGCCGCTGTCGTGCCGGGCGCCGCCGGGCCAAGCCCGAGCAGTCCGGGCTTCAGAAAATATATCCCGCCCAGGGCGCAGGCCAGAAGCAGAAGGACAAGCCCGGCAATGAGCCCGGTACTCCCGGACTTTGCAGACTTTTTAGGCGCGGTTCCCGGGGAGTCGAGGGAATCCTCTGCCGACGGGCCGGTCAGGGGCTGCTGAAAAGCGCCTTCCAGATCAGCCAGCATTTCCGCGTCAACGGAGGACTTGGGCGCGACCGTGGATTTCGTGTCATCCAGGGCGGTCGACAGATCGTCATCGAAATCATGCGCAGCGGGAGGCGTCGGAGTCTTGAGCGTCTTCTCGTCCAGCATGGCCGCCAGATCGTCTTCAAAGGAATCGGCAGCGGCGGGCTTTCTGGCCTGGGGAGCGGACTTGGACTCCCGAAACATGGCCTCCAGATCGTCCTCGAAGCTGTCTTTCGCAGCCCCGGGGGCATCCTTCCCGCCCGCAAACCCTTGCGCGGGCGCATCGTCGAAGACGGTATCCTTCGCGCTTCCAGGCGCCGAATCCGGAGCGGGCGGCGTCACGTTCTCTTCGGACACGGGGCGGAACACGCTGAACACGTTCTTGCAACGCGAACAGCGGACCTTGCTGCCATCGTGTCCGATCTTGCTTTCATCCAGATTGTATTTGGTGGTGCACTCAGGGCATTGAACGAGCATGGCCTTTCCTTGAAAAAGTTCAGTCTGGAGGCTTAAAGTCTATGCTTCCGAGAATTTGAGATCATAGATACCGTCAAGTTCTCTGTATTGCTCGGCGTAGTCAAGTCCATAGCCGACGATGTATCCCCTATCCAGCGGAAAACCTACGAAATCCACGTTCACGTCCACTTCGCGCCGCTCGGTCTTGTCGATCATGGCCGCGATTTTGATGGACCTGGGGCCGCGCGCTTCAAGAACCTTGAGCAAAAAGCTCATGGAATGCCCGGTGTCGACGATATCCTCGACCACCAGAACGTGCTTGTCCCGGATGTCGATCTCCATATCCTTGGAAAAAACCATCTTGGATTTCCGGGAAGTCTGATCCGCATAACTGGAAAGACGGACAAAATCCATGGTCGGATGTATGGTCAAATTGCGCATTAGATCGGTGAAAAATGCGTATGCGCCCTTGAGTACGCACACGCAGACCAGCGGCTCTTCGCCATAATGGTCGGAAATTTCACGGCCCAGCTCCCGGGCACGGGCTTCAATCTGCGAACGGTCGAACAGCTGTATGAATTTCATGGATTCTCCCGGCGATCCCTTCATGTCAAAACTTAAAGATCAATCATCATTGCCACTTCGTCACATTCGGGAAACTGGGGGCACTTGAGACAGTCGGCCCAGACTTTTTGCGGCAGAATGTCCTTGCTCACTTCCGAAAACCCCAGCTTCTGAAAAAAGGAGACCTGATAGGTCAAGGTAAAGACCTTGTAAACACCGAAGGTCAGGGCGTCGCTGACGCAGAATTCGACCAATCTGCGCCCCAACCCATGACCCTGGGCCTGCTCGGCGACAACCAGGGAACGGACCTCGGCCAGGGCCTCCCAGGTGATGGTCAGGGCGCAACAGCCCGCCACCTCGCCTTTGTCCGTGTCCTCCGCCACGACGAAATCCCGCAGGTGGGAATACAGTTCGCCGAAGGAACGCGGCAGAAGGAGCCGCTTGGTGGCGCAATCCATGAGCAGCCGGTGAATGGCCTTGACGTCGGCGATGGTCGCCTTTCTGAGGATATATTTTTCCATGCGTGTTCCCGTGTTACGCTGATGATTTCAGGCCGGACGGACCTCGGCGCACAACTTCGTGGCCACCCGCACCGCCGCCACGGCGTCGTCGGCATAGCCGTGCGCGCCGATGAGATCGGCATAGGACTGGCTGACCACCGCTCCGCCGACCATGACCCGGCAGGACAGCCCCTGCTCGCGGACCAGGCGCACGGTGTCCTCCATGCGGACCATGGTCGTGGTCATGAGGGCGGACAGGCCGATGACCGAGGCCCTGTGCTCCACGGCGGCGGCCACGATGTCGGCGGCGGGCACGTCCTTGCCCAGATCGACGACATTGTAGCCGAAATTTCTGAGCATGAGACAGACGATGTTCTTGCCGATGTCGTGAATGTCGCCTTCCACCGTGGCCATGACGATGGTGGCCTTGACCTCCCGGCCCTCGCGCACGAGCAGATGCTTGATGGATTCGAAGCCGGTCTGCATGGTTTCGGCGCAAAGCAGGAGCTGCGGCAGAAAATATTCCTTCCTTTCGTACTTTTCACCCACCTTGGCAATGGCCGGAATCATCTCCTCGTCCACCAGGGCGAAGGGGTCGTCGCCGGCGGCGATGCGCTCCCGCAGCAGGTCGACGATGCGGTCCTTCTGCCCCTTGATGACCGCCAGGGCCACGGGGCTGCCCTCCTCATCGGCGGGGCCGGTCGCGGCGGCGGCCACGGAAGCGCCCGGACTCCACCCCGCGTAGGCAGCGATGAAATTCGCCGCCTGGCTGTCCCGGCCAAGGAGCACTTCCGCCGCGGCCAGGCTCTCGCGGATGCGCACGGCGTTGGGATTGGCGATGAGCGAGGTCATGCCCGCGCCCATGGCCATGGCCAGGAAGGTCGAATTGATCAGATCACGGGCCGGCAGGCCGAAGGAGATGTTGGACAGGCCCATGGTCGAGCCCAGCCCCCAGCGCTCCCGGCAATGCCGGATGACTTCCAGACAGGCCTTGGCCGCTTCGGGCTTGGAGGACACGGTCAGGGCCAGGGCGTCCACCAGGATGAGGCGGCGCGGTATGCGCAGACTCTCGGCCTTGAGCAAAAGGTCCTCGATGATGGCCAGGCGCTCCACGGCGGTGACGGGCAGCTTGCGTCCCTTGAGCGGCAGGAGGATGAACGGCGCGCCGTAGTCGCGGCACAAGGGACCCAGAATGTCCATCCGCTCTTCCTCGCCGCTGATGGAATTGACCAGGGGCGAACCGGGGTAGGCCTCAAGACCGGCCCGGATGGCCGGGATGTCGCTGGAATCCAGGCACAGAGGGACTCCGTGGGCGCTGGTCAGGGCCTGTACGGCCAGGGGCAGCATGCGCGCCTCGTCGACCATGGGCGCGCCCACGTTGACGTCCAGGAGATGCGCCCCGCGCCCGATCTGCTCCTCGGCGTAGACCATGACCTGACGGGTCTCCAGACGCTGCAGCTCGGCCGTGAGCTCGGCCTTGCCGGTCGGGTTGATGCGCTCGCCGATGACGCGGCAGGGCCGGTCGAAGCCGAATTCCACGGCCTGGGAACGGGAGGTGACGATCAGACAGGGCCGGTCCACGGCCTGTGGGCGCGGCGCGGCCTTGCCCGCGCACAAAACGCTCAGGGCCTTGATGTGCTCCGGAGTGGTGCCGCAGCAACCGCCCAGACAGGCCACGCCTTCGGCCGCCAGGGTCGAGACGGTGGCCGCGAAGGGGTCCGGGGGCAGCCGGAAGACCGTGGCCCCGTCGACCAGCTCGGGCAGGCCCGCATTGGGTTCGATGAGCACCGGGGTGTCGCTGACGGAAAGCATGGCTCGGGCGACCTCGATGAGCTGTTCCGGGCCGGCGCTACAGTTGGAGGCTATGAGATCGACGCCCATGTTCTCCATGGTCTGGGCGAAAATGCGCGGGGTGGTGCCGGTCAGGCTGACTCCGCCTTCGAAGGTCATGCTGATGCCCACGGGCAGGGCGCAGACCTCGCGCGCGGCCACGACCACGGCGCGGGCCTCGGCCAGATCGAAATGCGTCTCGCCCAGGATCAGGTCCACCCCGCCCGCGACCAGGCCGCGAATCTGCTCCTTGAAAACGTCGACCAGTCCGCGAAAGGAAATGTCGCCCAGGGGCCGTATCATCTTGCCGGTGGGGCCGACGCTGCCGGCCACGAAGACATGGTCGCTCACGGCTTGACGCGCGGCGCGGGCCATGGTCTCATTGACGGCGAATACGTCCAGGCCCTGCGGAAGCTTGTGGCGGGTTGCGCCGAAGGTGTTGGTGGTGACCACATTCGCCCCGGACCGGGCATATTCGGCATGGATCGAAGCCACGACATCGGGCCGGGCCATCCCGAATTCCTCGGGAGACTGACCGGGCTGAAGGCCTCGTCTCTGGAGCAGACTGCCCATGCCCCCGTCAAAAACAAGAACGGACCCGCTCCCCAGCGCCTGGCGAAAATCGCGCATCACAACACCTCCCGTAGTTCAAAAATTCACACTCCGGTGAACGAAGGGCCCTACTGAAAATCATTGAAAAGGACAAACAAAAACTCTATGATGGAAAACTTCGAAATGACGGACAGATTCTCCAGAACTCCTTCGCGCGGAATGGCCCGCGGGCGCGTTTCTACACTTTTGCAGCACGTGATGCCCAGAAATCACTTCCAGTTACGCACATCATGAATTCCAAAACACCCGATTACGACGCTCCGGATGAAGAGCTTGAAGCATCTTTGCCTGACGATACCGAAGATTTCGATGTCGAGGCCGTCGACGAAACCGACATTGCCGATCCCGAGGAGACAGCGCCGCTGGTCCTGGCTCCCGTGGCCCGAAGGGAAGTCGCGACCCTGGACCCCTTGCATATCTACCTCCAGGAGATCAAGAAGTTCAGACCGCTGGAGATCGACGAGGAATTCGACCTGGCCAGGCGCTACCGGGACGAGAAAGAGGAGCAGGCCGCGTTCATCCTGATCACGTCCAACCTGCGCCTGGTGGTCAAGATCGCCATGGATTTCCAGCGCCGCTGGATGAAGAACGTGCTGGACCTGATCCAGGAAGGCAACGTGGGCCTGATGAAGGCGGTCCAGAAGTTCGATCCGGACAAGGGCATCAAGTTCTCCTACTACGCGTCCTTCTGGATCAAGGCCTACATCCTGAAGTTCATCATGGACAACTGGCGCATGGTCAAGATCGGGACGACCCAGGCCCAGCGCAAGCTGTTCTACAACCTGGGCAAGGAGCGCCAGCGTCTCCAGGCCCAGGGCTTCGACCCGAGCACCTCGACCCTGGCCGACAACCTCCAGGTCTCCGAAGCCGACATCGTGGAAATGGGACAACGCCTGGGCCAGCATGACGTGTCCCTGGACATGAAGATCGGAGACGATTCGAGCTTCACGCCCATGGACTTCATTCCCGCCCTGGAAGCCGGGATCGAGGAGCAGATGGCCGCCGACGAGATCAGCGTGCTGATCCATGACAATATTGAAGCCATCCGGGACGGTCTGAACGAAAAGGAACTCGACATCCTGGAACAGCGCCTTCTGGCCGACTCGCCCATCACCCTGCGCGAGATCGGCGACAAGTACGGGATCACGCGGGAGCGCGTGCGCCAGATCGAGGCCCGCCTGCTGCAAAAGATCAAGGCCCAGATGACGAGCACCATCCAAGACTTCTCCGCAGAATGGATTGAACATGAAGAATGATATCTTACGGCGCATCAAACAGGAAAGCGCATCCGTCACCCCCGACGCCCTGCCCAGCTTTTACACGGCCATGAGCGCGGAACTGGCCTCCGCCCGGGACACGTTTTTTTCCCACCCCATGGTCCTGCGCTGCCGCGAGGACGTGCTGCCCTTTCTGAACGACGAGTTCGGACATGGCATCGAGCATTCGAAAAAAGTGGCCATCGAGTGCAGCGCGCTGATCCTGGGAGAAGCCGAGGCGATCGGCCTTGAACAGGCCAGACGGCTCGGCCTTCTGGCCATGCTCGCGGGCCTGTTGCACGACACCTGCCGCCTCGAAGGAGACCACGCCACGCGCGGAGCCGACCTTGCCTTGCTGATCCTGCGGGACTACCCCCTCTCTGACGAGGAAAAACTCATGATCGCCAACGCGGTGCGTTGTCACGAAGCCTTTTCCGCCCCGGCCAGGTTCGACCACCCGGGAACGCAGCTGCTGGCCGACGCGCTCTACGACGCGGACAAATTCCGTTGGGGGCCCGACAACTTCATCACCACCCTGTGGGAAATCTGCAACTATCAGGAGTGGACCCTGCAACAGATTCTGGATAAATTTCCCGCCGGGCTGGAGGTTGTCGCCTCCGTGCAGAATACGTTCCGCACCTCCGCGGGCAAAATTTACGGACCGGAATTCATAGACCTCGGGCTTGTCATGGGAAAGAAGATTTACCAAATAATCCAGACATTTTGCAGAAAAAATGACTGCTCCGGACACATCACTGCATGACCAGAACGCTTGTCTCCTTGCTTCTTCTTTCCACCGCCCTAGCGGCGTCCCTCGGCTGCGCCCGGCACGCGGCCCAGCCTCCTGTTCCCGCGCCTTCCGCTTCAGCTCCGGCCTCCGTGGAGGCAGAGGCCATCTATTCCTACCTCGCCTACCGGGAACTGCTCCAGGAAAACAAAAAAGACCTGGCCGCGCAGGCGCTGGAACAGGCGATTCAGTTGAAGCCCACGCCCGAACTCTTCCTTGAACTCGGCAACCTGCACTGGCGCGCCTCCAGATTCTCCGACGCCCTGCTGATCCTGAACCAGGGCCTCTCCCTGTACCCGGACTCGGAAGCCCTGCTCAGCGCCCTGGCCAAGACCTATGCCTCGCGCGGACGTTTCGACGACGCGGTGCTCGTGCTGGACGACTACCGCGAAAAGCACCCCGAGCGGATTGAACTGATCCACGAAGCGGCCCTGTACCGCATCGAGCAGAAACAGTTCGGCGAAGCCGTGGACAGACTGAACGCCATTCCGGAAAAAGACGCCAACCCCACGACTAAACTTCTCCTTGGCAAGGGATACTTCGGTCTCGAACTCTATGACAAGGCCATCGCCGCCTACCAGCAGGCCGTGGCCGCCGATCCTGAATTCTACAACGCCTGGGTCGAACTCGGACTGACCTATGAGGTCAGGAAAAACTACATCGACGCGGAGCGGGTCTTTTCCAAGCTTTTCGAAATGGGCGTAAGCGATCAGCAAATCCTCTTTCGTCTGATTGAACTCAACCTCAAGCTCAACAATCCCGACCAGGCCCTGTCCTACGTGCAACAGGGCGCCGAGGATCAGGCGCTGGTCCTGGAAGCGGCCAATCTGCTGCTCAACCAGGATTTCTACGACCACGCCGCGGAGTTGCTCGACCCGCTGTCCAGGGAAACCCCCATCCCCCAGGACGCGCTCTTCTTCCTGGCCATACTGGAATACGAAGGGCGCGATAATCCGGACAAGGCCATGGCCTATCTGGAGTCCATACCCGCCAGCCATCAGCACTACGAGCGCAGCCTGATATTCCGCATCCATCTCCTGTATCAGAACGACAAGAAAGCCCAAGCCCGAGAACTTTGCCTGACTGCCATGACCCTTTTCCCCAAGCAGCCGGAATTTCACATCATCATGGCGGAAATGCACGAATTTGAAAAACAGTACCAGCATGCGCTGGACGTGCTGCTCAAGGCCGCCGGCCTTTGGCCGGAAAACGCGACCATCACCTACCGCCTGGGCCTGATCTACGACCGCATGAATCATCGGGACCAGGCCATGCTCATGATGGAAAAGGTCATCTCCAAGAACCCCGAACACGCCGAGGCGCTCAACTATCTCGGCTACAGCCTGGCGGAGCAGGGGCGCGACCTGGCGCGGGCCGAACTGCTGATCGAGGGGGCCCTGGCCATCAAGCCGGACAACGGGTACTTCGTCGATTCCCTGGCCTGGGTCTATTTCAAGCAAGGCAAGAACAAGCGCGCCTGGCGGGAAATACAGCGCGCGGTGCAACTCGTGGATTCGGACCCCGTCATCTGGGAGCATTACGGTGACATTGCCCGGGCCCTGGACTACTTCTGGGAAGCCCGCAGGGGGTACGAAACATCCCTGAAACTCGAAGGGGAAAACGCCCAGAGCGTACGCTCAAAGCTTGGCGCTCTTGGAGGGGTGCGATGAAAGGCGTCATTCTGGCCGTCCTGCTCGCCCTTCTCGGAGGCTGCGCCCCGCAGATACCCGTCCGGGACCCTGGCGCCGCGGCCCGCATCTGGTCCACCCTCAATCCCGTCGCCCCTCCGGATCGCCTCACGGCCCGTTTCTCCCTCCAGGTGGAAACGCCGAAGCGCACCGGCCGTCTGGTGGGACAGCTCTGGGGATACCCGGACTCCCTGGTCCGCATGGACCTGGCCTCGGGAACCGGAATGGCGGTCGCCATGATCCGCGAGACCGCTGACCTCTGGACCGCCTTCCTGCCCTCCGAGAACCAGGCCTATCAGCACGCCGACGCGCAAGTCGGCCTGGCCCTTTTCCAGATTCCCGTCCCCTTCGACGCCAGACAGACCGGCAGCCTGCTCGCCGGCAATCTCGGACCGATCCTGCCGCATGGGTACTCGTCCATGCATGGCACCCGGGAAGGCGGGATCCGTTTCAATTTTTCATCAGGCGACGTGGCCTACATGGAAACCCCGGAAAACATGGAAAGGCTCGTCATCGGCGGCAGGGCGGGCTGGACGCTGACCTGCGAACAACCTTACGCATTGCCCGCTTTCCCGGACCATGTGCTGTACGACAAGCACACCTTTTCATCTCCCAGGGATGGAAAGGCCGTACTCAGGGTCAAATCCGTGGAGGCGGGCGGAGAATGGCTGGCGGACGACCTGAACCTGAACATGCCTCGGGACGTGCAGTGGATGCGCATCACATCCAACGCTCTGAACAACTAATAAAACTTCTTGGAGGGAGTGAATGCTCAAGAACATCGTAAAACCCGTCGTGAACGGATTCAAGCTCCTTGCCAGCGAGGGCAAGTGGGTATTCATCAAGGGATTTCGGAGCTGGGAAATCCGGCAGATGGAAAAGCGGCTGGCCGAGGAATACCAGAACCTGGGCAAAAGCTATGCCGAAAGCCGGACCAGGGACGAAGCCTTCGATCCCAAGTCCAGCGACAACGACCTGACCCTGAAGCAGATCAGCTTTCTGAGGGAAGAGATCGCCCATCTGGAGCAGGAACTGACCTCGACCCGGGCCGAATACGTCAAAAACCGCACGGAAGAAAGCGATGTCTAGCATGCGCACCATCGTTTTCGGCTCCGACCATGCCGGGTTCGGCCTCAAGAACGTTCTGAAAGAGCACCTTGCCGGTCGCTTCGAGATCATCGACGTCGGCGCCCACTCTCTGGAAAGCTGCGACTATCCGAACATCGCGGGCAAGCTGGCCGCCGAGGTGCTCAGCCGAAAGGCCACAGGCATCCTCATCTGCGGCTCCGGCATCGGGGTGTCCATCACCGCCAACCGTTTCGAGGGCATCCGCGCCGCCCTGTGCGCCAACGAATACATGGCCCGCATGAGCCGCATGCACAACGACGCCAACGTGCTGTGCATGGGCGAACGCATCATCGGCGTCGATCTGGCCAAAGCCATCGCCGACGCTTTCCTCGGCACCGAGTTCGAAGGCGGTCGTCATCAGCGCCGGGTTAGCCTCATCGACCAGCAGACCCCTTCACATCAACCTTCATAACGCCTTTTTCGCACATCACGAGAACCATCATGACCACCAACGCTTCCCCAATAGATACCAAGGCCGTCAACGTCATCAAGGGCCTGATCATGGACACGGTCCGCGCCTCCAACTCCGGCCATCCGGGCGGAGCCATGTCTTCGGCGGACTATGCCTATGTCCTGTTCAAGGATTTCCTCAATTTCGACCCCAAGGACGCCGGGTGGTTCAACCGAGACCGCTTCGTGCTTTCCGCAGGCCATGAATCCGCGCTGCTGTACGCCCTGCTGACCCTGCAAGGCAGTCTCAAGGTCGAAGACCTCAAGGCCTTCCGCCAGTTCGGCAGCAAGACCCCGGGACACCCCGAGCACGACATGACCGACGGCGTCGAGGCCACCACCGGGCCACTCGGCCAGGGATTCGCCATGGCCGGCGGCATGGCCGTGGCCGAGGCCTTTCAGCGCGAATACCTGGACGCCGAGAGCGCCGGGCACTTCACCTACGTGCTGGTTTCCGACGGCGACGTGCAGGAGCCCATCTGTCTGGGCAGCGCGGCCCTGTTCGGCCAGTGGGGCCTGGGCAGGCTCATCGCCTACTACGACAGCAACAAGATCCAGCTGGCGGGTCCGACCTGCCGGGTTGACAATCTGGACCACAAGGCTCTCTTCGAGAGCATGCGCTGGCAGGTCATCGAGATCGACGGCCACGACCACGAGCAGATCCGCAAGGCCATCCTGGCCGGTCAGGCCGAAACGGCCAAACCGACCCTGATCATCGGCCACACGACCATGGCCAAAGGCTGCGCCACGCTGGAAGGCAGCGAATCCACCCACGGCTCCCCTCTGCCGGAAGCGGAAATCACGGCCACCAAAGCCAAGCTCGGCATCCCCGACGAGAACTTTTATCTCCCCGAGGATGTGCTGACCCACTTCCGCTCCCGTTTCACAGCCCTGAGCGCCGGACGCCAGGCCTGGGACAAGGCCCTGGCGGCAAAACTGGCCGATCCGGCCTTCGCGGCCAAGTGGGCGAACGTGACCACTGCGGTCTGCCAGCGCGACCTGAACTGGCCCATGTTCGAATCCGGAGCCAGCGTGGCCACGCGCAAGGCTTTCGGCGCGTGCCTCGGGGCCATGATGGAGCAGTTGCCCACGCTCATGGGCGGCTCGGCCGATCTCGATCCGTCCAACCAGACCGTCAAGTTCCGGGAAAGCGTAGGCATTTTCAACGCCGCGACCAATGCCCTGGGCCGCAACCTGTGCTTCGGCGTGCGCGAGTTTCCCATGGGCGCGATCCTGAACGGCCTGGCCCTGCACGGCGGCATCGTTCCCTTCGGCGCGACCTTCCTGGTCTTCTCCGACTACGAAAGAAACGCCATCCGCATGTCCGCCCTGCAACACCTGCCCGTGCTGCACGTTTTCACCCACGATTCCTTCTTCGTCGGCGAGGACGGCCCGACCCACCAGCCCATCGAGCACGTCAGCTCCCTGCGGCTGATCCCGAACCTGCTGGTGCTGCGCCCGGCGGACGCCCGCGAAAGCGCGGCCTGCATGGCCGTGGCCCTGAAGCAGAAATCCCGCCCCTCGGTGCTCATCTTCACCCGCCAGGGCTTGCCCGTGCTGGAACTGCCCCAGCCGCTGGAAGCCCATGTGGCCAAGGGCGCCTACGTTGTCCGTGACCCCGAAGGCGCGGCCCCGGAAATGCTGCTGCTGGCCTCGGGCTCGGAAGTGCATCTGGCCCTGGAAGCGGCCGAGGCGTGTCCGGAACTGAAAATCCGCGTCGTATCCGTGCCCAGCATGGAGCTTTTCGACGAGCAGAGCGCCGAGTACCGCGAAGCCGTCATGCCCCGCTCCATCACCCGCCGCGTGGCCATCGAGGCCGGGCGCACGGACCTGTGGTACAAATACGTCGGGCTGGACGGAAAGGTGTGGGGCATCAACCACTTCGGGGCCTCGGCTCCGGCTGGCGTGCTGAAGGAAAAATACGGGTTCACCACCGCCAACCTGATCAAATTCATAAGGGAATAGCATGGAAGCCCCGCAACGAAATCTGGCCATGGATCTGGTCCGGGTCACGGAAGCCGCGGCCCTGGCCTCGGCCCGCTGGCTGGGCAAGGGCGCCAAGAACGAAGGCGACGGAGCGGCCGTGGATGCCATGCGACTGTCCTTCAACACCCTTGATATCGACGGCCGCATCGTCATCGGCGAGGGCGAGAAGGACGAAGCGCCCATGCTCTACAACGGCGAGCATATCGGCACGGGCCGAGGCGCGGCCGTGGACGTGGCGGTGGACCCGGTGGAAGGCACCAACCTTTTGGCCTATGGCCGCCCCAACGCCATCGCCGTGGTCGGTCTGGCTCCGGCCGGGACCATGTTCAACCCGGGCCCGAGCTATTACATGCAAAAGCTCGTGGTCCCGGCCCCGGCAAGGGGCGCGGTGGACATGAACGCGCCCGTGGCCCACAATCTCCTGGTCACGGCCAATGCCCTGGGCAAGAAGGTCGAAGACCTGGTGGTCTTTGTTCTCGACAAACCCCGGCACAAGGATCTTATCAGTCAGATCCGGGCCGCCGGAGCACGCATCCAGCTGCACACCGACGGCGACGTGGCCGGGGCGCTCATGGCCGTGGACCCCTCGTCCAACGTGGACATGATGATCGGGACCGGCGGCACGCCCGAAGGGGTGCTCGCGGCCTGCGCCATCAAGGCCCTGGGCGGGGAGATCCTGGCCCGCTTCGATCCCCAGTCCGAATCCGAACGCAAGAATGTGCTCGACTTCGGTCTGGACCTGACCCAGATTCTGACCACGGACACCCTCATCCGCGACGACAATGTCTTCTTCGCGGCCACGGGCATCTCCGGCGGCACGTTCCTGGGCGGCGTATCCTACAGCGGCACCGGCGCGACCACCCACTCCCTGGTCCTGCGCGGCAAGACCGGCACCATCCGCCGCATCACCTCCACCCACCAGTGGGACAAGCTGATGCGCTTCTCCGCCATCAAGTACTAGACGAACACGCCCACAAAACATCAAGCGCCTCCAGCCGAATCTCGGCCGGAGGCGCTTTTTTCAGTTGTGCGCGTCTGGAACCTTCGATCACACATCGAAACTCCGTAACGAAGCTCAAGGCCCGGTGCCGTCATGGTCTTGGGGGCCGCCGGCTGTCTGACTGGTCCAGGCATCGTTTGTTGAATCGTTGCCTGACTGGCAACCCCGCTTTCACGACCTGCACCCAACCATTCAACTCTACGAGGCCGGAGAAGGAGTACCGGCGGGCTCCAAGGCCATGGCGGCATCGGGCCGATTGCCGCACAACGTGAAGCCAACCACCCCGCCCTTCGGGCACCCCTCCTTGGCAGGAGGGGAGTTGGAGCGGCTACTGGCGGGCCTTTGCTTTGTGCGTTTCCAACCTGCGATGATACTTCACAAAGCCCAAACGAAGCTCAAGGCCCGGTGCCGTCATGGTCTTGGGGGCCGTCGGCTGTCTGACTGATCCAGGCATCGTTTGTTGAATCGTTGCCTGACTAACAACCCCGCTTTCACGACCTGCACGCAACGATTCAACTCTACGAGGCCGGAGAAGGAGTTCCGGCGGACTCCAAGGCCATGGCGGCACCGGACCGACCACCGCACAACGCGAAGTCAACCACCCCGCCCTTCGGGCACCCCTCCTTGGCAGGAGGGGAGTTGGAGCTGCTGCAGGCGGGCCTTTGCTTTGTACGTTCGCAACCTGCGATAATACATCACAAAACCGTAACGAAGTTCAAGGCCATGGCGGCACCGGGCTGACCGCCGCAACGCAACTTCCGATCAAAACCGCCTACAACCCCTTGCTCTCAAACCAGCGGAAAAGCCCCAGCACGACGCAGATGAACACGATGATCACGACCCAGGGCGAGACGCCAAGGGCTTCCGGCAGTCCGATCTTGCCGAAGTCCGCCCAGGCCAGCACCGTACTCTTGAAAAAAGGATACAGCTCCGCGTAGATGGCCGCGCCCGCCACCATGCCGGCGATGGCGAAAACGGCGTGCCAGCGCCCTTCGCCCAGGGCCCCCACAGAGGTTCCAGGGCAGTAGCCCATGACCGCCCAACCCGCTCCGAACAGGGCACCGCCGACAAGGATCGCGCCCACGTTCATGGCCTTGTGGCTGAGGGTGATCATGCCTGCGCCGGACATCGCGGCAATCCCGACCATGCCCACGATGATGGCCGAGAGCATGAACTTGAGAATCGTCATGTCTTTGAGCAGCATGGCCCCGATCTGCTTCTCAAAGCGCAGCACACGGCCCTTCTGCAGCAAAAAACCAAAAAGGATGCCTGTCGCCAGTCCCAGGATTTGTTCCGTGCTCATCATGACCTCCTGCCGTAAATGATCGAAGCCACGATTATGCCTACCGCAAAAAACATGGCCAGGGCCACAAAAGCGCTGACCGAAAGCTGCATCATGCCGCTGAGCCCATGGCCGCTGGGACAACCACTGGCCATGCGGGCGCCCATCATGGCCACTATGCCGCCCAGGAAAGCTCCGAGAGCGCGTTTTCCAACAGATGGTCCAAACCGTTTTTCCCAAATCGGAGGAACGCTTTCAAGCTTGAAACTCTTGTCCGTGGACGAGGCGGCAAGCGAGCCTACGAATATGCCCAACACGAGCATGAACTGCCAGTCGATCTTCACCTTTTGCTTGGTGTAATACTCATTGGCCTGCACGTGTTCAGGCGCGATCTGTTGTTCAATCACGCCCGCGCCGCGCACGAAGGTGGTCGAGGCTCCCAGGTAGCTGGTTTTTCCGAGCCACACGGTGGTGGCATAGGCCGAGAGGATGGCCAGCACGCCCACCAGGGCTCCGGCCAGGTAAGGATTCCAGCCGCCGGAATCGCTTTTTTTCCATTGCATACGAAAAACCTCCTGTTTGATATCGTGGAAGATAACTCAACAGAACAGGAAAGCGCAAGCTCGTGCCGCAACCTGCCTTTATCTGTCCCGAAAAATTCTTTGAAACAAAGAAGAAAATCAGCGCGGATGGAATGTTTGGCGATGATCGCGGCAAATATCGATGCGGCGTTGCGCGTTTCAGAGCGGCGGACCAAAGCGGACTATATCACTCTGAAATATCCATCATATTCAGTGTGAACAAATCAGAAAACACAAACCGCTCATCACCCAGAAAACGTCGATGTCCAGCCGTGAACCGGTTGCAGTCTAGGAGTTTTGCAATCGATAAAGAGAAATCAAGCGCCGCAGATCGTCTTCCATGACTGGCCACTGCTCATGCCCCACTTCAAGCCGCAGGCGCTTGGTGTCGGCCACCATGACCGGGACATCATCCGGTCTGTCCGGCAAGGCCCCCAGGCGCAGAAGGTCGGGCCGTCCGGCGAGCCGGGCGACCATCCTGGACAGGGCGGCGATGGAGCGGGGTTGTCCGCAGCCGATATTGACGGGGCCTGTCACTCGGGAGCGGGCCAATGCGGCCAGCGCCCCGGCGACAAACCAGACGCTTGAAAAATCGCGGACCAGACGCCCGGACCCGCAACAGGCCTCGCGACCGGCGAGCACGGAGCGAATGATGGAAGGAACAAGCCGCTCCGGGTGTTCGCCTGCTCCGAAGAGATGAAAGAGGCGCGCCCAGGCCGCCTGGGCGCCCGGACGCCTTTGGGCCAGGGCAAGGAGTCTGCGCCACAGTTCGGCCTTGGACTGGCCGTAGAGGGTGCAGGGATCAATTTTGCGGCTCTCGGGCCAGGGCATGTTGTCGTTCAGATCCTGACTCGCGTATTCGGCGCAAGTTCCGATGCCGACGAAGCGCCGTCCGCCCGTCTCGTAGAACCGCATCGCCAGTTCGGAGGAGACTTCCAGCCAAACCCGATTATCCGGCGCGGACCAGAACCGGCCATGCTCCCCGTACCAGGCGCAGTGCACCAGCACAGCGGGCCGCAGCTCGCGCAGCAGGAGGCGGACATCCCCGGCGTGATGCAGATCCACCCGGTGCCAGCGCACGCCGGGCTGTTCGGGCCCGACATTCCGGCATCCCAGAGCCTCTACCCGCATCCCCCCCGCGGCCAGTGCCTCCACGAGAGGCAGCCCCACGAAGCCGCTTCCTCCGGTGACCAGCACCCGTTCAGACATGGCCGGGCCAACTGCGGTCACGCAGGGAAATCACCACCGGTCTGGCCGGCCACGGCAGCCCCAGGGCCGGGTCGTCCCAGCGCAGTCCGCGCGCGTGCTCCGGGGCGTGAGGAGTGTCCATCATGTATTCGACCAGCGCCCCGTCGGTCAGGGTCATGAAACCGTGGGCGCAGCCTTCGGGAATAAAGAGGGCGTTGCCCGCATCGGAACACAGGGTGACCGACCAGTGCCGCAAGCGCGTGGGCGAGCTTTCCCGCAGATCGACCACCACATCGAGGATGCGGCCGTGCAGGCAGCGGACCAGCTTGCGCTCGCGGGCGGGTGAAACCTGGTAATGCATGCCGCGCAAAGTATGACGGCGGATATTCGCCGAAAGACTCGTCTGCACGGGAGAAAAATCGATGCCTGCGGCCAGGAACTCCTCCCGGCACCAGGTACGCAGAAAAAAGCCCCTTGCATCACGCTTTGCCTCTCCTTCAATCTGAAGGAGTCCGCCGATAGGTGTCGGCAGGATGCGCATCAGCGCACCTCCATGCGGGGCACGGCGGTCAGCAAGCGGCCACGGAATCCCGCGCCGCGCAGACTCTTCACGATTTCACCGGCGATGTTCCAGGGCAGGATCAGGATGTCGTCCGGAGCCAGGGCCAGAAGCTCCTCGGGAGAAACCACCGGGATGTGGCTGCCGGGCAAAAGCCGGCCCTGCTTGACCGGGTTGCGATCGGCCACGGCCAGGATGAAATCCGCCTCCACTCCTGCCGCGTTCAGAAAGGTGTTGCCCTTGGCCGCCGCGCCATACGCCGCGACACGGCGCCCTATCTCCCGGCTCTGGGACATCCATCTTCGGAAATCATCCAGCACGAGCCGGACGCGTTGGTCAAAGCCCCTGTAGAACGCGTCGTCGCAAAGCCCCCGCCGAAACTCCAGGTCGCGCAGCGTTCGCACCGATGCGGGGGCGGAGGCTGCGCGACATGAACGGGCCAGAACCCGCAGCGATCCTCCGTGCGTGAGCAATTCCTCGACATGGGCCACGTGCAGCCCATGCCTCGCGAGCAGCCGCTCCATGGCCAGAAACGACCAATAGGCGTAATGCTCGTGATAGATGGTATCGAATTGCACCCCGTCGGCCATGCGCAACAGATGCGGGGCCTCGATGGAAACCATCCCTTGCGGTCCGGCCAATCGCGCCAGACCGGCGACAAAATCGTTCACATCGGGCACATGCGCGAGCACGTTGTTGGCAATGACCAGATCGGCATGCCGTCCCAGCCGCGCCAGCAGGTCCTCCGCGCTGTTTGCGCCGAGGAAGGCGGTTTCCGTCGGCACCCCGCTCTCCCGCGCCAGGCTTGCGATATTGGCGGCAGGTTCCACGCCCAGGCAGGGCACGCCCGCAGCCACGAAATTGCGCAGCAGATAGCCGTCGTTGCTGGCCGCCTCGATCACCAGACTCCGACCGTTCAGCCCGAGCCGCCGCATCATTTCCGCAGAGTAGCAACGGGCGTGCTCAAGCCAGGACTCGGACGTCGAGGAAAAATAGGCGTAGTCCGAAAAGATTCCTTCCGCATCGACAACGGTGTCAAGCTGCACCATGCGGCACTCGTCGCAGACCACGGCCTTGAGCGGAAAGCTCGGCTCGGCCTCAAGATCCGCGCCGGGGGGCAGGTAGGAATTGGCCAGGGGCATCCGGCCCAGATCGCAAAAAGTGATGCCAAGGGTTCCGCCGCACGAACGGCAGGCTGCCACGGGACGCGCTTCGTTTCTCATGACTGCGCCTGCGTTGCCGAGCAGGACAGCGCTTCCTCGACCTCGTTTTCCGAGTAGGCGCGCATGTCCACTCCCCTGGTCCAGGCAGAATACCACTGCGCTGTCCTGGCGATGGCGTCTGGCGTGTCGTAACAGGGCGCCCATTCCAAAACGCTTCGCGCGAGACCGCTGTCCAGGGCCAACCGCCGCTGTTCGGCAATGACGGAAGCGCTTGCGGTTTCCCAGCGCACCGCTTGCCCCGTCGCGGCCTCCCAATGACAAATCAGATCCCGCACCCGCAACTCGGCATCCCACGGGCCGAAGTTGAGGGCCTCCGGTACCGGGGAACCTTCGGCCAGGGCCTGGGCCAGCAGCAGATAGCCGCGCAGCACGTCCAGCACATGCTGGAACGGGCGCGTGGCGTCGGGACTGCGCACCACAAGGGGCCTGCCGCTTCTCTCGGCCCGAACCAGATCCGGCACCAGGCGCTCAAGGGCGAAATCCCCGCCGCCGATGACGTTGCCGGCGCGGGCTGTGGCCATGGGCGGCATCTCGCCCGTGTAGGAATGGCGCCAGGCCGTGACGGCCAGTTCGGCAGCGGCCTTGGAAGCGCTGTAGGGATCGACGCCGCCCAGCGGATCGCTTTCCCGAAAGGGCCGCCCCGTGTTGTCGTTGCGATACACCTTGTCCGAGGTGACGATCACCGCCGCCGCGATGTCGTGTTGACCGCGCAGCGCCTGCAGCAGATGGGCCGTGCCTGTCCCGTTGGTGGCGAAGGTGCCGCATGGATCGCGGTATCCCTCTCCCACCAGGGCTTGCGCGGCCAGATGAAAGACGACCTCGGGGCGCACGCCGCGCACGATTTCCTCCACCACTTCCGGCTCACGGATGTCAGCCAGATATGAATGCCGCATCCTTGCGGACACGACCAGCAGATCATAGGCCGAGCACCGGGCCGGGGGCTGGGAGAGCCCGGATATTTCCGCGCCGAGGGCATGCAGCATGAGGCAGAGCCAGGCGCCCTTGAATCCGGTGTGACCCGTGACCAGGACGCGTCGCCCGCTCCAGAACCCGGCGGAAAGCGCGTTCACCAGTTTCTCCAGGGCGCCTCGCCCTCGGCCCAGAGGCGCTCCAGCCTGTCCCGGTCCCGCAACGTGTCCATGGGCTGCCAGAACCCGTGGTGTTCGTAGGCGTGCAGTTCGCCGTCGCGGGCCAGGCCGCGCAGCGGCTCCTCCTCCCATACGGTGTCGTCTCCAGCAATGCGGGTCAGCACCTGCGGCGAAAGAACGAAAAAGCCGCCATTGATGCTTCCGCCGTCGCCGTTGGGCTTTTCGACAAAGGCGCTGACCCGCGACCCGTCCCTGGCCAGGGAGCCGAAACGGCCGGGCGGGGACACGGCGGTGACTGTCGCCGCGCGGCCATGGCGACGATGGAAGTCGATGAGCGTGCGTATGTCCACATTCGCCACGCCGTCGCCGTACGTCATGCAGAAGGCGTCCTCCCCCGCCAGCAGATGTCCGACGCGCCGCAACCGCCCGCCGGTCTGGGTGTTTTCCCCCGTATCGACGAGACTGATGCGCCAGGAGTCCTCGGCGGGGCGCAAGACCTCCACCTGACGGCTGGCGAGGTCCACCACGATATCCGAGGCGTGCAAGGCGTAATTGAGGAAATACTCCTTGATCTGCCAGCCCCGGTAGCCGAGGCAGATGATAAAATCGCGCACGCCGTGGGCGGCGTAGATCTTCATGATGTGCCACAGGATGGGCCGTCCCCCGATCTCGACCATGGGCTTGGGCCGGACGCAGGTTTCCTCGGACAGGCGCGTGCCGCGCCCGCCGGCCAGGATGACTGCTTTCACGACAGGACCACCTCCTCGATCTTGCGATAAAAATTTTGGACAAAGCGGTCGGCCTGCCCCAGCGGGTTGGCCGCGATCATGTCGCGCAAGCCGTGGCGCAGGGCCAGCCGCCGGGTCCTGTCCTTTGCCAGCATGGCCGCCCGGTCCACGTACTCATCAAAACTGAACACGGCCAGATCGCCCAGGCCTGCGTTGGAAAGGTTCGAGTAGGACAGACGCTCGGCAAATCCGGGACCGACCAGGCTGATCGTGGGCACGCCCATCCACAGGGCTTCGCAGGTCGTGGTGCCGCCGACATGGGGCAGGCTGTCCAGGGCGATGTCGATCTTGTTGTAGTGCGGCAAATGCGTGCCGCGCACGCCGATGAAATCGAGGCGATCCGGGTCCACGTTCCGGGCCGCGAAGGCCGCCCGCGCGTTGGCCCTGAAACTTGCCGTCGCGGCCTCGGGCCGCAGGAAAAGGAAATGCGAGCCCGGCACCCGGCGCAGCACAGCGGCCCAGCAGTCGAGACAGGCCTCGGTGATCTTGTAGGGGTTGTTGGCCGTGCCAAAAGCCAGGCGGCCGCGCCGGTCCTCGGGAAGCCCGTCCTCGATGGCAACGTCGGAGAAGTTGTTGCGCCCCACCACGACCCAGGTTTCGGGCAGTTCGAAGGGCCGCTCGATGAGCAGGCGCGGATCGGACGGAAGGATGTAGGGGTCCACCACGATGTAATCGATGGTCTCCAGGCCGGCGGAATGGGGGTAGCCCAGCCAGCTCGCCCCGATGCGGGCCGGACGGTAGGCCATGACGTCGAGCTTGTTCATGGCCGTGGAACCGCCCAGCTCGAAAAGGATGTCGAGGTTGTCAGCGGCGATGCCTTCGGCCACCTGCTCGCTGGCGCGCCCCGGCCACCAGCGGTAGCCCGTCACCTGTTTTCCAATCTGGGCTTGCGCGGGCGAGGGCGATCCCTCGTAAAAGGAGTAGCAATAGACGTCGAACCGGTCCCGGTCGTAGCGTGACAGCAGCGGATAGGCGAAATAGCCGACCGGATGGTTGCGCAGGTCGCTGGACATGAATCCGACGCGCAGCTTGCGCCGTGAAGCCACGGCGGGAATGGCCGCAGGCGTGACGGGCCTGACGCCACTTATGACCCCGCGTCCCCACTGCCGGTGCCACTCCACGAGCATAACCCTGTCCTCCATGCTTTGGACCTGGCCAAGCTCGTAATGCACCGCCGCGATCTTGCCTTGCGCCTGCCAGACCGGCAGAATCTCGCCGAGCCGGCCAGTTGCCGCCATGCGCTCCATGTCCAGCAAACGCGTAAAGACCGTGCGCAGCGTGCGTGCGGTCTCAAGCCGCCTCTCGGGGTGCCTGTCCTGCAGGTCGCAGGCGACGACGTAGGCGGCTTCCAGATGCTCCGCCTCGCTCCCGTAGCGGCTGCGCGAAAGGCTGTCGACGAGCCTTTCGGCGACCTGCCATGCATCGGGGTTGGCGGCCAGGGCGCGCCGCAAGGCGTCGTTGGCCATGCGGCGGCTGCTTTCGGCAGTCCCGTCGCCGCAGGTCTGCGCCAGGAGCAGATTGGCTGGCACATGTCCGGAATCGATAGCCAGCACCTCCGCCAGAAGAGTCCTGGCCTCGTCGGTCCGCCCGTCTTTATGGCGCATGCGGGCGAGCGCGACGGTGGCTTCGTGGTCACCCGGACGCTCGGTTCGGAACCGCGCGATGGCCGCCACGGCCTCGTCCTTTCTGCCCAGCCTCAGGAGCAGATCCGTGCGGCAGGCGAACGTCTTCGAATCTCCCGGAGCCAGGGACGCGGCCCTGGCCAGACTGCGGCAGGCCTCGTCGTGCAGACCCCGCCGAAACAGGGCCAACCCATAGAGCCGCCACAGTTCAGCGTCGGCCGGCTTCAGGCGCGCGGCCTGCCCGAACGCGTCGGCCGCCGCTTTGTTGTTGCCCATGACCTGGTGCGTGTTGCCCATGTTCACCCAGGCCGAAACATTTCCGGGGCGCAACCCACGCGCCAGATCGAACATCCTGAGAGCCTGACTGAACCGACCCGCGCGCTTGAGCAGCACGCCAAGAAGGTTGGCCAGTTCGAAATCCTTGCATTTTTTGGCCTGCAAGGGACGCAGAATGGCGATGGCGTCCTCGTGTCGGCCCAGGGCGCTCAGGGACAGGGCATGGGGAACGGCCTGGACCCGCTCCGAAGCATTGAGGGAGGCGGCGCGCTCAAAGGCCCGCGCGGCTTCCTCGTGCTCGCAGGATTGGTGCAAGGCGAATCCGAGATGCTGCCAGGCCAAGGCGTCGCCGGGCCGAACGGTCGCACGTTCACGCAGCTCCTTGATCCGGCGATGGATATCTGTTCGAACCTCTACCGTTTTCACGTCCATTTCTTCCATGGGCATTTCTTGGAGAGCACGCATCCTGAAAGCATGCCATGCGACAAAAACGGAAAACGGTGCCTCTCATTCCGGGAAGCGCACCGTTTTCCGCTTGATTCAAAAACGCATTGGCCGCTTGCGAGTTAAGACTAGTTCAGCTCAGGAACATCGACGCTCACGCCCAGAGTGTTCATGAGGGTCGCGATGGGCATGCAAATCCGGTAATACGAGAACGTATGAGCCGCCTGGGCGTTCAGATATACCTGCTGGGAGCTGAACAGACTCTTCTGCGCGGACACAAGGTCGAGAAGGGATCTCTTGCCCATGCGGAACTGATCCGCATAACTGACGACGATGTCGGCATTCTCGTCGGTCAGGTCGCGCAAAATCGGCAGCAGCTTCCAGGTCGCATGGTGGAAGCTGTAGGCGGTTCTGACATTATTTTCCACCTCGCGGCGGACTTCTTCGGCATCCTGCACGGATTTGGACAGCTCGCTTTTCGCCTCCCTGATCGCGGCCGAGAGGGAGCCGCCGCTGTACAAATTGAAAGACATTTGCAGCATGGCCGATACGTCATGGTAATTCTGCTCGTACCCTCCAGTATTGTCGGAATGCCCCCCTGCAACCTTGGCGTACAGCCGAGGCAGGTGCAGCCCCTTCGCTGATTCAGATTCCTTTTCCTTTTGCTTTATGGCCAAGTGCGCGGCTTTGAGGGCGCGGTTGTTATCCATGGCGAGGGCAATCCCTTCTTCAAGAGTCGGAGGAATCGCCTGCTTCGGTCTTTCTGGCATGGCCAAATGTTCCGCCTTGCTGCCGAAAACCTTCAGGTATCCCGCCTCGGCGTCTTCAAGGCCCTGCCGTGCCTGTACCAGCCTCGATTTCGCCTCTTCAAGAGAAGCCTCGGCCTGGTTCACGTCGACCTGCGTTCCGCCGCCGCTGTTCAATCGAATGCGGGTAAGTTCGAGAATTTTTTCGTGCTCGGCGATGTTGTTCTCGCACAAATCAATCAAGGCCCGGTTGCGGATGACTTCCATGAAATACTGTGTCGCGGTCAACCCGACGTCCTCGGCCGTGTTGAAAAGCTCTTCCCTCCTGGACTGCGAGTGGAACTTGTCCGCTTCCACCTTGGAACTGGTCACGCCTCCGTCGAAAAGCAACTGGGTCATGACCACCCTCATGTCATTGGTCCAGCCCTCGCCCAGTTTGTCGTCATAGAGGGCGCTGGTCGTATCGTTCTGAATGACCTGATACCCACCACTGGCAATGGCATTGACCTGCGGCAGCAAGGCCCCGAACGATTTCAGATACGCTTCGTGCGAGGAAGAATACGCATGTTTGCGACTCAGAAAAGTCGGATTGGTGTCCATGGCGGACTGAATGGCCGTTTGAAGCGAAACCCCGTTTTCCGAAGTGGCCTTGTTCAATATGGAGTCCACATTCTCGGATCCGGAAACAGCAGGAGCCGCTCCGACACCGCCTCCCGATCCATCTTTCGCCCGGACCAGGGCCGGCGAGACGCATATCACAAGCATTATCATGAACAAAAAAATCAACGTGTTCCTAACTGCTCTCCAGGCCATGAGACTCCTCCTCCGTAATATTTAAGAAAAATCGAGTAAAACAATCGGTCGAGAAAATTATTACGTTACAGAAAAAATGTTCGAAAAAAACGCTACTTCGTTTTTCAAAATGAAAACACGACATATGTGAAAACTGCAAATTTTTAATGAGTTAAAAATATTACTGAATCATAATAAGCAAATACATGCATTAAAAATACATCCCACCATGAAAAACAACAATTCGTATCCGTGATTGTTTCTTGGCAACAACTATCACAAGAAATGCACAATATGATGAGATGAGAAGAAACTTTCAATATCAATACTGTACAATGTGCACATAATTGAATCCACAGATCATCGTATATTCACATTTAAAATATAATTATCCGTATGTATTCCTGGCTAAAAAAACGCATGAAAAACCCTATTTTCATCTTAAAAAACAGTGACATAGAAATACAAAAGACCGTTCGCATAAAACCTTACCGTGCGCGGCCGGCGTCTTCACATCGGACACAGCGCCGCAGAACCGCGAAAAACTCAGCGACGTCGATGGGCTTGGCCAGATGGTCGTTCATTCCCGCATCCAGACAAGCCTCTCGATCACCCTTCATGGCATTGGCGGTCATGGCGATGATGGGTAAATCCCTGTACTTCTCCATGGTCCGGATACGGCGACTGGCTTCCAGCCCATCCATGACCGGCATGGTCATGGAAATTACTATAAATTCAAGCGCTTTATAACATATACCCAACTATAAACCCAACCTTTGCCGAATTTATCCCCCGGAAACTGGCTTTTCACCGTCGGCAGATCTTCCTGGCCATGTGCGCCCAGATGACGACAAAAAGGCCGTCCACCATCATACCAGACCTATATTGAATCCATGCAAAGAAAAGTTGCTGATTAACGCTTTGAACTGTGGTAGCGGGCGGGCTTGAAAAGGAGGGAATTGCGATGGGCCTGGTATTTTTGTGGATAATGTTCGGAGTCGTCTGCTCTATGATTGCTGGCGGGAAGGGCTTGCCGTCTGGCCCGTGGTTTTTCTGGGGATTGCTCTTCGGACCTTTCGCACTGGTCCTCGTTTTGACAA
>JAEWKZ010000122.1 GCA_023393525.1 Pseudomonadota bacterium | reverse complement strand
CGGTGCCGGCGTACTTGTTGAAGATCACCTTGTCGCCGGTCTTGACGCCCATGGGGATCTGCTTTCCGTCATCGGCGACCTTGCCGGGACCGGCGGCAACCACTTCACCCTTGATGGGCTTTTCCTTCGCGGAATCGGGGATGATGATGCCGCCCTTGGTTACCTGCTCCTCTTCGAGACGCTTGACCAGAATACGGTCGTGCAGTGGTCTGAGTTTCATGTTTTTCCTCCAAGATGTTTAAGAATTTCTTCCGTGTAGATAATTTTTTTGGCACTCGGCAAGCTGGAGTGCCAAAACGCGGAACTGAAAACACACCACCAGTTCCACGCAAGACAGAGGCCCAAATAATCCCTGCCGCAGTGAAGTCAAGGGACCGAAACAAAAAAAATCCAACTCCCGTCAACCCGCGCGGCTTGTGATTCGAGGAGAGGCAGGCTATGATTTCTGGTTGATACCGGCGTTCACGCGCCCTTTCAAAGACTCAACGCACCACCGCGACAAGGACAATGTATGCTCGACATCAAATTTATCCGCTCAAACCCTGACGAGGTCAAAGACGCCTTGCGCAAGCGCCGCAGCAAGCTGGACCTCGGCGAATTCCTGGCCATCGACCAGAAACGGCGCGACCTGCTCCTTGAGACCGAGGAGCTCAAAGCCCGCCGCAACCAGGCTTCCGGCGAAATGGCCCGCCTGAAAAAATCCGGCGAAAACGCCGAGTCGCTTCTGGCCGAGATGGGCGTCGTGTCGGCCCGCGTCAAGGCCCTGGACGAGGAGCTCAAGACCATCGACCAGCAGACTTCCGAGTGGGTCATGTCCATCCCCAACGTTCCGCACGCCTCCGTGCCCGAGGGAGTGGACGAGGCGGACAACCGGGAAGTGCGCACGTGGGGCGGAAAACCCAGCCTGAACTTCCCCCCCAAGGAACACTGGGAGCTGGGCACGGCGCTGGGCGGGCTCGATTTCGAGACCGCGGCCAAGATCACGGGCAGCCGTTTCGTGGTCTTGAAGGGCTGGGCCGCGAAACTTGAACGGGCGCTGATCAGCTTCATGCTCGACGTGCAGACCACGGAGAACGGCTACGACGAGGTCATGCCCCCGGTCATCGTCAACCGCGAGAGCCTCATGGGCACGGGCCAGCTCCCCAAATTCGAGGAAGACCTCTTCCACCTCGAAAACACCAGCTACTACCTCATCCCCACGGCCGAAGTCCCGGTGACCAACATCTACCGCGACACGACCCTGGCCGAATCCCAGCTGCCCATCGCCCACTGCGCCTACACGGCCTGCTTCCGATCCGAGGCGGGCTCCTACGGCAAGGACACCAAGGGCATGATCCGCCAGCACCAGTTCGACAAGGTGGAACTGGTGCGCTTTGTCCACCCCGACACATCCTATGATGAACTGGAAAAGCTTCTCGGCCACGCCGAAAGCATCCTGCAAAAGCTCGGCCTGCACTATCGCGTGGTCACGCTCTGCGCCGGCGACCTGGGCTTCTCCTCGGCCAAGACCTACGACATCGAGGTCTGGCTGCCCGGTCAGGACAAGTACCGCGAGATCTCGTCCTGCTCCAACTTCGAGGATTTCCAGGCCCGCCGGGCGGGCATACGCTTCAAGCCCGGCGACTCCAAGAAGAGCCGTCTGGTCCACACCCTGAACGGCTCGGGCCTGGCCGTGGGCCGGACCATGGTCGCCATCCTGGAGAATTACCAGCAGTCCGACGGGTCCGTCGTGATACCGGAAGTCCTGCGTCCGTACATGAACGGTCTGGAAAAAATCGAATTGAAAAAAGCCTGACTTTCCGGCTTGACAAGGTGGATACCCGCCTATAGAAGCGTCTTCTCTTTACGGGCCGTTAACTCAGACGGTAGAGTATCTGCCTTTTAAGCAGAGAGTCGAAGGTTCGATCCCTTCACGGCCCACCAAAGATTGTGCGTCCCCATCGTCTAGTGGCCTAGGACGGCGGCCTCTCACGCCGCTAACAGGGGTTCAAACCCCCTTGGGGACGCCACTTTTTTTCATCGACGCAAATCATGCGTCCCCATCGTCTAGCTAGGTCCAGGACACCGGCCTTTCACGCCGATAACAGGGGTTCAAATCCCCTTGGGGACGCCACTTTTTTTGTGTTGGGCGATCGTTCAACGGCAGGACAGCGGACTCTGACTCCGTCAATCTTAGTTCGAATCTAAGTCGCCCAGCCACCTGTCCCCATCGTCTAGCTAGGTCCAGGACACCGGCCTTTCACGCCGATAACAGGGGTTCAAATCCCCTTGGGGACGCCACTTTTCATGCATCAAGCCCCGGGCCGCGCGCCCGGGGCTTTTTGTTTTCCTCGTCGATTCCCGACGCCCCGATGGGCGGCCACGGCGCAAGCCACGCCTGAATCGACGCCCCCACAGTCAATACCACCTCTTCATACCCCGAGCATACGTTTTTTGGTTTGCATTGAGCAGGGTTCATACCTATAAGGCCGTACATGCCAAAGAAGCTCCTCACCACCCTGCGTGCCCGGGCCATCATGGCTCTGACCTTCATATTCGTGGCCATGGGGCTGAGCTGCATGCTCATCATCAGCCTGGTCATCACCCAACGGCTCGACTCCTTCGAACAGGAGCTGGCCGCCGCCAACGTGCGCCGCGCGCGTAATTCGTTGCAGCAGGACATGATCCGCATCGACAACCTGGTCAAGGACTGGTCCTGGTGGGACGACACCTACGAATTCATGACGACGCTGTCGGCCGATTACGTCGACAGCAACATCACCCCCGACGTGTTCCGCAATCAGGATTTGAGCGCCATCGCCTTCGTCGGCGCCCGGGGAGAAATCCTGCACGCCTCCTACATGCCCCGCGGCGGCGAGGAGCTTGAGCCTCCCAAGGAGGCCCTGCTCGACTACATACGCAAAACAAGCCTCTCCCATGGGCAGGACGACCTGTTCAGCGGCCGACCGGCCGTGGTCAACATCGCGGGCTCGTTGTGGATGACAGCCAGCCGCACGGTTCTGACATCCCAGCAGACCGGCCCGTCCCGGGGGCGACTGTGGATGATCCAGGAGATCGACGAGGCCTACGTCGAAAAAATCACCCAGCGCACCGAACTGGCGCTGCAGATCCATGTGGCGGACGCGCCGGAACTGCCGCAAGCCATGCTCGCCCTGCGCTCGGAAAAAGCCATGAACGAGGCGCTGGTGACGCCCGAGCGCGCCACCATCTGGAGCGGGCTGCTGCTCCCCGACGCCGCCGGGGGTGCGCCGATAGCCCTGATCGCCAACGCGCCCAGGGAAGTGTCGGCCATGGCGAACACGATCATGAAGACCACCCTGGCCGTGGTTCTGGTTTTCGGGTTCGTGGGCTTTTTCAGCAGCATCGGCTTTCTTGAAAAACGGATTCTCTCGCGACTTTCGGACTTGAGCGCCAGGGTCCGACGCGACTCGCCGGACGCGCAGCTCTGCCGGATCGACCAGGAGTGCGATGAAATAGACCAGCTTTCGAACCTGGTGGACAGCGCCTTCACGTCCATTCGCGACAACGAGCGTTTTCTGCAGGAGATCATGGGGGCGCTCAAGGTCGGCGTGATGCTCATCCGCATGGACGACAACGTCATCGTCAGCGTCAACCCTTACGCCTGCTCGCTCATCGGACGTCCTGAAAAGGACATTCTGGGCAAGGTCTGCCACAAGTTCGTCTGCGCCGCCGAAGTCGGCAAATGCCCGGTATGCGACCTGGGCCAGTCCTGCGACAATTCCAGGCGCGTGCTGCTCGCGGAAGGCGGGCAGGAAATCGACATCCTCAAGTCCGCCACCATTGTCACCCGGGACGGGCAGGGCTTCGTGCTCGAAACGTTCCTGGACATCCGGGAAATCGAGCGCACGCGCCGTCTCCTGCAGGAATCCGAGGAGCGCTACCGGGCCATATTCATGAACACCGGCACGCCGGGCATCCTCATCAACGAGGACACCACCCTGGCCGTCGCCAACACCGAGTTCCTCCACCTCGCCGGCATCACGGAGCAGGACATGCGCCAGACCCCGTCCTGGACCCGGTTCTTCCATCCCGACGACGTGCAGAGAATGCTGCGCTACCACGCCCTGCGACGCCAGGACGAGAATTCGGCGCCCAGGACCTACGAGGCGCGCCTCATCAACACCTCCGGCGAGACGCGCCATGTCCGGCTGACCGTGGCCGTCATCCCCAACTCGCAACAGTCCATCGCCTTCCTGGTCGACATCAGCGACATCAAGAACGCGGAAAGGAAGCTGCACGAGCTCGCCTACACGGACACCCTGACCGGCCTGCCCAACCGCCTCAGCGCCATGGAGAGGCTGGACCGCACGGTGCAGGGCCTGCCCCCCGAGACCGGCAGCCTGGCCGTGTTCCTGCTCGATCTCGACGACTTCAAGGTCATCAACGATTCCTGGGGGCACGCCGTGGGCGACATCATGCTCATGGAGGCCGGGCAGCGGCTTGTGTCCATCCTCAAAACCTCCGAACTGGTCGGTCGTCTGGGCGGCGACGAGTTCATCGTCGTTTCCGAGGCCAACCGCTCCAAGGACGAATACGCGCAGCTGGCCCAAAAGCTCATCGACGCCCTGGCCGCGCCCTTTCAGTTCGGAGATTCCGAAACATACCTGAGCGTGAGCGTCGGCGTGGCGCTCTTTCCCGGGGACGGGGACACGTCCGGCCAGCTGGTCCGGTGCGCGGACCTGGCCATGTATCAGTCGAAAAACTCCGGCAAGAACATCTACCGCTTTCATTCCCCGGAGCTGACCCTGAAGGCCCAGCGCCGGATGGAAATCGAGAGGCAGCTGCGCCTGGCCCTGGACAGCGGAGAAATTGTCGCCTTCTTCCAGCCGGTCATCGACCTGGACAGCGGCCGGATCGTCGGCGCCGAAGCCCTGGCCCGCTGGCGCAGGCCCGACGGCAGCCTCGTCTCTCCCCTGGATTTCATTCCCGTGGCGGAGCAGACCAATCTGATCACGGACATCGATCTGGACATCATGGCCCAGGCCTGCCGCCAGGCCCGGGAATGGGACGAGCAGGGGCTTGGCAGGCTGCGCGTGTCCTGCAACATCTCCGCCCGCCATTTCCAGCGCGGGAACCTGCCCGAAGAAGTGCGGGTCGTGCTGGATGAAAGCGCGCTTCCTCCCGACCAGCTGGCCCTCGAAGTCACCGAGACCGTGTACATGGAAAACATCGACCAGGTGCGCGCCACCCTCGAAGCCATCGACAGGCTGGGCGTCTCGAGCGCCCTGGACGACTTCGGCACCGGCTACTCGTCGCTGTCCTACGTGCACACCCTGTCCTTCGACGTCCTGAAGATCGACAAGTCCTTTGTCAAAAACCTGCCCGACCACTCCGCGCTGGCCCTCGTGCGCGCCATGCTCGGCATCGCAGCCAGCCTGGACATCACGCCCCTGGCCGAAGGCATCGAGACGCAGGAGCACCACCGGCTGCTCAAGTCGCTGGGGTGCAAGCTCGGACAGGGCTATCTTTTTTCACCCCCCGTGCCGGCGGAACGCTTCGTGGAGCTGCTGAGGAAAGAACGCATGGAGGATGGCTAAAGCGCATAGCGCGGTTCTTGAAAACAGCGCGTTTTTTACGCGGCAACTTTTGACGCCAAACCGTGAATCGGATAGACAACGTCTTCATAGTACCAGGGTTCCCCGCAAGCACCACACCCAATCAACGGAGAAGCACATGGATCCCACCCGTCTCATCCCGCAAGCCCTCCCCATCCCGGTGGAATGGGGGTGGTTCTACCTCTTTCAGGTGCTGACCTTCATTGTCCACATTCTGGTCATGAACGTCATGCTCGGCGCGTCCATCATCGCCCTGGTCCACCATCTGCGCGGCAAGGCCGAGACGGAGCCCCTGACCAAATCAATTTCCACCAAGCTGCCCTTCACCATCGCCTTCGCCGTCAACTTCGGCGTGGCGCCCCTGCTCTTCATGCAGGTCCTGTACGGGCAGTTCCTCTACACCAGCAGCGTGCTCATGGCCGTATACTGGCTGGGGGTGGTGGGACTGGTCATCGTGGCCTACGGAAGCGCCTACATCTACGATTTCCGCTACGTGCCCCTGGGCAGCCTGCGCACATTCTTCATCGCCCTGACCACCGTCTGTCTCCTGGTCACCGCCTTCATCTTCACCAACAACATGACACTCATGCTCAGCCCCGCAAGCTGGAGCGCCTATTTCGAAAATCCCTGGGGCACGCTGCTCAACCTGAGCGACCCGACCGTGCTGCCGCGCTATCTGCACATCGTCGCCTCCTCCACCGCCCTGGCGGGCCTCGCGCTGGCGCTGTTCTACAAGCGCAAGGTCAAGACCGATCCCGGGGCGCAGCGCTGGGTGCGGCACGGCGTGAACTGGTACGCGTTCTCGACCATGGTCCAGATGGCGCTGGGCCTGTGGTTCCTCTCCGCCCTGCCGGAACCCGTCAAGCACCTGTTGCTGGGCGGATCGCTGCCGCACACCCTGATCTTCGCGGTCAGCGCGAGCCTGGGCATCTTCAGCATCAGCAACGCGCTGAGCTACAACGTGAACACCACGGCGGTCCTGTCCGTGACCACCATCACCCTCATGATCCTGCTGCGCGACATGGTGCGGGACGCCTATCTGGCCCCGTATTTCCAGGTCAACGACCGCGTCGTGACCGGTGAATATCTTCCGCTTGTCCTTTTCGTCCTGACCCTGGCGGCCGGGCTGTGCGTCGTTGCCTGGATGCTCCGCGCCGCCGCCAAGGATTCGGAGGTGCGTTCATGAACTTTCCAATCTGGGAACTCCACTGGGCCGGCGGCGGCCTGCTCATCGCGCTCATCGCCGTATTCCATGTCTACATCGCCCATTTCGCCGTGGGCGGCGGACTCTTCCTCGTCCTGACCGAACACCTCGGCTACCGCCGAAACTCCCAGCCCATCCTCGACTACACCAAGCGGCACACCAAATTCTTCCTGCTGGTGACCATGGTCCTGGGCGGAATCACCGGCGTGGGCATCTGGTTCATCATCTCCCTGGTCGCCCCCGCAGCCACGATCACGCTCATCCACACCTTCGTCTTCGCCTGGGCCATCGAATGGGTCTTCTTCCTGGGCGAGATCGTATCCCTGTTCATCTATTTCTACACCTTCGGAAAAATGGGGCGGCGCAACCACCTGGCCATCGGCTGGCTCTATTTCTTCTTCGGCTGGATGTCGCTGTTCATGATCAACGGCATCATCGGCTTCATGCTCACGCCCGGGGACTGGCTGGAGACCAGAAACATCTGGGACGGACTCTTCAATCCCTCCTTCTGGCCGGCGCTGGCCTTCAGAACCTTCATCGCCATGATCCTGGCCGGGCTCTACGGCTTTGTCACCGCCACCTGGGAAAAGGACCCGCATACCCGCGAAACCCTGGTCCGCTACTGCGCGACCTGGCTTCTGGCTCCCTTCGCCTTCCTGCTGCTTTCGGGCTGGTGGTACATAAGCGCCCTGCCCGAAGGGCCGCAGGCCATGATCCTGGGCGCCAACCCGGAGATCGCTCCGTACCTGACGGGCTTTTTGTGGATTTCGATCGTCCTCTTCGCCGGCGGACTGATCATGGCCGTACGCATGCCGGCGGTCGTCAAGCGCCCCATGGCCCTGGTCCTGCTCGTCATCGGCCTGGCCTACATGGGCTGCTTTGAAACCATGCGCGAGGCCGGACGCAGACCGTACCTGATCCACGGCTACATGTATTCCAACGCCATCCTGGCCGGCACCGAGGAGGCCATCGCCGCCGAAGGATTCCTGAAGACCTCGGGGTGGAACCAGAATCAGGAGATCACTCCTGAAAACGCCATGGCCGCAGGCCGCGAGATCTTTCGCGGCCAGTGCGCCGCCTGCCACTCCATCGGCGGCCCCCTGCACGACATGAAGCGCCTGGGCGCGAAGTTCGGGGTCACGGGCCTCGAAGCCCAGATCTCGGGCATGGGCAAGATCTACGCCTACATGCCGCGCTTCGCGGGCACCGCCGAGGAGCGAAAAGCCCTGGCCAGCTACATCGCGCACGAACTGGCCGAAGCGCCCGCGACGCCGGAGCGAACGCGCCCGCGTCCGCAGACCGATCTTGAAATCCCGGCCTTCGACGCCCAGGAATCCGAGTACGTGCTGCTGTCCTGGTGCACGCTGGGCGAGAAATGCATCTCCGACAGCGACAGCCGCTTTTCCCTGCTCCCTCCGGGCAGCACCCTCATGGCCCAGCTCATCCGACGCGGCCCCCTGCCGGAGCTTGTGACCGAAAACGTCGAAATCACCTACACCGCACCGGAGGGTTTCGAAAACCCGGCCAACCATGTGGAGTTCTGGAAATACGCCCCCTCCCTGGTGGGCAAGGAACTGCCCCAAAACGTCAGCTCCAAGGGGCTGGGCATGTCGGGCGTGATGAAGCGTGCCGACCAGGGCTCGAACTTCGTGGCGGACGGCATTCCCGTGCTGCCCTACACGGATGACGGCGCCGTCAACCCCTATCCCGTCTTCACCATCGAAGCCAAGGACATGGCCAGCGGCGAGATTCTGGCCACCACCAAGGTCGTGGCTCCCATCTCCACGGAGATCGGCTGCAAGAACTGCCACGGCGGCGCCTGGCGGCACGAGGGCGCCATGGGCATTTCCGTGACCACGGCCTCCGACGTGCTGGCCAGACACGACAGGCGTCACAAGACCCGGCTGCTGCCCGAGGCCGAAGCGGGCAAGCCCGTGCTTTGCCAAAGCTGCCATCCCGATCCGCTGCTCAATGCCGCGGGCAGGCCGGAACTTCTGAACCTTCCGGCCGCCATCCACGGCTTCCACGCCAACTACCTGTCCGACCGGCCCGACGCCGAGCCCTGCCATTCCTGCCACCCCACCGGGCCGGACAGCTACACCTACTGCGCCCGGGGCACCCATGCGGCCAAGGGCCTGACCTGCGTCAACTGCCACGGCACCCTGGAAGACCACGCCCTGTCGCTCCTGCGCGGCGAAAAGGAGGCGGGCAAACCCAAGGCCGAACTGCTCATGCGCCACGTCAAGCCCAGGCTTGTCGGCGACACGGACGAAATCGAGCCGCGCACGCCGTGGATCGACCAGCCGGACTGCCTGAACTGCCACGTGGATTTCGAGCCGCCCCAGGACGAGAACCCTTCGGGCTTCAACCAGTGGGTGCGCGGACCTGCCGGACTGTACCGCACCCGCACCGACGACGCGGGTCTGATGTGCGAATCGTGCCACGGCTCGACCCACGCCGAATATCCGGCCACAAACGCGTTCCACCCGGATATCGACGCCATCCAGCCCTTGCAGTACCAGGGCCACCCCGGTCCCATCGGCAGCAAGGGCAACTGCGCCGTCTGCCACACAGAGGATATGGAGTACGAGTTCCATCATCCCAACATCCTCGGCCAACTCTGATTCCAGGCCACGGACCGGGGCAGCGATGCCCCGGTCTTTTCAGACAGCCGATGCCGGGCGCGGCCGGTGCGAAAACCGCCCGCCGCCCTCCGGCCCCCTATCCGGGCAGACTCAGGTCCGAATGCGATCCCAATGCCATGATCCCAGAATTTCCTTTACCGTCACCCGTCCTTGGGCTAGCCTTCCCGCCCAGGACTCATGCCGGACCCGCGCCCCGACACAGCCGCACGGCGCAAGGAAAATTATCATGTCGTATCTGCCCTGCGTGGGCTGTGGATGGTGCTGCCTGCATGACCAATGCACGGATTCCCTGCGCCGGCACGGCTATCTGCCCCGCTGTCCCGAGCTCTTCTGGAGCGACGAAAAAGGGCGCTACCTGTGTCGGACCATGCTCGAGGCCGAATCCGGCAACGCGATCCGCCGCAACCAGCATACCGGCGGGGGGTGCTGCGCACCCCTCAACTCCTGGCGGCAGGACATCCGAAACCGGGACACATGACGCGCATCCCCTGGACGGACCATGACCCAAGCTTTCTCCAACGCAACAGACGCCGCCCAGGCCGTGAAAACAGCGTCCCCGCGCCTCTTGAGCGGCCAGCAGACGGTGCTCTCCATCCTGGTGGCCATTGTGCCGCTCATGTGCATGGCCACTCTGGGCTATGTCTTTTACGACGCGGCCTACCGGGATAAAAATCACGCCCTCCTGGCGCAGAAAGCCATGAGCGCCGCTCAAAGCATCGATGCCTTCCTGGATGAAAAGATCTCCAACCTGCATCACGAAGCCGCCTCCGCCACCATCACGGACCTCTCGGACCCCGGCTACCTGCGCACCCGGCTGCACTTCCTGCAAAATGCCTATCAGGGCGTGTTCCTTGACCTCGACCTCATCGACTCCAGCGGCAAGGTCATAGCCCGCGCCGGCGGCGCGCCCGACGGGCCTGAGCCGGAGCTGGAACCGTGGTTCCAGCAGGCCATAAGCCGCCCGCGATTCGTCAGCAATCTCGCCCAATGCGAGACGCACTGCTACCTCGGCGTGCGCGTCATCTTCGAGCAGACCGCCTGGTTGTTGCGGGCCCACCTCGATCCGGAACAGATTCAAAACACGATCCGCATCTTCCACCCCGGAGGGTCCGGGGGAGCGTTTTTTCTCGACCGCCAGGGCGATTTCAGCGCCGGCGGAGAATCCGGCCCCGGCGACAGGGCGACGGCCCTGCTGCTGGCCCAGCAGTTTTTTCCCGAAGGCAGGCCCGTGGTGCTTGAGGGCAAGGACGCGACAGGCGCGGCCACCCTTTACGGATGCGCCCCGCTCAAATCAGCGGGCAGCATCCTGGTCATCCATCAGCCCAAGACCCTGACCACGCGGCCACTCATGAAGGCCAGGCTGCTGGCCGTGGGCATTGTCCTCATGGGCTGCGCCGGAATCGTCGCCACGGCCCTGGCCCTGGCCAGACGGACCGAGCAACGTCTGCTCAAGGCCGAACGCGAACAGCAACGGATGCAGCGGCACCTCATGGAGGCCGGCAAGCTGGCCGCCATCGGCGAACTCGCGGCCGGCGTCGCCCACGAGATAAACAACCCCCTGGCCATCATGATGGAAAACGCGGGATGGATTCAGGACCTGCTCAAGTCCGACGATCCGCACAGCGCGGAAAACACCGAAGAAATCTTCTCCTCCCTGCAAACCATCACCACCCAGGGGCACCGGTGCCGCGAAATCACGCACAAGCTGCTGAGCTTTGCCCGCAAGCCCGACAACACGGCCAAGGTGGTGCACATCAACTCCCTGCTGGAGGACATAGCCGGTTTCGCCCGCCAAAAAGCCAAATACCGAGGCGTGGAGGTCCGCCTGAACCTCGACCCCCAGGCCGGAGACGTCGAAATCTCGCCCACGGAGATCCAGCAGATCATCTTGAATCTCATCAACAACGCCATCGACGCCATCGAAAAGGAAGACGGTCTGGTGCAGCTGCGCTCCTCGCGCGAGGACAACTTCGTGCGCATCGATGTCGAAGACAACGGGCCTGGCATTCCCGGCGACATCCTGCCCAATATTTTCGAGCCGTTCTTCACCACCAAGGCCGCAGGCAAAGGCACGGGCCTTGGCTTGTCCATCTGCCGGGACATCCTCTCCCGAATGGGGGGAAGCATCAGCGTGGACTCGGTTTTCGGCAAGGGTTGCGTTTTTCATGTCAGGCTGCCCGCAAGCCCGCGCAAATGAGCCGCATGTACGACAAACCATCGCATCCCATCAAATTGACTCCATAATCTTCTCTCTGTAAGACCTTTTCGCCACTGCTCAACTTTGACCATGGAGCCCCGATGCCTGAGGACAAGCCTAGCAACAGCCAGCCGACGACCCATGGCGAGCTCATCGACATCCTGGTCAAGGAGGGGATGCTCACGGAAAAGCAGGCGCTGCATGCCTCACGCCTGCGCGCCAAGCTGGTCCGCCCCAAACCCTTGCTCGAAATCGTCAAGGAACTCGGATACGTAACCAGCGAACAGGTCACGGCGGCGATCCGCAAGAACAAGCTGTCCATGCGCATCGGCAGCCTGCTTCTGGAACTCGGATTGATAAGCGAGGCGGACCTCGAAGCCGCCTTCCAGATCCAGCGCGCCAGCCGCAGTCCGCAGAAGCTTGGCGAAGTCCTCGTCAACAACAATTTCATCAAGGAATTCAAGCTCCTTGAAGCCCTGTCCCTGCAACTGGGCTATCCCTTCGTCGATCCCAGGTTCACCGCCCTGGACATGTCCCTCATGCACCAGATCCCCGTGGCCTACAGGAGCAAGGCGGCCTATGTGCCCATCGAACGCCAGGGCCACCAGGTCGTCGTTGCCTTCGCCAACGTGCTGGACATGGACGATCAGGAAGAGGCGCGCACCATCTTCCCCGAGGGCATCCTGCCGGCCATCGCCACGCGCGAGTCCATCCTTGAAACCTATCAGCGCTTCGAGCGCGGCGCCCAGGCCAAGGAGTCCGTGGACGACGAATCGGCCTCGGGCATCGTCGAGCGCATCATCCTCGACGCCATCGAACTCGACGTCAGCGACATCCACATGGAACCCCTCCCCGACCGCCTGCGCATCCGCTTCCGCCGGGACGGGGTGCTCGAACCCTACAAGGACTACCCGCGCGGGATGATCCCCAACATCTCAAGCCGCATCAAGATCATGTGCAAGGCGGACATCGCCGAGAAGCGCCGTCACCAGGGCGGGCGCATCCTGTTCGAGTACCCCGGCGGGGAACTCGACATGCGCGCCTCCTTCTACGTGACCATCCACGGCGAGGCCATCGTGCTGCGCCTGCTGAACCGGCAGGGCAACCTCATCGACATCGCGAGCATCGGGATGTACCCGAAGATCCTCAAGCGCTTCATCGACGGGGCGCTGTCCAGGCCCAGCGGCGTGGTGATCATCACCGGACCCACCGGGTCGGGCAAGACGACCACGGTCTACAGCTGCATCCACCATCTGAACACGCCGCTTCTGTCCATCATCACGGCCGAGGAGCCCGTCGAATACGTCATCCCCGGCATCTCCCAGTGCTCCATCGACCCCAAAATCAACCTGACCTTCGAGGAAACCCTGCGACACATCGTACGTCAGGACCCCGACGTCATCCTCATCGGCGAGATCCGCGACAATTATTCGGCGGAGGTGGCCGTGCAGGCCGCCCTGACCGGTCACAAGGTGCTGACCACCTTCCACACCGAAGACTCCATCGGCGGCCTGATCCGGCTCATGAACATGGACATCGAGGCCTTCCTGATCTCTTCCACCGTGGTCAGCGTAGTCGCGCAGCGCCTGCTGCGGCGCATCTGCCCGGAATGCTCAAAGCCGTACAAGCCAAGCCCCGGCGAGCTGCAACTCTTCGGCTACACCCAGGCCACGATCCAGGGCTCGAATTTCCGCAAGGGAACGGGCTGCGCCCACTGCCGCTACACGGGATACCGGGGGCGCATCGCGGTGTTCGAGCTGCTCATTCTCGACGAAATGGTCCGCGCCGCCATTCTGGAACGCAAAACCAGCTTCGACATCCGCAAGATCGCGCTGGAGAGCGCAGGGCTCGTGACCCTGTTCGAGGAAGGTCTGGTCAAGGCTTCCGAAGGCCTGACCACCCTGGAGGAGGTCATGCGCTGCCTGCCCCTGGTCCTGAAACCCCGCCCACTGGAAGAAACCCGCCGCCTGCTCGGAGTCTAGCAATGAACGAGGCCAAGTCCTTCATCGAAATCCTCAAGGAGCATGTACACTCGGATCAGGCGCAGCTCCCGGCCTTCAACCGCACCGGCCTCGCCATCCAGCAGGAAATGGCCAAGCCGGATCCGGACATGCAGGTCATCGAAAAACAGATCCTGCGCGATCCGGCCCTGTCCGGCCAGCTTCTCAAGGTGGCCAACTCGTCCTTTTACCGGGGCATGATCGAAGTGACCACGGTCCGGAACGCCATGGTCCGGCTCGGCCTGGCCGAAGTCTCCAACCTGGTCACCCTGCTGACCCAGAAGCAATCCTTCACCACCTCGGACCCTTTCATCCGCGAATACATGGATCAGCTCTGGATCCATTCCGTGGCCTGCGCCCTGGGCGCCAAATGGATCGCCAAGGAATGCCGTCTGCCGAGCAAGATGAACGAGGCCTTTTTCGCGGGCCTGCTGCACGACATCGGCAAGGCCTTTCTGCTCATCGCCATCTCAGACTTGAAGAAAAGCGGGCGGCTGGACGAAAACGCCCCCCAGTCCTTTATCGAGGAAGTGCTCGACACGTTGCACCAGAGCCTTGGAGCGCAACTGCTCAAAAGCTGGAACCTGCCCCGGATCTACTGCGATGTGGCCGAGCATCACCACGACGAGAACATGGACGGGGGCCAGGACGTCATTCTGCTCATGGTCAGCCTGGCCAACAAGGTCCTGGCCAAGGCCGGCATCGGCATCGTCCACACCCCGGACATCGACCTG
Organism: Pseudomonadota bacterium; assembly: GCA_023393525.1. Lineage (GTDB taxonomy): Bacteria > Desulfobacterota > Desulfovibrionia > Desulfovibrionales > Desulfomicrobiaceae > Desulfomicrobium. Next base: position 5,744 of record JAEWKZ010000122.1, on the reverse strand, counting down.
GCGACCAGCCCCGAGGCGATCATCCTCGACCTCTCCGAGATCAAGGTCGCGGAACTGGAGCTGACCGTCGAGGACTACGTCGATTTCGTGAAGGACATGGGCTGATGGACCTGGCGTCCGCCTCTTTCTCCCGCCCGAAATGCGAGGGCCGGCTCATCTGAACCGGCCCCTCGTTTTTACCATCCCCCGCCGCCGCCTCCGCCGCCTCCGCCACCGGACGATCCGCCGCCGCCCATGCCGGAAGATCGGCCCGGCGCGCTGGATGCCGAAGAAACGGCGGACTGCATCCCGCTTCCAAGCCCCGCCGCGAAGGCCCCCGGATGCATCCGGTCCCAGTGATGCCCGGCGTACCAGCCCGGCTCGTATCCGGACCGTTCCAGCAGGTTCGCGAACCGCTCTCCCCACTGGTTTTCAACGCCCAGGGCCATGGCGTAGGGCAGAAACTTCTCGAACAGTTCGGGAGTCTCGTCCGGAGGATGGATGAAATTCAGCCGTTCCTCCTCCGCCACGGACAGGTACATCCTGAAGCCCTCGATTTCGTCCAGCGTCTGACGGCCGATGCGCGTCGGCGCTTTCAACAGCTCATAGAACACCGCGTTCATGAGGATTACTCCACCAAAGGCCAGCGTGGCCGCAAAGCCGATCTGGCCGCCTAGCACCCAGAGCCCGGCCACCTCGCCGCCCAGAAACGGCAGCGCGAACACGGTCAGGGGCACGGCCGAAAGCTTGCCCTTGACGCCCCGGGCCCGCCACGCCGTGACCACCTGCCGCGCCAGCACAAAGCAGCCGAACGTCCAGCCCATCAGCCAGACGCCGATGAAGAGCAGTTCGGGCGGCACGGGAGCGGCCCAGGCCATGCCCGCCACCGTGGCCAGGGTGACGCCGATGCCCGGAGCGAGCCAGCCTGAATTGGTCAGAAAATAGGTGGAGGACAGCTCTCGCCCGAGCTTGTCCTTGATGGCCTGCCTGGCCCGGTTCAGCGCCCGGTGGTTGGTGTTCTTCAACTCCACCAGCGGCCCGGCCTTGCGCAGCTCGTCCCACGCGGCCCGCTCCCCGACGGACAGGTCCGGCGGCGCCTGATCGGCCAATTCGAGGCCCATTTTCCCATTGTCCACGATGGAAAGCCCGCCCTTGACCGCCATGTTGACCACGGCGGCGGTAAAGGCCGTGTTGTCGAACCTCATGCGCCACAGCATGCGGACCATGGCCGGGGAAAAACCCTTGGGCGGGGCGAAGCGGGGGATGATCACGCCCTTCTCCGGATCGCGCCCAACCTTCATCCAGGCCAGGACATAGTAGACGAAAAGAAGCGTCGCTCCGATGCCGGCGGGCAGTAGCGAACCGCTGTCGCTCAAGACCCGCGCCGCCTGCTCCGTGGCCGAAGGCGGGGTCACGAAGCCCTTGGGCCAGGAAACGGCGATGGTCAGGCCTTCGCCCTGCGCATAAGGCCGCGTCGAACCGAAGGTCACTTCCCGCTGACCGGCCACGGAGAAAACACGGCTGTCCGTGCTGCCCATGGGCCCTTCGTAGGCCACGGCCTCAAGGGCCCGCGCCCCGCCCGGCAGCCGCACCTCGCAGCGGACCCGGTCAAAGGACAGCCGCCAGCCGTTGCCGTTCACGTTCCAGTAGAGCTCGTCATGCTCCGCGAAAAAGCCGAGCTGGCCGGTGGTCCTGTATGTCAGGTCGTAGGTGTGGCGGCCAGGCGAAAGATGGACGTTCCTGTCCCCGACATAGATGGCCACCCCGTTGGATTTTTTCTCGGTGTGATAGGGCTCGCTCGCGCCGTCGCGCTTCACGTCCAGAAGCGTGAACCCGACGCGCACCCGGCTCCCGTCGCGCCCGGTGTAGAGCGTCGGGAACTCGCGCACGATTCCGCGTTTGATCTGGTCCCCAGTGGCCTGGACGGTGATGGTCTCGGTGACCACCATGGACCCGTCCGGGTCGATGAGGACCAGGGAGGAAAAATCGAGGATTCGTTCGGTCTCGGCCAGCAGGGGCGCGCAGGAAAGCAGCGTGATCAGCGCGGCCAGAAGTATCCGCGCATGCATGCCCGCCACCCTAGAACTCCACCTTGGGCACGGCCCGCTCCGCCGGGCTCTCAAGCTCGAAGAATTCCGCCTTTTCAAAGCCGAAGCGTCCGGCGACCAGATTGGACGGGAACGACTCCACCGCGATGTTCAGATTGCGCACCGCCCCGTTGTAGTAGCGGCGGGACAGCTGGACCTGCTCCTCGATCTCGCCCAGGGAGGCCTGCAACTGCGCGAAGTTGGCGTTGGCCTTGAGCTCCGGATAGTTCTCGGCCAGGGCGAAGAGCTTGCCCAGCGCCGACCCCAGGAGCCCCTGCGCCTGGGCCGTCTCGCCCACGCCCTGGGCGTTCTGGGCCAGACCGCGCAAACGGATGACCTCCTCCAGGGTGCCCTTTTCGTGTTCGGCATACCCTTTGACCGTGGAGACAAGATTGGGAATGAGGTCCGTGCGCCGCTTGAGCTGGACGTCGATCCCGCTCCAGGCTTCCTCCACCGTGCTGCGCATCCGCACCAGTCCATTGTAGATAAACACCGCCCACAGCAAAAGCGCGGCGGCCAGGGCGAGCACCACAAGAAAAGCGATCATGACTCCTCCATCTCGAAATGTTTATGCCCGATATTGTAGAGCAAAGCCCGTGCGTTGAAAAGCCGCCTCTTGCTTTTTGAGCCGGTCCTTGCCAGATCATGGATTCCAAAACACAATTCTTCACGCGCGCGAGGTGCTCATGTCCAACCCCAAAAACTGGGTCATCGCCCTGCTCCTTCTGATCATCGCGGGCCAGACGTGGCTGCTCAAAGACCGTTTCTCAAGCCACGAGCAGCAAGCCCTGGCCGTAAGTGGAATCAGCCTCGACAGCGCCATGCGCACCACCCTGGCCGTAGAGTTCGACCAGCCCGTCCCGGACTCCGTACGCGCGCAGGCGGCCCCGGCCGCCATCGAGCCCGCCGTCGCAGGGCAATGGGTCTGGACCAATCCCTACACCTTGAAATTCCTGGCCCAGACGCCCCTGCCGCTCGACATGCAGTACTCCCTGACCCTCAGCCCAGAGGTTTTTCCGGACAAGCTCCTGCACGCCGAGCGCAGCAGGCTGATCCGCACCGGCAGCTTTGCCGTGCAGGAACTGACCGTGAACGAACTGGCCTCCGACGCCGGTCCGGACATGGTCGAACTGGAGGGACGCGTCGTCTTCAACGCGCCCGTGGACCCGGAAAAGCTGTTCGCCGCCATGCGCCTGAGCGAAGCGGATGGCGCCTCCGTCGAACTTTCGCTCCTGACCCAGTGGCGCGCGACCAGCTTCGGCTTCCGCAGCGCGCCCGTGCGCAAGGACACGGCCGGCCGCACCCTGACACTGCGGCTGGCCCCGGAGCTGACCGTGGCGGAAAAGAGCCTGGCCCTTGGGCAGGAATTCAAACGGGACATCGAGCTTCGCCTGGACCCGGTGCTGCGCGTCGTTGCCGTCAGCCCCCAGGCCGACAAGGACCTTTCGCGCATCAACCTTGATTTTTCCGCGCCCGTCAGCGCCGCCGCCATCCGCGAACTGCTGCGCATCGAGCCCGAAGCCCGGATTTCGGTCTCGACCCACGGCAAGACTGCCTCCCTGACCGGCAAACTCGAACCCGGAACCACCTACACAATCCGCATCGCCAAGGGCCTTCTGGCCGAGGACAAGGCCGTGCTTGAAGCGCCGTTCGAGCAGACCCTGCGCATGCCGGACCTCCCGCCAAGCGTGGACTTCTCGTCCGAGGGCATGTTCCTGCCGCGCCAGGGGCAGGGCTTGCTCGGAGTCGAGCACGTCAACGCCGACGCGGTGGAACTGACCGTGAGCCGTGTCTTCCCCAACAACCTGAGCGTCCTCTTCCAGGATTACGGCTACTCCATCTTCGACAGCACCGCCGCCCGGGACTCGGTGCCGTATCATCTGGGCAGCGAAATCCACCGCGAGACCTTCAGCGTGACCTCCCCGCCGAACACGGTGCAGGAGCGGACCCTGTCCATGTCCGAGCTCATCCCCGACCAGCGTCCGGGCCTATACAAGCTTGGTCTGAGCCTGCCTGCGGACTATCGCGGCGCAACGCGCTGGGTCCTGCGCACGGACATCGGCCTGGTGGCCAAGCAGGATGAGGCGGGCTTTCTGGTCTGGGCCAATTCCCTGGGGGATCTGCGCGCCCTGGAAGGCGTGGACCTGACGCTCCTGAGCTTCAAGAACCAGGTGCTGGGCGCCACCCGCACCAACGCCGACGGCCTGGCCCGCATTCCTCACGCCGGGCACGACAACGAACTGGGTTCGCCGGCCATGATCCTGGCCCGGCACGGAGAGGATTTCAGCTTCATCTTTCTGGACCGTTTCCGCATCGACACCACGGGACTCGATGTCAGCGGCGCCTCCATCAGCCAGACCGGACTGCAGGCATATCTTTACGGCAAGCGCGACATCTACCGCCCCGGCGAAACCCTGGACGGTGCGATGCTGGTCCGCGACGGCCGCATCGGCACGCCCCCCGACCTGCCCGTGACCCTTGAGCAACGCGACCCCGAAGGCCGCCTGCTGCGCACCATGAACCTGGTCCTGGACAGGGGCATGGCCGGTTTCAGCCTGGACATCCCGGACTGGTCCCTGACCGGGCACTATCTGCTGCAAGCCCTGAGCGGCGGCCAGGTCATCGGCTCCTACTCCTATCAGGTCGAGGAATTCATCCCCGACCGCCTGAGCGTGGAGATCGCATCCAACGAAACCGGGGGCGAACCGGGCCGGAAGCTGACCTTTGACGTGATCTCGCGCTACCTCTTCGGCCCGCCCGCCTCGAATCTGGCCGTCTCGGTCAAGGCCCGGCTGCTGGCCGCCGATTTCGCGCCCAAGGGCTTTGAGGCCTACAGCTTCGGCGATCCGGGCAAGAACTTCGAGCCCCTGCCGCTGTTGACCACGGATGGCCGCCTCGACGCCGACGGCCGGGCCGCCTTCGGGGTGGAAATCCCCAAGGATCTGACCCCGCCGCTGGCGCTCTGGGCCGAGTTCACCGGCCGCGTGCGCGAACAGGGCGGGCGCGGCGTGACCGCCAGAAAACGCATCCCGGTGCACGCCTACTCCTTGTATCCCGGCATCAAGCGGCCCGGATCCATGGAGCTTGAGCCGCGCAAGCGGGCCGTGTTCGAGTTCGTGACGGTAAGCCCCGAGGGCGAAAAAATCGCCCACCCGGATCTCGTCGCGACCCTGTTTCAGGACCAGTGGCAGACGGTCATGCGCCGGACCCAGTCCGGGTTCAACTACGAATCGGTGCGAAATCCGGTGGAAATCTCGACCCAGCGCGTGAGCGCAGGCGACGGCGCGGGCTCCTTCTCCGTCACCCCGCCGGATTACGGCTCGTACCGCGTGCGCCTCGCCGACCCGAAAAGCGGGGCGGCCTCGGAACTGGAATTCTACTGCGGCGGCTGGGGCTATTCGCCCTGGGCGGTCAAGAACCCGGCCCGACTGGAACTGATCCCGGACAAGAGGGGCTATCAGGCAGGCGAGACGGCCTCCATCCAGATCCGTTCGCCTTTCGCGGGCAAGGCCCTGGTCACGGTGGAAGGATCGAAAGTGGAGCACCTCGAAGTCGTCGAATTACTCGGGAACACGGGCCAGATCCGCATCCCGGTGCGCGAGCAGTGGCAACCCAACGTGCACCTCACCGCCACCCTGATCCGCCGAGCCACGGACATCGCGCCCGGCAGCGCCGGGC
>JAEWKZ010000054.1 GCA_023393525.1 Pseudomonadota bacterium | reverse complement strand
AGACCGTCATCAAGAGCCTGGGCAAGGTCTATCAGGACGTGCGCGGCATTTCCGGCGCGACCATCAAGGGCGACGGCAGCATGGCGCTCATCCTCGACATAGCCGCCCTCGTGGCCTGAAAGACATGAACGACGCAGGCGGTCAGACCGCTCCGCTCATGACCGACAAGGAACTCAAGCAGTTCAGCGAGTTCATCTATTCGGAACTGGGCATCAAGATCACCCAGACCAAGAAGACCATGCTTCAGGCCCGTCTGCAACGCCGACTGCGCACCCTGAACATGAAGTCCTACGGGCAGTACCTTGAATACCTGCAATCGCTCAAGGGACTGGAGGTCGAGCTGCCGCAGATGGTCGACGCGGTGACCACCAACACCACCAGCTTCTTTCGCGAGCCGAAGCATTTCGAATATCTGTCCCAGGTCATCCTGCCGCAGTGGCAGAAAAAACACCCGGGCCAAACGTTTGCCGTCTGGAACGCGGGTTGTTCGTCAGGGGAGGAGCCCTACACCACGGCCATGACGCTCATGGACTACCACGAACGGGTCAGCCCTCTGCGCTTCACCATCGTGGCTACGGACATTTCCACCGACATCCTGAAAAAAGCGGCCCGCGCCGTGTATGAAGACGAGAAGATCGGAACAATCCCGGTGGAATTCAGGCGCAAATACCTGCTGCGCAGCAAGGACAGAAGCAGGCGGATGGTGCGCATCGTTCCGGAGCTGCGCGAAAAGGTCAGCTTCCGGCGCCTGAATTTCATGGACGACTTTCAGTTCCGCGAGAAGATGGATCTGATCTTCTGCCGCAACGTCATGATCTATTTCGACAAAAAGACCCAGACCGAGCTGGTTCACAAATTCTGCAACCATCTCGAGCCCGGCGGTTATCTGTTCATCGGCCATTCCGAAAGCCTGGCCGGAACGGATCTGCCCTTGAAACAGCTGGCTCCCGCCACCTACATGCGCATCTAGGCGTTTCGACGCGCCGCCCGTCGCCTCCTACAGGGCCGGCAGGCTGACCCAGAAGGTCGTGCCCACGGAATCAGAGGACGAAAAACCGACCTCCCCGCCGAGATAATTCTCCGCCAGCAGCTTGATGGAATAGGTGCCAAGCCCCCGGTCCTGACTTTTGGTCGAAAACGAGCGCTTGAAAACCTGTAGCCGCACCGATTCTTCCATCACGCCGGGATTGGCGACCTGGAACACCGCCCTGCCGCCCTCCCGGCGCAGCCCCGCAGTGACGATCCCGCCCGCCGGGGTGGCTTCGAAGGCGTTTATGAGCATGTTGACCAGCACCCTGCGCAGCAGGGAAAAGTCGGAGTACACGGCCACATTGGCGCTGTCCGGATCAAGATGGATGGTCTTGTCCAGGGCCTTGGGATGGGACCGGAACTCCGCGACCACGGACTCGACGATCTCGAGACCCTGCAGCGTGATCTTGGAAGCCGCGTATTCATTTCTTTCCACGGCCAGAAGCTGTTTTTGTTTCTGGATCTCGTCGACCAGGGCGAACAGGGAGGACCGCGCCATGTGGGCGATCTCCCTGGCGTCCTCGGGCACTTCGTTCATGAGGATGTCGACCAGATTCCTGGCCCCGCCCGCGGAATTCAGGATGTCGTGGAAAAAGATCCGCTCCAGGGCCTGACGGCGCTTCTCGTCGCCGATGTCACGAAGCGTGAGCACGTAGAACATGCCCTCCGGCGTCTCCCAGGGGGAGACCAGAATCCGCAGATCCCTGGCCACGGCCGCCCCGTGTTCATCGCGGCACAGAAGTTGGCATTCATGCTCGGCCGTGTTGCCGGTCTCCATGCTCTCGAGGATCGCCCGCAGCGCTCCGCATTCGTTGCAGTAACGCGACGTTCCGCAACCGTTTTCCCCCACATCGCAATAGACGCACCCCATGGCCTCGCCCGGACGCTTGGCCAGCAAAGAGGTCAGTCCGCTTCCGGTGACATCGGAAAAGGCCCTGTTGGCGAAAACGATCTGGCGGCAGGAGTCCAGAACAAGAAGCGGCAGCGGAAAGAAATCGAAATACCCGGAACAGGGATGGCTTTCGATCCGGGCATGCTCCGTTCGGATTTCGGTCAAGGGCTTCCGCTCGCCCGGAGCGCACGGAGCTTCGCATTTTGTGTTCATGATGTGTCGCCTGGATATGGATGTTGACGCGAAACGCAAAGCAGGCCGTGAAAGGGCTCGAAACAACGGGCCCAATTTTCGCGTCCGCATTTTTTACCAAGACATATGTGAAGTCAAAGCATTTGTCCGAAACATGCGCGATGACAGCCACAACCGCGCCATCATCGTTCGCGGCAATGCGGGCGGGAACGAGGTTCGATTCGCGAGATGGGCTCCGTCCTTGAAATTCGCCATCATCTCGACTAGGTTGCCTCACCTTCATATTTCAGAAACCGCTGCGTAAAACGCCGAGAGAGCCTGATCGAAATTCCCCGGAAGCGGGAATCCACGAGAGTGGAAAAGGCCCCTCCCCCAAAGGGATGACGACTTTTTGCAGCGACATCATCTCAAGCACCTGGAAAGAATCTTGTACACGGATCTCTTGCAGTATGTTTTCGGCGGATTGACCAGCGGCGCCATCTACGCGCTCATCGCGCTGGGCTTTTGCGTGGTCAGCAACACCATGGGCATCGTCAACTTCATCCAGGTCGATTTCGTCACCCTGGGCGGGATGTTCATGTTTTCGGCCCTTTTCGCCCTCGGCCTGCCCACGGTCCCGGCCCTATGCCTGGCCGTCTGCCTTGTGGCCCTCGCGGCCATGGTCGTGGAACGCGTCGGCCTGAGGCCCGCGCGCTCGGACAACCATCTGGTGCTCATCTTCCTGACCGTGGGCCTTTCCATCATTCTGCGCGGCATCATCAAGATCGCGTGGGGCACGAACCGCATGGCCCTGCCCCCCCTGACCCCGGACGTGCCCGTGCAGATCCTGGGTGCCAGCGTCCTGCCGCAGGCCCTGTGGATTCTGGGTCTGACCGTGGTCGCCATCACGATCCTGACCTGGTTCTTTCACCGGACGTCGCTGGGTTTGAGCATGCGCGCCGTGGCTTCCAACCCCACGGCCGCGGCCGTCGTCGGCATTGCCTCCGGCCGCATCCGCCTGACCAGCTACGCCATCGCCGGAGCCCTGGGCGGCCTGGCCGGAGTGCTGGTCACGCCCATCACCACCCTCAACTACGACGTGGGCGTGCTGCTGGGCCTCAAAGGTTTCGCCGCCGCCATCCTGGGCGGCTTCGGCTCCTTTCCCGGAGCCATCCTGGGCGGCCTGGGCCTTGGACTTCTGGAATCGCTGTCCGCCGGATACGTGTCCAGCGCCTACAAGGACGTGGTCGCCTTCGTGGTCCTGCTGCTGGTCCTCTTCGTCCGACCCAAGGGATTGCTGGGCAAGTGACGACTTTTTCTTATCACTTGTTGAAAAGGGTTGTGTGCGTCACGTTCAGCAAAATTTCCAGGACGAGGGGTAATCGCAAGCAGTTGGTAAACGTGAATGCCCCTCAGAGTTCATCGGAAATCACGAACGCGCAAAGCATCACGATTCGTCAGTAGCCGCTCCAACTCCCCTCCTGACAAGGAGGGGTGCCCGAAGGGCGGGGTGGTTGACTTTTACAAACTGATTGCTTCATTCAAGGAGAATACCCCCTCCCCCTTCGGGTACTCTCCCTTGGCAGGGGGAGATTCACATCGGCATGCTCATCCCATCCCGCCAAGCCGCCGCCATCGGCATTGACCAATTGAAAACTCCAGACGCAGGTTCTATGCGCCAGATGCGGGGTGGCCGGAGAGGGCATACACACAGGTCTGCCCCTACGCTCGACATCTTCATGGCAAAACACTAATTTACACACTTTACCCTTGGCCAAATCGATTATACTTTCCCGGCCCAGACGACACCATTCCTCAAGGACGCTCATGACCGGCAGACAAGACTTTCTCTATTATCTCACCCTGCATCGCACGGGCCTCTTCGTGACGCTCATGGCCGCGGCTCTGGTCCTCTTTCCCCTTGTCGAGGACAACCCGTACACCCTGGGCCTGACCAACCTCATCGCCGTCAACGCCATCGTTGTCCTGGGCCTGAACCTCTTTATCGGCTACACCGGCCAGATATCCCTCGGCCATGCCGCGTTCTTCGGCCTGGGAGCCTACGGCTCGGCCATCGCCACGGTGACCTTCGAACTGCCCTCCTGGCCGTCCATGCTTCTGGTCGCCGTGCTGGTGGCGCTGGTCGCCCTCCTGGTGGGGGCGGCGGTCCTGCGGCTCTCGGGCCACTATCTGGCCATGGCCACCCTGGGCCTCAACTACGTCGTGCATACCGTTCTCTTGCAGTGGGACGAGGTCACGGGCGGTCCGAGCGGATTCGCGGGCATCCCCAGCCTGAACCTGGCCGGGACGACCTTCGACGATCCGATCAGCCTGCACTATCTGCTCTGGAGCTTTGCCATGGTCTGCCTGCTGCTGTGCCTCAATCTGGTGCGCAGCGGCGTGGGCCGGGGTCTGGCCGCCCTGGCCGGGGACGAGACGGCGGCGGCGAGCCTGGGCGTCGACACCCGCGCGGCCAAGGTCAAGGTCTTCGTGCTCTCGGCGGTCCTGGCCTCCCTGGCGGGAAGTCTTTACGCCCACTGCTACCAGTACGTCAGTCCCGACACCTTCGGCATCTTTGCTTCCACGGATTTCGTCATCATGGTCGTCGTCGGCGGCATGGGCTCCATCTGGGGATCGGTCTTTGGCGCGGCATTTTTGACACTGATGCCCGAATGGGTGGAGTTCTTCAACAAATACAAAGATTTCGTGCATGGCGGCATTCTGGTGCTGGTGCTCATGTTCCTGCCCCAGGGCCTGATCACGGGTCTGACCGACATCATCCGGGTCCGGCTGGCCCTGTGGAGGCGCGACCATGCTTCGGCTTGAGAAAGTCGGCAAATTTTTCGGCGGCCTGCCCGCCTTGCAGGATGTGACCATGCACGTACCCACCGGGCGGCTGACCGCGCTCATCGGTCCCAATGGCGCGGGCAAAAGCACGCTCATCAACTGCATGACCGGGGTGCTTTCTCCCACCAGCGGCTCCATACGCTTCCAGGATCAGGAAATCGCGGGCCTGCCCGCCCACCGTGTCACGCGTCTGGGCATCCACCGCACCTTCCAGAACCTGCGCCTGTTCCCGCGTCTTTCCGTGCTGGACAATGTCCTGACCGGGCTGACCTGCGAAGGGGGGTCCTCCATGTTCATGGCCATGCTGCGCCTGCCCTACCTGCGCCACCGAGAACGGCGGCTGCGCCTGAAGGCCCTGGAGGCCATGGACCAGTTCGGCCTGGCCGACAAACGCAACTGGCCCGCCGGAGTGCTGGCCTACGGCGACAAGAAGCGGGTCGAGCTGGCCCGGGCCATTGTCGGCAAGCCCAAACTGCTCCTTCTCGACGAACCCGTGGCCGGTCTCAATGCCGAGGAGACCGCCGCCGTGGGCGAGCAGCTGCGCAACCTGCGCCGCGCCGGACACACCATTCTGCTGGTCGAACACGACATGGATCTGGTCATGAACATCGCGGATCTGGTGGTGGTGCTGGACAGCGGCCGCTGCATCGCCACGGGCACCGCGGACGAGGTGCGCCGCAACCCGCTGGTGCTTGAAGCCTATCTTGGAAGAATGGAGGCCACGGCCTGATGCTGAGCATACGAAATCTGACGGCGCATTACGGCGCGGCCCAGGCCCTGTTCGGTATCGACATGGAGGTTTCCGCAGGCCAGACCGTGGCCCTGGTCGGGGCCAACGGCGCGGGCAAGAGCACCCTGCTCAAATGCGTGATGGGTCTGGTCAAGCCCACGGGCGGGGAAATCCTCCTCGACGGCAAAACCGTGACCGGATCCAGTCCGGCGCGCATGGTTCGCCATGGACTGGCCTTGTCTCCCGAGGGTCGCGAAGTGTTCGCCCAGCTCTCGGTGCTGGAAAACCTGCAACTCGGCGCCATCCCCTTGAGCCTGGCCAAGGCCGAGGAAAACCGGCGCATGGAAGAGATTTTCGCCCGTTTTCCCAAGCTCCGGGAGCGCAGGCAGCAGCTGGCCGGAACGCTTTCGGGCGGCGAACAGCAGATGCTGGCCATGGGCCGGGCGCTGATGGCCGCCCCGCGCCTGCTGCTCCTGGACGAGCCAAGCCTCGGTCTGGCCCCGCTCATCACCGACGAAATCTTTGCCATCATCCACCAGCTTTCCCGCGCCGGAACGACCATTTTCATCGTCGAACAGAACGCGGCCCGCGCCCTGTCCGCCTCGGACAAGGCCTATCTGCTGGCCGGGGGCAGAATCGTCGAGCAGGGCAGAAGCCGCGACCTGCTCCTGGACCCGGCCCTGCGCGCCGCCTTCCTGGGCGCGGCCAGCCACGACAACCCTTCCGCCAGCCGCCTTGGCGCGGCCGGACTGACCAATATCCGTTTGGAGAAACCTTCCATGCACACAAACTTCATGCCTTCCTTCAACTCTGCCGACGAACTCGAAACGCTCCAGTTGCAGGGCCTGCAATGGACCGTGCGCCACGCCTTCGAGGGTTCCCCGGCCTACCGCGCCAAGCTGGAGGCGGCGGGCGTCACGCCGGACTCCATTCAAAGTCTGGACGATCTGAGACGCCTGCCCTTCACCTCCACCGACGACCTGCGCGAAGGCTACCCCTTTCCCCTGAAGAGCGTGCCCTACGAGCAGCTCGTGCGCGTGCACGCCAGCTCCGGAACCACGGGCAAGCGCAAGGTGCTCTGCTACACCCAGAAGGATCTGGACGACTGGACCGACATGTTCGCGCGCTGCTATCAGAGCGCGGGCGTCACGTCCCTGGACCGGGTCCAGATTGCCGTGGGCTACGGGGTCTGGACGGCGGGCATGGGCTTCCAGCTCGGCTGCGAAAAGATCGGGGCCCTGGCCGTGCCGGTGGGGCCCGGCAACGTGGACATGCACATCCAGTTTTTGCTCGACTTCCAGTCCACGGTGTTCTGCTCCACGGCCTCCATGGCTCTTCTCATGGCCGAGGAAATCCACAAGCGCGGCATCGCCGACAAGATCGCGGTCAAGAAGATCATCTACGGTTCCGAGCGCTCCAGCCGCTCCATGCGCAAGAAGATTTCCGAACTCTTCGGCGGGGCCGAGCTTTTCGACATCACCGGCCTGACCGAACTCTACGGTCCGGGCGCGGGCATCGAATGCTCCGACCACGACTGCATCCATTACTGGAGCGACTACTACCTGCTCGAAATTCTCGATCCCGAAACGCTCAAGCCCCTGCCCGACGGCGAATGGGGGGAGATGGTCGTGACCACCCTGCGCAAGGAAGGTTCGCCGCTGATCCGCTACCGCACCCGCGACATCACGCGTATCATCCCCGGCCCCTGCACCTGCGGCAGCGTCATGCCCCGGCATTCGCGCATCAAGGGCCGCTCCGACGACACCATCAAGTTCAGGGGCGTGAACATCTATCCCAGCTCCATCGACACCATTCTCTCTGCGGTGCCCGGACTCGGCTCGGAGTATCAGATCCATCTGACCCGGGGCGACGGCGGCCGCGACAACATGCGCCTGGTGATCGAACGCGCCGAGGGCGTAGCGGCAAGCCGGGGGCCGGAACTTGCCCACGAGGCCGGGCATCAGATCAAAAGGCAGCTCATGGTCACCGTGGACCTGGAACTGGTGGATTACGGCAGTCTGCCCCGTTCGGAGCGCAAGAGCCAGCGGGTGTTCGACAGCCGGATTCAGGACGAGATAGTCTGATTTTCAAGGTGTTGGGCCATCAGGCCATTAATCATTTTGCAGAGGAGAGAAGAACATGCGCACGATTTTTCGTATACTGGGCTGCCTCATGCTCCTGGCCTCCCCGGCTCTGGCCGAGGACACCATAAAACTGGGCGCGTTTTTCGACCTGTCGGGCCGGGCCTCCTTCATAGGCACCCCGAGCAAGCTGGTCGCCGAGATGCTGGTCGACAAGATCAACGCCGAAGGCGGCGTGAACGGCAAGAAGATCGAGCTGCTCATCGCCGACACCGAGGGTGATCCGGCCAAGTCCGCCAACATCGCCACCAAGTTCATCCACAAGGACAAGGTCGTGGCCATTGTCGGACCGACCCTGACCGACACGGGCATGAACGTGAAGAAGATCGTGGATTCCGGCAAGACGCCCATCGTCATGACCGTGGGCGGCGACCCGGTCATCATGGGCGGCAAGTTCGGCTCATTCGAATGGGTTTTCAAATCGCCGCAGCGTTCCAAGATCGCCGTTGAGCGCCTCTTCACCTATCTGAAGGACAAGGGCCTGACCAGAATCGCCCTGCTCTCGGCCGACGACGGCTTCGGCAAGGACGGACTGCGCTGGATGGAACAGCTCAGACCCGAGTTCGGCATCGAGATCCTGGCCAAGGAATCCTTCGGCGCGCGCGACACGGACATGACCGCCCAGCTGACCAAGGCCAAGAACGCCTCTCCCCAGGCCCTGGTCGTCTGGACCACCGGCCCGGCCGGAGCCATCAGCGCCAAGAACGTGGCCCAGCTCGGCATCGACCTGCCCCTGTTCCAGTGCCACGGGCTGCCCGATCCCAAGTACATCGAACTGGCCGGCCCGGCCAGCGAAGGCAACCGCATGCCCGCGACCAAGCTCATGGTCGTGGACGAGCTGCCGGACACGGATCCGCAGAAGGCCGTGATCCAGGAATTCGTCAAGCTCTACACCGAAAAGGGCTACGACAAGCAGTTCCCCATCAACACCCATTCCGGCTATGCCTGGGATGCGATCCGTCTCATCGTCGACGCCATCGCCAAGGTCGGAACCGAGCCCGAAGCCCTGCGCGCGGCCATCGAACAGACCAAGGGCTATGTCGGCATCTCCGGCATCTACAACCTGACTCCCGAAGACCACAACGGACTCGACGTGGATTCCATGGTCATGGTCCAGGTCAAGGACGGCAGATTCGTTCTGGCGGAATAACTCGGGTGACTTTCCACATGATCGACAGAAGATCGAAGACGTGGATTCCCGCCTCCGCGGGAATGACACCCCGGTCGGCCGCACTGCCGCACCATCATCCCCGCGAAGGCGGGGATCCATCCGTTCCGTCTTCCCTTTAGCGAGCAGAACAACTCGCCATCGCCCAAAAGCCTCCCCTTCGCAGGGGAGGCTTTTTCGGGCTGAAGTCCAAAAAAAAAGACATTAATCCAAAGCGTTAGCCATATGGTCTGGCGGCCAGGGGCGGCCTTGCGCATTGCGCGACCGTGGTTATCAAGCTAAAGCGTAGCCTATACGAACGACTGTCAGGAGCGAAACATGAAAGAAATCAGCAAACTGCTCGACAACAACAAGACCTGGGCCCAGCACGTCGAAAAGAACATTCCGGGTTTTTTTCGCAAACTCGAAAACCAGCACAAACCCAAATTCCTGTGGATCGGCTGTTCCGACAGCCGGGTCCCGGCGGACCAGCTCATCGGCGTCATGCCGGGCGAGGTCTTCGTGCACCGCAATATTTCAAACCAGGTCATCAACACCGACATCAACCTGATGTGCGTGCTGCAGTACGCCATCGACGTGCTCAAGGTGAAGCACATCATTGTCTGCGGGCATTACGGCTGCGGCGGCATCGAGGCGGTCATGAAGGACCAGACCCCGGGCCTTTTGGCCCACTGGCTGGAAAACGTGCACGATCTGATGGAACGCAAAGGCAGGCCGAACCTCGACGACATGTGCGAGCTCAACGTCAAGCTGCAGATCCGCAACCTGGCCCTGAACAGCATTGTGCGCAAGGCCTGGCAGCGTGGACGCAACCTCTATCTGCACGGCTGGATCTATTCCATTTCCAACGGCCTGATCCATGATCTGTGCATCACGCGCGGTCCGGACAGGCAGGAAATGGACACCATTGAAACGGCTCTGCGGTCATAGCGGCGGGACACATGAAAAAACTCGTCCTGATCACGTTTTTCGTCTGCATGGCCTTGTGGGGCTGCGCGCATGACGGCAGCAAGCGCACCGACACGGCCCTGGATCTTCAAGGGGCGCGCATTCTGGATACGCGCTGGAAATTGGTGGAGCTTTGGGGAAAACCCGTGGCCGGGATCGAACGCTATCCGTTCATCCAACTCCATTCCAAGGAGGGACGCATGTCGGGCTTCGGGGGCTGCAACAGCGTCAGCGGCGCCTATGAGCTCAGAAACGGCATGCGTCTGCGGTTCACGAACATGGCCAGCACCATGATGGCCTGCCCGGACATGGAACTGGAGCGGGAATTCTTCAACGTGCTGGACATGACGGACAACTTCGCCTGCGACGGCAAGACCCTTTTCCTGCACAAGGCGCGCATGGCGCCGCTGGCCAGGTTCGAGGCCGTCGACTGAGGTTTCGGATGCGCGGGCTCCACATGGGGCCCGCTCGTTTTTGGTTCCGACGCGCCTTTTTGCTTGCCCTGTCCCCGCGATCTTCCTATTTGTTCGCCCATGTCAGAAACACGCCCCGTCCGTTTGAACAAATATCTCGCGGAAGCAGGCCTGGCCTCGCGACGCGGAGCCGACGCCCTGATCCAGTCCGGGCGCGTCCGTGTCAACGGCCTTGTCCAGCGCGAACCCGGAATCAGGATCATCCCCGGCCAGGATACGGTGCTCTTCGACGGCGTCCCGGTTTCGAGCGGACGGGACGCCGGGCCTGTCTACGTCATGCTGCACAAGCCCGTGCACACCGTGACCACGGCCAGCGACCCCCAGGGCCGAAAGACAGTGCTGGATCTGCTGCCGGACGAGTTGCGCGCCAAACGGCTTTTTCCCGTGGGACGCCTCGACTACATGTCCGAAGGGCTGCTTCTGCTGACCAATGACGGCGAGGTCACCCTGCGCCTGACCCATCCCAGCTTCGAGCACTCGAAAAAGTACGAGGTGCTGGTGCGCGAGGCGGTGCCGGAGAAATCGCTTGGCGTCATGCGCCAGGGAATGCGTCTGCGGGAAGGTGAACGCCTGGCTCCGGTGCAGGTCGAGGCAACGCTTGATGCCGGGGGCGCGACGCTCTTGCGCATGACCCTGCGCCAGGGCGTGAACCGCCAGATCCGGCGCATGTGCCGCGACCTGGGGCTGACCATTCTGCGGCTGCGCCGCGTCGAGCTGGGGCCGCTGCGCCTGGGCGGCCTCGCGTCCGGCAAATGGCGCGCCCTGACCGACTCCGAAACAACGAATCTGAAATCAAGCCTTGGTCTCGACTGAGCGCAACGACACATGATCAACAAATCACTAGCCGGTTTTTTCTGTTCTGTGCTGCTGGTGCTGCTGCTGGAGGCGGGGGGCGTGTTGCTGATGATGGGCAGCGCCGTCTCCGCCGATGACGGGCCGCCCCTTCCGCGCATGACCCGCCTTGGCGACCTGCACGGCACATTTTCCGACCTGAAGGGACAGACCTTCAGCCTGGGCGATTTGCGCGACAAGGTCGTCGTCATCAACCTGTGGGCCACATGGTGCCCGCCATGCCGGGCGGAGATGCCTTTCTTGCAGGGTCTGTGGGAGAAATTTCAGGACAATGACCGGATCCGGGTGCTCTGCATCAGCACGGAGAGCCTGGCGGAAGTGGCAGCCGACCCGCTTGCGGGTTCGCTGCGCATGCCGCTCTACGTCTTCACTTCGCCCGTGCCCCCCGAACTCGACGCCCGAAACCTGCCGACAACGTACATTTTCGACAAGGCGGGACGGGTTGTTTTCGGGCATACCGGGATGGCCAAATGGGACTCGCCGGAGCTCGTCGCCTATCTGGAAGCCCTGGCCGGCGAAAAGATCGATTAGGGACGGGTATGGATCAGAACGCGGCGAAACGATTCCTTGTTGGAATCCCAGTGCAGGTTGCGCTCCACGTCCCGGGCGTCGAACCAGTAATAGCCGATGTGCTCCGAAGACAGGATCACCTTTTCGTTTCTGACCCTGGCCAGATAGATGGGCTTGCGCAGTTCGATGCGCGCGTCGGGGATGCAGAAGGAGAACTCGGGAATGACGACCTCCAGCTGCTCGGGCGCCAGCACCACTCCCGTTTCTTCCTCCACCTCGCGCAGACAGGCCGCGACGCAGGGTTCGTCGAGGCCTCGTCCGCCGGTCACGGGTTGCCAGTATTCGTCATGGCGATGGGTGACGGGACAGCGCAACAGGAGAAAGCGGTCTTCCAGGTCGTTGTAGAGCCAGCACTCGATACTGTATTTTATCATGGGACAACTCTTTTGCACCACCGCGTTAACCCGTCAAGCAAAACAAGCCCCATCGCCACGGAGGATCGCCCATGAGCTGCGCGACCCTCGCCCGGTACGGTCAGGACTATTGCGTCATCGACACGCACAACCTCTTCGTGGGCACCACCCTGGAGGATGAAATCCTGCTCCTGGGAGGCCGGAGCGAACTGTTCGACGCCATGGCCGAGCAGTGCTCGGATTACGGACTCCGTCTTGCGCCCGGGCGCAAACTCTCCTCCTACTCCGGCGGAGAGCGCATCATCATCTGCTGCCTGCTGCTCATGCATTTTCTGCCAGGCGACGCGCGCATCCTGTTGGTTCATGCGCTGGAGACACTCTCCCCGCGCAACAGGGCGCGGCTTCTTGAGGACTTCGCCGCCACCCTCCCGTCCGCGTCGCTTTTTTCCCTGACGGACAATGGACCACAACCAGTACGCAACCATGTTTGAACTTTCCGCCGGAACCTATCCCGTCGACCACGCGGGCCTGTCCTTCGTGCTGGAGAATCCCCTCCAGTTGCCGCCGCGCAGTTGCCTGTATCTGAGCGGAGACAACGGCGCGGGCAAGAGCACCTTTCTGGAACATGTCCTCATTCCCAGCCTGCGCAAAAAGCACAGCCTGCTCTACCTGGCCCAGGACATGGAATTGCAGCGGAACACCATCCGCACCACCCTGGCCCTGCTTGGGCACGATGTCCCTGATTCTTTGGCGGACATGACCGTGGCCTGGGTCAGGGCCAGCGGGTGCCGGGACATCATCATTCTTGACGAGTTCGACAAATACGTGAGCACTGAGCAACTAGAGGCCCTGAATCTGCCCGGATTCGACTGGGTCGTGCAGGTCTCGCATCTGCCGCGACGGAGATGCGCCGAATTTTCCCATGGCTTTGAGCTGTTCTTCGACAGGCAGGAAGGAACGGACGTAAACTTGAGACTCACAC
Organism: Pseudomonadota bacterium; assembly: GCA_023393525.1. Taxonomy (GTDB): domain Bacteria; phylum Desulfobacterota; class Desulfovibrionia; order Desulfovibrionales; family Desulfomicrobiaceae; genus Desulfomicrobium. Next base: position 33,228 of record JAEWKZ010000054.1, on the reverse strand, counting down.
AGCTATGGCCACGTTGAAACTGCTGGGCATCTTCGGGCTGCTCGGAGCCTATTTCCGGTTTTTCGTCTTCGGGGCCGGATATGGGCAGGTGGACCTCCAGGCCGGATTGCTGCTTGCGTTCCTGGCTGTCAGCGTCTGGAGGAATGGCCCCAGGGGCACCGTGCAGGCCATGTGGTTCATCCTGCCCTTTGTGCTGTCCCTGCTTCTTTTCGGCGCGATCTTTCAGTGGACCGGACTCATGGGCCGCACCGACTGGATTCACGATTCGCTCATAAAAGCCCTGGTCTTTCCCAATTCCTTTCTGGCCGTGAAGCTGGGCCTTGAAGCCATCACCTTTCGCGACATCGTCCATCTTCCCTTGGGGACTGGGGGCAAGCGCAACGCCATCGTCTTGAAGGCCGTGATGGAAAAATGTACTCCACTTTTGCACCGTTACCGTTTCTTCATGGACCTGACCCCGCATTTCGATGGTCGACGCTGGCACAGATTCCAGCGTCTGTGCGCGGTCATCGTGGCCGCCTACATCAGCATCTACGGCCAGGCCGAAAAGACCCAGGCCCTGTACGACCACCGCACCAGATATCTGAGGAAGGAAAAATGAAAAATATCAAGATCGCCGCATTGTCCATCGTGGCCCTGACCTGCCTGACCACCCTCTTCATACGCATCCCGCTGCCGAGCCGGGGGTATTTCAACGTGGGAGACGTGGCCGTGGTCTTCGGCGGGCTGGTCCTTGGCTTCATGAACCCAAAGCAGGGCGTGTTGTGGGCGCTGGCCGCGTGCGGCATCGGTTCGGCCCTGGCCGACATCCTGGGCGGCTTCGCGGTCTTCGCCCCCCTGACCTTCGCCGCCAAGGGCGCGGAAGGCCTGCTTGCCGCCGTGGCCGCAAGCAGGACCGGGGCGGCCCGCTACACGATTCTCGCCCTTGGCGGCGCGGCCATGGTCGGAATCTACTTTTTCGGGGAAGTCATGATGCCCAACATCGGCCTGCAAGGCGCGGCGGCCGAAATCCCGGCCAACCTGATCCAGGCCGTGGGCGGCGCAGTGGGCGGCATGTTCGCGGCCACGGCGCTCAAGAAGACGAAAATGATCTGATTCTGCCCTACTCGTCAGCGACGTCCCGGCGCAAAGCATGGGCCGGGTCGTCGCTTTCGGGCTTGGAAAGCTCCCGTCCCTCATCCGCCTCCTGCTTCTGCAATTTGTATGACTTCAACTTCTTGTTGAACTCATACAGATCACTCAACTGCGCCAGCACCGTTTCAAGCTTTTTCATGCAACAACCTTTCAATGTCGGCTTGATCCTGAAGTGAATTTCTTTGCTGTTTGAGCCAAATGATATCAAATTTGTCAGCGACACGGATTATGCCATGTTCACTTTCGGCAATGATCGTGTTTTTGAGTATTTCCAAATGCCTTTGACTGCCGGCGACCAGGATATCCACAAGCATTTGATCATTTCCGACAGCTTTGAAAAACCTGTGAAGAGTCAGTGGCGTATTCTGGAACGTCCACGGCTTGGTAGATTCCAGATATCCATTTTCTTCCAATACTCTTTTCATTTTTGAAAAATCATCCGGACGAAGAAGCAAATCAATGTCTTGGGTGAATCTGGGCTCAACGTAAAAAGCCATGGATACGCCACCGACAAGAGCATATTGGATTTTATCCTCTTCGATGCTTTTGAGTATTTTTACGAACTCTTTAAATACATTCATAAGCCACCTGATTGATCCTGCCCATTGATTCCGATTGCTGAACGTGCCGGAAAAAAACACCGTTTTTGAAAAAAATCTTCTAAATAATCTTGTACGTCAAGTTTGGTGAATTTTCTCGACATGTTGGAAACACGCAAGACACAAACACCTCCCGGTTGATGAGCGTTTATTGTCAATGGAACAAGAGGTTATCACTCAAGCTGCATAACATTGCGAAGATCTTTGTTGTATTTAGCGTACCCAAGGCCACTGCTGCTATCTGTCCATCCGAGCGCTGCAAGAACAGAATATGAGCGAGGGCGTTTGCCGTCATAAAGATTGAAGGATATCCCATTCCCGGGGGACGGCCACATGTTATGCAGGTAGTTGAATACAACCTCATTCAACACGCATAGTCGATTTTCTCCGAAATGGTTGTACTGGTTTCTGCCGGCGTACACGATGACCCCAAGTGGCAGATCTCCAATATCACGGCCAACGCAAAATACTTCTGGAAAAGTAAATGCTACTTTTTTCTTCCAACGTGTGGCTGAATTTTCTCGTATCAGTCGATTGATTTCAGTTTCAAAATGAACAGCGTTCTTTGATTTTTTGCCGCGTACCGCGAAACGCTCAATTGCAACATAGGCGATTTGAAGGATAGAACCAGCAATGACTTCCCTTGCGACATCGGTGCTTGAGAACTCGTATTTATTTCGTTCGAGATCTTCGCGAGTCTTTGATTTCGTCAGGCCAGCAAAGGCCCGCATTTTCTGCCAGCCGTACTCATTCAGTAACCGAAACATTCCCTCAGCAGCGGGAGCAGTTTCAACCATGTAGGAGCGAGCGTCTTCCATCGATTGCTAACGTCAGTCTAACCGGCCCAGCGCTGGATGCCGGGTCCGAGTGGAGCCATTGGTTAATTGTTTTTCTTTTAGTTTTTGAAGGTTGATTGCCTGCGTGTAAACGCTGTTGTGAAAGAAAAGAGAGTCACCTTCAAAAGAACTGAGGACAGACATTGAATCTTGAATTATCCTAAGCAACCCACGCTTCAAGCCACAGCCATCTGCTTGACCTCTTTACAAATCCTCGGAAGTTGTCTGTCTTCGGCAATTTCGAGATAGTAATCCATCTGCAGGCCGAGCCAGAATGATGCTGAATTGCCAAAATAGATGGACAACCTGAGCGCCGTGTCGGCGGTGATACTGCGTTTGCCGTGAACGATTTCGTTAATGCGGCGCGGGGACACGCCCAAATCGCGGCCGAGCTGGTTTTGGCTGATATCCATGGGTTTCAGGAATTCCTCAAATAGAATTTCGCCTGGATGAACAGGTTGTATTTTTTTCATAATTTCACCTCAGTCATAGTCGACAATCTCGACATTGCGGGCATTTCCATCGATCCACTCGAAACAAATTCCCCCTTGTTGCTTCATTCGGATGTTATATTGCCCTTTCCTATCGCCCGACGCAACGTTGCAAAACGTTGCCAACTTGGAGCGGGCTACAGTTTTCGTTGGGAAGGAGGACGAGATTGTTTTTTCTGCTAGTTGACCTGTATTCGCCGAGTAAGAGTCAACCACCCCGCCCTTAGGGCACCCCTCCTTGGCAGGAGGGGAATTGGAACGGGTAGTGGGGGATCGCGAAGCTTTGTCGCTCACGACCTCCGAAACGTTTTGGGCGAGCCCCTTCTCATTCGACACCAGCTTGCGGTTACCCATCATGTCGTGAAAAATTTGATGAGCATGACGCACACGACTCCTTGACAGCTCAATGCGCGCCCCATAAGTAGTGTTTATCACTACATTGAAGCACGCGCATGAGGTTACCATGAAAACCGTTTCCGCAGCCGACGCCAATCGGCATTTTTCGAGCCTGCTCCGGGATGTGCGTTCCGGCGAAAGCGTGACTGTGCTTTCACGGGGCAAACCCGTGGCCGTCATCGCTCCTGTGATCCACAATCGGGATAAACAGCGCCAGGTGGCGAAGTCGCATCTTCTGGATCGTTTGCGGAATCAGGAAATACGGGGCGAGCGGACATGGAAACGCGAAGACCTGTACGAGAATTGAGATGAAAGCGGCGTTGGACACAAACATTCTGGCCTATGCCGAGGGGTGCGGAGATGAAATGCGTTGCAGCCTGGCGCTGCACCTGATCGAGGAGCTTCCAAGCGAACGCATCGTCTTGCCGGCGCAAACCCTCGGTGAATTGTTTCGTGTACTCACGGAAAAAATGCATAGAACCCCGGAAGAGACCAAAACCGCGATTCTCAACTGGACAGACAGCTTCGAAATCGCGGACTCTACCGCCACGGCCTTTCAATCAGCCTTCGACCTTGTCGTGGATCACGGGCTCCCCATGTGGGATTCACTCATCATGGCCGTGGCCGCCGAAAACCAGTGCCGCGTTCTTTTCAGCGAAGACTTTCAAAACGGATTCACCTGGCGGGGAGTCACTGTCGTCAATCCATTCACGGAACCCCGTTCCGCTCTTCATTCAATACTGACATCGGCAAAATCGGACTGATCAAATCGGCAGGAGTTCCAACGCCAGTGTTCACGACCAAGACCGATACTTCCGACAGGCAAGCTTCCACAGAATTCACGCCTGACGGGAGAAAGATATGAGAGCCCGAAGGTCGGATCAATCGTCGTAATGGCACCGGCACTGCGCAATCTGACAACCGTCGCCGACAATCCGATACACAAGTCGATTCTTCTCATCGATCCTGCGACTCCAAAATCCGGAAAGATTTCCTTTGAACGGTTCCGGCTTCCCGGCAGGTCACCATCGCAGACTGCGGCTTTCACATCCGAGGCCGGTCAGAATCTTCAAAATAGGTGCAAAACCGCGGCCCATCACCCGACGGACCGCGGTTTTGCGTTGGGAGGGAGGACTTATCGTTTTTTCTGGACTTCCCAGTCCGCCACCTCACCCTCCTCCACTTCCTCCCAGCCGCTGAACATGGCGGAGATGTGGCTGGTCAGGGTGTGGCCGGTGGTGGTCATGTAGACGTGGATGATGATGAAAGCCAGGATGGCGAAGGCGCAGGCCAAGTGGATGAGCGCCAGGAGGCGCAGGTCCAGGAAGGTCCAGTTCCAGATGGCCCAGTCGTTGTACAGGTAGTACAAAAGCCCCGTGCCCATCTGCAGGGTCAGGAGGATCGCGGTCAGTCCCAGATAGGTCAGGCGCTGCAACGGGTTGTGCTTGGCCTCCTTGGATTTCTTGACCGGGTGCGGAAGCCCCTTGAAAATGCCGGAGGAATAGTAGCCGATGACCTCGAAGAGCTTCTTGGTGGTCGGGATGTACTGCCGCCATTCCCCCGTGGTCACGACCCAGAACACGATGAAGACGAAGAGGATGACCCAGGTCAGGCCCAGGAAATTATGGTACTCCACCGCCTGCTGGAAACCGAACAGGGTGAAGGAGCCATGGACCTCGAAGCCGGTCAGCAGCAAGAGGAAGATGAGCAGGGACTGAACCCAGTGCCAGAAACGCTCGAACCTCGTGTACAGGTAGATTTTCTTTTTCGTGCTCATATCAATTACTCCTTGCGACGTCCGACGCTGCTCAAGAAACGCCCCAGTCCGTGCAGGACGACACCGATGGCCGATGCCGCCACAAGGGCCCATCCGCCCATGTTCAGGAGCTGCACCGAATCACGGCCGGGCATGTAGAAGCCTTCCAGATGGTCGAGCCGACCGCCCTTGGCATGACATTCCACGCAGGCCACGGCCTGTTCCTTGGGCGCGACCATGTGGGTGATGGGGAAGACGTATTCCGTTTCCACGAAATCATATTCGCCGCTGTAGGGCAGCCCGTTGTACTCCTGCCCGATCGCGATGGCCTTGTCCCAGTCGAATTCGGCCCAGTACGCGCCCGATCCCTTGGGACCGAAGAGCTTGGGAATGACCATGGTCTTGTTGACCTTGTCGTACGGGGTCTTGCCGGTGTGCACCTTGAAGGGGAAGATGCGCGAATTGGGGTCGTCTATATCGCCGATGGGCCAGGAGATGCGCACCGTGGAGGACGGATCGATGACGTCCTTGGCCGTGGTGCCCTTGATGGAGCCGTTGAACCATTCGTAGCGCGGCACTTCGTTCTTGCCCCATATGAAATCGCCCTTTTTGGCGTCATAGTCGGGCTTGCCGAATTCGTCCTTCTTCACCTCGCGCTTCTTGTCCCCGGCCGTGGACCAGTCCCAATGCATCTTGGTGGGATTGACGCGGGCGTAGGTCGGGATGTGGCAGGCCTGGCAGGCCACCTTGTCGGTGTGATCGTTGGCCTTCTGATTGGTCTTGTGCGGCTGCGCGCCATGGCAGGATTCGCACATGATCTTGGGCGTCAGGTCGTCCTCCAAAAGGCTCTTGCGCTCCGTGGAAGCCGGGGTGGCGTAGATGCGCCCGGCGATGTTGTGGGCGTTGGTGGTGTGGCAGCGACTGCAATCGAAATTCTGTCCGTCGGTGCCCATGTGCACGTCGAGCTGCTTGTTTGGCATGGCCATGGACGAGTCCAGGTCGCCGTGCTTCACGCCGTCGCCACCGCCGCCGTAGAAGTGGCAGGTGCCGCAATTGTTGCGCCCCGGACGCCCTACCGACTGCGCCACCGCGTTATAGTCCGGGGGCAGGAATTCCGTCTTGCCCTCGAACATGGTCGCGTTGGTCACGGGGTAACCAGCCTTGGTCGGGAATTTCTCATAGGTGCCCGTCTGTTCGTGGCAGACCAGACAGTCCACCTTTTCGGCCTTGCTGAAATCGAAGTTCTTGTCCTTCCAGCCGTAGCCTATGTGGCACGAGGTGCAGCGGGGTTCGTTGGAGCCCACGCTGATGCAGAAATTGTTGACGGACAATCCGCCCTTGCCTGTTTCCCCGCTGGGATCGGCCGGATCCTTCCATGTCCAGTGGATGGTCTTGTGCAGCTGCATGGCGGCCTGATTGTGGCACGTCAGACAAGCCTTGGTCACGTCTTCGGGTGAAGTGAACTGCTGTTTGAGAATCGGAAGCTGGGAATGGTCGGTGGTGATCCATTTCTGGGCGTCATTCTTGACGGTCTGCCTCGCCAGGGCGCGGCCCGGCGCTTCGCTGTCCTCCGTCGCGGCAAAGGCCGCCATGGGGCCAAGGCACACGGCAAGGGCCCCGCAAAGGACTGCCTTCCATAACGTCTGATTCATAGTCCCTCCATGAAATCTGAAGTGGAAAAAAAGACAAAATCCATTTCAGATCAATTTGTACCACAAATGAAGATCCAGGCAAGCAGGCTCCGCATTACGCGAAATAAATCGGACTTAAAAAGTCAAAAATACCTCTGCGACACCCGATTACGAAGATTCATTGTGAAAAGAATACGGAGGAAGGAGACAGGCAAGGAATTCAAAAAAGGGCGATCAATCGTTTACGGGCAGGGTCTTGAGCGCGGCGTGCACGGCGGCGGCCTTTTTGGGGCCGAATCCGGGCAAGGCGGTCAGCTCCTCGATAGGGGCCTGGGTCATGGCCTGGACGGAGTCGAAATGCTCCCAGAGCAGACGGGCCGTCTTGGGACCGATACCGGGCAGATTGTCGAGGTCGGAGGAAAGCTGGGCCGCGCGCTTGTGACGGCGCAGCCGGGAAATGACGAAACGATGGGCCGTGTCGCGGACGTGTTGCAGAAAAAGCAGCTCCGGGCTTCCGGCGCGCAGATTCAGGGAATTTTTGCGCCCGGGACGGAAAATGACGTCGCCCAGTTCACCCGCCCTGCGGCTTTCGCCCTTGGCGATGGCGGCCAGGGGTATGGCGGACAGCCCGTTTTCGGTCATGGCGCGCTCCACGGCCCCAAGCTGTCCCTTGCCGCCGTCGATGAGGAGCAGATCGGGCCAGGGGGGGCCGGATTTGGCGCGCCTGGCGGCAAAGGAGGCCAGGGCCAGATAGTCGTCCGCCGTGCCTTCAAGCTCCGGAAAGGAATAGACGCGGTAGGCGCTTTTTTCCTCCCGGCCACCCGCAAAGACGACCATGCCCACGCGCATGCCCTCGCCCTGGATGTGCGAGGCGTCCACACACTCGATGCGTTCCACCTCCCCCGCCACGCCCAGGGCATTCGCCAATTCCGCCGCGGTGAGTTCGGTCCGGCGCTGGCGGAGGGCGTGGGCTTTGGCGTTGGCCGTGGCGATGTCCACCAGCCGCCGCTCCTGGTCGCCGCGCGCCTTGGCCACGCTCGCCCTGCCTCCGCGCATGTCTGTCAGCACGTCCTCCAGAGCCGGATCATGGCTTCCGAAGGCGGTGACGATGCGGGCCGGAATGAAACGCTCCGCGTTGTAGTATTGCATGAGAAACGAATCGGTGAGGCCGGCTTCCGCTTCCGGAGTGTCCACCGCCGCGTCCGCGAACCAGAACGTCTGCCCGTCGATGATCCGCCCCTGGCGCACGAAGACCACGGCCAGGGCCGCGCCGTGCTCATGGCCGTGCACGCCGATAACGTCCAGATCGCGCCCGTCGGAGAGCACAGCCGCCTGACGCTCCACGGTCTCGCGCAGGGCGCGGATGCTGTCGCGCAGGCGGGCCGCGCCTTCGAAATCGAGCCCGTCGGCCTTGCGCATCATTTCCGAATGCAATCCGGCCATGAGCTCATCGGACTTGCCGGACAGAAAAAGCTCCACCCGGCGCACGACCTGTCGATACTCCTCCTCGGACACGGGCAGGCAGCACGGTCCCAGGCAGCGGCCGATGTGGTACTGCAGGCAGGGCCGGGTTCGATTGGCGAAGACGGTGTCGCGGCATTTGCGCAAGGGAAAGAGACGGTCGATGACCCGCTTGGTCTCGCGGGCGGCCAGGGCCGAGGTGAAGGGGCCGAAATAGACCGAGCCGTCGCGCAGCACCTTGCGCGTCAGGCGCAGGGCCGGGAAGGAATGGTTTCTGGACAGGCAGAAAAGGACATACTGCTTGTCGTCGCGCAACACGATGTTGTACTTGGGCCGGTGCTTCTTGATGAGGCTCGCCTCAAGCAGCAAGGCCTCCTTTTCCGTGGAGGTGCACAGGAAATCTATGCTTTCGACCCTGGTCATCATGACCCGCACCTTGGGGGCGAGGCGATGCCCGGGCTGGAAATACGAAGCCAGGCGGCGGCGCAGATGCTTGGCCTTGCCCACATAAACGATTCTGCCCGCGGCGTTCTTCATCAGATACACGCCCGGGCAGGTGGGAAAGGTTGGCAGGATTTTACGCGAGATCATCTGCGGCGTCTGCGGGGCGGCCGCTTGCGCGGCGGGCGGCCCTGCTGTCCCCGTGGATCCGCGCGCAGGACCTGGGGGTTTTCGGCTTCCACTTCGCTGCGCAGGCTGCTCCACATTTCCGCCGGGCCCAGGTCCGCCCCGGACACCAGAAGACCCAGTTGATAAAGGGCCAGGGTTTCGGGAAAGCACTCGTGGGCCACGAAGCCGCGCTTGGAAAACCGTTTTTTCTTGTCCGGTTCGAAACGGGTCTGGTTGGCCATGATCTGGATCATGCGCGAACACATCCATTTGGGCATGCTCATGCGCAAGCAGATGGGCTGCAAAAGATCCTCAAGCAGGGCGTTGTAGACCACCCGCTCCCCTTCGGCCTCGTATCGGGCCGCGATATGCCGCACCGGGGCGGAGAAAAGGGCCGCGAAGACAAGCACCGGCTCGACCTTGCCCACAGTTCTGATGCGGCTGTCCAGATGCTCGAGCCATGTCCACAGGATCGAATCCTGTCCATGATCGTGATCGAGAAATTCGGCGATTTCCGGCAGCAGGTTGTGCAGCAGGCCGGTCTTGTAGAGCAGGCGGAAGGCCTTTTCTCCGGCGCCATAGGCGAAAAGTTTCTGCAATTCCTCGAAAACACGGGGCGGCGAGGCTTTGAGTATTTCCTCGTGATGACGCATGATGGCGTTGTAGGTCGCGGGCTCGATATGAAAACCCAGGCGCGAGGCGAAGCGCACGGCGCGAATCATGCGCACCGGATCTTCCCGGAAGCGGATGTTCGGGTCCCCGATGCAGCGGATGAGGCGGTTCTCGATGTCGGAGAGCCCCCCTACGTGGTCGATGATGGAGAAACGCTCCACCTCGTAGAACAGGCCGTTGATGGTGAAATCGCGGCGCAGGGCGTCTTCCTCGGGAGTGCCGTAGCAATTGTCGCGCAGCATGTACAAATCGTCGTCGCCGTTTTCTTCATCCTGTTCCGGACAGCGCCGGAAGGTGGAGGTCTCGATGACATGGTCGTCGAACCGGATATGGGCCAGCCGGAAACGTCTGCCGATCAGAAAACAGTTCTGGAAAATCTTTTTGATCTGGCTCGGCGTGGCGTTGGTGCTGACGTCGAAATCCTTGGGCGCGCGGCCAAGGAGCAGGTCGCGCACTCCACCACCGACAAGGTAGGCGGTGAAACCCTTGCGCACCAGTCGGTACATGACCTTGAGCGCGTCAGGATGAATGTTCTGTCGGGAAACGCAGTGTTCTGATCGTGGAATGATAACTGAAGTCATAAAGTTGCAAAAAATCCTGTGCGCGAATTTTTCCTGCCCCGGGGGGCAGGCGTGATGCTTGGGGCAGGGTCAGACCCTGTCACAGGGAAAGTTGGCCAGATACTCTTCCAGCAGGTCGTCGAGGCTGGTCCCGAATTCCTGCAATCCAAAGGTGGCGCCGCAAGACTTGCAGCGAAGCTCCACTGCCCGTCAGGTGCGACGGACCTGCAGCATGCCGTGACATTTCCTGCAACGCAACCGTGTTCTGAACTCGTTTTGACCGGGCATCATTCGAAAGAACCCTCGATGCTTTTAACGCACTGGCGCACGTCGTTTATGATCTGTTCGTAATCGACCTCGGATGCGGGCAGATCGGTCCCGTTCAACCAGAAATCCGCAGGCTTCTTCGGATGGAAATTGGCATCCGTCATCATGATCACGTGTCTGGACAGGCGCAGCAGACTGTGCAGGGCGGGATATCTGCCGTGAAACGTCTCGTTTCCCAATGCGTACTGCGCCACAATTTCACAGATGGACTGCGGAAAGCACCACGCTTCGAGCACGGCATGACCGGCGGAAAAATGATCGAATCCGTCGAACCAGCGGCTTTCCTCCTCGAAGAAGTCGGGCAGCTCCAACCCTTCGCAATGCCTGAAGAACTCCAGATAGCGATCCTGAAAATTGACCAGCAGCACAACATAGCCGATGTTGTGGATCAGGCCCAGGCATTCCAGGCACTGCACGGCCTCGGCGTCAAGGTCGTAGGCGTCCGGAACCGCGGAAACGAACTGCTGCATGAAGACGTTGGCCGTCAAGCTCTGCTGCCAGACTCGGCGCAGAATGGCATGTATTTCCGGGGATTCGTGGAAAAATGCCGCCCGCAGCACGACCTGGTACACGATGCGTTTGATTTCCCGCTGTCCCAGCCGGACCAGGGAGGTCAGGATGTCTGTCGAGTTGTTGGCCTCGTGGTACATGGGCGAGTTGGCGCAGGCGATGATGTTGCCGAAGATGACCGGGTCGAGCTTGGCCTGGGCCGCGATCTGCTTGACCGTTGCCTGTGACGTGTTCAGCAACGTGATGAGATCGAGGCCGACCGGACTGATGCCGGGAAGGTCGAAACTGAGTTTGTCCATGTTGTCCGTTGTGTTATTTGAGGGCGGGCATGTCCCGCCACCCGAGTTGTACCGCGGCCCACAGGCCGATGAGCGCGGCTTCGGCCGCATCATGGCCGGGGGTGGTCGGAGACGACCAGCCTTCCCGGCGCAGAATGGCCGCCACCAGGGCGCAGGCTGCGGCTTTGGCCTTGGAGCCGCTTACCCGTTGCCGGGGCAGCAGAAAATGTTCCCGCCAAATTTCGGCCTGGATCGTACGATACGGCAGATTTCTTTTCCCGGCGGCGTGTTCCCATATGCCTGCCGTCTGGCCGCCGCCCTCCACTACCAGATACTCGAGTGCGGGCAATTCAAAAAGTATCCTGCCTGCGGCTTTTCTGAGCCTCGCGGTGGTTCCCAGATTGTGCGACCTGCACCACAGCAGACGTCCGTCGCGATCCAGAAGGGCCAGACCCGTGCGTACCCCCGCGTCCACTGCCAGCAGCGCGCACATCAGAGATCAACGATCTCCACTTCAGCAGGGTCCAGGGCGTGGTGCATGAAGACCCCGCCGACTCGCGCGAATCTTCGGGCTCCATCGGTGGCCAGAAAGGTCAGACTGCGCTCCTTGGTGGTCGAACAGATGTCGCGGCGCTCCAGCATGTCCTGCACGAATTCCGCCGTGGTCCGGGCGGAGTCGACCAGGGTCACGTCCGGGCCCACGACATCCTGGATGGCTCCGGCCAGAACCGGAAAATGTGTGCATCCGAGCACCAGCGTATCGATGCCAGTCTCCCTGACCAGGCCGCTGAGATAGCGCTCGGCCACAAGGCTCGCGATCTGCCCGTCGCACCACCCTTCTTCGGCCAGGGGCACGAAAAGCGGACAGGCCTGGGCGAAAACCCGCGCCTCCGGTCGGATGCGCAGGATCTCGCGTTCATAGCCGCGCGCGTTGACGGTGCTCTCCGTGCCGATGACCCCGATGCGTCCGTTTCGGCTCGAACGGCATGCCGCCTCCGCTCCGGGGCGGATGACGCCGATGACCGGCAGGTCCGGATAGGCGTCCTGCAGGGCTTCCAGGGACACGCCCGTGGCCGTGTTGCAGGCGATGACCAGGAGCTTGATGCCCCTGGCCTTGAGCAGGGCCGTGGTTTGCAGCACGTAGCGGATCACGGATTTGGCGCTCTTGGTGCCGTAGGGCAAGCGCGCCGTGTCCCCGAGATAGAGGAAACTCTCCCTGGGCAACGCCTCGGTCAACGCCTTCAGCACGGTCAATCCGCCGATGCCGGAATCAAAAACCCCGATGGGCAGGGTGCAGTCGGATTCGTACATATCAATCAAAAGCGGCCAATCGCAGGGGATCGCGCAGGTGGGCGCGGATTTCCTCCAGGTGGCGCTGGTTGGTTCGTTCAATGGACAAAGGCGGCAGGTCGTCCAGGTCGAAAAAACCGACCTCCAGGGTCTCCATGCTGCCTCTGGCCTTTCCTCCGAGAAGTTCGCAGAGGAAAATCAATTTCACGGCGTGAAAGAACATGCTGGCCTTCTCGCCCCGGTTGGCGTCAAAAGCGCCGACCAGCTTCACGGCGCGGACCACGAATCCGCTCTCTTCAAGCGTTTCGCGCACCGCCGTCTCGGAGGGACGGTCTCCCACGTCGGCCCAGCCGCCGGGCATGGCCCATTTTCCGTCCGCGCTTTCCCGCACCAGCAGGATGCGACCGTCGCGGACCACCGCCGCGCGCACGTCGACCTTGGGCGTGGCGTAGCCCGGCTCCAGGGAAAAGGCGCGCTGCACTGTCTGGGCGTCAAGCTGCGAGTGCTCCGCCACCATTTCCGCGGCGATGTCCGACAGGCGGCCAAAGCTCGCCCGGTCATAAGGGCTCTTGGTAAAGGCCAGACCTGTCTGGGCCAGGGCTTGAATCTCCCGCGCCCAGTCCAGCCAGCGCGGGTTGCACTCGTCGGCCACGGGTTCAGGCCGAGGCCAGGTAGCGGGTGATGGCGTCGACGATGGTGCGCCAGGTTTTCAAACGCTTGGCGTCGTCGGTCTCCAGGAGCGTGACGCGGAACCCCTTGCGGTTGCAGCAGAAACCCGTCAGCGGCACCACGCAGATGCCGGTGGCGCCGAGCAGGTAGTAGACGAAGCGCTTGTCCACTTCCACTCCCTGCACGATCTCCTCGATGTGCGCCCTGACTTTGGGGTTCTCTATTTCCAGGGTCTGCCTGCCGTTCAAAACCCCGTCCTCGAACATGACCGACATGTAGAACGCGCCCTGGGGCTTGATGACCTTGACCCCTTTCACGCCCTGGAACGCTTCCCAGGCCTCCTGGGCACGGTGTTCGAACATCCTGCGCCGGGCGTCGAGATGGGCCGGGTAGCGCGGGTCGCCCATGACCGGAGGGATGGAGAGCTGGGGCAGGCTGGTGGAACAGACCTCGAGCATCTTGGCGTTCAAGAGGCTTCTGATGTAGGCGCGAAAATCCGGATTCTTGTCCTTGTTGTAGACTTCGATCCAGCCGCAGCGCCCGCCCGGCCAGGGATATTCCTTGGAGATGCCGCGCAGGGCCATGCCCGGAACCTCGCCGATGACCTCGGACAGGCTACAGGTCGGATGCCCGCTGTAGACGATGTTGGCGTAAATCTCGTCCGCCAGGACAAAGACATTGTAGCGCCGGGCGATGTCCACGATCTTTTCGATCAGCTCGCACGGATAGACCGCGCCCGTGGGGTTGTCCGGGTTGATGAACAGGATGCCGGCGATGGAGTCGTTGTAGCGGACCTTGTTCTCCAGATCGACCAGATCCGGCATCCAGCCGTTGTTCGGATCGAGTTCGTAGGTCAGGTGCTCGTACCCGGAATGTGCGGCTTCGGCCGAGGAATGGGTGGAATAGGCCGGAGAAGGTCCGATGACCCGAGCTTCGCGCTTGAGAAAACCAAATATCTTGGCCACGGCGTCGCCCAGGCCGTTGAAAAATATGATGTCGTCGGCCGTGACCTGATAGCTGCCGCGCTGGTTGACAAGCTTGGCCACAAATTCGCGGGTCTCGAGCACGCCCTGCGTGGCGCAGTAGCCGTATGTCTTGTCGTTCATGGCCAGGCCGGCGATGATTTCCTTGATCCAACCGGGAACCTGCTCTCCCTTCTCGATGGGGTCGCCGATGTTTTCCCAGGTGATCTCCAGGCCAAGATTGCGAAGATCCTGGGCCACGGCCACTATCGCCCTGATTTCATAGGTCAGTTTTCCCCAGCCCACATGTTCGATATCTCTGCGCATATGCATTCCCGAATGCTGCGAAAATCCGCGCGTGCGGCCTTCGCAGGATGAAGACAACTCCCCAAGGAAGGGGAAAGAAAGGAATTTTGCTTATGCCACGGGGCGGTGATTGTAAATAGGCGCTCAGCGCAGGGCGGATTTCAGGATGGTGCGCAGTTCGTTGACATGGAAGGGTCTGGGCACCACGGCCACGGTGCGGTGACGGAACTCCGCCTCCAGGGACGAGCTGCCGAATCCGGTCAAAAGGACAAGCGGCACTTCCGGCACCTGGAGCAGGCAGGAGCGGATAAGGGCCTCGGGGCGGTCGCAGGAGACCAGGATCAGGTTGCAGGTGTCGCGGTATTTGAGGAAATCCCCCTGACCGGGAGCGAACGCTTCCCCCTCGTAGCCCACTTCCGTCACGATCTCCCCCAGCATGGTCCGCATCTGTTCGTGATTGCTCAGCACCAGGATCCGGGGTTTCAAGGCTCCGCGCGGCTTGCGCAGCCGGTCGATGGGAGACAGAAAATTGTCCACGGCCAGGCGCACCAGGCCGAAACGGTCCCGAACAAAGGCGTAGGCCGGATTTTCGAGCAGCTTTTCGCAGAGCAGCGAAGCCTTGTCGAGTACGGCCACCAATTCCATGTACACGTCGGACTGGGTCGTGTCGCCCGTCGGGGCGCTCGAATTGGCGGCAATCCGGCCCAATCCGAAGTCGGGGCGCTGCTTCATGCGCACGACCACGTTTTCGAAAAACTCCGAAGGCTTGTTTCTGGCCCAGTCCTTGTTCAGGCGCTCGGCCAGGATTTTGGCGACGGACATGATGGCCTGGCTCGCGGGCAGATCATCGCGCAGGGTCACGAAAGGCTTGCCCAGGGCCGACATCTTGCGGGCCGCGTCGTCCAGCGGCACCGCGCCCAGAAAAAGGGGCTTGAGGCCCAGAAACTGCTCCACCGTCTCCTGGAAGCGGGTAAAGACCTGTCTGGCCTGGACGCCCGATTCGCAGCGGTTGACCAGAACCAGCGGCGGCCACCACAAGCCGTTTTCCTTGAGCACCTTGATCAGCGCGTAGGCGTCGACCAGGGCGCTGGCCTCGGGATTGACCACCAGAATGATCTCGCGCGTGGCCAGGCACATGGAAACCACCTGGGCCGAGATGCCCGGCGAATTGTCGAGAATGAGAAAATCGTACCCTGAAAGGGCGGTGAATTCGGCCACCAGGCGCTTGCGCGCGGCCACATCCAGCTCGGCCATGCGGGCCACGCCATTGCTGCCCGACAGGAGATCGAATCCGGGACGCACCGGTACCAGACACTCATCCAGGGGCAGGGCGTCAAAAAGAACGTTTTCCAGAGTATTGATGGGTGACGGCAATCCCAGATGCACTTCCGCGTTGGACAGGCCGAAGTCGGCGTCGAGCAGGCAGACCGTGTATCCGGCGCGGTTGAGGGCCAGGGCCAGGTTGACGGCCACGGTGGTCTTGCCTGTTCCGCCCTTGCCGCTGGCCAGGGACAGAATGCGGGTGTGACGGGGCCGTGCGGCGGATGGTGGCGAGGAGTGCTGCATGAAAACCGATGCTTAGTTGTGCGTTGAGCAAGCCGGATGCAGAAGGCCCGAGATGTCTGAAAGCAGGGTCTTCAAATGAAAGGGCTTGCGTATACACTTGGCCGCTCCCAGACGCAAGGCTTCTTCCATTTCCTCGGACGAGGCCAGCCCGGAGATGATCACCACAGGGGGACCGCCGCCGTTGCGTCGCAGGAGCTTGAGCACATCGATTCCGGAATGGAGGGGCATGCGGATGTCAAGAAGCACCAGATCGAATGTTCCGGAACGCAGCTTGAGCGCCCCCTCCTCACCGTTGGCGGCTGTTTCCACGACGTACCCCGCCTCGCGCAGGGTTTCGGAGAGAATGTCGCGGATGTGCTGCTCATCGTCGACCACCAGGATCCTGTGCCCCAGAGTGGCCGTCGGCATGCAGCATTTGTCGGGTTCGTGCACCACGGGTTTTTGCGGCATGGTCACGGGCGTGGACACAGGCAGGATGACGATCATCTCCGTGCCCTTGCCCGGCGCGCTGTCGACCTTGATTTCCCCGTAGTGGTTGGTGACGATGCCGTAGGCGGTGGAAAGCCCGAGTCCCGTGCCCTTGCCTTCGGACTTGGTCGAAAAGAAGGGGTCGAAGATGCGCGAAAGGTTTTCGGGCGAAATGCCCGTGCCCGTGTCCTTGACCGAGATGGCGATGCGTTTGCCGTCGGGCAGGAAGGCCGAGCTTATGGTCAGCACTCCGCCGTCCTTCTCCATGGCGTGCTGGGCGTTGATGACCAGGTTGAGAAAGACCTGCTCCAACTGGTTGGCGTCGGCCAGGATGAGCGGCAGGTCGGGCGCCAGCTCCTGCACGATGGGAATGCGGTGGGTCTGGAAGATGGACTCCACCAGGCCGATGATCTTGAGCAGAAGGGAGTTGGTGTCCAGCTTGGTGACCTGGGGCGCGTTGGGTCTGGCGAACCCCATCAGGCTCTGCAGGATGGACGAGATGCGCTCGATCTGTTCGGAGATCTGGTGCAGGTCCCGACGTTTCTTCTCGTCGTCCTCCCTGTTCTCAAGAAGCTGGGTGCGCGCCGAAATGATGGCCAGGGGGTTGTTGATCTCGTGGGCCGCGCCTGCCGCCAGCTGCCCCACCGCCGCCAGACGCTCCGTCTGCAGAAGCTGGAGGTTGATCTGCTGGTTCTTCCACAAGGCCATGGAAAGCTCGTCGGCGCGCAACTGCAGGCTGTCGAAAAGCCGCATCCTGTCGAGGGAGGCCGAGGCCACGCAGGAAACCTGGGAATAGCCCATGTACTCCTGGGGGGTCATCTTGGGCGGACGGTCGCTTGCACGCAGAATGCAGATTTCTCCGGTGAAGTCATTGCCGACCAGCGGAAAAAGGCAATAGCCGCGCAGCACGAAAAACTGCTTCAGACGCAGCTCACGGTCCATCAAGGACGCGCCCTCATGGCGTTCGTGGTGGCTGAGCACGATGGCTTGAACAGTTTCGGGCAGGGTGGCGCCGCTCTTCAAAGCGGGCAGACCGTTTCCGTTCAGGGGATAGCTGACCATTCGCCGGCTGCCGTCGCCGTTCCAGACCAGCCCCTGCATGATCCGCTCCGAAGGCACGATCCAGTACGCGAAACCGCCCCGCACCCCGACACCCTCGTGCATGCACACGGCCGCCGACTCGAATATCTCCTCGGGAGTACGGGCCTTGCTCATTTTCAGGCCGACCACGGAGCCCATGCTGGTGAAGCGGTTGGCATCCTCCAGGCGGCTGTTGGACTGCTCAAGGTCCAGGCCCATGCGCATGAGCTGCTGATTGGCTTTCTGCAACGAAGACAGAAAAAGACCGACCTGATCGCCATCGAGGTTGAAGGGTTCGGCCCGTTCCTCGAAGGCCGGTGCGAAAGCCGTCAAGATCGCCTGCATTTCCTTCTCGCCCAGGCCGAGCATTTCCTGAAGCCCGCCCTGACGCTGCTTTTCCCGGGCCATGGCCCGGGGCGAATCCATGAGCGTGGCATGGGCCAGAATGTTGGCCAGGGCCACGATGGCCACGAGGCGTGAATTCTCCTTGAAGGCGCTCAAGGCAGAGGCCGAGTGGTGGTGCAGCCAGATGGCGTCGGTCATGGCCGAGGGCAGGCTCCATTTTTCAGCGATCCAGCGCCCCACGGCGGTGTGGTCTGTCTTGAAGACTTCCCGTTCCGCTTCGAGGACCGGCTCGTAGAGCTCCTCCATGCGTTCCAGAACCTGTACGTACTGCTCCTGCAAATGCAGCTGCAAAAAAATTTCACCGAGATCATGCATGATGCCCGCGCCAAAGGCTTCGCCGGCGAGGGCGGGAGCAGCCTTGGCCGCGACGAGAGAGGCGAAGACGGCCGTGGCCAGGCTGTGCTTCCAGTGGGCGGTTTGGATTTCCTCGGACTTTTTGTCCCCCTTGATCAGCGAATCCTTGATGAGCATGGAGAGCATGAGCGTCTGCACCACCTTGCTGCCGAGGCGGTTGAGCCCCTGCTCCACCTGGGCCACGTGGCCGCGGCTGGCGTAGGTCGCGCTGTTGGCGTGCTCCAGGACCTTCACCGTCAGCGCGGGGTCGGTCTCGATGATGCGGGCCAGCTTCGAGTGATCGAAATCCTGGGTCAGAACCTGCCCGAGAATGGTGTTGGCGACGGCGGGAAGCGAGGGAAGCGCCTCGATCTGCTGCAGAATGGCGCGCAGGGAGCGTTCTTCGGGGGACGTGATTTTACCGGCGGATCTGGAGGCTCGCGCATCTTGGAAGGAAGTGTTGTCCACGTAAAACTCCGGCCGATCAGTAGTGAGGTGGTTTTTCGTCGGGATCCAAAGGCCCCAGGGAGGAGACGTCCTGGATTTTTTTACCCAGCAGCGTCAGCAGGGCCCTGAGTTCCCGAATCTCCTTTTGTTGTTCTATGACAACCATGTTCAAATCATCAACCGTTTTTTGCAAATATATATACTTTATTTCAATATCTTCCATTCGTTTTTGCATGACCTTTCCCCCATCGCGGTTTGTAAAAGGCGGCCATCCCCACTTTGCTCGTTTCCAGCCCTTGACCGGACTGCACGGCCATGAAAAAACCGCCGCGTACATTTCGGAAGCAAAGGAGAAAAGCATGACCAACGCCGACCAGATCTTTACCCCGGCCAGCCTGGACGACATCTTTCCCCCGTCCATCACCGACGCATTTTTCGAAGCCCTGTTCGGCGATGCCGAGGAAGGCGCCTACGACATCCGACTCAGATTCGAAGGCCAGGGGCCCCAGGAGCTTCGCTTCGCCTTTCACCTTTTGCAGCGTCCCGGCATGTGCCTGGCCTGCAATCTGACCTACGGCCTGCCGCAGGTCTTCACCCGGCATCCCCTTCTCGGAGTAGGCAAGCTGGCCCAGACCCTGGCCGAACGCGTCGATGCGGGCATGGCTTCCTGGTCCCTGGGCTCAACCCGGGAAATATCCAGAAGCCTGCATGTCATTCCCTTTACCATCAAGGTGGCGTGACGAACAGTCTTCTCTTGCCGTAAAAATCACAATTAAATTCAGACTTCGGGAATTTTTGACCTAGGTCAAGGATTCCCGAATCCGTTTCGAGGTACACGCGACGGCATGAAAGACCAGCTCCCCACCCACACGCTCAAGGTCTGCCGTGGCGCGACCCAGTGTCCGCATGCGGTTCTTGGCCAGGATCCGACCGCCGCCCTCGAAGCGGTGATCGCCGCTTCCGGCTGGCCCGAATTTCTGATCGGCACGAACCGCCCCATCCGCCATCATCATCAGTTCAGGGTGTCCGTGGCGTCCTGCCCCAACGGCTGCTCCCAGCCGCACATCGTGGACTTCGGGCTCATCGCCTTCGCCCGCATCGAAGCCTTGCCGGAACGCTGTTCAGGCTGCGGACACTGCGTCGCCGTCTGCGCGGAAAAGGCGCTGCACCTGGAAGACGTCATCCGCCTTGATGCCTCGCGCTGCCTGGGTTGCGCCGCCTGCGCGCGGGTCTGTCCGGACAAGGCCCTGAGCGTGGCCGAGACCGGATACCGGGTGCTCCTGGGCGGCAAACTCGGCCGCCACCCGCGCCTGGCCCATGAACTGGGATTTTACAGTCTGCCCCAGGCGCTTGAAATCCTGGGCAATGTCCTGGCCGTTCTTATCGAACAGCGCAGGCCCGGACTGCGTCTGGGCGAACTCATCGAAAGAATCGGGCGGGAGGAATTCGACCGACGGGTGCGGCCATGACTCTTTTTCTGCGCGTCCTCATCCTGCTGTGCAGTCTGACCACGGCCGCGCATTTCCTGCGTTTCGGCACGCTCTGGGACGCGCTCCCCGCCCTGTTCCCGGCGGCGGCCGCGTTTTTTCCGCGCCTGTTGCCCCGGCCGGTCCTCATTCTGGCCGCGCTGGGCGGAGCGCTGCTCTGGGCGGTGCAGGGCGTGGAGCTTGCTTCGTGGCGGATGAATTTCAGCCTGCCCTGGATGCGCCTCGCATTGATTCTCGGCGTCGTCTGCCTGGCCCACCTGGGCCTCGCGGCGCTCCTGGCCGGTCGCGCCGGACAGAAATTTTTCGGCCCCGTGCGCGGCGCCGACCTGGTCAAGACCGCCACGGCCCTGCTGGCAGGCGGCATCCTGCTGCTGGCCCGCGACAAGACGCCCTTCCCCCTGCTCCTTGGAGATCGCTTTTTTCCCGGTTCCGGAATTTTCTGGATCTGCCTTTTCGCCTTTTACGGGGCGCAGGTCGGCGGTTGGCTGCTGACCGACAACCGGGGCAAGGTTCGCGGCCGCATCTGGACCCTGTTTTCGGTCGTATTTTTTGGTCAGCTCCTGCTGGGCCTGGCCGGATGGAGCATTTTCCTGATGACCGGCAAGCTGCATCTGCCCGTCCCGGCCCTGATCCTGGCCGGGCCGCTGTTCCGGGGCGAGGGCTTTTTCATGCCCATCCTGCTCGGCGTGTCCCTTTTGCTGGTCGGACCGGCCTGGTGCAGCCATCTGTGCTATATCGGCGCCTGGGACGACCGCATGGCCCGTCTTGCCCCCGCAAAGCCTGCACCCTTGCCCCTCTGGGCGCCGCGACTGCGGGCCGGATTGCTGCTGACCACGATCGTCATTCCCGTGGTCCTGCGCCTGCTTGATGTTTCCTGGCCCTGGGCGCTGGGCCTGGCCGCGATCTTCGGAGCGGCCGGGGTCGGGATCATGGCCCTGATCTCGCGCAAAAGCGGAGCCATGGTCCACTGCACGGCCTACTGCCCCATCGGGCTGGTCAACAACCTGATCGGACGCATCTTGCCCTGGCGCGTGACCATCGGCAGCGGCTGCACGCAGTGCGGACTCTGCTCCAGGGCGTGCCGCTACAACGCCCTGACCCGCCCGGATCTGGAAAAAGGGCGTCCCGGCCTGACCTGCTCCCTGTGCGGGGACTGTCTGCCCCGTTGCCCCCACGGGCATCTTGGCTACAGCTTTCCCGGCCTGACCAGGGAGAGGGCGCGCCAGGTTTTCGTGGTGCTGGTGGCCGGGCTGCACACGGTATTTCTGGCCGTGGCCAGAATCTAGTATCGGTCCAGCACCCGCTCTTTCTCGGAATAATCCCAGTCTTTAAGCCCCAGGGCCACGAGCGCGTCGTCGACCAGTTCCCCGACGCTCCTGTGGGCCTGGAGCATGTGATCCATGCCGGCCATGTACAGGGCTTCGCGTTCGCTCATGACCGCCGCGACCTCGTCGTGCAGGGCCAGAGGGGTCAGGGCCGGACGCTGGGCGGCGTTGGGGTCGCGCAGCATCCGCGCGATGAGAAGCCCGGCGTCGGCGGCCAGGTAGAAGCTGACCCCGGTGCGGTACATGAGGTCGCGGTTGGCCTGGGAAAGGACGATGCCGCCCCCCGTGGCCACGACCTTGCCCGGAAGCTGCGAGGCCTTGGCCAGGGCGGCTTCCTCCATTGCGCGAAAGGCATCCCAGCCATCGGCGGCGACGATGGCCTCGATTTCCTGACCGGCCTCGGCCACGACCAGGGCGTCGGTGTCGACGAAAGCGCAGTTCAGCGCCTCGGCCAGCGCCTTGCCCACGGTGGTCTTGCCGCTGGCCCGCATGCCGAGCAGATAGATGTTTTTCGAGTCCAGTGAAAAAGGTTCACGCTTGAACTGGCCGGGACGAAAGGTCATGGAGGCGGTTTCGTCTTCGATTTCCACTTTTTTCTTGATGAATTCCGTCATTTGTCTCCTCCTGCTGTGAAGCGCCACAGAAATGGGGCAAAAGCATGGAAATTGCAATGGTCTGGGCGCGAGGGCGCCGCATTGACTGCCCCATGGCAAACAGCTAGCAATACCGAATACGACTACCACACGAGGCCAATCCATGAATCTTCTGAAGACTTTTGCCCTGCTGCTCCTGCTCCTTTTTCCCGCCAACGCCATGTCCCAGGACATTCAGAAGGTGGGGGTGCAGGATTTCAAGAACATGATCGAATCGAACCGGGGCAAAGTCCTGATCATCAATTTCTGGGCGACCTGGTGCTCTCCCTGCGTCAAGGAATTTCCGGGCCTCATGAACCTGCGCAAGGAATTCTCGGAAGACGAACTGGCCATCATCGGCATTTCCATGGATTACGGCATGCGCCCGGTGGAAAATTTCGTCAAACTGAACAAGGTCAATTTCCCCATTGTGCTCGACGACGAATCCATAGGCTCCATGCTCGACATCAAGTCCATACCCCGCACCCTGATCTACAACCGCGCCGGGGAAAAGATCCTCGACCATCTCGGTTTCATTTCCGAGGAAAGCTTCAGGCATGTCGTGGAGCGGCTGCTGCAGATGCCATGAACGTCCTCGCCGAACTGGCCGAAAGAGCGATCCGCGAGGCTCAGGAGCGCGGCGAATTCGAAAGCTTGAACGGTCAGGGCCGCCCCCTGCCGGAATCCTGCGATCCGTTCATGCCCGAAACGCTGCGCATGGCCTACAAGGTGCTCAAAAATGCCGGCTACATCCCCAAGGAAATAGAGGAACAGCGTGAAATCCGCTCCCTGATCGAATGCCTTGAACAGGAAACGGACGAAGCCCGAAAGATGCGCCAGATCCAAAAGGTCCAGCTTTTCATCGCCCGGGCCAAGATGGAGCACGGCGGCCTGCTGCAGGAAGAGAACGAGAAATATTTCCGAAAAGTCGTGGCCCGCGTCACGCTCAACAAAGCCTGAGATTCCATGAACAGAGAACGACGTTCGCTCTTGAAGGCCGCTCTGGCCCCGCTTCTGCTGCCCTTTATGACCCGTGAAGCCCTGGCTTCGGTGCCGCTTTCGGACATTTCCGAAATCCGCATCATCCAGGCCAAGGACCCCGCGCGCATTCTGGAGCGGGTTTCGGCTCCGGGATTCGCCCATTCCATGGCCCAGTCGACCCTGGCCTTCATCATCGAAAGCTATCCCAAGGGCAATCTGCCGGTCTGGAAGATGCCCTTGTCCGAAATCGACCTGCACTCTCGCATTCCCAAGATCTGTACCCACGTGGTGCAAGCCGTGTTGCGCCACGCCTCCATCTACCCGGTGGACCCTTGTTGGATCGTGGGGCAGATGATGGCCGAATCCTTTTTTTACGAGTTCGCCGTGTCCTCGGCCCTGGCCGTGGGCCCCTGCCAGTTCATCGCCGCCACGGCCAGGGGGTACGATCTGGTCTGCGCCGACCAGCACGGTCAGCCGGGCGGTTTTGCGCGACGCGAGGATCTTGAGCCGGAATTCAAGCAGGCCGCCACATATCGGGACCAGATGCGGGCCCTGCGCCGGGAGCAGCCCGAATTGTTCGGCAACCCCGCCAAGCTGCTGCGCACCCTCGTCAACGCCCAGGCCGCGGGCAAGCCCCTGGGCGCCGCCGGAACCTACGCCCTGGCCCTGGACCGCATGGACCTGCTGCAAGCCCAGTATGCAGCGGCGCGGGACAATTGCCGCCTGTATCTCAGCGAAAATTTCAAGGATCGATCCATTTTCGCGCCTCAGGATGTGGCCTTTTTTGAAAAATTCGACCAGCGGGTCCTCTACCCGCACGCCATAAACGCCATGGTCAAGATGATGGCCCAGAACCTGCGCGCTCGAGGAGGCAACATCCTCGCGGCCACGGCCGGATACAATGCCGGTCTTGGCAACACAGACGCCAAATACGGGGTCTATTCCGCCTACGGACGCATTCCCAATTTTGCCGAGACAGTGGAATACGTCAGCAGAATCCTTGTCAACCACCACGAAATAACCCGCCGCATCGCGTAGGAAACCGTTGTGAATCCCGCCAAAGTCCGTCGCGACCGGCTCCTCGCCCTGACCGACCTGCCCAACATCGGCCCGGCCATGGCCCGGGACCTGCGCCTGCTCGGCTTTGAGCATCCCGCCCAGCTCGCGGGCCAGAACCCTCAAGTCCTCTACGAACGCCTCTGCGTATTGACTGGAGTCCGCCAGGACCCCTGCGTGCTGGACGTCTTCGTGTCCGTGACCCGGTTCATAGACGGCGAGGAGCCCAGGCCGTGGTGGCACTACACGCCGGAACGGAAATAGCGGCAGGCGACGTTATGCCCCTGCTCAAAACTACTGACTGTCAGCAATCTGGATCCCCGCATTCGCGGGGATCCATGATTTTCTCCGACCATTTCTTCCCGTCCTTTCTCCAAAGCTCCGATCCGAGCCTTGCTGTCCGATCCGGGCGAGGCTCGTCGACTGTCTGACTGAGCCAGGCATCGTTCGTTTTCCCGTCGCCCATCGCCCGAAGCGACAGCCCCTGTTCGGAAAAGCGGCGGGAAAATGGTACGAGGCCGGCGAAGGAGTTTCGACGTGCCTCGCCCGGATCGGACAGCTAGGCGGCCGAACAGGAGCAAAAATCTCAAAAGACAACCACCCCGCCCTGCGGGCACCCCTCCTTGGCAGGAGGGGAGTTGGAGCGGCTTCTGGCAGACCGTGAAGCTTTGTGCGTCCGAGAGCTTCGATGCGCTCTGGACGGGCCCTTTCCCGGCCGCCAGCTGCTTGCGATTACCCGTCATGCGGTGAAAAATTTGCAGAACGTGACGCACACAACTCACGACTTGGCATCATGACTGCATTGCGTGATCAGCCCACCACGTCTCCCCGCAACAGGATCATTTCCCAATCCGACCGGGCATATTTCCCACTTGACCGCCTGTTTTCCCATCAGATAATCGATTTTTTTGGCCTCTTCCTTGCTTATTTCATCATCCCTGCCCGAATTTCAGGCCGGGAAGCATAATTCTCTACATTTTTGTCATTAATAGCCTTGTCACCCTGGGAAAATATGACATTTCTGTCATATAGACATGCACCCTTCCGAGGCGACGAGGATTGAACACTCATCAGGGAGTAGCGCGCTATGTGTCGATTGTTTGCGCTGACCAGCAGCGACCCCGTTTCCCCCATGGATGCCATCCGGGCCTTGGATGTCATGCGCGAGGGGCACGACGGATCGGGAGTCGGCCTGTATTTGTCGGATCTGGGCGGCCCGTTCGAGTCCATGAAGGGTTGCCCCATCCTGTCGGGAATTTTCACCAACGCCGGTGTCGAACGCCTGGACGCGTTCATGAGCGGGCTTGGGTTCGCCCTCAAGCACGATCTCGCCATCACCCCCAAGGGGGCCATGCCCACCTGGACGCCCAAGCGGGAGCGCTACATCGTGCGGGCCTATGACATCCCCGAGACGTGGAAGGATCTGAGCGACGACGAGAAGGGCCTCGGCTACCTGAAGACCCGTCTTGAGCTCAAGCACATGGGCCTGGCGAGCGAAGACATCACCGTCTTCTCCTTCTGGCCGGACACGGTCATGATAAAAGAGATCGGCGACCCGCTGCAGGTCGGCGAGTATCTGGGGCTGGACCGGCCCGAGATCAAGAGCCGCCTCATCCTGGCCCAGGGGCGCCAGAACACCAACTACGCCATCAATCTGTACGCCTGCCACCCCTTCTTCATCGAGGGACTGAGCACCATGACCAACGGCGAAAACACGGCCTTCGTGCCCATCCGCGACTACCTCATGGGCCAGGGCATTCCCGGCTACGAAGGGTACAACTCCGATTCGGAAGTCTTCACCCATATCCTGCACTTCACGATCAAGAAGCTGGGCCTGCCTTTTGAAGCTTACAAGCACATCATCACGCCGCTCAAGGATCATGAAATGAAGGACCATCCGGACAAGGAATTTCTGTCCAAGCTGAAGCAGATCTGCCGCCGCCTCATCATCGACGGCCCCAACTGCGTCATCGGCTGCCTGCCGGACAAGTCCATGTTCATGGTTCAGGACAGCAAGAAGCTGCGCCCCGGCGTGGTCGGCGGCCGCCCCGGCCTGTACGCGTTCTCTTCGGAGATCTGCGGCCTGGACCTGGCCATCCCCGACCGTGACAAATCCCAGGATTTTCAACCCATGCATCTTGATTCGGCCATTGTCGGCCCGGACCGCCAGGAGATCAAAGTATGTCGGCAAACACAGCCATTAGCCCTTCCCAACTGAGCATCAAGGATCTGCCCTGGCAGATTGAATGGAACAAGGACCGCTGCACCCTGTGCGGCCAGTGCTGCGCCGTGTGCCCCATGCAGTCGCTGGAGCTCGGCACCTTCCGCAAGCGCACGGTCAAGGTCCCGGCCGGGTTCAAGAACAAGCCCGAGAACGAGCACTCCATCTATTACGGCATCCGCCAGCGCACGGCCCCGCATCAGGCCTGCGTGGGCTGCGGCACGTGCAGCATGGTCTGTCCCAACGACGCCATCCGGCCCATGCACTCCGATGAAAAGGACAAGCTGCGCTACCACGTCAACCTTGGCGGCCAGCCGCGCACGCGCGGCGGACGGCGCAACGACAACAATTCCCTGCTCGACCAGATCAAGTTCATCCGCATCTCCATGCTGACCGACCCGGCCCTGGATTCGGGCCGCCACGAGTTCGACCTGCGCACCCTGATTGGGCGCATCCAGAGCCCGGCCGAAGGCCTGGCCACGGTCAAGGAGCATGGCTGGGCCCCGCCCGTGCGCGAGATCTATCCGCTCATGATCGGCAGCATGTCCTTTGGCGCGCTCTCCCCCAACATGTGGGAAGGCCTGCAGATGGGCGTGGCGTACCTGAACGAGGAGCTGGGCATGCCGGTGCGCATGTGCACCGGCGAGGGCGGCTGCCCGCCGCGCCTGCTCAGATCGCGTTTTCTCAAATATGTCATACTCCAGATCGCCTCGGGCTATTTCGGCTGGGACGAGATCATCCACGCCATCCCGCAGATGAAGGAAGACCCCTGCGCCATTGAGATCAAGTACGGACAGGGCGCCAAGCCCGGCGACGGCGGGCTTCTCATGTGGCACAAGGTCAACAAGCTCATCGCGGCCATTCGCGGCGTGCCTCCGGGAGTGAGCCTGCCGAGCCCCCCAACGCATCAGACCCAGTATTCCATCGAGGAATCCGTGGCCAAGATGATCCAGTCCATGTCCATGGCCTGGGGCTTCCGCGTGCCGGTGTACCCCAAGATCTCGGCCACGACCACGACCAACGCGGTGCTGAACAACCTCTGCCGCAACCCCTACGCGGCCGGTCTGGCCGTTGACGGCGAGGACGGCGGCACGGGCGCGGCCTACAACGTGTCCATGAACCACATGGGCAGCCCCATCGCCTCCAACATCCGCGACGCCTACCTGACCCTGTGCAAGATCGGCAAACAGAACGAGGTTCCGCTCATCGCCGGCGGCGGCATCGGCAAGAACGGCAACCTGGCCGCCAACGCGGCCTCGCTGATCATGCTCGGGGCCTCGGCCGTGCAGATCGGCAAGTACGCCATGCAGGCGGCGGCCGGCTGCGTGGGCTCGGAGTCGGACCGCTGCAACGTGTGCAACATCGGCGTCTGCCCCAAGGGCATCACCTCCCAGGACCCGCGCATCTACCGCAGGCTCGATCCGGAAAAGGTGGCCGAGAGGCTGGTCGAGCTCTACGTCAGCTTCGACATGGAAATGAAGAAGATCTTCGCCCCCCTGGGCAGGTCCACGTCCCTGCCCATCGGCATGTCCGACGCGCTGGGGATCGCCGACAAGAACGCGGCGGACAGACTGGCCATCAAATACGTGGTCTGATGAGGGAAAGACATGCAAAGCACCATACATATTGACGGAAAGGAAAACGGCGTGCGCCTGGAGTCGCGCATCCTGGAGGAACGCATCCAGGAAGCGGTCAAGGCCGGAGCCAGGGAGCTGACGGTCGACGCCTGCGGCCAGCACGGCATCGGCGGGCGGCTCTGGGTCTCCAAGGAGGAGGCGGTCAGGGTCAAGGTCATCGGCGCGCCCGGACAGCGTCTGGGCTCCCTGGGCTTCCCCGGCACGACCATCGAAGTCATGGGGCCGGGTTCCGACGACATCGGCTGGCTGAACGCCGGAGCCGAAATCGTGGTCCATGGCAACGCGGGCAACGGCATCTGCAACGCCATGGCCCAGGGCAAGGTTTTCATCAAGGGTAACGTCGGTTCGCGCTGCATGACCATGACCAAGCAGAACCCGCGCTTCACGGCTCCGGAACTCTGGGTCCTGGGCGACACGGGCGACTATTTCGCGGAGTTCATGGCCGGCGGCACGGCCGTGGTCTGCGGCGTGGACGCCCACGATCAGGCCAATGTCATGGGCTACCGCCCCTGCGTGGGCATGGTCGGCGGACGCATCTTCTATCGCGGCCAAGAACAGGCCGTCAGCGCCGCCGACGCCAAGCACATGCCCATCGGCGACGAGGACTGGACCTGGCTCCTTGAAAACTTAAAGCAATACCTTCAGAAGATAGGCAAGTCCGAGCTGTTCGACCTCCTGGCCACCCGCGACCAGTGGCATCTGGTCACGGCCAAGTCGCCCTATGAGAAGGTCACCCGCAAGCGCAAGAACATGTCCGCCTTCCGTTCCCAGGTCTGGGACATGGAGCTTGGCCGTGGCGGGCTGGTCGGCGACCTGACCTCGGTGGACCGTTCGCCCATCGGGCTCATTACCCACGGAGAGCTGCGCCGCTTTGTCCCGGTCTGGGAAAACTGCAAGTACATGCCCCCCTGTCAGGCCAGCTGTCCGTCGGGGATTCCGGTGCAGAAGCGCTGGCAGCTGGTGCGCGAAGGCCGTCTGGCCGAGGCCGTGGACCTGTCCCTGGAGTACACGCCCTTCCCGGCCACGGTCTGCGGCTACCTGTGCCCCAACCTGTGCATGGACGGATGCACGCGCGGCCTGGGGAGCCTCAAACCCGTGGACGCCAAGATGCTCGGCAAGGAAGGCATCAACGCTCATCCGCCCATGCTGCCCCTGTCCTCGGACAAGAAGGTCGCGGTCATCGGCGGCGGCCCGGCGGGCATCTCCGTGGCCTGGCAGCTGCGCCTGAAAGGGCACAAGGCCTCGGTCTTCGACATGGACGAGAAGCTCGGCGGCAAGCTCCAGGCCTCCATTCCGGCGGGCCGCATCCCGCCCGAAGTGCTGGCGGCGGAGCTGGACCGGGCGCGGGAGGTCATCCCCCATGTGCGCCTGGAAAAGAAGCTGACCCGCGACGACTTCGAGGCCATCAAAAACGATTACGACTTCATCGTCCTGGCCACCGGCGCCCAGCGTCCGCGCACCCTGCCCGTGCCCGGCAACGAGCGCCTGACCACGGCCACGGACTTTTTGAAGGCCGCGAAGCACGGTGACGCCAAGGTCGGCGAGCGCGTGGTCATCATCGGCGCGGGCAACGTGGGCTGCGACGTGGCCACGGAAGCGGCCCGCCTGGGCGCGAAAAGCATGACCCTCATCGACGTGCAGAAGCCCATGAGCTTCGGCAAGGAGCGCGACGAGGCCGAAAAGGCCGGAGCCAAATTCCTGTGGCCCTGCTTCACCAAGGAGATCACGGCCGAAGGCGTGCTCCTGACCGACGGCCGCGTCATTCCCGGCGACACCGTCATCATCTCCATCGGCGACACGCCGGATCTGGAGGCCTTCCCCGAGAACATCGCCCGCGAGCGCGGCTTCATCACCGTCAACGACGTCAACCAGACCACGGACCCGCGCGTCTTCGCCATCGGCGATCTGGTCAAGCTGGGCCTCTTGACCCAGGCCATCGGCGACGGACGCCGCGCGGCCCAGGCCATCGACGAGATCATCAGCGGCCGCCGCCCCCTCTCGGTCACGGCGGACATGCACGAGGGGCTCAAGACGCGATTGGAATACATGGATCCGGGCAACCACATGTCCGAGACCATCGACTACTCGCGCATGAACCTGGCCTACTTCGACCCGCGCTTGGGGCATTTCGACAGCCTTGACCAGTGCGCCGAGGAATGCTCGTCCTGCGGCGTGTGCCGCGACTGCGGCATCTGCGAGGCCATCTGCCCGCGCGGGGCCATCAGCAGGCAGGCCCTGCCGGACAACGAATTCGCCATGGTCTGCGACTCCGAGAAATGCATCGGCTGCGGCTTCTGCGCCGGAGCCTGCCCCTGCGGCATCTGGACGCTGATCCCGAACACGCCGCTGGAATAGCGCTTTGAACAAATGACAAAACAAAGGGGGAAGGCGACTTCCCCCTTTTTGTTGCGATCTTTTTTCGATGCCATTTCCGATACTTACATCGAGTTTCGACTGAGTCTTCCCCCCACGCAACAGCACCAACGTCACCTTGACATGATATCAAAAAACAATATCATAAAGCAATGAAGCGCAGACACGAATCCACTCTCCGCAGGATTTTTGACCACCCGACATCCGGCGGGATCAAATGGGCAGACATCGAAGCGCTGTTTGCGGAACTTGGAGCTGAAATAGCGGAGCGTGAAGGTTCGCGCATCAGCGTGTTTCTTTTTGGAGAGATCAGAATCTTCCATCGCCCGCATCCTTCGCCGGACACGGACAAGGGCGCGGTGGCAAGCATCAGGAAGTGGCTCGAAACGAATGGGGTGAAGCCATGAAAAACGTACTTGATTTTCCCGGCGGTTACTCTGCCGTCATTGGCTACGATTCCGAGCTCGAAATGTTCCGGGGAGAATTTGTCGGCTTGAACGGCGGAGCCGACTTCTACGCCACGGACCTGGAAGGACTCAAGCGAGAAGGCGCGTTGTCGCTCAAGGTCTTTCTGGACGAATGCGCCGCGCGCGGCATCGAGCCCAAAAAGGCAAAAGGAAAGTTCGCCCTGCGCCTGGATCAGGACATCTACCGACAGGCCACTATTGCCGCAGCAGCCAGCGGAAAAAGTCTGAACCAGTTCATCACTGAAGCCGTGCGCAAAGCCGTGGCCCGCGCATGATCCACGAAGCCTGGTATTGTCGCGAGGAATAGGCGGATGACGCGCATTTTCCACCCCGCCTGGGAAGAACAAGCTGTCCAGACAACATCTTCCCTATCCGAAGCCCAGGCGGTCATGGGCTATTTCTCGGCTCCACGATTCTCGGCGGTCTGCATGTCCTCGCCGCCATGCCGGGCAGGATCGAAACTGGCAAGACGTTGCTCCAGGGTCAGAAGACCCTCACTGAGCGGCGTGATGATAATCCTTCCATTTTTCACGCTGATCCTGACCCGCTGATCGGCATGCAACTTCGCCTCGCGGGCTACGGCCGCAGGCAGACGGACCCCCAGACTGTTTCCCCATTTTTTTATGACCAGAAAGGTTACGGCCATGGCGGAATCCTTAGCATGTTAGGCACAGTTAATCACTGCACGCCGACAAATCAAAACGGGGAGTCAGCCTGCGGTTGATGATCACGTCGTCAGCTCATAGCTCGTACTGCGGCCGCTGGCTGCGGATTTGACCAGCACGCCTTTGGCGAGCAGATCGGAGATGTCGCGCAGGGCGGTGTCCTGGGAGCATTTGGCGATGGCGGCCCATTTGCTGCTGGTCAACTTTCCGTCGAAACCATCAAGCAGTTTGTTGAGCAGCTTGATCTGCCGCTCGTTCATGGACACCCCAGCCCAGCGACTCCAGAAACCGGCCTTGGCCAGCACTGCCGAGAGCGTGCTTTCGGCCCCTTGAACGGCACGCAGCAAACATCCCAAAAACCACTCAAGCCAGTCCGTGACATCAAGCGTTCCCTTCTGGGTTCGTTCCAGCCAGTCGTAGTAATCCTTGCGCTCGCGCTGCAATTGCGCAGACACGCTGTAGTAGCGCTGCACGCGGTGATCAGCCCGTGCCAGGGCCATGTCACCCACGGCGCGGGCGATGCGGCCATTGCCGTCATCAAAAGGATGAATGGTCACAAGCCAGAGATGTGCAATTCCCGCCGTGATGACGGGATCTTCATCGCGCGGGGCGTTGAACCAGCGCAGAAATTCAAACATCTCGGCATCCAGCATGAGCGCCGGAGGCGCTTCGTAGTGGACTCGGCGGCGCTGAACAGCGCCGGACACGACCTGCATCGGCCCCTGGCTGTCATCGCGCCAAGCCCCAACCCGAATCCTGGCCAAACCGCTGTACCCTGTCGGGAAC
This sequence comes from Pseudomonadota bacterium, assembly GCA_023393525.1. Taxonomy (GTDB): domain Bacteria; phylum Desulfobacterota; class Desulfovibrionia; order Desulfovibrionales; family Desulfomicrobiaceae; genus Desulfomicrobium. Next base: position 812 of record JAEWKZ010000054.1, on the reverse strand, counting down.
AAGGCCGCGTGCCAGCCGAACAGCCGCTCGGCGGTCAGGATGTCGGCGTGGCGCCGGGTCGCATCCAGCACCATGTCCACCACCCCCTCGACATGGCGGTCCGCCGGTGCCAACGCCCCGATATCCAGGCCCAGGCGCCTCGCAATGGAGGACCGGACCAATTCGGGGCTGAGCTTCTCGCCCTCGATCTCACTGGTCTTGAGCACGTCCATCGACAAAACCCGAAGCGTGGCCTCATCGCGCAGCTCCATCCCGACATCATGCATCCGCCCCAACAAGTGCCCCTGGGCCAGGTGCACCTGTGCAAGCAACGGCAACAGCCGCTTCAGGTCGTAAACCCAACGCGGCCAGTCGTCCTGTTGCCAGATGTATTTTTTTTCTCCGCTTATCATGCGGCGATTGTGCGAGGTATTCACCGCAGTGTCAAGGGAAGGGATGGGGGGATGATGGCAAGGAAAATACGTCAAAATACAATTTGACCCAATGCTTGCCTCACTCTTCAACAAAGAAATCAGTATCAACCTTCTTGACTTCATACACAGCCGCTGAACTTACTCCAACACCGTGATCGATCATCAATTGTACAAGTTCGGAACCATCTATCAAAACAATTTTTGGATCGATAGATCCGACGTAATCTCGAGCCTCTTTGGAAAATCGGCTGGTAGTGATAAACACCCCTTTCTTAGCTGACTGTTGAAAAATTCTCAGAAATATAGAAGGTTGCCATGAACAAGGAGTTGTTATGGGACTTGGCAACCAGGGTGATGATCAGAGTCAAGTGTTTGTCATGTGTGCGGATTTACCGCGCT
>JAEWKZ010000032.1 GCA_023393525.1 Pseudomonadota bacterium | reverse complement strand
ACTATCTGAGCGAGCACGGTGTGCGGGTGCGCTACCTGCACTCGGATATCGACACGGTCGAGCGGGTCGAAATCATCCGCGACCTGCGGCTGGGGGCGTTTGACGTGCTGGTGGGCATCAACCTGCTGCGCGAAGGGTTGGACATCCCCGAGGTATCGCTGGTGGCCATCCTGGATGCCGACAAGGAAGGTTTCCTGCGCTCTGAGCGCAGTCTGATCCAGACCATCGGGCGCGCCGCGCGCAACCTGAATGGTCACGCCATCCTGTATGCCGACCGCATCACCGATTCGATGCGTCGCGCCATGGATGAAACCGAGCGCCGGCGCAACAAGCAGCTGCAGCACAACCTGGATCATGGCATTACGGCGCGCGGCGTGAACAAGGCAGTGCGTGAATTGATCGACGGCGTGATGGCGCCGGCGGGCTCTAATGATGCATTGCAGCAGGCGGTGCCCGCCGAGGCGCTGCTCGACGAGAAGGCGCTGGCGCGTGAAATCAAGCGCCTGGAAAAACTCATGATGGATCATGCCCGGAACCTGGAGTTCGAGCAGGCGGCGGCGGCTCGCGATGCGCTGACCGCATTAAAGAATCGTGTGTTGCTGGATGGCGCGGTGTGATTTTCGGGGGCCCGTGCGCGGCATGCGCCGGGCCGTTATATGAATATTTCCGAGTGCGTCAAGAGTGCATTTAGAAATTATCCGGAAAGACGTTTAAAAACATCAGGACTGACTTTTACATATTAACGCAAGCTATTGAATTGAAAGAAAAATTCAATGCATTCGGTGGCTCCCGAATGAGCCACAATATTGCAAAAAATGCTTGCTATATTCCGGGTTTTCCCGCACACTCCCTCCCCATGATGACCAAGGTACTTTTCGTTTGCATGGGCAATATCTGCCGCTCGCCGAGCGCAGAGGGGGTCTTTCGCCATCTGGTAAGCGACGCCGGTTTAAGTGATGTCGTGTCAACCGATTCGGCTGGCACGCATGCTTTCCATATCGGCGAAGCGCCGGACGCGCGGGCTGTTGCCGCCGCTCGTAAGCGCGGTTATGACATCAGCCAATGCCAGGCTCGCCAGGTCACGGCTGAAGATTTTCGCGACTATGACCTGATTCTGGCCATGGATTGGGACAATCTTTCTGCATTGCAGCAACAATGCCCCAAGGCGTATCAGCACAAGTTGATGCTGCTGATGCGTTTCGCCAATGACTTCGAGGAAGCCACGGTTCCTGACCCCTATTACGGTGGTACGGAAGGCTTCGGCAAGGTGCTCGACTATCTCGAGGACGCCTGTCAGGGCGTGATGGAGCTGGTGCGCAAGCGCGCCACCCAGTACCAGGCCGCCTGATCTCCCCTGTGGTTTGCGGGCGCCGCCAGGCGTCCTGTCGAAACCGCGCCCCGGCGCGGTTTTTTTGAACCGAGATACTTAGCGATTTACTCGGGAATTTGCTATACTTGAGGTAATTACTCAAGTATTAGGCCGGGATGGCTTCCTGCATTGAATAGGTCGATCCCGGGATCCCAACGGATTTACAGGAAACCTCACGATGCGGCTAACAACCAAAGGGCGTTTCGCCGTGACGGCGATGATTGATCTGGCCATGCGCCAGCACAGCGGCCCGGTCACCCTGGCGGCAATCAGCCAGCGGCAGAACATCTCCCTCTCCTACCTGGAACAGCTGTTCGGCAAGCTGCGCCGCCACGAGCTGGTGGACAGCGTGCGCGGCCCCGGCGGCGGCTATTCCCTGGCCCGCCTGGCGCGCAACGTCACCGTGGCTGACATCATCTTTGCGGTCGACGAGCCGCTGGATGCCACCAGTTGCGGCGGCAAGCGGGATTGCACCAGCGGCAAGGACGGCAAGTCCGGCAAGTGCATGACCCACGAGCTGTGGTCGACGCTGAATCGCAAAATGGTGGACTACCTGGATTCGGTTTCTCTGCAAGATCTGGTGGATCAACAACGCGTGCGCCAGCTGCAGGAAGCCAGCAATCAGAATCAAAGCTGTTCGGTGCGCGTCAATCGCGCCGGCTCCGGCACCAGTGCCGCTGCGGCCGGCACGCCCCTGGTCAATGCCGCGGCCGCCGTCTAAGAAGTCTCAGGAATCGTAATCATGAACAACCGTCCCATCTACCTGGATTACTCCGCCACCACGCCGGTTGACCCGCGAGTGGTCGAGAAGATGATCCCCTGGCTTTACGACAATTTCGGCAACCCCGCTTCGCGTAGCCACGGCTACGGCTGGGAAGCCGAAGAGGCCGTCGAGAACGCACGCGCCGAAGTGGCCCGTCTGGTCAATGCCGATCCGCGTGAGATCATCTGGACTTCCGGTGCCACCGAGTCCGACAACCTGGCCATCAAGGGCGCGGCGAATTTCTACGCCGAGCGCGGCAAGCACATCATCACCGTCAAGACCGAACACAAGGCGGTGCTGGATACCTGTCGCGAGTTGGAGCGCCAAGGCTTCGAGGTGACCTATCTGGACGTCAAGGAAGACGGCCTGCTGGACCTGGAAGTCTTCAAGGCTGCGCTGCGTCCGGACACGGTAGTGGCCTCGGTGATGATGGTCAACAACGAGATCGGCGTCATCCAGGACATCGAGGCGTTGGGTGAGATCTGCCGTGAAAAGGGTGTGATCTTCCACGTCGACGCCGCCCAGGCGACCGGCAAGGTCGAGATCGACCTGCAGAAGCTCAAGGTTGACCTGATGTCCTTCTCCGGCCACAAGACCTATGCGCCCAAGGGCATCGGCGCGCTGTATGTGCGCCGCAAGCCGCGTGTGCGCATCGAAGCGCAGATGCACGGTGGCGGCCACGAGCGCGGTTTCCGCTCGGGCACGCTGGCGCCGCACCAGATCGTCGGCATGGGCGAGGCTTTCCGCCAGGCCCGCGAAGAGATGGGTACCGAGAACGAACGCATCCGCATGCTGCGCGACCGCCTGCTGGCCGGTCTGTCGCAGATCGACGAAGTCTATGTGAACGGCAGCATGGAACACCGCGTGCCGCACAACCTGAACATCAGCTTCAACTATGTCGAGGGCGAGTCCTTGATCATGGCGATCAAGGAACTGGCCGTCTCCAGCGGTTCGGCCTGCACCTCGGCCAGCCTGGAGCCTTCCTATGTGTTGCGTGCCCTGGGACGCAACGACGAGTTGGCCCACAGCTCGATCCGCTTCACCCTGGGCCGTTTCACGACGGAACAGGAAATCGACTTCACGATCGATCTCATCAAGAGCCGCGTCGGCAAGCTGCGCGATATGTCCCCGCTGTGGGAAATGGCTCAAGAAGGTATCGATCTGAACTCCGTGCAATGGGCCGCTCACTGAGCCCGGCACGCTAAAGGAATACGTGGAGAATCATCATGGCTTACAGCGATAAGGTCCTGGACCA
>JAEWKZ010000033.1 GCA_023393525.1 Pseudomonadota bacterium | reverse complement strand
CGATTTCTGTCGCTTTTGCGTCACAGTCGGCCTCGGGCCATGGCCGAAATGAGGCCGCTCCGCCGCCCGATGCTTGTGGCCGAGTCCTGCTTGGATTACCCCGAACAGTGGAGTTTCCGCGCCCCGCGAGAAGGGTGCGGGACAGGGATCAGGAAACGCCGCGGCAACCCGTTCCAGTGCGGGCCCGGGCCATGTCGGGGAACGACCATGCGCCTTACCAACCTTCTTCGCAGCACCGCCTCGGCCGCCGTCGTCGGGGCCGTCGCCTTCGGCCTCGCCGGGACCGCTTCGGCCCAGGACGCCCAGACCGGGCCGACCACGGTCGACGACATCATCGTCACGGCGCAGAAGCGCGAGCAGAACCTGCAGGACGTGCCGATCGTGGTCACCACCCTGTCGCAGGAGATCCTCGAGGACACCGGCGTCCGCGACATCAAGGATCTGCAGATCCTGACCCCCGGCATGACCGTGACCTCGACCACCACCGAGGCCTCGACCACCGCCCGCATCCGCGGCGTCGGCACGGTCGGCGACAACCCCGGCCTGGAAAGCTCGGTCGGCGTGGTCATCGACGGCGTCTACCGCTCGCGCAACGGCGTCGGCTTCGGCGACCTCGGCGAACTGCAGCGCATCGAGGTGCTGAAGGGCCCGCAGGGCACCCTGTTCGGCAAGAACACCTCGGCGGGCGTCATCAACATCATCACCGAGGCGCCGTCCTTCACGCCGGGCTTCAACGCCGAACTGACCGTCGGCAACTACGGCCAGATGGGCGCCTCCGGCTCGGTCACCGGCCCGCTCTCCGACACCCTGGCCTTCCGCCTCTACGCCGCCCGCCGCGTGCGCAACGGCTTCTATGACGTGGACACCGGCGACGGTCCGCGCACCCTGACCGACGACGCCAACCAGGACTTCGGCACCGTCCGCGGCCAGCTGCTGTGGCTGCCGAACGACAACACCTCGGTGCGGGTGATCGCCGACTACTCCAAGCGCGACGAATACTGCTGCGTCGGCGTGCAGGTGCGCACCGGCCCGACCTATCCGTTCATCGACGCCATGTCGAACGGCACGGGCCAGCGTCCGCCGGCCCCGGGCTACGGCTTCCTGCCCTTCTCGCGCACGGCCTTCGCCAACCGCGACACCGGCCAGGAGATCGAGGACAAGGGCGTTTCGATCGAAGCCAACATCGACCTGCCGAACTTCGGCGGCGCCACCCTGACCTCGGTCACCTCGTGGCGTGACTGGTCCACCGTCAACGGCATGGACATCGACTACACCGGCGCCGACATCGCCTATCGCCTGGAAGACGGCGAGTTCGGCTATTCGGTCGACAACCTGACCCAGGAAATCCGCCTCGCCGGTTCGACGGACGCCTTCGACTGGCTGGTCGGCTTCTTCGCGACGCGCGAGAACGTCAACCGCGACGACACCTTCTACTTCGGCGCCGACTACAACCCGGTGCTGGCCCTCCAGATTTCGGCGGCCCTGAACGGCGCCAACCCGGCGATCCCGATCAGCCCCGCGATCATCGGCTGCTTCACCCGTCCGGGCACCACCTCGCCGCAGATCCAGGGCTGTCTGGCCACCGGCGGGGCCTCGGCCAACCCGCTGCTGCAGCCGACCGGCCCGGTGCTGGTCGCCGGCCAGAGCCTTGACGACCGCTATGAGCAGGAGTCGACCTCGCTCGCCCTGTTCACCAACAACACCTGGCACGTCACCGATCGCTTCGACCTGACCCTCGGCCTCCGTTACACGATGGACGAGAAGTCGCTGACCGGCCTGCAGACCAACGTCGGCGCCAACCAGAACGTCTGCGCCTCGGCGCTGGGCAACCAGGCCGCCATCGCGGGCGCCATCGGCGCGGCCAATGCGCCGCTGATCCTCGGCCGCCTGTGCCTGCCCTGGTCGAACCCGTTCTACAACAACCGGGCCCTCGACGAGAGCGTCGACGATGGCGAGCTGAGCGGCACCATCAAGGCCGCCTACCGCCTCAGCGACGAGGTTCTGGTCTACGGCTCCTTCGCCCGCGGCTACAAGAGCTTCGGCTACAACCAGGACCGGGTGCAGAACGGCGTCACGCCGAACGCCTCCCTGTTCTTCCCGTCGGAAACCGTCGACAGCTACGAGCTGGGGGTCAAGACCACCCTGTTCGACCGCTCGGTCCTGCTGAACGCGACCTACTTCGACCAGACCTTCCACGACTTCCAGCTCAACACCTTCCTGGGCACCGCCTTCGTGGTGGAATCCATTCCCGAGCTGGTCTCGCGCGGCATCGACGCCGACTTCCTGTGGTTCACCCCGATGGAGGGTCTGAGCTTCCAGGGCGGCGTCACCTGGACCGATGCGGAGTACGGCGAGTTCACCGCCGCCGACCTGTTCACCCCGGGCAACTTCCCCGGCCTGTCGCTCCTGCCGGGCTCGCGTCCGTCGTTCGCCCCGGAATGGTCGGCCACCGGCTCGATCAACTTCGACCGCTCGGTCGGCGACGGCCTGCGCGCCGGTTTCAGCCTCGCGGCGAAGTACTCCAGCGACTACAACACCGGCTCGGACCTGCTGCCGTACAAGGCCCAGGACGCCTTCACCATCCTCAACGGCCGCATCTCGGTCGGCTCCGAGGACGAGCGCTGGACGGCGGACTTCTGGGTCCAGAACCTGACCGACGAAGAGTACGTCCAGGTCGCCTACAATGGCTTCCTGCAGGGCAGCGGCTTCCAGAGCACGGTCCAGCCGAACGGCACCTACTACAACCCGGCGCTGGACTCCCAGACCATCGACGCCTTCCTGGGCGCGCCGCGCACCTACGGCGCCACCCTGCGCATCAAGTACTGACCGGTTCGCCATCAGGCGCACCAGACCAGCCGGCCGGGGGCGCCCCCGGCCGGTTTTGTTTTGGCCGGCGGCCCGGCCATGGAGGGGGCGGAGGTGACGGAGATCGATCAGGCGGCGGCGGCCGCCCTCGGATGGCCCAAGATGAAATACGCCTGGGTCGAGCGCGAGCGCCGGTGGCTGTGCCGCGCCGCGCCCTTCGAGCGGGTGGTGCGCAGCGAGGCCTTCACCGACCTTTATGTGACCGGGACCCAGCTGCGCCTCAGGGAGGCCCTGCCGCTCGACGGCGGACCGGCGATGCGCCGGTTGGCCCGCAAGGCCGACGTCGATCCGGCCACCCGGCTGCTGACCTCGATCTACCTCTCGGCCGAGGAATACCGGCTGCTGGCGGCCCTGCCCGGGCAGGTGCTGCGCAAGACCCGGCACTACTT
>JAEWKZ010000028.1 GCA_023393525.1 Pseudomonadota bacterium | reverse complement strand
CCTCTCCGCCTTCTTCTTCTCCGGGGGCCCTCCCGTGGACGCGATCGCCGAGCTGGCGAAGGAGACCCCTGTCCGGTTGATCAACCTCGGGGCGTTCGTGCCGAGGCTGCGTCGGCAGCACGGCGAGGTGTACAAGCCGCGGACCGTCCCCTGGTCCGCCTACGGCTCGCCCGCCACGTCGATCGGAGTGCCCAACCTCCTCGTGACACGGCCCGACCTCACCAAGAGCCAGGGCTACGACCTGACGCGGTCAATGCTGGAGCGACGCGACGCCCTCGCGGCGGTCCATCCCGCCGCCCACCAGCTCAACAACATGTCGGCGATCCTCACCCACCCGCTCGACCTGCACCCGGGCAGCGCGGAGTACTACCGCGACAGCAAGCCGTGACCGCGAGGACGTCGCGGCGGTCAGGTGCGCGGCTCCCAGCGGAACTGCCCACGGGCGATCCAGACGAACACCGCCGCCCAGACGACCTCCGTGAGGACGGCTGTCATCGCACCGGCTGCGCTCATGTCGCCCGTCCACCCGGAGCGCACCAGCGCCACGGTCGACGACATCGGCGCGAACGCCAGGACGTCGCCGACCACTCCGGGCATCAGCTCGAAGGGGACGTAGGCTCCGGAGATGATCGGCAGGATCAGCAGCACGGGGATCGTCCCCACCAGCGTGGACTCCGGACGGCTGCACAGCACGGCGGTGAGCACAGCGAGCGCGAGCATGAGCGGGACGCCCGTCACCAGCGCCAGCAGCACCGTCACGGGCTGCTTCGGGGCGGACCCGAGCAGCAGGGAAAGTCCCACCAGGCTCACGAGCACCTGACCGAGCGTGACGACGACGTAGAGCGACGCACCCCCTGCCAGGATCACCGCGTCCGGTGCCTCGCTCGTCCGCAGGCGCTTGAGCACGAGCTCCTCACGGCGCGCGACGTACAGGCCCGTGGCCGCGGAGTACAGCGTGAATATCAGCAGGATCGTCACGGAGGTACCGGCCGCGATCGGTGCGACCGACAACCCCATGCTCTCGAGCGGCATCTCCCGCTGGACGTAGAAGAGGCCCACCAGGAGGATCGCCGGGACGACGAACACCATGAAGTAGTTGGACCTGATCCGGTTGAACAGGATCCACTCGACGCGGAAGAGAGCCCGCATCTGTCGTACGGCCAGCGCGTTCATCCTTCGGCGCCCTCCTGACGGCTCGCGATGCTGATGAAGGCCTCCTCGAGCGAGGCGGGGCGTGCGGTGAACCGGTCGAGCTCGATGCCCCCGTCCGCCGCCCAGCCCAGCAACCGGGTGGCGTCCTCCTGCAGTCGCTGCGTGGTGACGGTGATCCGGCCGTTGCGCTGCTGAACCTCCCCGCTCACGGGCAGGTTGAGCGTCGCCGTCGCCGCGCTCGTGTGAAACGACAGCGTCGAGGGGAAGTCGGCGACGATCTCGGCGACCGTCCCCGCCACGGCGACGCGCCCCCGGTGCATGATCGCGACACGGTCAGCGAGGTTCTCTGCCTCCTCCAGGTGGTGCGTCGTGAGGATGATCGTGGAGCCGTGCTCCTGCAAGCGCTGGATGAGCTTCCAGGTGGCGTGACGCCCCTCGGCGTCCATCCCCGTCGTCGGCTCTTCGAGGAAGAGCAGCTCGGGTGACGACTCCGTGGCCAGGGCGAGGTCCAGGCGCCGCAGCTCCCCACCGGACAGGTTGCGGAGCTGGACATCCGCCCTCTCCGAGAGGCCGACCATCTCGACGGCCTCCTCGACGGGGCGCGCCCTGGACGCCAGCTCGCACCACGCGCGGACCATCTCCTGCACCGTGAGATGGGACAGGACCCCGCCGGCCTGGAGCATCGCGCCCATGCGGGGCCGGATGCGCGCGCGGTCGTCGACAGGGTCGAGATCACCGAACACCTGGATCCGCCCGCGGTGCGGGCGTGCTAGGCCCTCGATCAGCTCGACGGTCGACGTCTTCCCCGCGCCGTTCGTGCCGAGGAGGGCGAAGAGCTCGCCGCGCCGCACATCGAAGCTCACACCCCGCACCGCCATGAAGGCGCGGCTCCCGCGCCCGTACTGCCGGTAGACGTCCTCGACGCGGACATGGATCCCGTCGCCCGTCATGACCCTCCCTTCTCGCCGCCCCCGGCGACCGTCCCCTGGGCGTCGTCACGGTCCGCGAGGTGCGCGCGCAGCTGCACCAGCGACAGGAGCGCCCCGCTGTACACCTGGATGCTCTGGATGTGGTACTTATCGATCGCTGAGGTCAGCTCCTTGAACGTCCGCGCGAGGACCTCGTCGAGACGCTCGCGGTCGATGTCGTTCATCGGGTCACCCTTCTGTCGGACGTGGCCCGTAGCCCGGACGCTGCGCCGCCGGTCGGTCCCACGCGAGGTGTCGCACCCGCCCTGCGGGCGGGGCCTGGTGTCAGATCCGGCGTCACGAGCACCCCGAACTCACGACGAAGCGCAGTCCGAGCGGCCAGGTAGCCGCACATCCCGTGGACGGACGGCCCCGGCGGCGTCGCGGAGGAGCACAGGTACACCCCTGGGATCGGGG
>JAEWKZ010000021.1 GCA_023393525.1 Pseudomonadota bacterium | reverse complement strand
GTTGTGTGCAGCGCCTTAGGGGGTTGTGTTGTATCGGCTGTGATGGTCGGTCACGACAGGCGGCCCCCCCTGTAGGTACTCCTGGCTGGATTTCAGACAAGGGTAATTCGGCCCGCGTCTGAGATTAACTCGCAGCCTTTTCAAAGCAGGTTAAGTCGGTGAATAGTGAGAGTGGAGGGGTCGAGCTGGTGAATTTGTGCGGCGTAGGGGTTAACTTTTCTTGGGAACGTGGGAACAGGCGGAAATCTCCACGATCCAGCGGCGGCAAAGGCTCATGGTTCCTAGGTTTGCCGCTCTGTTTAGTTTTGGGAACAGGCTGGGAACGTATTGGGAACAGATTGGGAACAAATGAACAATCTTTCATTACATGAAATAAATCACCCTCTTTTCCTCTCTCTCGCATCTGCTGGGTGTTCTTTGTTCGCTTCTTATGGGGTGGCTGTGGCGTGGCACCAGTGGTGAGGCGTGGGCACATGCGGCCACGGTGCTTGGGTGGTGTGGCTCGGTGGCTGGTTGCACTACGGCGGACGGTTGCGGACTGCTGCGCGGAGGGGTTCCCCGTGGTGCCCCTCTCCGCGGCGAAATTTGCATGCACTTTGCATAAAGCGACAAAGCAAAAGCCCGTGCGGAGGCGGGGTTGGTGGATGTGGTGAGTGGTGCCTATGCCGTGTGGCTAGCAGTGTGCCTGCGGTCGCAGTGCGTGCAGATTGGCTGCTGGCCAGTGCTGAGCTTTGGCTGTTCTTGCTCGGTGAAGAGCCCCAAGCAAGAGGGGCAGCGCGTGTAAGGGGTGCCCGCCGGGTCTGCTTTTTGACCTGGCCTGCGTTTTGGCATCTTCGGGCCTGCTGTGGGCGTTGCATCCTTGGTGCGGCTGGTGATGTTGCGCACGGTCTTGTGATCGCAGCCAATGTTCTCTGCAATGCGCTGGAGGGTGTCGCGTGCGGCCTGCTGCTCGATGTAGGCAGCACACCTGTCTGTCATGCGCGTGCCGTGCCTGATACCTGGCAGCGGTTGCACAAATGTTTCCCCGCATGCTCTGCAGCGATAACGCTGCAGCTTGGCGTGTATTCGCGTGTGTGTGCCATTGATTGGTGAATCCCTGAAATTCGATGCCTTGGTGCCGTGTCGGTACAGGTGCCCTGAGGCGTAGCACTTTGGGCAGGTGTGGGCCTGTGCTTCGCATGTAGCTATATAGACACATTCCGCACTGCAATCTGTGGCGGTGTTGGTCCATTCAGGCAAGGCAAGCATGTATTGCATTTAGGAATTATGTGTTGAAAAGGGTGGCAGTTTTTGCGGTTTGTTCTCCGCATGCTTCCGCTGCCTTCCGTCTCGTTCTTTGGTGGCGTGTCTCTGTGTCTGGGGTGTGCAGCGTGCATGGCTGACCTACGGCCGTAGGTTCCCTTCGTCCCCTCTTATTTACACACTTTTTTCCTACTTGATGGGTATTATTTGGACTTCGACAACACTTTTTTCCTACTTATGCAAAATTCAAGAATTCAGGTTGTTATTGAGGCTCTTGTTAAGGGGAACAAGGATGTAGATAGCCTTGCCAAAGACTTGCGAGACCTTGGTGATGTGGTTGGGGATGACCTTAAAGAAGGTGCCTTAGAAGCGGCCCAAGCATTGGAAGCGCTGGGAAGCAAGCAAAACGCGCTGGCAGCTTTTAAAGAGTTAGGTGCCGAATCTCGCAAAGTTGGTAACGACTTGGACAAGGCATCTGCCAGCGTGGACAAGCTCGGGGCTGAGTTGGTGCCTGTTGTTGACGCAGCCCGAGCTTTTGCCAAGGCAGAAGAAGAGGCGCGGGCAGCGGTGGTCGCTGCACAAGAGGCTTTGACACGCCAAAAGGATCTATTGCGGACGACCCGCACGGAAGCGGATGCGGCCACAAAAAAGACGCTTGATTACAAGCAATCTGTAACTGGTTTGAAGGCGGCCATAGCTGCCAGCAAGCAGCAGCTTGAGGAAAAGCGCAAGGCGCTGGCTGGTGCAGCTACTGCCTCAAGTCAAGCAGCACAGGCAGAACGTGTGCTGCAGAAAGAATACGGGGCAGCCGTTTCCTCAGCTCAGCGCCTATCGCGTGAGCTGAGCGCTAAGAATGTAGCTTTGGCTGATGCTCGATCGCGTATGGCGGAGCTGGGCATCTCGACTTCCAACTTGGCCCAGCATGAACGCAATCTGCAAACTGCTGTGCAACAGGTGCGCCAAGAGGTGGAGCGCATGGCTCCTGCCTTCCAGCAAGCGGCCAGCAAAGCCAGTGCTTCCACGCTTCAACAAGCGGAGGCTACACGCACGCTGCGTGAGGGCGTGGGTGATCTGGGGGCGCAGTTGCAGCGCATCCAGTCCATTGCCATGGTGGCCTTGGGTGGCAATTGGGCGATGGGTAAAGCAAAAGAGGTGGCGGAGGTGGCGGACGCCTTCAAGAACCTGCAAGCCCGCGTGCAATTGGCGACTGGCGAGGGTGCGCTTTTTGAGTCGTCTTGGGAGCGAATCAGCCGCATTGCCCTGGATACCAATTCGGCGCTCGACGGGACAGCCACGCTGTTTGCGCGTGTCGCTGATGCCGGCAAAAGTGCTGGGTTGAGCGCTGAAACGGCTGCCCAACAGTCCTTGGGGCTGGTGGAGACGATCAACCAGGCGGTGCAGTTGTCGGGGGCCAGTGCGCAAGCATCTGATGCCGCTATTACGCAGTTGATTCAGGGGCTGCAATCCGGGGTTCTGCGCGGTGAAGAGTTCAATTCAGTAATGGAGCAAGCTCCAAGGTTGGCTAAAGCGCTCGCAGATGGCCTGGGTGTGACGACAGGCGAACTGCGCAAGATGGCAGGCCAAGGTGCACTCACAACTGAGGTAGTGATTAAAGCGCTGCAAGGGCAATCTGATGTGGTGGCTGCTGAGTTTGAAAAGCTCCCCGCAACCGTTGGCAGGGCCCTGCAAAACCTCTCCACGCAGTGGATGCTTTATGTGGGTGGGGCTGATGCAGGATTGCTCAGTAGTGAAAACGCAGCCAAGGCCATAGACTTTTTGGCCCAGAACTTGGACGCATTGGTTAACACGCTGCAGACTGCTGGCAAGCTCTGGGCGGCCATCAAGGTTGCGCAGCTCGCTGGCGATTTCGGGGCGTGGGCAACCAAGACGCTTACAGCTACGGCAGCAATGGAAGCCAACACAGTAGCCACGGCAGCCAACACAGCAGCGCAAAAAGCCAATGCTGCGGCGGTCGGTGCAAGTGCTACTGCCCTTGGTGCCCAAGCGACAGCGGCCAAAGCTTCTGCCTTTGTGCAAGCTGAAATGGCCCGCAATGCCAAGAATGCGGCCATCTTCAGTGGTCAGGCAGCCAAGGCGCAGCAAGCTGCCAATTCTGTGATGTCTGGAGGTGCGGCAGCGGCAGGCCGTGCGGCAAGTGGTATTGGGCTGCTGGGTGGTGCGGTGCGCGGGGTTACAGCTTTGATGGGCGGCCCTGTCGGCTTGATTGCAACTTTGCTTCTTTTCAACCAAGAGATTAAAAGTGGCATCACCTCTGTGGTTGAGTGGGGTATGGGCTTCACTGAGGCAGGCAAGCGCATGCGTCAATTTGAGCAAGAGCAAGAGCGCGTCAATGCCTCTTTGGCTCATCAAGCGGAGATGGCCAAAGAGGCGGCGGCAGCGCAACTGCGCTATGCACAGGCGCAGGCAGAGGCCCGCGATGCATCATTTGGGCTGACGCAAGCAGGCCGTGCTGCCGTTGCCACATTCGATGGAATGATTAAGGCCGGAGAAAGGGCAGATGAAGCCCTGGCGAAGATTGGCAAAGACTTTGATCTGTCCACGGCTCCGGGGATTCAGAACGCAGCAGCGGTGCTGGATCAACTGGTGGCTGATGGGAAGATCTCTGCGGAGCAATTCAAGGCTGCATGGGATCAGGCATTGTCTGGTGTGGATCTAGGTATGTTTGAGGTCCAAGCGCGGGCGGCCCTCTCTGGTGCAGCGCGCGAGAGTGAGCAGCTCGCGCAAGTCTTGGATGCCAGCTTGCGTCAGGCGGTGCAGCGTACGGG
>JAEWKZ010000007.1 GCA_023393525.1 Pseudomonadota bacterium | reverse complement strand
TTGCCAGACCGCCTCGGGCAGGGCTTCCCGTAGCGCCTTCTTCAGCCCGGCATGGTCATCGCTGACCGCCACTTCCACCCCTTTGAGCCCGCGCTGTTTCAGACCCAGGATGAAATCCTTCCACGAGCTTGCACTTTCACGGTTGGCCAGCTCCACGGCCAGAATCTGCCGGCGGCCTTCCCAGTCGATGCCGATGGCGATCATTACCGCCCGGCTACGTATCGCTCCGCAATCACGTACTTTCTCGTAACGAGCATCAAGGATCAGGTAGGGATAAGCTTCCTCCAGAGTCCGGCTGGCGAACTGGGCCAGTTGCTCATCCAGACGCTTCACGATGGCGCTGATGGAGCTGGCCGAGAAAGAGTGTCCGCAAAGCTCCTCGGTGATCTGCTTGACCTTTCGAGTGGACACGCCCTGGATGTACATCTCCGCCAGTGCCGAGACCAACGCCTTCTCGCTTCGCTGGTAGCGTTCAAAAACCTGGGTGGAGAACTGTCCCTGACGGTCCTGCGGGACTCGGAGCTCGAGCTTGCCGACACGTGTGATCAACGTACGGCCATAATAACCGCTGCGATAGCCCAGACGGCCCTCTGTGCGCTCCCCCTTGGCGGCCCCAAGGGCTGCATCCATCTCGGCCTCCAACGTTTGCTGGACGACCGCACGGACGAGTTCCTTCAAAACATCCTGCTCGCCTTCAAGAAGCCCTTTGAGTTCAGACGACGATACGATAGAATTTTTTCTGACCATGGCAGACTCCTCCCGGAGTTGTGGATTGGTGGTACAACCCACACATGCCATGGTCTTTCTTTTTGCTGAAGATCCCGCACACTACCTCCCTACTGATCTTTCCCCAAAATCTCCTCATTTTTGACATGGCTCAAAGCGGCCCCATCCCAAAGCCCCTAGACAGGACTCATGCAAGCAACAGCGGAGGAGAAAATCATGATTCGCAAGATTATCGAAATAGACGAAGAAAAGTGCACGGGCTGCGGCCAGTGCGTGACGGGATGCGCCGAGGGCGCTTTGGCCATCATCGACGGCAAGGCCAAGATCGTGAGGGATATGTTTTGTGACGGGCTCGGAGCCTGCATCGGGCATTGCCCCGAGGACGCCCTGCACATCATCGAGCGCGAGGCCGACGATTTCGACGAAGAGGCGGCCATGGAGCATGTGCGCAAAATTGGCGGCCTCGAGGCCCTGATTCACGGAACGGGACACGGCGGCTGCCCCTCGGCCCAGGTTTCCACCCGCGCGACCGGACAGGGCGGCTGCCCGTCCGCCGGTATGATGCGCATGACCCCGTGCGAGCAGGCCAACGTGCCCACCGGCCAGGTAGGCTCGGCCCTGTCCCACTGGCCCGTGCAGATCCGGCTCGTTCCGCCGCACGCGCCGTTCCTGCAGGACTCGGACCTCTTGATCGCGGGAGATTGCTGCCCCGTGGCCACCCCGGATTTCCACGGACGCTTCCTGGCAGGGCGCACGGTCATGATCGGCTGCCCCAAGTTCGACAACGCCGGGGAATACGTGGAGCGCCTGGCCCAGGTCTTTGCCCAGAACCGCATCAACTCCATCACCGTCCTTGAGATGGAAGTGCCCTGCTGCTCCGGCTTGTCGCGCATCGTGGCCCAGGCCCTTGCGCAAAGCGGACGCGACATCTCCTGCACGCGGGCCATCGTGGCCAGGGACGGCCAGGTCAGCGAGGAAAAAATCAGCGCCGCGCCCAAGCCCATGGCAGGATTGACCAAACTCTAGAATCCGGAGCCGACACCTGCGACAACCGGCTGAAAACAGGAATCAGTCCTTGCCGCGCACCGGCGCGAAAGCCTCTTCCAGGGGATTCCCCGGCAAGGAAACGGATTCCGCGACAGCACCCTCTTCCGTCACCGCACGGGGGAGGGTGTTGTCGTTTTCCGGCCACTGCTGACACAGCAGCACGCCCGCGAACACGACGGCCACGCCCACGAGCTGCGGCGAGGTCAATCTTTCGTCCAGGCACAGCCAGCCCAGCAGCATGGAAAAGACGGGGATGAGGTTGACGAAAGCCGACGCCTGCCAGGCCGGAAGCTTGCTGATTCCGTAATTGTAGAAGCCATATGCCCCGATGCTTATGCACACGCACAGATACAGCACGGCCAGGCTGGGGCCTGGCGGAAAGGCCTGAGGCATGGTCGTGGTCGGCAAAAACAGAAGCGGCAGAAAAAACACCGTGCCGACCATGGACTGCACCGCGGTCAGAAACCACGGAGAGTAGCGGGCGCAAAGTTTTTTCATGCTCACGGTGTAGCCTGCCGCGCAGAGCATGGCCAGAAGCTCCAGAAAATTCCCGAAAAGCGGGCGGGGGGCGGCGGCGGTCTGCGTTCCGGCGACGCTGACCAAGGCCACCCCGGCCAGGGCCAGAATCAGCCCGGTCCATGAGCGCAAGCTCAGCCGCTCTCCCAGGAAGAAACCCGCGCAGACCGCGACCAGAACGGGCAACGTGGCCGCGACCATCCCGGCCTGCGACGCCGAGGTCATGGTCAGGGCCTGGCCTTCGAACACGAAATACAGACACGGCTCGCACAGGGCCATGAAGACCATGAAGAACAGATCGTCCCGGCGCAGACTCCTGGGGCGCCACAGCGGAAGCGCGAGCAGAAAGAGCGCGGCGGAAAGGGCCATGCGCGCGAAGACCACCACAATGGGATCAAAAAACATCACGGCATATTTGAATGCCACGAAAGAACTGCCCCACAGCACCATGCCTGCAAACAGAGAAAGAAAAGGGAGGGCCGGAAAAAAGGTCATCGTGAATCACCAACCATGCATCATAGCAGTATATTTTAAAAAAAAGCTTGCATAGAATCACGCCTGCACCTACGTATTAGGCGAAGATTCATAAATATTCATGAGTATCCGGCGCCATGCCGACATTTTTTAGGAACCCAGACATTCCATGCACGACTCACCAATTGAAAACATATCCGAATCTGCGCAGCACTTCAGTACTCCGCAATTTGAAGATATTTTTCAATCTGTCATGGACGACATACAAAACCAACGTCTGCTGAGTTGTGTGATCGGATTTCCAAAATCAGGCAAGACATATTTTACCTACCGCCTGAATTCTTCCCAAGATGCCCATGCATTTGTCATCACTGCGTCATCCGGTCAAACACTTTCGCAAGCGATAAACCTGCACTTATCTCCTGAAAAAGAAAATAAAGCCGCTCTGACCCAGTTATTGCGGGAAAAGAAACGTGTCATCATCTTTGTCGACAACGCCCACCTTCTCACCGACGAGGACTTCGCATTTCTCGGCGGCCTGTTCAGTCTGACCAAGCATCTGGCGGCGCTGCTCCAGGTTGTCCTGGTCGGGAACGGGGAAATCGTGCACCGACTGGCCAGACCGGAAAACAGGCCCATCTACAACATGCTGGGAGCCATCTGGACTCTGCCCAAGCTGACTCGTGAACAATCCCTGGCCTATATCCGCGCCCTCCTCGACAACGCGGGCCTGGCCGCCGACATCATCGGCAACCCTGAAGCCGTGGCCAAACGCGCCGCCGGGGTGATCGGCATTCTGCGCATGCTGACCATGACGCTGGCCCTGAAGGCCCTGCACACGGATCAGTCCTGCGATGCGGAAGAGGCTCTGAACCTTGCCGGCTCGCCCACGGACACACAGGACGAGCCCACGGAAGAAGCCATGCCGACCCAGAGGATGGCTTCCTCCATTTCGCCGCTGACAGGCCTGATCCTGGTCCTGAGCATGGCGGGGATCATCGGGCTGTTCCTGCTCTTTTTTTCCTGGCTCATGCCCGACGCCGGCCTGAAGGATCTTTTCTCCGAGCTGACCGGATCGCGCCGGACAGTCACGGTCGAACCAGAACCGTCGGCACCCGCCCCGACCCGGAACATCCAGACCGCCTCCGGCGCCACGCATTGGCAGAGCGTGGCCAAGACCGTGTTTCGCAAGCGCACCAGCGACGGCCCCTACTCCCTGCAGCTCGGAGCGTACCCGACCATGGAGTCCCTGCTCCTGCATCTGCCGCGCTTCATGGACCAGAAGCAGCCCCTGTTCTGGAACCACGACCAGGGGGATGGCCGCTTCTCGCTCTTCGTGGGACGCTTCGAAAGCTTCGAACAGGCCGGCAAGTTCGGAAGCCAGAACAATCTGGCGGATGCGCCGGTGGTCTTTCGGCCATTCGTGGCCACGGTCGGACCGCTCATGAACCAGGACCAGGTCAACAGCGCCAGCATGAGCCTGGGGTTGCCGGAAAAACTCGATGTCTTCGAACGCGAGCTCGTCAGCGGCGTCGAAATCCAGTTCGCCCTGGAACGCTCCCGCGACGATGCCCTGGCGCACTGCTCCCGCGCCGAAAAAAAAGGCCTTTCCTGCGCCGTCACGCAATACGAATAAAAAAGGGACGATCATGACCTGCGCGGCCCTGATCGTCCCGAAAGGCTGATCCGGGTCCTCTCGGCGTAGCGTCTATTCGCGCAGATCGAGCACCCGCTGCGCCTTGCCTTCGGACTTGGGCAGGGAGTTCTGTTCCACCAGGTCGATGCGCGCGGTGATCAGGATCTCGTCGCGCAGCCTGGAGCTGATGCGGCTTTGCAGGCTTTTGAGCTCGCGCATGTCCTCCACGAAATACTCCTCCTTGACCTCCACCTTGACGCGCATCTGGTCCAGGTAGCCTTCGCGTTCCAGCACGATCAGGTAGTTCTGCCCCACCTCGGGGATGCTCATGAGCACCTGCTCGACCTGCATGGGGTAGATGTTCACGCCCTTCAAGATGATCATGTCGTCGGCGCGGCCCATGATGCGGTCCAGACGGCGGTGCTTGCGGCCGCAAGGGCAGTCTCCGGGAATGAAGCGGGTCAGGTCCTTGGTGCGGTAGCGGATGAGCGGCATACCCTCGCGGCACAGGGTGGTGATGACCAGTTCGCCCACTTCGCCGTCGGGCAGAGGCCGGCCGGTTTCCGGATCGACGATCTCGGCCAGGTAGGCATCCTCCCAGATGTGCATGCCGCATTGCTCCAGACACTCGAAGGCCACGCCCGGCCCGTTCATTTCCGACAGGCCGTAGGAGTTGTAGGCCTTGAGGCCCCAGACATCCTCGATGCGCCTGCGGATGGCCTCGGTGTGCGGCTCCGCTCCGATGAGCGCCACGCGCACCTTCAGACGGTCCGGGCCGTAGCCGAGCTCGTCCTTCACCGTGCCCAGATGCAGGGCGTAGGACGGAATGATGTGGATGGCGGAAACCTGGAAATCCTCCAGCAGCTTGAGTTGCCGCTTGGAATTGCCCGCCCCGGCCGGTATGGTCAGGCAGCCCAGGCGCTCGGCCCCGTAGTGGATGCCAAGCCCCCCGGTGAAGAGCCCGTAACCGGACATGTTCTGAAAAGTGTCCTCGGCGCGGATGCCGATCATGTGCATGCAGCGGGCCATGAGGTCGGCCCAGGAGTCGACGTCGTTTTTCGTGTAGTAGATGACCGTGGCCGATCCCGTGGTTCCGGAAGAGGCGTGCAGGCGGATCATGTCGGAGACCGGCCGGGTCAGCATGCGCGCCGGGTAGGCGCTGCGCAGGTCGTCCTTGGTGGTGAAGGGCAGCTTCGCGATGTCGGCGGCGGAGGTGATGGTCTGCGGGTGGATGCCGCTCTCGGCGAACCGGCGACCGTAAAACTCGGACCGGGCCGCGCGTTCGAGAGTGGTCGCAAGACGCGTGTTCTGAACCTTGTCCAATTCGCTGCGCGAAAAAAATTCTTCCGGGCAATAGGCTTTCATGGCTGTGTCCGCTCTTGAGTTGAAGGTGCGAGGATCAGTACGCGCCGCCATCCTCCGACGGCAGGCCCACTTCCGTGAGGTTCTCGAACACGGTGTACTGACCGAAATAGCCCAGACGGATGGCCCCCACCGGACCGTTACGCTGCTTGCCGATGATGATTTCGGCGATGTTCTTGTTCGGGTTGTCCTCGGCCTTGTTGTAGGCCGCGTCGCGGTAAATGAAGACGATGACGTCGGCGTCCTGCTCGATGGCCCCCGATTCGCGCAAATCCGAGATCATGGGCCGCTTGTCCGAACGCTCCTCGACCTTGCGGTTGAGCTGGGACAGGGCGATGACCGGCACTTCCAGTTCCTTGGCCAGGGCTTTCAGGTTGCGCGAGATGTCGGAAATCTCCTGCTCGCGGGAGTCGCTCTTGTGGCTGGAGCGCATGAGCTGCAGATAGTCGACGATGATGAGCCCCACTCCCTTCTCGGCCTTGAGCCTCCGGCTGCGCGCCCGGATCTCCATGGTCGAGAGGGCCGGGGTGTCGTCGATGTAGATGGGGGCTTTCGAAAGGTCGTCGGCGGCCTGGTAGAGGCGGCTCCAATCCTCGTCGTTCAGGTACCCGCTGCGCAGTCGGCTCAGGTCCACGCGGCCGTGGCAGCCCAAGAGGCGCATCATGAGCTGGTCCATGGACATTTCGAGGGAAAAGACCGCCACGGGCACATCGTGCTGTATGGCCGCGCGCATGCCCATGTTCAGCGCCAGGGCCGTCTTGCCCATGGACGGACGGGCCGCCAGGATGATCAGGTCGGACTTTTGCAGACCGGCGGTCATGTGGTCGAAATCGGTGTAGCCGGTGGGCACGCCGGTGACCAGCTCGCCCTGTCCGGCCCGCGTCTCCAGCTGCTCGAAGACCCGCTGCACAAGATCCTTGCTGCTCATGAACACGGGCTTGCCCTTGGACTCGGCGATGGAGAAGATCTGCTGCTCGGCCTGGTCGAGCAGGGATTCGGTCTGCTCTCCGGCCTCGAAACAGCTGGTCAGGATCTCGGAGGAGGTCTGGATGAGCCTGCGGCGCACGGACTTGTCGCGCACGATCTGGGCATGGAAGACGGAGTTGGAGGCCGAGGCCACGGACTCGGCCAGAGAGGCGAGGTAGACCGTGCCGCCGACCTCGTCGAGCTGTCCCTTGGTCTGGAGATACTCGGCCACGGTGACCAGGTCCACGGGCTCGCGGCGGCGGTAGAGTTCCTGGAAGGCCTGATAGATGGTGCGATGCACCGGAGAATAGAAATCCTCGTCGTTTATCGTGTCGACCAGGGTGTGAAAAATGTCGTTGCGCAAAAAAACCCCGCCCAGCACCGCCTGTTCGGCCTCGGTGTTGTGAGGGGGGATTCTGCGCAACAAATCAGAAGAGGCCTTTTGCAAGGCCTCCTCTGGTTGGATTCGAGTTCCGAGGCGCTGCCCGAATTTACTCTGCGGCAGCTTCTTCGGTTGCATCGGCCTGCGGTTCGGGTTCGTTCACCTGTTCCTGGCGTCCATGCTTGACCACGTTCACGGTCAGCTTGGCCACGACCTCGGGATGCAGCTTCACGTCGATGACGTATTCGCCCAGGGAGCGGATGCCGTCATCAAGCTGGATCTTGCGGCGGTCCACTTCCACGCCCTGCTCTTCCAGGATCGCGGCGATCTGGGAGGAGGTGACGGAACCGTACAGCTTGTCGCCGTCGCCCACGCGCACTTCGATGACCACCTTGGCGGCCTCGATCTTGCCGGCCAGGCCCGCGGCCTCGGCCTTGATGGCGTCGTTCATGGCCTGCAGCTTGCGGCGTTCCTGTTCAAAGACCTTCAGGTTGCCGGGAGTCGCCATGGAGGCAAGACCCTGAGGCAACAGGTAGTTTCTGCCATAACCGGGACGGACCGCGACAATGTCGCCCAGTCGGCCCAGATTATCCACGTCTGCTCTCAAAATGACCTTCATGATCAAATCTCCTAGATTCTAGATTTTTTGAGCACGTCGGTGCTGTGGGTGGCCGTGTAGAACATCAGAGCCATCTGACGGGCGCGCTTGACTTCGCGGGTCAGGGCCCGCTGGTGCTTGGCGCAGGTTCCGGTGATGCGGCTGGCGATGATCTTGCCGCGATCGGTCACGAAATCGTTCAGGATTTCGGGATGCTTGTAGTCAAGCAGGATTTCCGGATTCTCGCAGAAACGGCAGTACTTTCTCCGGGGTGCGAACTTCTTCTTAAAGGACATCTTATGCCTCCTCGGTTGCCGCTGCGGGAGTGTCGGCGAGTCTGACGGTGATGAATTTGAACACGCCGTCGGTGATGCGGACGTTGCGTTCCAGTTCAGCCACGGCGCTGCCGGGCATGCTGATTTCCATGCGCACGTACCGGCCGCGATTGAACTTACGCACCGGGTAGGCGGTATCCTTGACGCCCCAATCGTCGATCTTGAGCACGCTGCCGCCCTCGCGCTCGACAATGGCGCTGAAGTTGTTCACGATTTCGCGGCATTCTTCCACGCCCAGCTCAGGGCTGAGCAGGATCAATTCCTCGTACCTTGTCATCATTATAGGTCCTCCTTACGGGTAAAAGCCCACCCATTCCTTTCGGGTGAGCAAGGAAACAAAAGTCGTTATTCCCATCCTCCACCTCTGTCAAGGATCGCGCCCCCCAGACTTGAAGCTCGCGCGAATTGCGCCTACACCGTGCCCATGACGCGCATCATCCTTCTCCTCCTGCTGCTTCTGCCACCCCTGCCCGCCCTGGCCGCATCGCCGAACGTGCTCGTCCTGCACTCCTACCATCCAGGCCTGTCCTGGACGGACACGCTCAACGCAGGCATCAGCGAAACCTTTCGCCAGCAGATGCCGGAAGTCCTGCTCTGGGTCGAATACCTGGACACCAAGCGCAACACGGACACCTCCTACCTTTCCCTGCAGGCGGCCCTGCTTCGGCACAAGCTCGCCCAGAGCACCTTCAACCTGATCATCACCACCGACAACGATGCCCTTGATTTCGTGCTCAAGTACCGGGACAGCATCTTTCGCGGGGCGCCGGTGGTCTTCTGCGGGGTGAACGATTTCAAGCCGGAGCAGTTGCTTGGGCAAAAGGGCATCACCGGACTGGCCGAAAACCCGTCCTTTGCCGAAACCATGCGCACCGCCCTGGGCCTGCACCCGGACACGCGGGAGTTCGTGGTCATCGGCGCGGACCAGGCCATCACCGATCTGCTCACGGACCGTTCCCTGCGCGAGCTGGAACAGCGTTTTCCGGGCATCCGGTTCACCTACTGGAACAACCTCGACGCGCTGGAGCTTCGAAGCCGCCTGCAAAAGCTCACGACCGGGCAACTCATCCTCGTCCACGGGGTCATGCGCAACGAGGAAGGGGTGCTGGTCGATTACAGCGGCAAGAACCTCTTCCTATCCACCCACACCGATGCACCCATTTACGGGTTCTGGGATTTCGAGATGGGCACGGGCTGCGTCGGCGGCAAGATGGTGCAGGGCAAGACCGAGGGGACGCGCGTGGCCGAGCTGGCCATAAAGATCCTTGAAGGAGCCGATCCAGGATCCACCCCCGTGGACACGGACACGCCCTCGCGCTTCATCTTCGACTACGTCCAGCTCCAGCGTTTCGGCATCAGCGAAAAAGCCCTGCCCGAAGACAGCCTGGTGCTCAACCAGCCCGCCCGATTCTACCAGATCGACAAGCGCTACATCTGGACCGCCACGGTGGGCGTGGGCGTGCTGCTGGCCGCCCTGGCCATGCTGGTCAGCGCCATCCGGCGCCGCCAGGAGGCCCAGGCCGTGCTGCGCCGTCACAAGGAACAGCTGGAGGAGGCGGTCCGCGCCCGTACCGAGCATCTGCGCACGGCCAACGACGAACTTGAGCGCGAGGTGCACGAGCGCATCCGGGCCGAGGGAGACCTGCGCAAGGTCAGGGCCAGCCTGGAGATCGAGGTCGACCGCCGCACCACCGACCTGCGTTTCGAGATCGAGCAGCGCCGTCTGGCCGAAGCCCACATCCGCGACCGCGAAGCCAAGGCCAGGGCCCTCATCAACGCTCCCACCGAGACCCTGCTGCTCATGGACCAGGCCGGGATCATCCTCGACATCAACGAAACCGGGGCTTCGCGCCTGGGCAGAAACCGTGAATCCCTCTACGGACTCTCCCTCTACGCCCTGCTGCCCGAAAAACGCGGCCAGCGCTTCCGGCAGGCCGTGGACGGCGTGTTCGCCACCGGCGAAGTGGGCTCCATCAACGAATACGGCGAGGAACAGGATCTGGACCTGCGCTTCTACCCCGTCTTCGACGACGGGGGCCAGGTCACGCGCGTGGCCGTGTTCATGGCCGACGTCACCGGGGCCCGGCGCATGGCCCGGCAGATCATGCTCCTGGACAAGATCAACTCCCTGGGGCGCATGGCCGCGGGCATCGCCCACGAAATCCGCAATCCGCTCACCGGCATTCACGGATACCTCTACGCCATGGACGAGATCTGCGAAGACCTGCCCGAGACCGAGCCCGTCTCCGTCCTGCGCGCGACCATCGCCAAGATCCGCAAGGCCGCGGGCAAGATGGAATCCGTCATCCGCAGGGTGCTTGATTTCTCCAAGCCAGGCACGCCCCGGCTCGAGCTTCTCGACCTGAGCGTCCCGGTTCAGGAGGGGCTGAGCCTCATGCTCCCGACGCTGCGCAAGGCCGGAATCAGCGTGGACACCGATTTCGCCCCGGTTCCGGCCATCCTCGGAGACCGCATGCAGCTCGAACAGGCCGTCATCAACATCGTGGACAACGCGGCCCGGGCGGTACGCAACAACACGGGAGCGAAAAACATCGCCCTGCGCATCGTCTGCGACGAAGACAGGCTTCGCCTCTGTGTCGCGGACAACGGCCCGGGCATCACGGCGGCCGATCGGGAGCGCATCTTCGATCCCTTCTACACCACCGCCAGCGACGGCACCGGCATCGGCCTGTCCATCGTGCAGCGCATCGTCGCCGACCACAACGGCGCCATCCATGTGGGCGAAAGCCCCATGGGCGGAGCTGAGTTCAGGCTGGAATTCCCTCTCCCTAACACGGAGCGAACATGAACTATTCCCTCTTCATCATCGATGACGAAGAATCCATCCGCGACAGCCTGTCCATGGCCCTGGGACGCCATTACGCGGTCAGCACCTGCGCCGGCGGCAAGGAAGCCCTGGAACGCCTGCCCCTGTTGGCCCCGGATCTGGTGCTCCTGGACATCGGCCTTCCCGACATGAGCGGCCTGGAGGTGCTGGACAACATCCGCCGCCTCGCGCCTCATGCCGCGGTGATCATGATCACGGCCTTCGAAGACCTGGACACGGTCATCGCGGCCATGAAGCGCGGAGCCTTCGACTATCTCTTGAAACCCCTGCGCATGGACGCGCTCAAGCTCTGTCTGGAGCGGGCGGGCAGCTCCATCCGCCTGGGCAAGGAGATCCGCCTCCTACAGGACAAGGCCCTGCGCGAACAGATCCCCTTTTTCGTGGCCGAAAGCGAAGCCCTGACCGACGTGGTGCAGACCGTGGGCAAGGTCGCGGTCAGCCCGGACACGCCGGTGCTGGTCGAAGGAGACACGGGCACGGGCAAGGAACTCATCGCCAGCGCCATCCACTACCGCAGCCCCAATTTTCGCGGCCCCCTGGTCACGGTCAACTGCGCGGCCATCCCGGCCGAGCTGATCGAGAGCGAGCTGTTCGGCTATGCGCCCGGGGCATTCAGCGGAGCCGGAAAAAAAGGCAAGACCGGACTGGTGGAGGAGGCGGCGGGAGGAACGCTCTTTCTGGACGAGATCGGAGAACTGCCGGGCAGCGCCCAGGCCAAGCTGCTGCGCTTTTTGCAAGAGGGGGAATTCTACGCCCTGGGCTCCACGGCCAAGCGCACCGTGCGCACGCGGGTCGTGGCCGCGACCAACCGCGACCTCGAAGACATGGTCAAAAACGGAGCTTTTCGGCAGGACCTTTTCTTCCGCCTGGCCGTGGTCCGCATCCGCGTTCCGTCGCTGGCCCGCCGCAAGGAGGACATCCTGCCCCTGGCGCGGCTCTTCCTGCACCAGTACGCGGAAAAATTCGGCAAGAAATTCACCGATCTGACCCGCAAGGCCCAGGATGCGTTGCTGGAACACGCCTGGACCGGCAATGTGCGCGAACTGCGCAACATCATGGAGCGCGCCGCGCTCATGGCCTGCGGACCGGAACTGGATGAGGGCGATCTGGGGCTTGGGTCGCGGCGCCTCCCGGCTGAATACGGCCGCCCCGTCATCGCCGGCGAGGGTGTTGATCTGCCGGGCCTGTTGCAGGCCATGGAGCGCGGATATTACGAACAGGCGCTGCTTCTGGCCGAGGGCAACGAATCCCGGGCCGCCCGCCTGCTGGGCGTCTCCCGGGACACCTTCAGATACAGGCGGGGCAAGCTCGGCCTCTAGCGCCTTGCAACTGAGCCTGGCCCAGCGTCGCGCTGGCGACCTTCGTCCACGCCGATGCCGTAGGCCTTGAGCTTGCGGTACAGATAGGTCCTCTCCAGCCCGATGGTTTCCGACAGCCTCGCCACGTTGCCGTCGGCGCGGGCCATCTCGCGGCGCAGAAACGCTTCCTCGAATCGGGCCTTGGCCTCCTTGAAGTCGGTGATCCCATCCCCGACCTCGGCCAGGGCATCGAGGCCCGCGCCGGCCCGGTATTCGGGCGGCAGCATGGAGGCGTTCACCTCCTGCCCCTGATACAAGATGAAGAGCCGTTCCACGAAATTCTTCAGCTCCCGCACATTGCCGGGCCAGGAGTATCGCTTGAGGAGGTCCATGGACTCCCGGTCGAAGCGCACGGGCCCCAGACTCTGCTCCTCGATCATGCGCCGCGAGAAGAACTCGATCATCTCGGGGATGTCCTCGGCCCGCTCCCTGAGCGGCGGCACGCTCAAGGGGAAGACATTGAGCCGGTAATACAGATCCTGCCTGAAACGCCCCTCGACCATCTCCTGCACGAGATCCTTGTTCGTTGCCGCGATGACGCGCACGTCGACCTTGAAGGTCTTCGTGCCGCCGACCCGCTCGAATTTCTGCTCCTGCAGGATGCGCAGAACCTTGGCCTGGGTCTTGAGGCTCATGTCGGCGATTTCATCCAGGAAGAGGGTGCTCTTGTCGGCCAGCTCGAACTTGCCCTTCTTGACTTTGTCCGCGCCGGTGAAAGCGCCCTTTTCATGGCCGAACAGCTCGCTCTCGATGAGTTCTTCCGGGATGGCCGCGCAATTGACGCAGATCATCTCCCGCGCCGCCCGCTTGCTCGCCCGGTGGATGGCCCGGGCCGCTATCTCCTTGCCGGTCCCGTTCTCGCCGTTGATGAGCACCCAGGCCTCCGTGGGGGCGACCTGGGCCACGAGTTCGCGCAGGCGGACCACCCCGGGAGACGAGCCGGTTATGGTCGGCGGCTCTTCGGGGCGGATGCGCGAGCGCAACTCGCGGTTTTCGCGCTTGAGCATGGACAGTTCCAGCGCCTTGCCCGCCGTGACCAGGATGTTGTCCAGGGAGAGGGGCTTTTCGATGAAATCGAAAGCCCCGTTCTTGAGGGCGGTGACCGCGGTCTCGATGTTCCCGTGCCCGGATATCATGATCACCGGGGTGTCCACGCCCTTTTCCCTGAGCGCGCAGAGCACGGCCATGCCGTCCATGCCCGGCATCCAGATGTCCAGAAAGATGAGGTCGAAATCACCGTCCAGGGCCAGGGTCAGGCCTTCCGTTCCCGTGCCGGCCTCAGTCACCTGCCAGTCCTCGTCCTCGAAAATGCCGCGCAGGGAGAGGCGGATGTCCTGTTCGTCGTCAATGATGAGAATGGAAGCGTTGGTATGCATCATGCCTCGCTGCGGGCGGCCGGGAGTTCGATGACAAAGGTGGTGCCGCCCGGTTCATGGGGTTTGACCCGGATGTGTCCGTGATGGTCGCTGACGATGGACTTGACGATGGCCAGACCCAGGCCGGTGCCGCTGCGCTTGGTCGAGTAGTAGGGTTCGAACATGCGCGACTGCTCCTCGGGCTTGATGCCGGGGCCGTTGTCGCTGATCTCGATGTACACGCGCCCTTTGCGCTTGCGCGCGTAGAGCACGGTTTCGACCCGTCCGCCGTCCTGATCGGCCAGCACTTCGGCCGCGTTCAGGAGAATGTTGTAGATGGCGCGGCCCATGGCCTCGCGGTCGAGCATGACCAGCGGCACCTCCTCGGCCCGAAGAACCCAGCGGATGGACGAGTGGCTGCCCGAAAACACGGACATGGCCTCCTGCAGCAACGGTTCGATCCGGCCCGGCGCGAGCGTCACCTCGGGCAACTTGGCGAAGCTTGAAAACTCCCGCACCATTTCCTGCAAATGCTCGACCTGCTTGACGATCAGCCCGGTGCATTGGGTGAAGACGGGATCCTCGACCACGGGGCCGAACTTGCGTTCCAGACGCTCGGCGGAAAGCTTGATGGGCGTGAGCGGATTCTTGATCTCGTGGGCGATGCGACGGGCCACTTCCTTCCAGGCGTCCAGACGCTGCATTTTCTCAAGCTCCGAAATGTTCTCGAAAACGGCGACGATGCCGGAGTCCCCGCCTTCGCTGTCCATGAGCGCCACGGCATTGACCAGGAGCTTGATCGTCTCGCCGCGAACCTCCAGGTCGAACCGACGCTGCCACTGGGAGCCGGGGCTGCTGCGCAGCAGCTGGCTGACCTCCTGCACCAGCCCGCGATGGGCGGGGCCCATCAGATCAAGGGCCGATTGCCCGATCAGGGCCCCCGCCTCCAGGCCGAGAATGGCCTCTGCGGCGCGGTTCATGGTCGTGACCCGGCCCGCGCGGTCCAGGGAAACCACCCCGGCGGTGATGTTCTCCAGAATGGCCTGCACATAGTGATTTTTCGCTATGAGAACCTGATATTGATCTTGAAGCTGACGATTAGCGCGGGTCAGATGCGTTCGGCTCTGTTCCAGATCCTCGGCCATGCTGTTGAAAGACCGAACCAAAAGCCCCAGCTCGTCACGGGACTCGTCCACAAGGCGCACGGACAAATCGCCCTTGGCGATGCGCTGGGTCCCGGCG
The DNA here is from genome assembly GCA_023393525.1 of Pseudomonadota bacterium. GTDB lineage: Bacteria > Desulfobacterota > Desulfovibrionia > Desulfovibrionales > Desulfomicrobiaceae > Desulfomicrobium. The sequence continues at coordinate 22,587 of JAEWKZ010000007.1, read as the reverse complement.
GCCAGGGCCTGGATCGGGGCGCTGAGTTCCCGGGCCAGCCTGAAGCCGAACCAGGTCGCGCCGAGAAAGATGAGCATGGTCATGAGCGCCAGGACCATGTACAGGGTCATCTTCAAGGGATATTTCAGGCTTCTGAGCTGCTTGTACTCGCCCACGCCCTGGGCGATCTGCTCCAGGCGCTCCAGAAAGCCGCGCCCCACTTCCGCGCCAAGCACCAGAAAGGCCGAGCCGGTCCGGTCCAGGGGCAAAACTCCGACAACCAGATCGGAATCAGGGTGAGGCCAGAGTGTGGCCCAGTATTTCGAGTCCCTGCCCAGTTCGCTGAAAGGCACCCGGGAGCGGATCTCGGGCCAGATCTGCGACCAGAGCGGGGCCGCTTCCCAATGAATTTGACGCATGTCGCCGCCGATCACGCCGCTCAGGGTCAGCTGGTATTCGCGATTCTTTTGCCGCAAGGCGGCCTGCGTACCCTTGGCGCCGAAATCCAGCTTGCGCTCCCGCAAGTGCTCCGCGATGCCCCGGGCCTTGAATTCAAGACCGCTCTCGGCGGCGGCGTAGAAATCCTGGCCCACGCTCAAGGCCTGGTCCATGGACGTTTCGACCTGGGCCTGGAACCAGTAGTCGACGGAGGTCTGCACAAACCAGGTCGAAAGGATGAACATGATAAAGGTCGGGACCATGGACAGGGTCACGAAAATGAGGACCAGCTTGGTCCGCAGGCCCGAGCCGAGCACCCGTCTGCGCCGGTCCAGGACGAGCTTGATGACGTTGCGCAGGACCAGGAACAGGACCAGGATGAGCAGAATCAGGTTGACGTTGAAAAGCGCGAAGAAAAGATAGGAATTGAGGTCGAGCAGACGCAGTTCGATCCAGGTCAGGATGACGATGAGAAAGATGCCCACAACGGCCAGGGTGATTTCCCGTTGCCGCTTGCGCCGCTCATGGGCGGTGCGTTCCTGGACCGGAATGGGGCGGGGTGACTTGTCCATGCTCCTCGCGCGTGTTTGAGATCAGAAATCAAAATCCAGAATATAGACCACTTCCGGGACCAGGTCCCAACTGACGAAAAAGAGGGGCTTGCTGACCCAGCCCGGAACGTTGGTGCGCTTCACGCTGAAAGTCAGCACGACCCGGTAGGCCTGGCCGCGCTCGATGGAATCCCAACTGCCCATGGGCAGGGACAGGCGCGACCAGAACCGGTTGAGTTCGCTCTGCAATTCCGAAAAATCAAAGGTCTGGGCGCCTCGCTGATCCGTGACCAGACACTCGCGGGCGATGGGCTTGCTTTCCACCGTGCAGGAGTATTGCGCCTCGGACAAGAAAGCATCCCAGAAGCCCATGCGGCGCTTGTACAGCTTGCCGGTACAGCTGACCTCGTAGTGTCCGCCGTTCTGCAATGCGTCCATGAGCGGAGCCAGATCATTGACCACGATGCTGAATCCGACGGAAACCGAGCCCTGCGCATTGTCCACGCCAAGGTCGGTCAGGGAAATGGGATCGGCCCGGAGCGCTGGCGCTGAAAACAGGCTCCCCGCCATGACGAGGCAGATCGCGATGAAAATTCTGTATTTTTGCATTTTTAATGGATTAGATGAATAAAAAAAGAATGTTGTCGTAATTTTCCTTGATTTTCAACCCAGGGCAGGTATGCAACACGCAAAACTGCGGAGCCTGAACCGTTTGTCCCAAGCCCCGCCCGAATGTCATTTCGCGGTGATAGTCCAAGGCATGGTATTTGACAACAGCCGAAGCGAGGAGAGAGTCATGAAGCTTAATGAACACAACAGCAAGCAACTTTTCCATGAAGCCGGCATTCCCGTGCCTCTGGGCGAGCTTCTGGGCCCGGGAGACGAACCGGCCCCCTCTTTCGCGCTGCCCTGGGTGCTCAAGTCACAGGTCTTGAGCGGCGGCCGGGGCAAGGCCGGCGGCATCCGCATGGCCGATACCCTTGAACAGGCCCGCACCGAACTGGCCAAAATCTTTTCCCTGGCCATCAAGGGAGAAAAGGTCCGGCTGGTGCGCATCGAGCCCAAGGCCGCCTACACCCGCGAAATCTATCTCTCCATCACCCTGGACCGTCAAAGCCGCTCTTTCTGCGTCACCGCCGGCCGTTTCGGCGGGATGGACATCGAGTCCTGCGACCCCGAGACGCTGTTGATCGAACACACCGCGCCCGACACCGGGCTGGCCCCTTATCAGATCCGCAATATTTTCTTCCATCTGCGGCTGCCCAAAGAGCTGATGAAAGCCTTTTCCTGCCTGCTCTCGAACCTTTTCGACTGCTGCCTGCGCCATCGCCTGCTCCTGGCTGAGATCAATCCCCTGGTGCTGACCGAAGGCGGACAGCTTCTGGCCCTGGACGGCAAGGTCGAGATCGACGGGCACCGGGTCGGCATAGATCTGTCCCTGAACCGTTTCTTCGAGGCCGCACACTTAAGCGACGAGGAAAACAGGTCCCGCGAGGCGGGCTTAAGCTACCACAGGCTCGACGGATATGTGGGGCTCATGGTCAACGGCGCCGGCCTGGCCATGGCCAGCATGGACATCCTCAACTACTCGGGCCTGGAGGCTGCCAATTTCCTGGACCTTGGCGGCGGCGCGGACAGCACGGCCATGCGCACGGCCCTGGACATCCTCTTCGACGATTCCCGCGTGGAAATGGTTTTCATCAATATTTTCGGCGGCATCCTGTCCTGCCACAAGGTGGCCCGGTCCATGCTCGAAGCTCTGGACGGCCAGGAACCGCGCAAGCCCATCGTGGTCCGCTTCGCGGGCAACGGCTCCGCCGACGGGCTGACCCTGCTGCGCGATGCCGCCGTGAACGGGCTGCATCTCTGCCCGGACCTGGCCACGGCCCGCGCGGCCCTGGAAAAAATCAAAGGCGACCGCCCGCAGGCCGCGCACAAACCCCTGATCGTCCGCTCCACGGCTCCCCTGCTCCCGGCCCGGCCACGAGAGGCCAGCACTGCCTTCCCCCTGCCCGAGAACTGCCGCATCCTGGTCCAGGGTTTGACCGGCAAGCAGGGACAGCTGCACTGCCGCCTGATGCAGGAGTACGGCGCGAACGTCGTGGCCGGAGTCACGCCCGGCAAGGGCGGCAGCGAGGTCCTGGGCGTGCCGGTCTTCGACACCGTGCGCGAGGCCGCAAACACCATGCCTATCGACGCCTCCATCATCTTCGTGCCCGGAGCCATGGCCCCGGATGCGGTGCTGGAAGCAGCGGCGGCCGGAATCGGCTGGGTGGTCTGCATCACCGACGGCATCCCCCAGTTGGACATGCTGCGCGCCCTGGAGCGTCTGAAAGACAGCCCCACCCGGGTCATCGGCCCCAACTGCCCGGGTCTGGTCATGCCCGGCAAGACCAAGATCGGGATCATGCCCGGAGACATCTTCACCCCCGGCCCCGTGGCCGTGTTCTCGCGCAGCGGCACCCTGACCTACGAATGCGTGGACCGGCTGACCCGCGCAGGCATCGGGCAATCCGTCTGCGTCGGCATCGGCGGCGACCCTTTTGTCGGCATGTCCTTCACAGACCTGTGCAAGCTGGTGCGCTACGATCCGCAGACCAGGGCCGTGGTCATCCTGGGCGAGATCGGCGGCAAGGCCGAGGAAGAGCTTGGGCAGTACATGCGGGAGAGCGGCTTCGAACTGCCGGTCTTCGGCTTCATCGCGGGCCGCACGGCCCCTCCCGGCAAACGCCTTGGACACGCGGGCGCGATCCTGGAGAAGGGCGCGGGCGGCATCGAGGTCAAGCTCCAGGCCATGGCCGACTCCGGCTTCCACCTCATCGACGACCTGGACCAGATCGCGGGAGCCGTGGCGAAAGTTCTCTAGAAAGCGTTCAGGCCAGAGCCCTGAGCATTCACGAAACAGACGGTGACGACGCGCCTTTGATGACGGAGCATCTCTTTTACGTCCGGCGCGTCCGTCAAGCATGACACCATCCGCTGCCGGGCAGCGACGAATATGGAGGAAAAAAAATGGACGAACCGACACGAAAATTCCGGCAAATGACCGCCGAGCGGCTCATCGCGCACTTCAAGAAACGCCGCATGCACGGCAGCTACATCGAGACAGCCGGGCAGGCCCGCGAGCTCGTGCTGTCCATGATACAGGGGCCGTGCTCCGTGATCCGCTGCGGTTCCGAATCCGTTGGCGCTCTCGGACTCTGGAAGGACATCGCCGCCCTGCCCCAGGTCGAGCTGATCGACCCGTACGTGGCGGGCCTGACGCCCCAGGAAGGGGATGAACGCCGCCGCCGGGGCCTGACCGCCGACATCATGGTCACCAGCTGCAACGCCGTGACCCTGGACGGACGGCTGGTCAACCTGGACGGCACGGGCAATCGTGTCGCGGCCATGATCTTCGGCCCCCGGAAGGTCATCCTGGTGGTGGGCATGAACAAGATCGTCACCGACCTGGACTCGGCCATGGACCGGGTACGGGACTTCGCCGCGCCCATGAACAACCTGCGCCTGAGTGCCCTGAACCCGGCCCACGAGCCCCCCTGCACCAAGGACGGACGCTGCCACCGCTGCGCCAGCCCGCAGAAGATCTGCAATGCCTGGAGCATCATCGAAGGCCAGCGGGACGAAGGGCGGATCCATGTGGTGCTGGTCGGGAAAGATCTGGGGTATTGAGCGCCCCGGATTCTCTTCAGAGCTGCAAGGCGTGCCCGCCCAGGGCGGGTGCGTCTTGCATGTCCGCCTCTCACTCACCCCGCAACGAAAACGCCACCGGCAGCAGATCACGTATCCGGAATGAACGGTTTTCGCCGAGGATGAAAATCTCGGCCTGGGGCGCAAGTTCCTGAATCCATTGCAGGCACGCGCCGCAGGGCATTCGTTGCGCCGGGGGCGAATCGGCGGGGGCATCCACGCAGGCCACGGCCAGGGCGACGATTGTTCTTTCGCCGTCGGCAATGGCCGAGGCCAGGGCCACGCGCTCGGCGCAGGTGCCAAGGCCGAGGCTTGCGTTTTCGACGTTCACGCCCGTGTATATTTTCCCATTGCCCCCCAGCACGGCCGCCCCGACCCGGAACTTCGAATACGGGGCGTAGGCGTGCCCAGCCGCCAACCGCGCCTCTTCGAGCAGCCGTTGGGCAATGGTCGCGCCCAGGCCTTGCCCGCAATCCTGTACGCTCATGCAATCCCCCTTGCCCGCAGCCGTGCCTCAAGGCTCGACACCGCATCGACCAGACGGGCGTCCTGGCCAAACCGCCCGATGCATTGCAGGCCCAGCGGCAAGCCCCTTCCTCCCCGCCCGCAGGGCAGGGAAATCACGGGCAGGCCCGCGTGGGTCCAGGGCAGGTTCATGGCCGGACTGCCGGTGCCGCTCAGGCCCGCCGGTGCCTCACCCAAGGTGGACGGACAGATCCACAAATCAAGGCCGTGCCCGTCCATGACGGCGCCAAGCTCCCGGCGCAGCGCCGCGCAGGACTCGCGGGTTTCGGCCAGGCGCGTTTCAGTGATGGTCCGCCCTTTGAGGATGATGTCCCGGGTCGCAGGACGGTAGAGATGGGCATAGTCCGTGAACCATGCCTCCTGTTCCAGCGCGAATTCCGCCGCGATCAGATCCCGGTGCCGGGCCACGATCTCCTCGATATTGTCCAGGCACGGCACCCGCGGCACTTCGAACCCTTTGGCCTCAAGGGTTGCGACAATCCCCTCGAACCACGCCATGGTCTCTTCCGGCAACTGATCGAGATACTTCCCGACCGGCACGCCGAGGCGCGGGCGCTCGGGATTCGCGCCCATGGTCCAGTGCGGGTCGAACGCCGCCATGACAGGGGGGATGTCCGCGATCTGCCGGCAGAAAAAGCCGACATGGTCGACGGTGGGAGAAAAATAGACCACGCCCGCCGTGGGAATCTTCCCGAGCGAAGGCTTCATGCCCACCACCCCGCAAAAAGTGGCCGGGCGCACGATGGAGCCAACGGTCTGGGTGCCCAGGGCCAGGGGAAAAAGCCCCGCCGCCACCCCGGCGGCGGAACCGCTGCTCGACCCGCCGGGGGTGTGGGCCGGATTATGCGGGTTCCGGGTCGCGGCGGGCTCGAAATAGGCGAACTCCGTGGTGGCGGTCTGGGCGAAAATGATCGCCCCGGCGTCGCGCAGCATCCGAACGCAGCATGCCTCGTCCCCTTCAAAAAAAACGGGCGGCAGCAGCGATCCGCAGCGGATGGACGACCCGTCGACCCGAAAGATGTCCTTGACCCCGACCGGCACGCCGAAGAGCGGCGGCCTTCGCGCCGGATCGGGATATTGCCTGAAAAGCTCCTCGATCCGACGCAGCGCGGCCTGCTCGTCGATACGCGCGGCAAGAATGTGAAGCGTTGAATCCACGGACCGCGCCCGGCGCACATGCTCGTGAACAAGACGTTGCAGCGCGTCCGGCGAGGCCGCGCCGTATTCGGAAATGCGGTGAACCGCGTCGATGTGTGTCGCCTGGGCCATAATTCTCGGTTCCGTCCTATTGTGGTCTTTGTAATTTTGAACGTGCCCGTCCCAGCTCCTATCCCCCGCCCTCCATCGGCTTGAACCTGGCTCCGACCAGATTGGCCAGGATCACCAGGGTCGTGGAGATGAATATCATCATGATACCCAGGGCCGAAAGCCTGCCCCACAGCCCGTCCTCGGCGAAGCGCAGGATCTGCACGGCCAGCACCTCCGTGCCGGGGCGGGACAGCACCACCGAGAGGGTCAGTTCGCGCACGAACATGGTGGCCATGAGAATCCACCCCGAAACCATGCCCGGCACCAGCAGCGGAATGATGATGCGCCGCATGGTCGTCATGCGGCTGGCGCCGCAGACCAGGGACGATTCCTCCAGATGGCTGTGCACCTGAATGAAGGCGCTGGCCAGGGGGCGGATGCCGTAAGGCAGGTAGGTGGCTATGTAGCCGATGAGCAGCGCCCAGATGGTGGCATAGAGCGGCGTGCGCACGAAAAACCACATGAATCCCATGCCGATGACGATGCCGGGAAAGGAAAAGGACAGAAAACTGAGCGATTCAAGGATGCCGGCGGCCCTGGTCCGGACCTTGACGATGGTGTAGGCCACGAAGACCGACAGGATCACTCCCAGCGTGGCTCCGCCAAGTCCGAGCATCAGGCTGTTCTTGAGGGACAGCAGGGAGATGGGATCTTTGAGCACCTCGATCCAGTGCGTCCAGCTCATGAGCGAGAAGGCGCGGGCGCTGGGGACCATGGAGTACGGGACCAGAGAGGTGTAGAAGAGCACCACCACCGGCAGGACGATGAGCACGAAGGACAGCAGGGCCACCACGGCGAAGAGGGGAATCCGCGCTCCCTTGAGGGGAATGACCGTGGGCCGGTAGCCCCGGCTGGAAATGGTCACGTATTTCTCGCTCTCGCTCGTCAGTACCCGATAGACCAGGATGAGCGTGACGGACGCGGCCAGGACGCTCATGCCGATGGCCGCCGCCTTGCCGTAGTCCACGGAAAAGCCCGTGGCGATCATCTGGTACAGATGGGTGGCCAGGACGTAGACCCGGCCGGGCATGCCGATGACCGACGGCACGGCGAAAGAAGCCAGGCTGCGCACCACGCCCAGGATGAACGCGGCCAGGATGGCCGGTCGAAGCACCGGCAGAGTGACGCGAAAAAGGGTTCTCAAGGGGCTGGCCCCGCAGACCTTGGACGACTCTTCCAGGGCCACGTCGAAGGATGCCATGGCTGGGGCGATGATGAGATAGGCGATGGGCAGGTCGAGCAGGCCCTCGACAAGGATCATGCCCCACAGGGAATAGATGTTCAGCGGCGCGTGATCGAGAAAAAAGACCTGTTTGAGCACCAGGTTGATGAGCCCGTTGGAAGGGTTCAAGAGCAGCGCCCAGCTCACGGAAAAGAGAATGTGCGGAATCATCATGGGAATGATGGAGATGATCCGGAACATGAACTTGCAGGGAATGTCCGTGCGGTTGTTCAGATACGACAGAAACAGGGCCAGGACCGTGGCCAGGGTCGACGAACCCAGAACGAAGATCACGGTGTTGAGGATGATTTCCGCCAAGGCCGGATCGGTGTAGGCCTCGACGTATTTCTGCAGGGTGAAGCTTCCAAAAGCGGTCAGGCCTTCGGAAAAACTGCCGATGACGAGCATGACCACGGGACAGACGGTCAATACTCCCACAATGAGAATCAGGGAAAACGTCAGTTTCGAGCGATTGGCGTCCATGACACCCCCTAAACCGCGACCAGCAGGCAATGGGCGGGATCAAGGGTGAAGTGCAGCGTGTCCCCGACCTGTGTGCGGGTGTCGGCATCGACCTTGGCCAGCAGCAGTTCGCCACCGGCCCGTATCTCCATCTCAAAGGCTTCGCCGATGAAGACCAGACTCTCGACCTTGCCCTGGACCACATTGGCTCCCCCCCCGCCGCTGCCCGGAGCCACGCGGATGAATTCCGGACGGATGCACAGGGTCACCGACGCGCCCTCGGCGAAGTCCCTCTTCTGGCAGCTGATGATCCCAAAGGAAGTTTCGACCACGGTGACGTTTTCGGCCTGCTTCACGACCGTGGCCGGGACCAGGTTCGCCCGGCCGATGAAGTCGGCCACGAAACGGTGATCCGCGTCGAAGTAGATTTTCTGCGGCGATCCGATCTCGATGATCCGCCCCGCGCGCATGACCGCGATGGAGTCGGACAAGGCCAGGGCCTCGATGCGGTCATGGGTCACGTACACCGCCGTGATGGACAGCTCGGTCAGAAAGGTCCGCAGCTCCTTGCGCGTCTCCTCGCGCAGCTTGGCGTCCAGGTTGCTGAGCGGTTCGTCGAAAAGGATGACCTTGGGCTCGGCCACCAGGGCCCGGGCCAGGGCCACGCGCTGCTGCTGGCCGCCGGAAAGCTTGGTGGCCGGACGCTTCTCGAAGCCTTCCAGCTGCACGAAGCGCAGGGTCTTCTCGACTTTGCTGCGGATGACATCCCGAGGCACGTTCCGGGTTTGCAGCGGATAGGCCACGTTGTCGAAAACATTCATGTGCGGCCAGATGGCGTAGGTCTGAAAAACCATGCCCAGGCCCCGCTCTTCCGTGGGTACGTAGACGCCCCTGTCCTTGGACCAGACCACCTCGTCGCCGATGCTGATCTCTCCGCTATCGGGCGATTCAAGACCCACGATGCACCGGAGCAGTGTGGTCTTGCCGCACCCGCTCGGACCGAGCAGCGTGAAGATCTGGTTGGCCGGTATGGTCAGGGTCACGTCATCCAGGGCCTTTATGGTCTTGCCTTCGGAAAAATAATGCTTGCTGACGCCTTGGATTTTGATCTCCATGGTGAATTTCCATAAGCGCCTTCGCGCCGGACCTCGCCCGGCACCAAAGGCGGTGAGGTTTGAGCTGATGGAGTCTGTGCTCCGAAAGAGCGGGCCGCCCGGGCCAATGCTCCGGACGGCCTGCCGCTGATCACTGCACGTCGAAGATGGTCTTGAACTGGTCGCCCCACTTGCGGATCTCCTCGTCGGAGAGATCGCGGATGGGCATGACCGTGGCCTTGTCCATGCCGTCGATGGGCGGATAGACGCCGGGGGCGAGAACGTATTCGCCCACGTCCTTGGCCAGGACGCCCATGGCCTTTTCAGACAGCCAGTAGTCCACAAAAAGGCGGGCGGCATTGGGGTGCGGGGCCTTGGAGGTCACGGCGATGGCGCGGGGCGTGCCCAGCAACGGCTGTTCCACCCGAGCCCAGTCCAGGGGGGCAGGAGCCTTGGTGATGATGTACTTGGGCATGGAAATGGCAATGAGCTTCTCGCCGCTCTCCACCGGAGCGGGCGTGGGGCCGAAAGAGGCCACGAACATGGGCTTGTTGGCCGCCAGCCCTTTGAGGAAGCTCATCCATTCCTCTTCGGACGCGAACACGGTTTCCTTGAGGCCGACCAGCCAGGAGATGGTGGTGGCGTGATTGGCGGGGTTGGCCATGACGATCTTGTCCTTCCACTTGGGATCGGCCAGATCCTCGTAGCGTTTGGGAACGTCGGCCGCCTTGACCAGCTCCTTGTTGTAGATGAGACCTACGTACTCGATGCCGAAAAGCTGGATGGCGTCGTCCTTCCTGGTCCAGTCCGCATAGCCTGCTGCGGCCGGTGAACTGTAGGGGGCGAGCACGCCCTTGGACTTGAGGATCTCCAGGACCGGAAGCGGCGCCTGCACCACGTCGGCCATGAGCTTGCCCGCCTCGAATTCCGTCAGGACCGTGGCGAGGAATTTCGAAGTGGAAATTCTGGTGTACGCGCCCTTGACCCCGGTGTCGGCCTCGAAACCCTCCATGATCGGTTCCACCGCGGTGATGTTGGCATAGAAGGTCGCCGTGCCCTCGGCCTTGGCCTTGGCCGGGTCCAGTTCCGCCGCCTGGGCGGACAGAGCCGAGCACAACAGAATCGCGATCACAACCACCAATCTTTTCATCGACACAACCTCCTTCGGACCCGCAGGGCCCTGATGTTACGAAACTGTGACATAAGAATGACAATTATGCGCAAAAACCTAGCCCTGTGACAGGGGGATGTCAACGCAACAAAATCAATAAGAATACCTGGATAACAGCGTGTTGCTCAAAGTCGCAAAGATACGGAACACGGAAACGCTTGCACCGTGCGCAAAACCGCGAAGGCCCCGCCCGGATTTCTCCGAACGGGGCCTTGATTTGTGGAAGGGACCGGGTCTAACGCCCTACGCAGAAGTAGGCGAAGCCCTCCGCCGCCATCAGCGCCGGGGAGTAGAGGTTGCGGCCGTCGAAGAGGATGGGCGCGGTCAGCGCCTTCTTGATCTTGGCGAATTCCGGGTTGCGGAACTGGTTCCATTCCGTGACCACGGCCAGGGCCGAGGCGTCTTTCAAGGCCGCGTACTGGTCCTCGCAAATCGTGACCAGGGGGTTGTCGGCCAGGATGCGGCGCGCATTGGGACCGGCCACCGGATCGAAAGCCCGCACCCGCATGCCAAGACCGGTCAGATGCCGGATCAGCTCCAGGGACGGGGCTTCGCGCATGTCGTCGGTGTTGGCCTTGAAGGCCAGGCCCCACAGCGCCAACGTCTTGTCCTTCACCCCGCCCTGCTCGGCGAAATACGACTCGATCTTGCGGGCGATGACGGTCTTCTGGCGGTCGTTGACCTCGTCCACGGCGCACAGGAGCTGCGGTTCGTAGCCCACGCCCTGGGCCGTGCCGATGAGCGCCTTGACGTCCTTGGGGAAGCAGGATCCGCCGTAGCCCACGCCCGGATAGATGAACTGGTAGCCGATGCGGTGATCGGCCCCGATGCCGTGGCGCACGTCGCGCACGTCGGCCCCGACCTTTTCGCAGATGTTGGCGATCTCGTTGATGAAGGAGATCTTGGTGGCCAGCATGCAGTTGGCGGCGTACTTGGTCATCTCCGCGCTGCGCACGCCCATGACGATCATCTTCTCGCGGCTGCGGGCGTAGGGGGCGTAGAGGCTTTTCAAGAGTTCGGCAGTGCGCACGTTGTCCGTGCCCACGACCACGCGGTCGGGCTTCATGAAATCGTTGACCGCGTCGCCTTCCTTGAGGAACTCGGGGTTGGAGACCACGTCGAACTCAACCTTGAGACCGCGCTTGTCCAGTTCCTCCTGCACGGTGGCGCGCACGCTGTCGGCGGTGCCCACGGGCACCGTGGATTTGTCCACGATGATCTTGTAGTCGGTCATGATCCGGCCCACGTCGCGGGCCACCTGATGCACGTAGCGCAGGTCGGCGGTGCCGTCCTCGCCCTCGGGCGTACCCACGCAGCAGAACACGAAGAGGCTGTCTTTGAGGCCTTCGGAGAGGTCGGTGGTGAAGGTCAGGCGGCCTTCCTGGAAATTGCGGCGGACCATGGCCTCAAGGCCGGGCTCGTAGATGTGCACGTCGCCCTTTTTCAGGCGCGCGATGACCTCGGGATTGATGTCGACGCAGGTCACCGCGTTGCCCATCTCGGCGAAACAGGCGGCGGAGACCAGTCCCACGTAACCCGTTCCGACAATACATATATTCATTGGTGTGTACTCCTTTTGGCCGGCTTCTTGGAAATCAGAATCCGGAGAAGCGCTTGGCCAGCATTATTTTCAGAATGGTCCGGTCGGTCTCGATCATGCCTTCGGTGCTGAGCATGCCGATATTCCGCATGGTCTCTTCGGGCGAAACGCCGATGATTCCATCGGTGTCCATGACATTGACGCCTTGCAGCGAAAAAAGAGCGGCCTGCACGGCCGTGCCAGCGGCCGTGGCCAGCTTGAGCGAACATCCGGCCTTGGCGCCGTCGCAGATGACCCCGGCCAGATCCTCGATGATGTTCTTGATGGCCCCGGCGATGTGGGCCAGATTGCCGCCCAGCAGATAGGCGATGCCCGCGCTGGCTCCGGCCCCAGCCGCCACGGAGCAGCCGCAGACGGCGGAAAGCCGCCCGGTGTGGGCCTTGACGTAGGCCGTGACCAGATGACTCAGCGCCATGGCTTCAAGCACGTCCTTCTCTTCGCAGGTGATGAATTCGCGGATGGCCCAAATGGGCAGGATGGCGGTCAGGCCGTGGTTGCCGCTCCCGGCGGAGCTCATGGCCGGCAGCTTGACCCCGCCCATGCGCGCGTCCGAAGCGGCCGATGTGAGGATGCGCGCGGCCAGGATCATGTCCCGGCAAACAAGCTTCTGGCGCGCCAGGCGGTCCAGGGCCTTGCCGATGCCGAGGCCGGGACCGAACTTGAGGCCATGCTCGGCCAGGCGCATGTTGGTGCGCACCCCTTCCATCAGAAATTCGCGGTCCTCGTCGTCCAGATCGTCAAGCAACCGCACCAGATCCGCCAGGGACAGGGCCTTGATCCAGGCCTCCAGACGGGGCATTTCGCTGGAGGCGGCAACTGTGCTCGACGTCTGGGCGCGGGGCAAAACGGCTCCGTCCAGGCTCACGCTGACCACGTTGTCGTGCATGTCGCGCACCACGGCCTCGGCCACGTGCGAGCTGTCGAAAACCTCGGCCCGGATGAAGAGACCCTTCTGGTCCTGAAGCAGATTGAGGCTCACACCGCCGTCACGGACAAGGGCCCGCGCCGCCTGCACGGAATCTTCATCAAGCGGTTCAAGGACTTCCAGGCCCAGGGACGCATCGCCGCCGAAAACCCCCAGGGCTCCGGCCAGATCCAGCCCGCTCAGGCCCCCGGTGCCGGGAATGATGACGGCCAGCCCGTTCTTGTAGATATTGGGGTCGACCCACAAGTCCACCCGCTCGGGCCTGCCCGGCAAAACAGCCCTGGCCGCGGCGGCGGCCAGGGCCACGGCCACCGGCTCGGTGCAGCCCAGAGCCGGCGCGACCTGCATGCGCAAAATGTCCTTGACGCAAAAGCTCATTGCAGCCTCACGAAAATGTTCGCAAAAGCCGAACCCATGGCCGAGTTGGAACAGGCTGTCAATTACGCCTTAGTCGCGCACATCCAGATTCGGTTCGAAAAGCTGCACCAGACGCACGAAAAGGTCCGGAATCTTGTCCGGATCGGCGGCGGCGGACCCGGCATAAATCTTGGTGATCTCCAGGGCCGTGTCGATGCCCGTGGTCTTGCCGAAACCCACATCGAAAAAATCATCCAGGCGTTTGCGCAATTCGGAATCCATGTCCACCCCCGGAAAGATGCGTTGTTGCATGTCCATGCGCCGCTTCGGCGCTCCAGGAACACTGTCTAGCATGCCCGGACACAAATTCCAACGCCAATCGCACATGTCATTTCCAGCGGACAAAAAAAGGCGCGCCCCTTGCGAAACGCGCCACAGCTCATGCTCGCATCGTCGTGCTACTGCGTTTTGAGCCGCATCCAGCATTCTTCGTAGGCTTTCACGGCCGGCCCCAGGTCGGTCTCGAATTCGCCCCGGGCCATGTCTTCGGCTCCGGGATAGACAATGGCGTTGCCGCGCACGTCTTCGGGAAGAATTGCCTGGGCGGCCAGATTGGGAGAGGAATAGCCCATCTCCTGGCAGATGAAAGCCGCAACTTCGGGGCGCAGCAGGTAGTCGATAAAAAGGTGGGCGTTGTCCGCGTTGGCAGCATTTTTGGGGATGCAGAGATTGTCGACCCAGAGGCTGAAGCCCTCGGTGGGGTATACGTAGCGGATGTCCGGATTCTCGCCCGAAGCGATGTAGGCCTCGCCGTTCCACAGCACCGCCGCCTGCACCTCGTTGTTCAAGAGCGCCTGCTTGGGGGAGTCGGAATCAAAGACGCGCACGCTTTCCATGAGCGGCATGAGCATCTCGCAGGCCTCGGCCACTTTGGCCGGGTCGGTCTCGTTGAGCGAGTAGCCCAGACGCTTGAGGCCCATGCCGAGCACCCCGCGCATGTCGTTGGGCAGCAGGATTTTGCTTTTAAGTTCCGGCTTCCACAGGTCGGCGTAGGACGTGACCGCCGCCGCGGCCGGGTCCGCGGTGTTCACGGCGATGGCCGTGGAGCCCCACATGTAGGGCACGCTGTAGGTGTTGTCCGGATCAAAGGACTGGTTCATGAGCTTGGGATCAAGGTTGCCGAGATTGGTCAGCTTGGCCTTGTCCAGGGGCATGAGCAGCCCCTCCTTGTGCATGCGGGCCACGAAATCCGTGGACGGCACGATGAGGTCGTACCCCTTGGCATCGACCATGCGGATCTTGGCGTAGAGGGCCTCGTTGCTGTCGTAGGTGGACATGATGACCTTGATGCCGGTCTCCTTGGTGAAATCCTCAAGCACGCTGTCCGGCATGTATTCGGACCAATTGTAGACATAGAGTTCCTTGGATGCCGCCAGGGCCTGGGTGGCCAGCACGAGGCACAGGACCGTGAATACCAATCGTTTCATGATTTCTCCTTCAGAAAGCGCTGCGACACGCAGACGGCCACAACGGTTATAAGGATCATGATCGCGCACAGGGCATTGACCTCGGGCTTGAGTCCCAGGCGGACCATGGAATAGATGCGCAAAGGCAGTACCTCGAACGTGGGTCCGGTGGTGAAGAAGCTGATGATCACGTCGTCGATGGACAGGGTGAAACTGAGGAACCACCCGGCCAGGACAGCGGGAAAGACCATGGGCAGGACCACATGCCTGAAAACCTCGTACTCGCCCGCCCCGAGGTCCCGCGCGGCTTCCACCACGTGCGGGTCGAACCCCTGCAGACGGCCGTAGACGGTGATGCTGACAAAGGGCACGCACAGGGTGATGTGGGCCATGAGCAGGGTCCAGAAACCCAGCGGCAGGGACAGGGCCATGAAGAGCACCAAAAGCGAAATGCCGATGACGATGTCCGGAGACATCATCATGACGAAGAGCGAGGTGTGGATGACCTTGCGCGACGGAAAACGCCAGCGCTGCAGGGCCATGGCGATGAGCGTGCCCAGGATGCTTGAGCAGGTCGCCGCCAGCGCCGCGATGAGCAGCGAGTGGAGGGCCGCCTGCATGAGCGCGGTGTTGCCGAAGAGCTTTACATACCAGTCCAGGGTCAGGCCCTTCCAGGCCATGGAAAAACGGGACGAGTTGAACGAGTAGGCGACCATGACGCCCAGCGGCAGATACAGGAAGACAAGGACCAGCGTGACGTAAAGAATGCGCAGCTTTCGCATCAGGCCTCCTTCCCGCCCAGCCGGGCGGCGCTCTTCCAGTAGAGAAGGAGCATCATGCCCATGAGCACGGTCAGGGTCACGCTGGCCGCCGCGCCCAAAGGCCAGTCACGGGTGGTCAGAAACTGGTCGCGGATGAAGTTGCCAAGCAGCATGGCCTTGGCCCCGCCGAGCACGTCGGACACGTAGAACATGCCGATGCCCGGCAGAAAGACCAGCATGCAGCCCGAGACGATGCCGGGCATGGTCAAGGGCACGACCACTTTCCAGAACGCCCGCCAGGGGCTCGCGCCCAGATCCCGGGCCGCTTCGAGATAGCGGCGGTCAAGGCGCTCCAGGGCCGCGTAAAGGGGCAGGATCATGAACGGCAGCAGCGTGTACACCAGGCCCAGAACCACGGCGCCGGGGGTGTACATCATGGCCAGGGGCGCATCGATCAACCCCAGCTCCAGGAGGGCGTTGTTGATGATGCCGCTGGAGTTGAGCATGGCGGTCATGGCGTAGGTGCGCACCAGGGAGTTGGTCCAGAAGGGGATGACCACCAGCAGGAGCAGCGTGTTGCGCAGCGGCTTGGGAGTCCGGGCCAGCACGGCGGCGAAAGGATAGGCCGTGACGAGACAGATGAGTGTGACCAGTCCGGAGAGACGCAGGGACGACAGCAGGATGTCCAGATGGGTCGCGTCCATCAGCCGGGCGTAATTGCCGAAGGAAAAACCGGGCTCGATGAAGTTCGCGGAGGACGTGGAGCTGAAACTGGCCAAAAAGACCAGGACATTGGGCACAAAAGCAAAAATCGCCATCCAGGAGATGGCGCCGACAATGACGGCGAGCTTGAAGAAGCCGTCATTTTTCATACGGCAGCACCACTTCCCAGCCCTCGACCCAGCTCACGGCCACCCGGTCGGCGGCCCGGAAATACACGGTCTCGTCGTCCTCGTTGAAAAATTCCGTGGCCGTGACCGTGCCGCCGGCATCGAGCCGGACCACGACGTCATAGGTCGCGCCCTTGTAGATGGTCTCCTCCACCGTGCCCACCAATGAGCGATCGCGGGCGAAGACGTCTTCCAGCTCCGGGTCCTCGGCCAGGTCTTTGAGGGTCTCGACCCGCAGATCCTCGGGGCGCAGCAGGATATGCACCTTCTCGCCGGGCCGGAAGGCATGGCTGGTGCGCATGAACACGTCGAGCCCCTGGGCCCGCACCCTGGCGCGACCCTCGCCAAGCTCCACCACCTCGGCGTCGATGATGTTGATCTCGCCCACGAAACGGGCCACGTAGAGGTTGCGGGGCTCCTCGTAGACGCTGACCGGAGTGCCGATCTGCTCGATGTGGCCGTTGTTCATGACCACGACGCGGTCGGACATGGAAAAGGCCTCTTCCTGGTCGTGGGTGACCAGGACGAAAGTGATGCCCAGCTTGCGCTGCAAGTGTTTGAGATCAAGCTGCATCTGCTTGCGCAACCGGTAATCGAGGGCCGAGAGCGGTTCGTCGAGGAGCAGGACGAGCGGCCGGTTGATGATGGCCCGGGCGATGGCCACGCGCTGCTGCTGCCCGCCGGAGAGTTTGCCCACCGTACGCGAATCGAAGCCCTCAAGCTGCACCAGGCGCAGGGTGTCGCGGACCTCGGAGGCGATTTCCCCCGCCGGACGGCCCTTCATGCGCAGCCCGAAGGCCACGTTGTCGAACACGTTCATGTGCGGAAACAGGGCGTAGCTTTGAAAGACGGTGTTGACGTTGCGGCGCTCGGGGGGCAGGCCGGTCACATCGCGGCCGTCAATGGAGATGGTGCCGGAAGTGGCGCTCTCGAACCCCGCCACGAGACGCAGGATCGTGGTCTTGCCGCAACCCGAAGGCCCCAGGATGGTCAGGAATTCGCCGCGCCGCACATCGAGGGACACTTCCTTCAAGGCGTGCTGGCCATCGTAAACCTTGGCCACGTTTCGCAATCGCACCACCGGCAGTGTCGGCTCCACCGTCTCCGTCATGGCCCCTCCAGGCGTATAGATCAGCCGGGGCGCAGACATGGCGACACTTCCCAGCAAGCCCTTTTTTCTGGAGAAGATAGAGAAGCGAGTCAAGGATAATTTTCCACCCCGCGCCTCAGCCCGGTGCACGATCGTGAGGAAAAGGACATGGGTGGCGCACAGCGAAAAATAATGGCACAGAGCCACACAAACATGACGGGCCGCTCTTTGGCCCCGGTTTTCATTCCGCAGGCACCGAACCTGGAATTCGCGAAAAGGAGCTCAAATGGTTACCCTTTTGCCCACTCCCGAGGAAATGTCCCGCTGGGACAGGCTGACCATCGATGAATTTGGACTGTCCGGACAAATTCTCATGGAAAATGCAAGCCGGGCAGCGCTGTACGCCTTGAAAAAGGAATTCGGCCCCGTGCGCGGCGCTTCGGTGATGGTTTTCGCCGGTCCGGGCAACAACGGCGGCGACGCCTTCGCCCTGGCCAGGCATCTGGTCAATCTGGGAGCGACGGTCCTCATCCTGCATGCCAAGCATCTCGCGCAATACACCCACGACTCCGCCTACCACCTCAAGCTGGCGAGAGACATGGGCATCGCCTGCTCCTACCTGCCCGAGTACGAAACCGACCACATGCCCGGGATCGACATCGTCGTGGACGGACTGCTCGGCACCGGGTTCAAGGGCCCGCTGAGCCCCGGCATGCAGGCCTGGATCAAATCCATGAACAAACTCGGCGCGCGCGCCTTCGTTCTCTCTCTGGACATCCCCTCGGGACTGAACGGCGCCACGGGCGAACCCATGCCTCTGGCCGTGGAAGCCGACCTGACCGTGACCTTCGAGGAGGCCAAGCTCGGACTCTTCCTGCCCCCGGCCAAAAAACATGTGGGCAAGCTGGTCACGTCCAAGATCGGCATCCCCCGGCACATCAAGGACCAGTACCCCACCGCCCACGTCGCCCTGGGGCCGGACCTGGCCAACCTGCTGCCCGAGCCCAGCTCGACCATGCACAAGGGAGAAGGCGGGCACCTGCTCGTTCTTGGCGGCTCCCCCGGACTGACCGGCGCGCCCATGCTGGCGGCCCGGGCGGCCTTCCGCTCCGGCGTTGGCCTGGTCAGCATCGGCGGCCCCAAGAGTCTGAGCCTGGCCTACGCCACCTTTCCCGAAGTCATGACCCTTGGTCTTGGCGAATCGGAGCAATGGAACGCCGGGTGTTTCGACGCCCTGCTCCCGCACCTGCCCCGTTTTTCGGCAGTGGTTCTCGGACCCGGCCTGGGTCGCAGCGAGGGGGCCATGGCCTTTTTGGAACGCTATCTGGATCAGCCCCACCCCCGGACCCTCTACGACGCCGACGCCCTTTTCCTGCTGGCCGGGCGCCCTGACCTGCTGGGCCGCCTCGGGCCCGACACGGTGCTGACCCCGCATCCGGGCGAAATGGCCAATTTTTTCGGCGTCACGGCAGCGGCCATCAACCTGGCCAGGGCCAGGTATGCCCGCGAATTCTCCTTCGGCCACCGCGTCAATCTGGTCTTGAAGGGTGCGGCCACCATTGTCGCCGGGCACGAGGACCCCATCTCCATCTCCCCCTTCTGCGCCCCGAACCTGGCCATCGCCGGATCGGGCGACGTGCTGGCGGGAGTCATCGGCAGCCTCATGGCCCAGGGGCACCCGCCATTGACCGCTGCCCAAATAGGCGTGTACTGGCATGGATATACGGGAGCCCACCTCGCCGCGGACTTCCCGTACCGGGGCAACACCCCCCTGGACATCGCCGATCACCTGCCAACCGCCTTGAAGGAGTGGAAACAATGCGTACAGCTCAAGATATCATGACCACCGAGGTCATCACCATCGGACCCGAAGCGGACATCACCGAAGCCGCGAAAATCCTGCTCGACAAGGGCGTGAACGGCCTGCCCGTGGTCGACGACGCCGGACATCTGGTCGGCATCCTGTGCCAGAGCGACCTGGTCCGCATGCAGAAAAACCTGCCCATACCCTCGCTCTTCACCCTGCTCGACGGCTTCGTGCCGCTGTCCTCCTCCGCCCTCCTCGAAGCGGAGGTCAAGCGCATCGCCGCCTCCAAAGTGTCCGACGCCATGAGCACCAAAGTGGTGACCATCGCTCCCGACATGACCATCGACGAAATCGCGGCGCTCATGGTCGACAAGAAATTCCACACCCTGCCGGTCACGGACAAGGGCAAGCTGCTGGGCATCGTGGGCAAGAAAGACGTCATCAAAACCCTGATTCCCCGCCCATGATCCTCGTTTTGACATCTCTTGAAACCACGGCCGCCCTGGCCCGGGCTTTCGCGGCCTGCGTCGCGGACAGCCCGGTCCTGCCGCCCGTGCTCCTGCGCGGGCCGCTCGGGGCCGGAAAGACGACCTTCATCCGCGAACTGGTCCAGGCCCTGCCGGGGAGCGAAAACGCCGAAGTCAGCAGCCCGAGTTTCAACCTGCTGAACCTCTACCCCACCACGCCGCCGGTAGGCCATTTCGACCTGTACCGCACCGAAGGGCGCGAATTCGATCCCGACCTGGAAGAAACCCTCTTCGCCCCGGACCATTTCTGTCTCCTGGAGTGGGCCGAATACCTTCCCGGCGACTACATGCCCGACTCCCGCATCGACATGCTCTGGACCGTGAACGGGGACAACAGAACCGTGAGGCTCTCCGCCCACGGCCCCGAGGCCCAGACGATCCTCGACTGCGTGGAAAAGGCCGCAAGCATTCAGCCGGACTGATCACCGTGTCCCAAAAACGTCCCCTCGCCGAATCCCTGCGTCCGGAATCCCTGGACGACTTCATCGGCCAAAGCCATTTCCGTCAGCGTCTGCGCACCCTCATGCAGTCCAGGGACCTGCCGAGCCTCCTGCTCTTCGGCCCCCCCGGCTGCGGCAAGTCCACCGTGGCCCTGCTCCTGGCCCGGCACGCAGGCCGCCCCTTTGTCCGCGTCAGCGCCCCGGAGGTGGGCATCACGGCCCTGCGCAAGCAGATTCAGGACAAGGAAATCCTGATCCTGGACGAACTGCACCGCTATTCCAAGGCCCAGCAGGATTTTTTCCTGCCGCTTCTGGAAACCGGCGAACTGACCCTCATCGCCACCACCACCGAAAATCCATCCTTCAGCGTCACGCGCCAGCTCCTTTCCAGGCTGCACGTGCTGCGCCTGCGTTCCCTGGGCATGGCCGAACTGGTGGATGTGGGCAAGCGGGGCATGGAGAAGCTGGGCTCGCCCATTCCTGAAAAAAGTCTGGAACTGCTGGCCACGCTTTCGGGCGGGGACGCGCGGACCATGCTCAATCTCGTGGAATTCGCGGCGGGACTGGAAACGAAGGACCTGGAACCCGACCAGCTCAAGACCCGCCTGCCGGAGATCGTGCTGCGAGGAGACCGCGAAGGCGACTCCCATTACGAACTTGCCTCGGCGCTGATCAAGTCCATCCGTGGCTCGGACCCGGACGCGGCCCTGTATTACCTGGCATGTCTGGTGCAAACGGGGGAAGACCCGCGTTTCATCTGCCGCAGGCTGATCCTCTCGGCGGCCGAGGACGTGGGACTGGGCGATCCCATGGCCCTGCCCCTGGCCGTGTCCTGCGAGCAGGCCGTGGAGCGCATCGGCATGCCAGAGGGCTGGATCCCCATGGCCGAAACCACCGTGTACCTGTCCCTGGCGCCCAAAAGCAATTCGGCCTACGCGGGCTACCTAGCGGCCATCAAAGAAATCCGCACCAACGGCCCCAAGCCCGTGCCCCTGCACCTGCGCAACGCCTCGACCAGCCTGCAGAAGGAATGGGGCTACGGCCAGGGCTACAAATACCCCCACGCCTACCCCGAAGCCTGGGTCGAGCAGGACTACCTGCCCCCGGAACTCAAGGGACGGGTCTTCTACCAGGCCAAGACCCAGGGCCACGAAGAACGCCTGGCCCTGTGGACCCGCAAGCTCAAGGCCTCGCGCCAAAGACCCAAAGGAAAGGAATCCAAGGATTGGACGGGTTGAAAATCAAGGCCTGGACGTGTCGTGGCGGACTCGCATGCGGGAATGGCACTGTTACCGGGCGAACTCAAAGGCGTCATTCCCGTGATAACGGGGCTCCATCTTCCGCCATTGTAAAGGCATGGATTCCCGCCTGCGCGGGAATGACATCCTGGCAGGACGGTCGGGCGATCACAATAAACTGCGCCATCTCCTCTTCCCTACTCAAGACTCGGCCCTAGCGGGGTGGGCTGATGCGGACGAGGGTCGCCGACTGTCTGACCGAGCCAGGCATCGTTTGCCCAATCGTTGCCGGGCGTCTTGCCTCGGCGTGACGCATCGGCACGCAACGATTCGGCATTACGAGGCCCGCGAGGGAGTTTCGGCGGCCCTCGTCCGCATCAGACCGCTCCGCGACCACGCCGCAACTGCGCCGCGACCGCACCACGACCGCACCAACTTTTTTCGTCAAACCGAGTCAAAGACAACCACCCCGCCCTTCGGGCACCCCTCCTTGGCAGGAGGGGAGTTGGAGCGTGACCAGGACGGCGGCTGGCGTTTTATGCGTCAGCGGCATGTCATGGATGCTCGAATCCAACCTGAAAAAGGACTATGCGCGGCAAGCACAATCTGACTCTCCCCCTGCCAAGGGGGAGGGGGTATTTCCCCTTGAACTGACCTGTCTTCGCAAACGTGCGCTATCTTCGCCGAGTAAGAGTCAAGCACCCCGCCCTTCGGGCACCCCTCCTTGGCAGGAGGGGAGTTGGAGCGTGGTCAGGACGATGACTGGCGTTTTATGCGTCAGCGGCATGTCATGGATGCTCGAATCCAACCTGAAAAAGGACTATGCGCGGCAAGCACAATCTGACTCTCCCCCTGCCAAGGGGGAGTACCCGAAGGGGGAGGGGGTATTTCCCCTTGAACTGACCTGTCTTCGCAAACGTGCGCTATCTTCGCCGAGTAAGAGACAACCACCCCGCCCTTCGGGCACCCCTCCTTGGCAGGAGGGGAGTTGGAGCGTGACCAGGACGGCGGCTGGCGTTTTATGCGTCAGCGGCATGTCATGGATG
>JAEWKZ010000048.1 GCA_023393525.1 Pseudomonadota bacterium | reverse complement strand
TTGGCCCGTTGGCGAAGATGGGCAAGACCATGGCCACGTACCGAACTGGCATCCTGGCTTGGTACGACCATCCTATATCCTCTGGGCCCATGGAAGGAACCAACAACAAGATCAAGACGCTCAAAAGACAGGCGTACGGCTACCGGGATCAGGAGTTCTTCAAACTCAGAATTCTGGGGATTCACGAAGCCAAGTACGCTTTAACCGGATGAACCGGTTTTATTCGGGCGCGTTCACTTTGATGAATGCGCAATCCGGTTCGCGGCCCGTTCCGGCCTCGATCCCTCCCCATGGGGCATCTTCGGAACCGGGCAATGCCATCGGGCGGCGCGGGCCTTGCGTTCTACATGTACCAGCGCCAGCTTTGACCGGCGCGGAACAGTTCGCTCAGAGTCAGGGATGAGTTCCCAGCGATCTTTTTGGCCAGATAGATGAAAAGGTAGGCTGTCTGCAGGGCGTCGCCCAGGGCTTCGTGGGCCGTGAAGCGGGGCAGTTCGAACTCGTGGGCCAGATCGGTCAGCACGTAGGAGATGTTCAGGTTGTATTGCTCGTAATGGGCGGGCGTGCGCTTTTCGCGCCACAGCATGGCCATGCGCATGGTGTCCAGACAGGGGTTGGCCAGAGGGTGTCCATAGTTTCTTTTGCAGGCGCGGTTCAGGAAACCCATGTCCAGACCCACGTGGTGGCCGACAATGAGGGTGCCCTTGCAGAATTCGATCAGTTCGGGGAGAACCTCGGCCAGAGTCGGCGCCTCGGCGATGGCCTCGGGCGTGATGCGGTGGATGAGGGTGCTGGTCTTGGGCAGGGGGATGCTGGGGCGCACCAGGACGCTCACGCTTTCGCCTGGCACGATGGCCAGTCCGCGCACGCGCACGGCCCCGATGGAGACGATCTCTTCCTTGCGGGCGGAGAGCCCGGTCAGCTCCGTGTCCAGCACCGTGTAGGCATATTCCTCCAGGGGACGGTTCTGATCCAGCGCCCGGCACAGGCGGTTGTTCTCCTCCAGCACGGGCAGGTTCGGGGTTTTGGGACCAAACCCCAGCATGGCGAGCAGATTTTTTGGCGTGGCAAGGTTCATGGGTTACACCATGTTCAGTCGGAAGACTTCGCGCAGCACCCCGTGCAGGGCCGCGGTCACCCCGAAGGCCTCTCGCAGGGTACGCTTTTCCAGGGAGGACAATGTGCCGGGGTCGAGGCGGTTGTCCGGTGTGATGCCCTGCTCCATCTGTTCGAGCTGGTGCATGAGCCGCGAGTGCAGAAGGAATTCGAAAGCCTCCCGCGCTTCGTGGAACAGGTCGCGGGACAGGTGCCCTTCCTGATGCAGGAGTTCCAGGCGGCCCAGGGTGCTGGTTTCGCGGATGCCGTGATACAGGGCCATGACCCGCGCGAAGTCCATGAACGGCAGCAGCCCCCGGGTCTTGATGTCCAGGGTGTTTTTGTGCGCCCCATCCTTTTCGACCATGAAATTCTTGAAGAAGGTCAGCGGCGGCTTGGCGTTCAGGCAGTCCGCGGCCAGGTAGCGCAGGAAGAGGTCCTTCCCGGCGCAGGCGTTGGTGACGTGCTGACGCAGGTTTTCGGCCAGGTCCTTGTATCCGTAGACGCCCCTGAAATCGAAGAACACGGAGCTGGCCAGGACGCGCTCGGGCTCGGGCGTGGTCGTCCAGGTGTTGACCCGGCCTTTCCACGCGTCCAGGGAGCCCCTCCAGGCGGGGTTCGAGGCCATCATGTCGCCCGGGCAGCGCGGGAAGCCGCAGTTTATGAGATGCCCGACCATGCGCTCCGTGAAGGCCGAGAAATACGTCTCGGCGGCCCGTTCCAGAAAATCCACCGAGCAGTTCTCAATGACCAGCGCGTTGTCCTGGTCCGTGGCGAAGGTCTGCTCGCGGCGGCCCTCGCTGCCCATGAGCAGCAGGCAGAACTTGACCGGGGGAGGCCCCAGTTCGCGCAGCATCAGATCCAGGAGTCTGGACATGATCTGGTCGTTCAGGATGGCGATCATGCGGGTGATGTTGCCCGCCTTGGCGCCCTGCTGGACCAGTGTGCGGATGACCGGGGTGATGCTGTCGTGCAGCGGGTAGAGCCCGGCGATGGTGGTGCGGGAGGCGATCTCGCGGAATATGGACATGGGCGAGCGGCCCTGCAGGAGCATGATGTCGTGGGAGCTTACGACTCCTTGCAGCCTGTTGTTGGACTTGACCACGAGGTGATGGATGTTCTTGGACATCATGGTCAGAAGGGCGTCGAAGCAGACCGCGCCGGCATCGATGCTTTCCACGGGCGTGGTCATGATGGTTTCGGCCGGGGCTTGCAGGTCAAGGCCGAGCGCCATGGCCTTGCGCAGATCCGTGTCCGTGATGATGCCGCAGATTTCGCCCGAGGGCTCGCGGAACAGGAGCGAGCCGGTGTTGTGGCGGATCATTTCCTTGGCCGCGGCCTGGATGCTCAGGCCAAAGGGCACGCTGACCGGCTCGCGGGTGACGAGGCCGCCCACCGGGTTGCTGAAGAGGTGCAGGCTGTGGTCTTCGTGGGCGGGCTGGGTCTTGCAGCGCATCTCCTCGAAGGCCTTGGAGAGAAAGGTGTCGGCAAAGGATTTGAGATAGAAGCGCGGGATGGCGGGGTTGAGATGCACGGCTTCGAAAAAGCGCTCCCGGGGAATCTTGATGATGAAGGTGTCTTCCACGGTTTCGGCGTCCATGGCCGCTTTTTCGCCGTTGAAGAGGGACAGCGCTCCGAGTGAGGCCCCCTCCGTGCGGATGTCCATGAGGATGCCCTCGTCTTCCAGAAAAAGGCGGATGGCCCCCTTCTGCACGAGATAAAGCCCGTCCACCTCGCTCACCCCCCGGCGAAGGATCCGTGTTCCGGCCGGAAAGAAGTCCACCAGGCACGTGCGGGCCAGACGGACCAGGCTTGGCCTCTCCAGTTCGGAAAAGGGCAGGGTGGCTTCAAGAAAGGTGATGATGCTGTCGTATCCCGCAGGCTGGATTCCCGCGTTCATGGCATGTCCTTGGGTTGCGGGGCCGGAAGGCCGGCCCCTGGTTGACGGTGTTAGTGGTCGATGGCCGCGCCAGCGCCGCGCGGGATGCGCACGCTCTCGACCATCTCCTGCACGGCGGTCGGCGGGGCCTTGGTGACCAGGGACACGCCGATGGTCACCGCGAAGTTGATGACCATGCCCACGGTGCCGATGCCTTCGGGGCTGATGCCGAAGAACCAGGGAGACACGCCCATGAACTTGGTCTGCACGATGTAGAGCATGGTGAAGCCGATGCCGGTGATCATGCCGCTGATGGCTCCCTCCTTGGTCGCGCGCTTCCAGAAGATGCCGAGCACGATGATGGGGAAGAAGGAGGACGAGGCGAGGCCAAAGGCCAATGCCACCACCTGGGCCACGAAGCCCGGAGGATTGATGCCGAAGTAGCCCGCGATGACGACGCCCACGCCGATCATGACCCGGCCCACGAGCAGACGTATTTTTTCGGAGGCCCCGCGATTGATGATGCGGTAGTAGAGGTCGTGGGAGATGGACGAGGCGATGACCAGCAAAAGGCCGGCCGCCGTGGACAGGGCCGCTGCCAGTCCGCCCGCCGCGACCAGGGCGATGACCCAGGGCGGAAGCTGGGAGATCTCGGGCGTGGCCAGGACCATGATGTCGTTGTCTATGTAGAGTTCGTTGGCGTTGTCGAGGGGCGTGTTGGTGACCAGGCGCTGGCCGTGCGCGCCCGTTTCGCCGCTGTAGGCGGGTTTGCCCGTGAAGGCGGCTCCGGCGCGATAGGTGATGATGCCGTCGTTGTTCTTGTCCACCCAGGCCAGAAGTCCGGTCTTTTCCCAGTTGCCGAACCAGGACGGCACGGAGGAGTAAGGGGTTTCGCTCAGGGCGTTGGTTAGGGTGTAGCGGGAGAACGCGCCCAGGGCCGGAGCCGTGGTGTAGAGGATGGCGATGAAGAGGATGGCGTAGAAGGCCGAGAGGCGCGCGGCCCGGACGCTGGGCACGGTGTAGAAGCGGATGATGACGTGGGGCAGGCCGGCCGTGCCGACCATGAGGCACATGGTGATGGCGAAGACGTCGATCATGGGCTTGGCACCCGCGCCAAAGGCGCTGGTGTACTCGGCGAAACCCAGGTCCCGGCCGATCTGATTCAGCGTCTCAAGCAGGAATTTGCCCGAATCGGGACCGCCCAGGATGGTGCCGCCGAATCCAATCTGCGGGATGGGGTTGCCGGTCAGCTTGAGGGAGATGGCGATGGCCGGGATGAGGAAGGCCGTGATCAGGACGCAGTACTGGGCGACCTGGGTCCAGGTGATGCCCTTCATGCCGCCGATGGCCGCGTACAGGAAGACCAGGACCATGCCGATCAAGACGCCCGTGTTGACGTCCACTTCCAGGAAGCGGCTGAAGACGATGCCCACGCCGCGCATCTGCCCGGCCACGTACGTCAGGGAGACGAAGATGGCGCAAATGAGGGCCACAAGGCGGGCCGCAGAGGAATAGTAGCGGTCGCCGACGAAATCCGGGACCGTGAACTTGCCGAACTTGCGCAGGTACGGAGCCAGGAGCAGGGCCAGGAGCACGTAGCCGCCGGTCCAGCCCATGAGGTACATGCAGCCCGCGTAGCCCAGGAACGAAATCATGCCGGCCATGGAGATGAATGAGGCCGCGCTCATCCAGTCCGCGGCCGTGGCCATGCCGTTGGCCAGGGGAGGAACCCCTCCGCCCGCGACGTAGAACCCCTTGGTGTCCTTGACGCGGGACGTCCAGGCGATGCCTATGTAGAGGGCGAAGGTCAGGCCCACTATGAGATAGGTCCAGAGTTGCAGTGACATATTTCCTCCGGTTGGTCGGTTGTTATTCGTGCACGTCGTATTTCCTATCCAGCCGGTCCATGAGCAGGAAATAGGCGAGGATGATCAGTACGAAAACATAGATGGAGCCTTGCTGGGCAAACCAGAACCCCAGAGGAAATCCGCCCAGGGAGAAGGCATTCATCGATTCGACGAAAAAAATTCCGAATCCGTATGATACCAGCGCCCAGACGGACAGAAGCATGAGCATGTACGTTTTGTTTCTTTTCCAGTAATTATGCATTGATTTTTCCATGATGTCCCCCCTGTGAAGAAAAGCGTTGATGTAGAAAAGCTCCACACGGCCAAGCTTGTCTTTTTTCTACACGATTTGATGGCCATTGCATCCGTTTTCCGGTGAATGGAGGAAGAATCAGGTTATTGGCGGACGGAAGGATGCGTAATGTGGCAACCGGAAATTTGTCGCCGTTGACCGGGCCGCAGCAACCGCTCGTTTGTGCGGAATACTGATAGATCCTAAGGGCAAGTGCCTTAAAAGTAGGTATATTTTTGTCAGGGGAACAGATCTGTTTGCAGCGGGGAAAGGATTTATGTAGGCCGTGACGTGTCGCAAACGCGCGGTCAGCGGTTTGTGACGGCGTTCTTTTGCCGGGAGGGCGGCGCGTGCATATCCGCTGTCGAGGTTTGCGCGTCGATGTCTGATTCCGGGCAACCATGCTGAATTCCATGGACTGAAGGAATATGAGACGCATCATTTTCATCCTTTGCCTGCTGCCGCTGTTCGCCTGCGCCGCTCGGCCGATCCAGGAGCCGCCCCGGGTGGTGGCGCCGGCTCCCGTCCTTCCCGTTTTCGAGGAATTGCGCGTGCTCCATGAACGGTTCGTCGCCTTTAGGGAAGACGATGTTTTCCGGCGTTACGGATTCACCTTCAATTCGCCTTACGCGGACTGGCTGCAACGGGTGCGCGGGATCGAATCCGATCCCTCCAGGGCCGAGGCGGCCAGACTGTTGGCCGGTCTTGCCGTCGCCTACCGCATTCACGGAGCACGGAGCGAGGTGTACAGACGGTTCGAGGAGCGCTTCGCCCATGCCCTGCGCGCCCCGGCGGAGAGCGCCGCCGCCTTCCGTCCCGCCGATCCGGAGGCCCCGCCGCGCGCGTCGGGAATCACGATTCTTTTCAGCGGAGACACGCGGGGGCATGTCCTTCCCCGGTCAGGGCTCGCTGGAGCCATGGGCGGGCTGGCCGGGCGGATGCCCGTCGTCGAGCATTTTCGGAAAGAAGACCCGGCAGTGCTGCTGCTTGACGCGGGCGACGCGTTCGCTTCGAAATCCGCAGGGGCGAAGAAGGTGAACGCGATCTTGATCCGGGCCATGAACCGCATGCGTTACGATGCGATGGGCCTTGGAGGTCATGATCTGGCCATGGGCGAGGTGGCGCTGCGGGAGCTTGCCGCCATGGCCAGGTTTCCCTTCGTCTGCTCCAACCTGAAATTTGGCAAAGGGGTGACGCCGTGGATCAAGCGCTATGTGCTCACCGAGCGCAACGGCTTCCGCGTCGCGGTCATGAGCCTTCTGCCCATGCCGCCCGCCGCCGGGATAACCGGAGCGCGCTTCATTCCTCCGACCGACGCCCTGCGCGAACTGTTGCCGAGGCTCTGGGACATGGCCGATTGCATTGTGCTGCTTACGCAGCTTCCAGGCGAGGCGGCGGCGGGGCTGCTCGAGGAGGACAGCGAGATCGACGTGATTTTGGGCGACAGCGCTGCGTTTTCGCGCAGCAGCCCGGCGTACATTCCCGCAGTGCCCCAGGGGCGTGGCTTCGGACTGGTTCGGATGGAGCTTGGAGATGTCGAAACGCAGCGCACGGTCCTGAGCATGCCGGTGCTTTCCGGGGCGCAAACCGATCCTCAATTGCTTGAAATGATGGGTATGTTCAAAGAGTAGGAAAAAGTGCTTGCTTTTTTGGAACGGTTTGGGCAGTAACCGTTTTCGCGTTGTGGGGCTGTAGCTCAGCTGGGAGAGCGCTTGAATGGCATTCAAGAGGTCCGCGGTTCGATCCCGCGTAGCTCCACCACTTAAACGCTTGAAAAACAATATGTTTTCTTGAATGCCGCAAACAAGGAAGCCGTCCGGAAGGGCGGCTTTTTTGTTTGCGGCATTTTTTTACGTTCTGCGTACTTTGTCATATCCCGTTTTTCTCATCCTTCCCCCGCTTCCCCACTTTTGTCTGCGCCCGGGCTTTGCCGCGCGGCGTTGCGTGTCGTTGTCATCTTTTTGATTTCATTATTTTTTTTAAGCTCCACTAGCCTGTGTTCTGTAGGTATTGGAGCAGTGTCGTACATAGTTTTCTACGTATCAAAGTAGAAAATTTCGCAGTCAAATGAGTTCTAAAATAAATCAATATAGGCATTGTAAGAGGTCATCATAACCAATTATTATGTGTACGTATGGGAGACAATAATTCACTATGCATGTTTATTGCTGTCTGTGGACTAATAATCATATATTTCAATGGAGGTTGTCATGGCTTCGGTCGAAAAATGTCATTGTCGCGCGGGCTTGTCTGAATGTTTCGTCGATTCATATTGTACATACGATGAAGAGCTGAGCCAGAGCAAGATACTTATCGTAGATGATGTCGAGATAAACATCCTTGTTTTGGTCGAATCTTTGAAAGATTACTCTAAAATTTCGGTTTCGATGGACAGCGAGGCAGCTTTAAAATCGCTGTCGTACAATCTTCCAGACATAATTCTTCTTGATATCCGCATGCCGAACATGAGTGGGTTTGATATTTGCGAGTATGTCAAAGCAAATAAAAATACGGAAAATATCCCTATAATCTTCATAACATCTGAACAAGACCCTATAAGCCTCAACAAGGCATTTGAACTTGGAGCTGTCGATTATATCAAAAAGCCTTTTGATCCGATTGAGGTCAACGCACGGCTGAAAACGCATTTAAAGCTCAAGATCGCCGAACGAAAATTGAAGGAGCACAATACCAGGCTTGAAATTAAAGTCGCTGAAAGAACAATGAAGCTGCAAGAGAAAAATGTTGAATTGCAGGAAGTAAAGCGAGAGACAATTTTCAGATTATGTCTGGCGGCTGAACTCCGTGATACCGATACCGGAAACCACATCAAACGCATTCAAGCGTACACGGAAATGCTTGCCTTGAAGTGTGGCATTCCACGGGAAGAAGCGGAACAACTCGGTCTGGCAAGTTCGATGCACGATCTGGGCAAAATCGGGATTCCCGATCACATCCTGCTCAAGCCCGGCAAGCTTATGCCGGAAGAGTATGAAATCATGAAGCAGCATACCGTCATCGGGGCCAAGGCGCTGGCCGAAGGCAATTCGGAGTTGCTGCGCGCGGCGCATCTCGTGGCCCTGTCGCATCATGAGCGTTGGGACGGCGGCGGATACCCGCACGGACTCAAGGGGCCGGAAATTCCCATCGAAGCGAGAATAGTCGGACTGGTGGATGTCTTTGACGCCTTGCTTTCGCGCAGACCTTACAAAGAGCCTTTTTCGGTGGAAAAGGCTCTGTCGATCATAGTCGCGGAGAAAGGCAGGCACTTTGATCCAGACCTTGTCGATATTTTTGTCGCATCTCTGGTCGAGGTGCTGACCATTAAAGATATGTTCGCTTACGAATAGACATGAATCATGCTCAATGAACAAATTTACATAATACCGAGGGAATCGTGGAAAACGCAATGCTGAATTCCGCCAAGACAAACGTCGGCATCGGACTTCCCATCGAAGAGACTACGGGGACGGTATCGTCGGACCTTCTTGTGGAGTCCATTCTGTATATCGCAAAGCATCATGGTCGGACCTTGTCGTCCACATCCTTGCTCTCGGGGTTGCCTCTGGACGCGGAAGGGCGTCTTACGCCCCGGCTGGCCGAGGTCGCGGCCCGCAAGGCCGGTTTCGCCGCCAGAATCGTCAAGAGTTCTCTTGGGCGGATCGCATCCTTCGCCCTGCCTGCGGTGCTGTTTCTCCGGGAAGATGCCGCGTGCGTTCTCCTGGATGTCCGGGACGGGGAATGCCGCGTCGCTCATCCCTCGGTGGAGGGAGGCGAGCAGGTCATGACGCAAGAGGATCTTGCCCGGATCTATGCCGGATTCGTCATGTACCTCGTGCCCGAAAAGAAAACGGAACTTCGGACGGGGCAGGTGGCCGTCAGGCCGAGCAGACGTTGGCTGCTGGACGCCCTGCTCAAAAACTGGTGGCCGTATTCACAGGTGCTCATCGCGGCCCTGATCCTGAACCTGCTGGCGCTGGCAACGCCGCTTTTCGTCATGAACGTCTACGACAGGGTCGTGCCCAACTCCGCAGTGGATACGCTGTGGGTCTTGACCACCGGGATGTTGGTGGTGATCGGGTTTGACTTTGTCATCAAGGGGTTGCGCGCGCATTTCATCGACAGGACAGGAAAGCGGATCGACATTGAACTGGAAGCCCGTCTTTTCGATCAAATCCTGGGCATCCGCTTGAAGGACAAGCCCGCCTCGGCCGGAAGCTTCGCCAACCTTCTTCGGGAACTGGAAGTGTTGCGTGACTTCTTCACCTCCGCCACGCTGGTGAGTTTCGTGGACCTGCCTTTCATCTTCCTTTTCATCATCATGTTCTGGTTCATCGGCGGCCCCATAGCTTTTGTGTTCATGGCGGCTCTTCCGCTCATACTGCTCATCGGTCTTGTCATTCACTTTCCGCTCAAGAAATCGGTCGAGGGGTCCATGGCCACGGGCCAGGGCAAGCATGCCGTGCTGGTGGAGACCCTCGGCAGCATCGAAACCGTCAAAGGACTGGGGTGCGAGGCGGTCATGAGCCAGCGCTGGAACCAAAGCGCCGCCGACAGCGCGCGCCATGCGGTGCGCTCCCGCTCCCTGTCCCATCTGGCCTTGAATCTCACCGCGATCGTTCAGCAAACCGCGTATGTCGCGATCATCATCATCGGCGTGTATCTCATCAAGGACGGGACGCTGACCAGCGGCGGACTCATCGCCTGTTCCATTCTCAGCGGCCGGGTCATGGGGCCCTTCGCCCAGATCGCGCAGCTCATCACCCGCCTGCATCACACCATGAGCGCCTACAAGGCCCTTGACGCGGTCATGGCCCTGGAGGTGGAAAGGGAAAATTCGAACACCTTTCTGCACCGGCCGGTTTTCCGGGGAGATCTGGAGTTCCGCGATGTCGGGTTTTCCTATCCCGGCGCCAGCCTTCCCGCGTTGAGGAACGTCAGCTTGAAGATCAAGGCCGGCGAGCGCGTGGCCATCGTGGGCAAGACCGGCTCGGGCAAGTCCACCATGGGCAAGCTGTTGCTCAGCCTCTACACGCCGGATCAGGGGGCGGTGCTCGTGGACGGTACGGATCTGCGCCAGATCGACCCGGCGGATCTGCGCCGCTGGACCGGGTACATGCCGCAGGAGGTTGTCCTCTTTCAGGGGACCGTGCGCGAGAATATCTGCGTGGCGCACCCCCAGGCGACGGATCGCGAAATTCTCGAAGCCGCCCACATCTCCGGCACCAACGATTTCATGCGTACGCATCCCCAAGGTTACGGCCTGCATGTCAGCGAGCGCGGCAGCAGCCTGTCCGGCGGCCAGCGCCAGTCCATATCCGTCGCCCGCGCCCTGCTGCGCAATCCGAACATCCTGGTCATGGACGAACCGACCAGTTCCATGGACACGCAGTCGGAAGCCCTGCTGGTCATGCGGCTCAAGGCACTGCTTCCGGGCAGAACCATCGTGGTGATCACGCACCGTCCGACCCTCCTTGAACTGGTGGACCGGCTTATTGTCATGGACGAGGGCCAGGTGGTGGTGGACGGCCCCAAGGACGTTGTGCTGCGGCAATTGCAATCCGGAGCTGTTCCGGCGGCTCAAGCCCAGAACGCGGGAGGCGTGAAATGAATACGAAAGACGAACATCTCAAAATAAAGGCCCAGGCGAGCTCGACCCCGATATCGACGGATTCCGCCGCGTCCGGCGCAAAGCCGCGCAGGCGTCCCTCGGCCTCCTGCGCCAGCCAGAACCAGGCGCGGGCCTATGCCTGCGAATTGGACGAGATCACGTCCACCAGCCGATTCGCGGCCAACATCCTCTTGCTCGTGGTGGTCCTTTTTTTCGTCGTGGCCATTGTCTGGGCGTCACATGCGCCCCTCGACGAGGTGGTCCGGGGCATGGGCAAGGTCATTCCGTCCTCGGAAGTCAAACGCATCCAGAATTTCGAAGGCGGCATCGTCAAGGAGATCCTGGTGCATGAAGGACAGGAGGTGACCAAGGGGCAGCTGCTCATTCTGCTGGATCAGGTCCAGATGGCTTCCAGGTATCGGGAGCAGCAATCGGGATACCTGGACCAGATTCTGGCCATCGCGCGTCTTGAGGCGGAACTGGAGGGGCGGGACGAGATTGATTTTCCGGAGGAGGTCGTGAGCCAGAAGCCGCATCTGATAGAACACCAGCGGCAGTTGCTGCGCTCCCGCAAGGAGAGTCGGCTGTCCGCCCTGAGCGTTCTGGAGCGTGAACGCGAACAGCGCTCACAGGAGCTCAAGGAGCTTCGGAGCAGGCTCGCTTATCAGCAGCAGAACTACGCCTTGCTGAAGAAGGAGGTGGAGATGACCCGCGCCATGGTGGCCAAGGGCGCGGCTTCGGACATGGATCTTTTGCGCTCTCAGCGAGAACTCACCGACCTTTCGGGCCAGATCGCCGATTCCCGTATCGCCATCCCCAAGGTGGCGGCGGCTGTGGAAGGCGCGATCCATCGCATCGACGAGGAGAAGGGCAAACAGCGCTCCGAGATGCTGAACGAACTCAATACCATTCGCACGGAAATGGAGGGCACAAAGGAGAAGCTTCCCGCGCTGGAGGACCAGATGGATCGCACCAGTGTCCGTTCTCCCGTGGACGGCACGGTGAAAAGGGTCTTTGTGACCACCATCGGCGAGGCGGTGGGGCCGGGCAAGGAGATGCTTGAGATCGTGCCCCGGGAAGACACCCTGCTCATCGAAGCCAAGGTGCTTCCGCAGGATATCGCGTTCCTGTATCCGGGCCAGGCCGCCGACGTGAAAATCACGGCCTACGATTTCTCGATCTTCGGCGGCATGCCTGCGGTTCTGGAACACATAAGCGCCGACGCCATCACCGACGAGCAGCAAAAGCTCAGCTACTATCTCATCAAGGTTCGCACAGAGCAAACCTCGGTCAAGGGCAAAGATGGAAAAGAGATGCCCATCATACCCGGCATGGTGGCCGAAGTGGACGTGCTGACAGGAAAGAAGACCGTTTTGGAATACATCTTAAAGCCGATCATCAAGACCACGCGAGGTGCGCTCAGAGAAAGATGATGCGACGCAACGATCATGGAGAAAAGGCATGAAGAAAATTCTACTGGTTGAGGATGACCTGTTATTGCGCAAGGGCTTGAAAACAATGATCGAGATGCGGGGAGGGTTCAGCATCGGCGCGGACACGGGCAGCGGGAAGGACGCGGTCAGGCTTTTTGAGGCTAGCCGCCCCGATATTGTCGTACTGGACTTGCGCCTGCCCGATCTGCCCGGGACCGAGGTGTTGCGCCAGATGAAGAATCTGGCGCCGGAAATTCCCGTTGTGTTGCTGACCATCTGCGAGGAGAACGAGCTGCTTTTCCAGGCTCTGGCCCATGGCGCCAGCGCCTATGTGCTCAAAGGCTCCGGTCCGGAAGAACTGTTCCTCGGGATGCATTATGCGCTGAAAAACGAGGTGTTCATCAGCCCGAAGCTGGCTCAGATCATCGTCAGCGACTATCTCCTGGTCAACCATCACCGCAACTCGCTTCCTCCTCTGCACGATCTCACCGCGCGCGAGAAGCAGATCGTGCAGCTCATCATCGAAGGGAAGAAGAGCAAGGAGATCGCCCAGCTTCTTTACATCAGCATCAAGACCGTTAACAAGCACAGGTCGAACATCCTGGTGAAGCTCGGCATACATAACCTCGCGGAGCTGCGTCAAAGAAAGATGTATATTTTCGGCGGGACCGATGGGCCCGATTCGCAGCTTCCTTTGCCGTGAATCGGGCTCCGGAGCCGGGCTGTCGACGGTTCGCGGTCTGGCAAAAGGGAGCCGGGGAGACGCATGTTCAAGCCTCCCGGCATGATGGCGCGAAAAAAGTAGTCTCCTTGAAGGAACTCCCGGGCGTTCATCCATGCGCGAGCGCGGGATTCACGGTCGCAAGCCTCCGGCCGCAGCCGGCACGAGTCCTTGAAGATGATTTGTCACGGTGTCTTTTGGGGAGAGCGGCGGGGCATTCCGGAGCACGAGGAAGCCTTTGCGCGCACTTGAAGCGTG
Organism: Pseudomonadota bacterium; assembly: GCA_023393525.1. Taxonomy (GTDB): domain Bacteria; phylum Desulfobacterota; class Desulfovibrionia; order Desulfovibrionales; family Desulfomicrobiaceae; genus Desulfomicrobium. The sequence goes on along the minus strand of JAEWKZ010000048.1, from coordinate 43,621 downwards.
GTAGTGCCGGACAGGCCTGACGGCATGTCCTGCACTTGGCGTCTTCGAGGCGGGCCTCTACCGGGAGGCGTAATCTTTGAGCGCCAGCAGCCCTTTGCGGATTTCCGCTGCGTCGATGCCGGAGTAGGCCAGGCGGACGAATCGCCGCTTTTCGTCCGGCAAGGGGCGGCCAAAGTGCCGGCGGGTGCAGAGCGAGACGCCCGTGGTGACCAGGATGTCCTCGGCGAAGGCGGCGTAGTCCGCCTCGAACCCTTTGCGCGCCATCAACTCCGTGACCTCGGGAAAGAGGTAGAAGGTGGCCTCGGGGCAGGGGCAGCTCACCCCCGGCGTGGAGTTCAAGAGCTCCACCGCGACGTCGCGCCGCTCCTTGAGGGCGGCCAGGATGGCTGCGGGGCCGGACTGGTCGCCGGTCAGGCCCTCAAGGGCGCCATGCTGCACGAAATGATTGGAGCACGATTCGTCGTTGACATTGAGCTTTGCCACGACGTCGATGATCTCGCGCGGTCCGATGGCCGCGCCCAGGCGCCAGCCGGTCATGGCGAATTTCTTGGAGAAGGTGTAGAGGATCACGCTGCGCTCGGCCATGCCCGGAATGGCGGCCAGGGAGACGCTTTTCCCGCTGTAGCGGATGTCGAAATACGCTTCGTCCAGCAGCACGGCCAAGTCGTGGCGCATGGCGATTTCCGCCAGCCGTTCCCGTTCCTCTTTTGAGCACTGCGCGCCCAGCGGATTTTGCAGGTCGTTGACGATGAGCGCCCGCGTGCGCGGGGTGATCAGGCTCTCAAGATAATCCAGGTCGACATGAAAACCGCCCTCATCCCGGACATAGCGGTAAGGCACGGCCCGGCCGCCGTGGTATTCGATCTGCGATTCGTAGATGGGATATCCCGGGTTGGGGTAGAGCACCTCGTCACCGGGGTTCATGCAGGCCATGATGAACTTGCCGATGACCGGCTTGCCGCCCGGTTGAACCGCCACGTTTTCCATGGCGTAGGCCGTACCCCGCGCGGCGTTGATGTCCGCGGCCAGGGCGTCGCGCAGTTCGGGAATGCCCGGGCTCGGACAGTAGCCGGTCTTTCCGGCGCGCATGGCGCGGCAGGCCGCGTCCATGACGTTGGCTGGAGTGGGGATGTTCATGTCTCCCAGATGAAAGGGAAAGACCTCATGTCCGGCGGCCTTGTGCGCGGCGGCGCGGGCGGCCACGGCAAAGGCCGTCTCGGTGCCTAGTCTGCGTATCCGGTCTGCGATATGCATATGTCAGCTCACGTGGGTTTGAGTGTTGCGAGGCGAAAAGACCCGGTCACGTGTCGGAAAATCAAACCTGTCCGGGTTGCGGCAAAATGGTGGGATGCGAGGACCGAGGAAAATCCGGGGCCGAGACGTCGTCAATCGCCCCTTGAAGTCCTGGATTTTCCGCGGCGACGAAGCCGAGCGCCGGTTCGGGGCCTAGCCTCTGCCCCTGGACCGTCCACGGGCCGGCTGGGCGGGCCTGGAATCGGGCCGGGCGGCCTTGCCAGGCGCGTTGCCACCGCGCCTGCCTGCCCCGGCGGGGGAATCTCCCGTTCGTTCATTCCTTCTGCCGCGTCCCTTGGCATCCGATCCGGCGTCCCCGGACCGGGCATCGGGCTTTCTGGCGTTCCTGCCGCGCCCTTTGGCGTCGGGCTGCGCATCGCTTCCTTTCCGGGCGTCCGATTTTTCATCCTTTCTGCCGCGAGGCGATGATTCCGGCTTGGCGTCCTTTTTCTTGCCCCGGCCCTGGACGGGCAATTTGGCCGGGGTTTTCTTGGCCACCAGCTCCTTGATCGCCCTGGGGGCGTTGCGTTCGCTTTTCAGGTTGCCGGGGCGGTAGAGCACGAAATCCGGCAGGTCGCTGTCTTCCGTAAACCCCTTGACCGCTTCCACGGGAATTTTGTGGCGCAACAGGTTTTCAATGGCCAGCAGCAGGTTGTGCTCCTCGGGGCTGACCAGTGAAACGGCGACGCCGCTCAGACCCGCGCGGCCCGTGCGTCCGATGCGGTGCACGTAATCCTCGGGGGAGTTCGGGACATCGTAGTTGATGACCAGGGGCAGGTTGCTGATGTCCAGTCCGCGCGCGGCCACGTCCGTGGCCACGAGAATCCGGATTTCACCTTCCTTGAACTCTTCGAGAGTCCTCTTCCTGAGGGACTGGCTTTTGCTGCCGTGCAGGGCGGCGACGCTGACGCCGTGGGCGGCGAGCTTGTCGGTCAGTCTGTTGGCCCAGGTTCTGGTGCGGGCGAAGACCAGGATGCGTTCGCCGGGCCTCCTCTCGATGAGGTGCAGGAGCAGGGGGAGCTTGTTGTCCCGGCTGACCATGTGGACCTTTTGCGCGACGGCTTCCGCGGCGGCGGTGTCGGGCGTGACCTCGATGTATTCGGGCTTGTCCAGCATTTTGGCGGCCAGCGCTTTTATCTGCGGGGTGTAGGTCGCGGAAAAGAGCATGGTTCTGCGCTGGGTGGGCAGAAGGTCCAAAATGGCGTTGATCTCCCCGCTGAAACCCAGGTCGAGCATGCGGTCGGCCTCGTCGAAGACCAGGAATTCAATGGAAGCGAGGCTCAGGTGCCCCTGGTTCGCAAGATCGAGCAGACGCCCCGGCGTGGCCACAAGGATGTCGATGCCGCGCTCCAGGCGCGCGATCTGCGGCTCGATGCGCACCCCGCCAAAGGCCACGGTGCAGCGCAGGGAGACCTTGCGGGCATAGGCCTTGATGCTCTCGCCGACCTGCAAGGCCAGTTCCCGCGTCGGGGTGAGCACCAGCGCGCGGGGGTGGTGGCCGTTGCCGCGCGTCTGCCCGAGGATTTCGACGATGGGCAGGCCGAAGGCGTCGGTCTTGCCGGTCCCGGTCTGGGCGCGGGCCAGGATATCCCTTCCGGAAAGGATGACGGGTATGGCCCGGGCCTGGATGTCGGTGGGAGCGGCGTATCCTTTTTTGGTGACTGCTCTGAGCAGTTCGGCCCGCAGGCCAAGTTTATCAAATGACATACTCTTCCTTCAAAAATCTGGTGGTGAAAAAAAGCGAATGGGCGAACCGGGATTTCCGGGGTTTGGATCAAGCCAGAAAAAAGGGGCAAAAAGCCTGGTGACGATGTTCGCGAAAAGATTTTCTAGTCAGTTCCGACCTCCGTGTCCACTCTCCTCATGATGAGGCATGTTTGATGACAACCTGAGGAAATCACTTCTTTTGGATGGCACTATCGTGGTGATGTGTACAATCGTACTTTTGTAATCCGGATTGTTTCGGGCGCGCAAAAAATGCTTCAATTGTAATGAGCGATTATAGGGCGATACATCTTCTCAGAAAAAGCGATTCGTCGGATTCTTTGACATTTCGAAAATTATTCTTAAACATTTGCAATTATTTATGTAGTAGATAAAGCATGTGACTGTTTCACAGTTTGTGATGTCGGAATATTTTACATTTTCAATTGTGCATAATCGTTGTGTTGTGTGTAATATTTTGATTTTTTGTTACAATATTGAATGGCAGGGAATATGCTTGGAAATTCATTGAATTATTTCCGATAGTTATTTTCCCATGTCTTATTAAGTATATGGATGTGTAATTTGTTTTTCGCTTAATATATAAATCTATTTAATAAGCGTAAAAATTATATTTTTTATTATTGCGCTTCAATATCGAAATTATAAAGGAGGGTAAAATGCTCAGGATTAAAATTTGTAACATGCTATTTTTTGTTTTTTTTCCTGTATTTTCTTCTGCTGCAGTAATTAATTTTGATGTTTCAAATTTTTTGGTGAGTACTTTAAAAACATCATCAGTTAATGTATCATCTGATCCTGATTTTGCACCAGCTATTCCATCGGACGATACTTTTACTCTTGATCCAAATAGCGCGAATATTTATCTTGGAGGAAACGAGGGAAAATATTTACGATATGATTTTACATTGCCATCTTTGTATGATAACATAGATTTTTTATTTTCGGCAAGTGTGAACGACGAATTTGTCTTGTATTTGAATGATGTCGTTATAGCTATTCAATCTACGACAGGTACTGACAATTTTAACGTCCCATTGCCTGGTTTTCATCTGTATGATACTGGTGTAGCAGTAGATACGTCTGGAGGGAAATTGGAATATTTACTCGAAAGTGGGATGCAGTCTCTCTTTCATTCCGGCCTGAACGAACTGACGCTTTTTGGGACGGATACCCTGCAATACGGGGGCTTCCAATCCATAGACGGCGCCATCAGCTACGATATCACCGAACCGCCCCCCAATACTGTTCCCGAGCCTTCCTCCATGCTTCTCCTTGGCATCGGCGCGCTTGGATTGGTCGGGGCTTGGAGAAAGCGCAGAGGCTAGTTTTCATCGAAGCAATTCTTCACGACAAAAGGCAGGGTCAATGCGCCCTGCCTTTTGTCGTGAAGCGAGTTGTTTTTTGTTCGCTGCGGATCTGAGTCCAAAAAAAACGACAGTCGCTCCGTTCTTGAAAAAAGGTGCAATTTTTCATTTGACAACGTCGGCCCGCATGTCTACTTAAGCCTTCCGTTTGGGCGGGCCAATAGCTCAATTGGTAGAGCATCTGACTCTTAATCAGCAGGTTCAAGGTTCGATTCCTTGTTGGCCCACCACTAAAAATCAAGCCGCATCCTCAGGGTGCGGCTTTTTTTTGTTCGCGCGGGACGCCATTTATTTTCTTTGCATTCCATTCCAAAGGGGCTTATGGCTCACATCTCTCGCGTGAGCAGACTAGAGCCTTGAAGCCTTGCGGACCATGTCAGGCAACGGCGCGTCATCATCTCGTCTTGGAGATTTTCCATTCTTCCGGCACGTCCGGCCTTCGATTGTTCATCACGCCAGTCGTTGATTTTCCTCAAACCACAGGACCATTTGTGGATTTTTCCTCTTTTTCCTTTGACCAGCGTTTGAACGTTGGCATCCGTGACTGCGGCTACGTTTCCCCCACCCCCATTCAGATTCAGGCCATTCCGTCCGTGCTCGACGGCAAGGATGTCCTCGGACTGGCCCAGACCGGGACCGGCAAGACCGCAGCCTTCGCGCTGCCACTTTTGCAGCGCATGATCAATGACGGTATTTCGGTGCGCGGCCCGGTGCGCGTGCTTGTTCTGGCCCCGACCCGCGAACTTGCCTTGCAGATCCACGAGACGTTCATCGCGCTCGGCAAGCAGACCGGCATCCGTTCTGCCGCCATATTCGGCGGCGTGGGCGAAACCCCGCAGGTCAAAGCCGCCCGCCAGGCCAGCGTTTTGGTGGCTTGCCCCGGCCGGCTGCTCGATCTTGTCAATCGGGGGCTTGTGGACTTGTCTAATGTCCATGCCTTGGTTCTCGACGAGGCCGACCGCATGTTCGACATGGGATTCTTGCCGGATCTGCGCCGCATCATGGCCAAATTGCCGGCCAAACGGCAGAACCTGCTTTTTTCCGCGACCATGCCGCCGGAAATCCGCAAGATCGCCGACCAGCTCCTGGTGCGGCCCGCCGTGGTGCAGGTGGCCAACACCGCTCCGGCGGAAAAGATCCGTCACACCCTTTATCCTGTTTCCGCCGGGCAGAAGATGGCCCTGCTTGAAACCTACCTGGGTCGTACTCCGCATGATTGCGTCCTGATCTTCACCCGCACCAAGCACCGCGCCAAGAGCCTGGCCCGCAAGCTGGAGCAGAAGGGGATGCTCGCGACCTCGCTTCAGGGCAACCTGTCCCAGAATCGCAGGCAGGAAGCCCTGGATGGATTTCGCAGCGGCAAATATCGGATCATGGTCGCCACCGACATTGCGGCGCGCGGCATAGACTGCGTGCGTATTTCCCACGTCGTCAACTTCGACCTGCCGGACACGGCCGAAAGCTACACCCATCGCATCGGGCGCACCGGTCGCGCCGACAAGAGCGGCGAGGCCATCACCTTGGTCACGCCGGAAGACAACACCCAGGTCAACGCCATCGAGCGCATCCTGGGCGGACGTCTGGAGCGGGTGCGCATTGAAGGCTTCGCGTATGCCACCGGCGGCGACGAAGCCGCTTTTGAAGAACCCCGCCCGCCCCGGACTCCCGGAAGAGGCCCCGCACGCAACGCTCCTTCGAGCCGGTCAGCCCGCCCGGCGCAGCGCAGCGCTTCGGATGCGCGCACTCCTTCCGGGCGCGCAGGCCAGCCACGCCGTTCCGCCTCCTCCGGTCGAAGCGTGTTCGGAATGGCTGGAGCCGCCTCTTGAGGTGACTCCGGGCCAATGACCGATCTCAAAGGCACCCCCTGCTCGCAGCCGCGAGCAGGGGGTGTCGCTTTTTTCAGGACGGTGTCGGCTGTGGAGGAGGCTAGTGGACGACCGGCGCGGCCGGTGCGACCGGCGCGGCCGGTGCGGGCGGCGCGGCCGGTGTGATCGGCTCGATCGGTACGGAGGTGCCGTTCAGGAGCGGATTGACGGAAAGAGGAGGCGTCGCCTCCGTTGCGTTCAGGTCCGAAGGGTTTCGCGTCGGGTCGTTGAAGAGGAGGATGCTGACCCTGCGGTTGCGGGGGTCCTCGGGATTGTCGAGGATCAGGGGTTGGGTCGCCGCATATCCGGCCACCCTGACCATGCGTTTGGGGTCGACCCCGAATTCCTGCAGAATGATGCGCGCCGACGAGGCGCGGTCGGTGGACAGCTCCCAGTTGGTGTAGCGCGACTGGGGACCGCCCAGGGGCACGGCGTCGGTGTGGCCTTCGACGGCGATCTGGTTGGGCAGATCGCGGACGGTGTCGGCGATGACCTTGAGCACGCTGCGCGCATCCTCGGTCAACTGGGAGCTGGCCGAGTCGAAGAACGGGTTTCCTTCGCCGTAGAGCATCTGGATGCGCACCCCGTTGTCGAAGGTGTCGATGATCAGTTCGTCCTTGAACTCCTTCAGGCGCTCTTCGATCATCTTGGCCATGGCTTCCTTGAGGATTTCCTCCTGGGATTTGCCTTCGGCGAACATGCCTGTCGTTCCTTCCAGGATGAGCGGTTTAATCTGCGGATCAGCGGCGCTCTGGCCGCCTGCGCCGACGTTCATGGACGGCGGCAGCCCTTCCAGGATCGAAAATTCCTTGAAGTAGATGGAGAGCTGCTCCTTTTTCTCCTCGCTGACGTTGTTCAGGAGCCACATCAGGAGGAAGAAGGCCATCATGGCGGTGACGAAGTCGGCATAGGCGATCTTCCAGGCGCCGCCATGATGCCCGCCGTGTCCGCCTTTTTTGACTTTTTTGATGATGACGGCTTTTTTATCGGCCATGATGTTGTGATACCTGTCCGCCCACGGGCGAACTATTTCTTGCGTACGGCATTTTCGAGTTCTTCGAAAGAGGGCCTGGCCGAACTGGGCACTGCGCGGCGGGCCGCCTCCAGCGCCAGGGCGGGAGCCCAGCCCAGGGCAAAGGACATGATGGCTGTTTTGGCCACGTTCATGAGCGTGTGCTGATCGCGGATCTGGTGCTCGATGTTGGCCGAGAACGGCGCGACGAAGCCATAGGCCAAAAGAATGCCCAGGAATGTTCCGACCAGAGCCGCGCCGATGTGCGCACCCAAAATTTCCGGGGGCTCGTTGATGGCGCCCATGGTCACGACAACGCCAAGGACGCAGGCCACGATACCCAGGGCGGGCATGGAGTCGGCGAGTTTGGAGATGGCTCCGGCGGCGATGGATTCTTCCTCGTGATGGGTGTCGATGTCGATGTCCATGAGGGTTTCGAATTCGTGCGGTTCCATGCCGGCCATGGCGTAGGTCTTCACGTTGTCGCAGATGAAATCGAGGACGTGGTGGTTCTTGATGACAAAGGGGTAGGGCGTGAAGATGCTGCTTTCCATGGGCTTGTTGGCATGGCTTTCCAGGGCGATGATGCCTTCGTGCTTGGCCAGGGTCAGCAGGTCATAGAGGGCGCGCAGCAGTTGCAAGTATTCGTCCTTGCCCGGCGCCTTGGCTTTGAACACGCTGGCGAAGCCCTTGATGGTCAGCTTGATGACCTTCAAGGGCGAGGAAATCAAAAAGGTTCCGATGGCCGCGCCGACGATGATCACGACTTCCGCGGGCTGCCACAGCACGCTGAAGTTGCCGTGGGCCATGGTGTAGCCGCCGGCGACACACCCTATGACAACGAGTAATCCGATGATCGCAAACATTGCGTTGTAACCCGCCCTCTCTTGGAAGTGAAATCCGTCCCAGGCTCTGTCGACGGAGAGTCTCTGTGATTCAAGTTTGGTTCATGTATCGAAAAAGAACCCAAAGGTCTAATACAGAATGGCTGCGCCCCTTCGCGGGCTTGTCCCGCCCGCGAGCGGCCCGTTCCATTATCAACGGTTCTGTTCGCGAATGGTTCTGGCCCGTTGCAGATAACCTGCCGCGGTATCCGCGTCGCCCGTCTCTTTCAAGGTCATGGACAGGGCCTCCAGGGTCTCGGCTACGACCGGGGCCGACATTCCGTAGAGTTTTTCACGGATGGCCAGGGCGCGCATGAACATGTTCGTGGCCTGGTCGAGGTTTCCGAGCTTGCGGTCGACCACCCCGAGATTGTGCAGAAGCTGGGCCACGTCGCCGTGTTCCGGACCGAGGACGGCTTCGCTGATGGCCAGCGCCTGCTCGTACAGCGGCTCTGCTTGCGCGAAGCGCCCCTGGGCATAATGAACCGCCGCCAGATTGCCAAGGGAAATCGCCATGTCGATGTGGTCCGCGGGCAGGGCCTGTTCCCGCAGGGCCAGGGCGCGCGCGTAGATGTCCTGCGCCTCTCCGAACCGGCCCTGGGCGCGCATCAGATTGCCCAGAGTGGTCAGCGGGATGGCCATGCGCACGTTGTCCGGTCCGTATGCCAGTTCGCCGATCCGCACCGCCTTGCGCGCCAGAGGTTCGGCCTCGGCGACCTTGTCTTGGAGAAGGAGCGCTTCGGCCAGATTGGTCAGCGTTCCGACCAGCCATGGGTGCTCGCCTCCCAGCGCCTCTTCCTTGATGGCCAGGGATTGCTCAAGCAATGCCTGGGCTTGCGGAAGGCGTCCTCTCGCCTGTTCGATGCCGGCCAGGCTGTCGAGGGTGCTGGCAAGACGCGGGTGCTGGGCGCCAAGTTCCCTTTCCCTGATGGCCAACGCGCGTTGAAGCAAGGTCTCGCTTTGGTCGAGGAGCCCCTTGCGGTAGTAGAGTTCGCCCAGATTGTTCAGGGTTTCTGCCAGATCCGCGTTTTCGGGCTGTTGCCCGGACTCCCGGATTTCAAGGGCGCGGATGAACGCGTCCTCCGCCTCGGAAGCCATGTTCATGGCCGTGTAGAGTTCTCCGAGGTTGCCGAGGGTCGTCGCCACTTCCGCGTGATTCGGGCCCAGGATCGTCTCGCGCATGGCCAGGGCTCTTTCCAGCGGCGCTTTGGCCTCCTCGAATCTGCCCAGGGCGGTATAGGTCACCCCGAGATTGTTCAGCGAGGTCGCCAGTTCGGCGTTTTCCCGAGGTGCGAATCGCTGGGCCAGATCGACTTCCCTGAGGGCTGTGGCCAGGGCCTGGTCGTAGTCGCCTTGGGTGTGGAGAGCGATGAAATGCCTGTTCATCGCCAACCATTCTTCCTGTGGCGCGGACGACGGCGTCTGGCGGCTGGCGCAGGCAGGAATCAAAACAAGCAGTATCAGGAAGATAAGGTTTTTCACGATGGATCTCCGGGAGTATGGATGCGGATTTTCCTATCCGCGTCGAGCCAAGAGCACAACAAGGATGTTTTCGGCACGGTGCGGCGCTGGGCGGGATTCACGGCGTGTTCGGCATGACCGCGCTGACGATCCAGTCGATGGAGCTCCCGGTGCGCAATCCCGTGTCGATTATCCAGTCCGGCGGGACCCGTTCGTTCTTGCGCGCGTTGGAGATCGCCGCCGCGGACACGCTCAGGAAGGACGCCAATTCACGGTCGGTGCGCGTGCCCGAGGCCAGCTTGAGGCGTTCGATGACCATGGGCGCCTTGCGCAGGCCGATCTGCTCGGTGATGTCGCGCACCACCACGTACATGCGGGGTTCGCCGTAGATGGCGTCGTGGAATATGAGCCGCGCCAGGACCGTGGAGTAGTTTCCGGACTGGTTGCGAATGCGGCACTCCAGGTGCTGTTCGCGCCGTTCGCGCAGCACCAGGTGCATGGCCTGGCGTACGGCGGGCAGATCGTCGGCGTGCAGCAGGTCGAGCACCGGGCGCATGTCCAGGGTGTAGGCGTCGAAGGCCTGGGGACGGCCATATATGGATGGATTGAGGGTCTGCGCGGAGCGGCGCAGGATGCGCCCCTGATCATCGGTGACCACGACCACGTCCTCTTCGCGCGCTCGCAGCTGGTCCATGAAGGCGTTCTCCTGCATGACCTTGGACGATATGTCCTGGGCGATGCCCAAAAGTCCGATGACCTCCTGCCGGTCGTCATCGAAGATGGGGCGGCGGATGACCCTGTACCAGATTTGCGGGTTCGGCAGGTGCGGCACGGCCGGATGGAGGAGTTCCTGCTTTTCCTCGAAGACCTTGAGGGCCGCTTCGATGGGGAAGCGGGCCTGTTCCGGTTCCAGAAAGTCGTACTCGCTTCGGCCGACGACCTCGTCGCGCTTGCGCCCGTAGGCGGTGAGATACGCGTCATTGGCGGCCACGATGCGCAGGTCCCGTCCGCTGACCCAGGCCAGATCGGGCAGGGCGTCGACAATGCGGGTGAATTCGGCAGCCAGCTTGGAGGAAAAGGCGAAGGGCCGCTGCTGGAAAAAGCCGCTGTAGGAAAGAATCTTGCCGTCCGCGCCCCTGATGGACTCGGCGCTGTACCACAGGGTCAGGGGGGAGCCGTCCTTGCAGCGCAGGGTGACGGCTCCGTTCTCGACTTCGCTGCGTTCCTTGAGCTGGTTGACGATGCGTTTGCGGGCCGTGGCTGTGTAGTAGAACTGCCGGGCCGGCCTGCCGACCAGCTCGTCCAGCGTGTACCCGCAGATGCCGCACAATGCGGGGCTTGCGGCCTGGATGATCCCGTTTGGCAGAACCGTGAAACCCATCTCCTGGCCGGGCCCGGTGCTGCGAAATGTGCCCCAGGCCAGGATGATGGCCCCGTCGGTGGCCGGGATGCCAATGCACTTCCAGCTGACCAGCCGGGTACCCGCGCCATCGGGAAGGGTGACCCGCAGCCGAACGTCGCGGACCGGAGGCTGGGAGGAGGGCAGGCTCGAGAATCCGCCGGGGCCCGTTTCGGCCTGGAATTGCTCACTGATGTCGCGGGACGCGAATCCGCTGGTCGGGGTCTTGCGGAGCTCCCGTGCCGCCGAGTTGGCGAAGAGCACCTGCCCGTTCCGGTCAAGGATCAGGGCCAGGTCGTTCATGCTTTCAAGCCGCGGAGCGTAGAACTCCAGGAGTTCGCTTCTGGTCATGCGTTCACCGGCACTGTACGGTCACAGGGTTGATTCATAAAATATGAATGGATTTGAATGGGTAATTCATTGACGTTTTACTTTTGCCTGCTACAGTCGCCCGGCCCTGTCAACGCCGACGGGCCAAATCACAAGCGGGAGAGTGGAAATGCGAAAGTGGATGTTGATGTTGTGTATCGTTCTTTGCCCCATGCAGGCCTGGGCCGCCGGCTACGGGGTCTATGAGTGGAGCGCCAGGGGCAACGCCCTGGGCGGAGCCATGGTGGCCCGGGACGGGGATCCTTCCTCCGTGGCCTACAATCCGGCCTGCATCACCGATGTGCCGGGTAGACAGATCCAGATCGGGGCCACGGCCATCGCGCCGACGGCGACCATGGACGTGAAATCGGGCGAGGGGGAAGACATGGATTTCGCTGACTCGATCTGGGGGTTGCCGACCATGTATTACACTCATCAACTCTCGGACAACTATTGGTTCGGGCTGGGCATGTTCTCCCGGGTCGGACTGGGCACCGAGTACGAGGATGCCGATACCTGGGCCGGGCGCTACAACTGCTCCCGCGCGGCCATCAAGTCCGTGTCCATAAACCCCAATCTGGCCATGAAGTTTTCCGACGCCTTTTCCCTGGCCGTGGGCGTGGAAGCGACATATCTGGATTTTGAGTATGATATGACCTTTAAGCATCCGTCTGCGCCCTACAATACCGACATTTTGCATGAAATTTCCGCTGACGGTTGGGCTTATGGAATAAACCTGGGAGCGCGTTACAGGCCTTTCGACTGGCTTGCCTTCGGCTTGGCGTGGCGCAGCGAAATTCAAATGAAGGTGCGTGGTGACGGCGATTTTACGCAAAAAGGTGATTTGGACCTCGGTTTCAAAAGCACGGATGTTTCCGGCACCGAACCCATTCCCGAATCCGTGACCATGGGCGTGATGGTCAAGCCCATGGACCGTTTGAGTCTTGAATTCGACGCCGTATGGACCAAATGGAGCGCCTACAAATCCTTGATTGTCAATTATGATGATCCGCAACCCGGTTTCGGTGGCCCGGGCGTTCATGGCGACAAGTTGGCAAGCGATAAAAAATGGGACAACACGTGGAGATTCCAGTTTGGCGCCGAGTACGCCTTGACCGACAGCGTCGACCTGCGCGCCGGCTACGTCTACGATCAGTCACCGGTCAACGACGACTATGAGGATTATGCCGTGCCCTGCACCGACCGGCAGATAGTGACTCTGGGTGCGGGCTGGAAGATCAATGACGCCTGGGTCGTGGATGCGTCCTACGGATATCTGTGGATGAAAGATCGTGATTACGAGGCCAGGGCCAAATCCGGGATCCTCGAACTGACCCGTGAAGACGCCCACGCCCACATGGCGGGCCTGAGCGTGACCTACCGGTTCTGATTCTCTCGCAGCTTGCGGCAATGAACAAGGCCGCCGCGTCCTTCCCGGATGCGGCGGCCTTGTCCTTGTCGGTCACAGGTCAGCGGAACATGTCGTCTATCCTGCGCATCTGCTCCAGAACGTCGGCCTTGACGGCGTCTTCGTCGATTCCGGACAGGTCCAGGATATTGCCCCGCATCCAATACCCCTGGGGCGCATCCGGCAGCGCCGCGAATCCGTATTCCTGGGCAAGGTGGCGGGCAAAACGCAGCAGGGAGTGCAGAATGCGGGTGTCCGGGTCGAGGCTCGGTTCGGGGAGATGATAGGACGCGATGATCTCGGGGATGAAGTCCGGGAAGCTCCAGCGTTTGACCACTTCCGAACCGAGTTCGAAATGGTCGAATCCGTCGAAGAGCTCTTTTTCGCGGTCGTAGATTTCCGGCAGCGGGCGTGAAAGGTCTTCGCGGATGAATTTTCCGAAGGCATTGAAATAGTTGATTACAAGGACCGGAATGCCGATGACGTGCATCAGCCCCAAGGGATAGATCATGGCCACCATTTCCATGGGCAGGGCCTTGACCTGCGGGCAGTCCTGGATGAGCCGCTGCATGGTCAGGGATACGGCGAGGTTCTGTTTCCAGATCGCGCGCAGGTGCTGGTTGACTTCCGTGTTGTCGGACCGGAAGGCTGATTCGAGGACGACGTGGAAGACGATTCTGCGGATTTCCTTCATGCCCAATCGGTTCAGGGCAACGCGCAGATCGACGATTTCCGTGACGCCGGCGAACAGCGGGGAATTGGCGCAGGCCAGGATGGAGCCGAAAATGGCCGGGTCGAGTTCCACGGTGCGGGCGAAGGCTTCCATGTCCGGCCGGGGCGAGTTGAGCTGTTTGATGAGCTCCATGCCGACCGCTTTCACGCCCGGAATGTTGAAATCGATACGGGCAAGTCGTTTTACCGAGTGCATGGTTCTATCCGGTGTTGAGGTGGATCTTCAATTTGCCTACCGATACAATGTCCGTGGCCGCGCATCAAGCGGCGCTGCCGTAGTCGGCTTGAAACGCCGACAATGTACCGACGTTACATTCATTGTCCGTCGCATGCAACGTGCCTTGCCATTTTGCGGCAGGGACAGGCGAATCGGGGCGCTGTCCGCAGGGGGGCGCAAGCTCGTGGTTGTTGGGGACGTCCTTTTGATATAGCGTGGAACAATATTCACGCTTGTCGAAGAGGGGCCATGACGACTGCTCGAATACTGATTTTTTTTCTCCTGACCCTGCTAGCCGCCTGCACGGAAAACGAATCGGTGGTGAAGGTGGACATGTCGAAAGTCGAGAGCGCCGCTCCGCTCGGACCCGCCTCGGCCATCACCTACGCCTACCTCCCCCAGTATTCGCACGCCGTTTCCTTCGAGCGGCACCGTCGCCTGCTCGAGCACCTGCGTCACAAAACCGGCTTGTCCCTGCGCCAGGTTTTTCCAGGCACCTTCGCCGAGCACATCAGGATGGTGGAGCGCGGGGAGATCGACATCTCCTTCACCAATCCCTTCGTATACATCTCTTTGGCCCGCCTCGGCTCCGAGGCCTTCGCGCGCATCGTGGAGCCCGACGGCGGGGCCAATTTTCAGGGGCAGGTCATCGTGCGCGCGGACAACCCCGCCATAACCCGTCTTGAAGACTGCCGCGGCAAACGGCTCATCGCCGTCGACCCCAATTCGGCGGGAGGGTTTTTGTACCCCTTCGGCCTGTTTTTCGACCACGGCATCACGCAAAAGGATTTTCAGGAAGTCGCCTTCGCCTCCGGATCAGCCGGGAGGCAGGAAGCGGTCGTCATGGCGGTCTACACGGGCGCCTACGATGTCGGCACCATCCGCAAGGGCACTCTTCAGGTGGTCCGCGATAAGATCGACCTGGAGCAGATCCGGGTCCTCGCCGAGAGCCGCCCGTTTCCGGGCTGGGTGTATTCGGTGCGCAAGGGTTTTGACCCCGGGAACAAGGACAAGATCGCCCGCGCCCTGCTGGATCTGAGCATGAGCCGTCGCGAAGACGCCAAGGTCCTCACGGCGGCGGGGATGATCGACATAATTCCCGCCCGTGACGAGGATTACGAACCCATCCGGACCCTGGTGCGGCGCTTGAACCTGAAGGGTGATTTTCAATGAGATCCCTTGTTTCCAGACTCAGGTTCGAGACCAAGCTCAATCTCGGCATCATCGCCATCGTGCTCGGCATGGCGCTCGTGCTGCTGCCCGTGGTGGCCAAGATGACCTCTTCCGCCCTGGTGGCGGAAAACAAGCTGCGCGGGGCGGCATTGGTCGAGAGTCTGGCCGCCCGCGCCGTGAATCCGCTTTTGGCCCAGGATTACCTGGTGCTTCGAAACATGGTCGGCGAGATCGGAGACGTGGTCTACGCCTTTGTGCAGAATGCCGACGACCGTGTGGTCACCCACTCCTTCGCCAAAGGATACCCCGTTGAACTGGTGGCGGCCAACACGGTCGGCAACTCCGACCGGGTCAATGTTCAACTCATCGATACCGGTCAGATCCTGGTCTATGATTTCGCGGCGCCCATCATGGTCGACGGGGAGCGCATCGGCACGGTGCGCATCGGCTTGTCCAAATCCCGTCTGAGCGCCACCACCAAACAGTTCGTCTCGGCCCTGGCGACCATGTTCGGCGGCGTTCTGCTCGCGGCCATGGCGCTGGGCAGCGTTTTCGCGCGCACGGTGACCAGGCGGCTGGCCAAGCTGCGTGCTCATGCGGAAGAGCTTGTGACGGGAAGCCTCGACAACCTGTCCGTGCTGCCGGCCGAGCATTTCTGTTGGGAGATCATGAACTGCCGCGAGAAGAGCTGCCCGGCCCACCATGATCGCGTGCGGCGATGCTGGCTGGTGCCGGACACAAAATGCGCAGGCCATGCCTGCATCATCGGACCCAAGCCCGCAAGTTGCCGGGATTGCCCCGTCTTTCTGCAGAACGTGGGTGACGAGATCCAGGATCTGGCCGAGTCGCTCGATTTCATGGCCTTCACCCTGCGCGACCACATCCGTGGCCTGCGCGAGGCGGAGCAGACCCTGACCAATCAGCAGCGGCTCCTGTCCACGGTCCTGGACATGAACCCCGACCTGATTTCGCTGGTGGACACGCGCATGATCTATCAGACCTGCAACCGGGCTTTTGCCCAGAGCGTGGGCAAGACGGTGTGGGAAATCCGCGGTCTGAACGATTTTCATCTTTTTTCCGAGGAAGAGGCGGAGCGCAGGAACCTGGAAGGGCGGGAAGTGCTCATCACCGGCGAGCGCGTGGACAGGCAGGAGCGCGTCGACGGACCGGGAGGGCGCAAGTGGTTTCATGTGGTCCAGATCCCGGTGCATGACGAGTCGGGCCGTATCGTCAGCCTGCTGCGCATGGACCGGGACGTCACGGACATCAAGGAATACGAGCAGCAGCTCATCCAGGCCCAGAAAATGGAGTCCATCGGCAAGCTCGCCGGAGGCGTGGCGCACGAGATCAACACGCCGCTGGGCATCATCCTCGGCTATGCCCAGCTCCTGAAAGAGGATGCGCCGCCGGAGAGCCAGTTGAGCCAGGATTTGGCCACCATCGAGAAACAGACCAAGGTCTGCCGCAAGATCGTGGCCGACCTGCTGGGTTTTTCCCGTCAGGGGCAGACCGACAAGCGCGAGATGTGCTTCAACAATTCGGTCATGGAATCCGTGAGCCTGGTGCGGCATTCCTTTGAACTGGACCGGGTCCGGATCGTGACCCGTCTCGACGACAGTTTTCCCATCATCTACGGGGATCCGGAAAAGCTCAAGCAGGTCTGGATCAATCTGCTCAACAACGCCAAGGACGCCATGCCCGAAAGCGGCGGCGTCATTGTCGTCGTCACCAAGCTGAGGACCCCGCTTGGCATCGTGACCCTCGACATCGCGGACAGCGGCACCGGAATCGACGAGGTGTCGCTGAAGAAGATTTTCGATCCCTTCTACACCACCAAGTCGGTGGGCAAGGGGACGGGTCTGGGGCTGTCCGTGTCTTTTGGCATCGTCAAGGATCATATGGGCGAAATCCGCGCGCACAGTCCGTTGCCGGTCGATTTTGACCTTCCCGACCTGCCCGAAGGGGCCGTGAAGGGGCCTGGAACGATCTTCACGGTGGATATTCCGCTGGATCACGGGTCTGAATTGTAGGATGGGTTTTCATGCGGCGGAAACGCGTTTCCAGGGGCTGCTCGGGCGAAGCGCGAAGAAAATGACTCCCGCCTTCTGCGTGCGGGGGCGAGGGGAAACCGATCCGTCGGAATTTACTTCAAGGAGAGGCGCATGGCATCGATTATTGTTTTGGATGACGTCTCCGACGCCGGGATCCTGGTGAAAAGGATTCTCGAGCGCCAGGGGCATCAGGTCTCGGCATTCACGGAAGAGGAGGAGGCCATACGCCACGCGGCCAAGGGCGGGACGGACCTGGCGATTCTGGATATCAAGCTCAAAAGAATGACCGGCGTGGAAGTCCTGGCCGAAATGAAGAAGCACGCCCCCCGCATCAAGGTCATCATGCTCACGGGCTACCCTACCCTGGAAACCGCTCGGGAATCACTGAAGCTCGGCGCCAGCGAGTACTGCGTCAAGCCCATCGACAAGGAGGAACTGGAATCCAAGGTGGCGGATGTCCTGAAACAGGACAGCACCGATCAGCAGGATGCCGTTCCATGATCGCCTCGCGTCTGTTGCGGCACTGGTTCATGCGCCTGTTGACCCCCGACAGGCTCATTCGGGACAAATACGAGCATTTCAAGGAGCTGCTGCGCTGCGACGCCAAGGCCCTGGATCTGATCGCCGATCTCGATGCGCCCATCTACGGGCACGACCCGGCCGACATGGCCCGCATCAGGCATCTGGTCGAGCAACTCACCCTGGCCGTCCGCGACATGGCGGCCAGCCTTTGCGAGATGAATCCGCAAGCCTATGCGGAACTTCCCGTGGTTCTGGAACGCATCTCCGCGGAGATTGGCGGCCTGGTAGCGCAAACTCCGCTGGACTCTTCCCCTCCGTACGTGCTCAGCCTCGATGAGGCCGCCGATCATCCCGGCCAGGTCGGCGGGAAGGCGGCCAACCTGTCCCTTGCGCGCCGCCATGGCGCGCCCACTCCCCCCGGATTTGCGATCACGGCTTCGGCTTTCGCCCGCTTCCTTCAGGACAACGACCTGGAGCACGAAATCGAGAAACGCTTCCGTGATGTGACCTTGTCCAACAACGATTCCATTGTCCGCGTCACGGGGGAACTGCAGGAGCTCATTCTGGCGGGTCGCGTTCCCACCGACATAGCAAGCGAAATTCTGAACGCCGTAAAGAGTCTTGGCCCTCGCGCCAGACGTCTGGCGGTCCGTTCCAGCGCCCTGGCCGAGGATGGCGAAATCTCTTTCGCCGGGCAATACGCCAGCGAACTGGACGTTTCGCCGACAGAGGTGCTTGCGGCCTACAAGCGCGTTCTGGCCGGAAAATATTGCCCCCGGGCCCTGGCCTACAGAATTCGGCACGGCCTCACCGACAACCAGACGGCCATGGCGGCCCTTGTCCTGCCCATGGTGGAGGCGTCGGCGGCGGGCGTGGTCTACACCCTCGACCCGGCCTGCGCCGGAGTGGGCGGCAAGGCCGTGGGCGTCTATGTGGTTCACGGCCTGGCGGCGGAACTGGTGGACGGGTCGGCCACCCCGGGCAAGCATTATCTGACCCGGGAGCCGGAACCCTCCGTTCTGATGGGCTGCGTCTGCGAAAGTTCGACGGCCATTCCCGACGAGGCGCTGCGCGAACTGGGTAAATGGTCCATGCACCTTGAGCGCGTTTTCGGACAGCCGCAGGATGTGGAATGGGCCCTGGGGCCCGACGGACTCACCATCCTCCAGACCAGGCCGCTGCAACAGGACCAGGACCGGGAATTCTTTTCTCCGGAGGAGACAACCGGCGCGGTGGAGCTGGTTTCAGAGCTGGATTGCGCTTCTCCGGGGGCGGCCTGCGGCCCGGTTTATCATGTTTCGTCCGGAGCGGAATACCGAGGCATTCCGAAAGGCTCCGTCGTGGTGACGGGAACCTTGCGGCCCGCCTTGTCGCAATTTCTGGATCGCATAGTCGCCATCGTGGCCGGCAGCGGAAGCAGGGCCAGCCATTTGGCCTCCGTCGCCCGCGAGCGCAGGGTGCCGGTGGTCGTGGGATGCGGCGCGGGGGTTCTGGAAGAGGGGGCCGTGGTGACGGTGGACGCCGGTGCCGGGAAGATTTTTGACCGCTGTCTGCCGAGCGTCATGGCGCGCCACGACGAGGCCGAGAAGGCCCGCGCCCACGTGCGGGATGAAAATGAGGCGCTGGCGGCATGCACCGTGCGCCTGAGTCTGCTTGATCCGGATGACGAGAGCTTTGCGCCGGAAGGTTGCCGCTCTTTGCACGACCTGGTCCGGTTCTGTCACGAGAAGAGCGTAGCCGAGATGTTTTCCCTGGTCGACAGGGGTGGGCGGGGTCTGGGCCGTTCACGGCGCCTGGAGACGGATCTTCCTCTGGTCATGTACGTGCTCGATCTGGGGGGCGGTCTGTCCCAAGCCGCCGGAGAAAGCGGGCCTGTGGAACTGGGCAGCCTGTCCTGCGCGCCGCTCAAGTCGCTGTGGGACGGACTTTCCGACAAGCGCGTGGTCTGGGACGAGAGCCAGATCCATGTCGACTGGGAGGCGTTCGACCGGGTCAGCGCCGGGATTTTCAGCAAGGATTCCCGCATCCTGGCCAGCTATTCGATTATCGCGTCGGAATACATGCATCTGAACATCCGTTTCGGATACCATTTTTCAATTGTCGACGCCCTTTGCGGAGATCTTCCCGGCGCGAATTACGTCAAGTTTCGTTTCAAGGGCGGGGGGGCGGCCTTGTCGCAACGCGCCCACCGGCTCGAATTCATCCGTCTGGTGCTGGAGCGCTTCGGATACGAAACCCAGATCAAGGGGGACATGCTCGACGCCTCCTGCATGCGCTTGCCCGCCTCCGAGACGGCGCGCGCACTTCATGCCCTGGGACTGGTCCTGGCCGTGACCCGGCTGATGGATGTAAAGCTTGCGGATGCCGCTGACGCGCGCAACGAGGCCTCGCTCTTCCTGCGGCGTTTTTTTCCGGAGGATGCCTCATGAGCCGCGCGGCCTACTCAGCGACCTGGGTCACGGATCAGCTCGCCGTCGGCGCTGCGCCCATGAGCTACGAGCAGCTCGATTGCCTGCGCGCCGAAGGCATCTGCGCGATCCTCAATCTGTGCGGTGAATTCTGCGATCTGCACGATATCGAATGCGCCGCGGGATTCGAAGTGTACCACATGCCCCTTGCCGACGAGGAGGCGCCGGAACTGGCGGAACTGGAAAAGGCTCTGGCCTGGCTCGACGAGGCCATCTATCTGGGCAAGAAGGTGCTCATCCATTGCCGTCACGGCATCGGGCGGACCGGTACGGTGCTCAATGCCTATCTCCTGCGCCGGGGATTGGGGCATCGCCTGGCCTGGTTCAAGCTACGCACGCTTCGGTCCAAACCCGCCAATTTTTCACAGTGGTGGACGATCCGCAAATATGGAAAGCAAAGCCCGAAGCTGACTGTGCGGGAGCCGTCCCTGGAAATGCACAAGGCGGTGGATCTGAGCCCGTTCTTCCGCGACTATGAGGCGCTGCTGGCCAGGGTGGAGGATGAGACCCGTGATATCCTCGACAAGTGCGGCAGGGAGCATGACAAGTGTTGCAGCACCCCGATCCGCTTGCCCATGATCGAGGCCGTGTACCTGACCCAGCGGATGAATGTCGGGCTGACCAGCGAAAAGCGCCTGGAGGTCATCGCCAGGGCAGTGGAGACCGCCCGCAGGGAGCGTCTTGTGGATAGCCAGGTCAAGGCCGAGGAGTATTGTTTGTCGGACGCCAGCGCACGCTGTCCGCTGCTGGAAAACGGAAAATGCATCCTTTTTGCGGGACGTCCGCTGCGCTGCCGCTTTTTTGGCCTGGACGAGGAGCGAGCGGGGCGGTTATGGGAAACAGCCGTGGATCCGGCGCTGGGAAATTTGTCTCTTGAGCTGTGGCTCGCCTTCGCCGGAAGCATCGCGCGAGGCCCCTTGCCTCTTTTCGCCCTGTCCGATGTCGTTTCGGGCAAG
This sequence comes from Pseudomonadota bacterium, assembly GCA_023393525.1. Taxonomy (GTDB): domain Bacteria; phylum Desulfobacterota; class Desulfovibrionia; order Desulfovibrionales; family Desulfomicrobiaceae; genus Desulfomicrobium. Next base: position 22,719 of record JAEWKZ010000048.1, on the reverse strand, counting down.
TATGTGCAATCCCTCTTTCATTTGATGGTGCGTTCACAATGATTCGGACCGCGAGGCGGCATGTGGAAGGATGACGTCTAACGGTTCACAATGTACGAGTCCAACATGGCGGTGTAATGATGAATGATACGATAAAAGGCATAATTGCGCAGTTTGTGGACGCGACGACCGGCGTCCTGGCGACGATGGCCATGACCGAGGCCAAGGCGGGTTCTCCGTTTGTCAAACAGCATGCCGGCGCCCAGGGCGACGTCACGGGCGTGATCGGATTCTCGAACCCCAAGGGCAAGAGCAAGGGGACCATGTCTCTGACCTTCACCTCGGCCTCGGCGCTGGGCATTGTGAGCGCGATGCTTTTCGAGGAGCAGTCGGAGATCAACGATGTGGTCACCGATGCCGTGGGCGAATTGACCAACATGATTTCAGGGCAGGCCCGCAAGGGGCTTGTGGGAATGGGCATGGTTTTCGAAGGCGCGATTCCTTCCGTGATCACCGGGCCGGGACACGTCATACGGCACGTCTCGACCAGCGCCATCCTGGCCATTCCTTTCGAGACGCCGCACGGTTCGATCATGGTCGAAGTCTGTTTCAGCTGATCCGGCGCGGCCGCTTTTTGGCGGTTGCGCGATCAATAATCTTTTACTATCCCCAACCCCGCGAGGGGTTTTTATTTTTTGATCGAGGAGAAATCATGAAACGCAGAGTATATTTTATTGAAGGCGACGGAATAGGACGGGAAGTGTGGGCTGCCGGTCGGCCCGTCATCGACAGGGCCGTGGAGCTGTCGTTCGCCGACGGCCGCGGCTTCGACTGGGTGGAGCTGCTGGCCGGCAAGAAGGCCTTTGAACAGACCGGGACCTATCTTCCCCAGGCCACCCTTGATACGCTCAAGAACGCGGACCTGGCCATGAAGGGCCCTCTTGAGACTCCGGTAGGCAAAGGTTTCCGCAGCCTGAACGTCACCATGCGCCAGACCCTGGACCTGTTCGCCTGCATCCGGCCCATCGAATACTTCAAAGGCATCGAAAGCCCGGTGAAGCATCCTGAGCGCGTGAACATGGTCATTTTTCGTGAAAACACCGAGGATGTCTATGCCGGGATCGAATGGCAGGCCGGAAGTGCGGAGGCGAAAAAGCTCATCGCCTTCCTGCGGGACGAAATGGGCGCCAACGTGGACGAGCAGAGCGGCATCGGCATCAAGCCGATGACGGCGAAAGGTTCCAAGAGGCTGATCCGCAAAGCCATCCAGTTCGCCCTTGAACAGAATCGGACGAGCGTGACCATGGCCCACAAGGGCAATATCATGAAGTTCACGGAAGGCGCGTTCCGCAACTGGGGTTACGAGCTCGCCGCCGAGGAATTCGCCGGCGTGGTCGTACGCGAAGGCGAAGAGTGCTGCCCCCCCGGTCGGGTCGTGCTCCAGGACAGGATTGCCGACGCCATGTTCCAGGAGGTCTTGATCCGGCCCGAGAGGTACGATGTTGTCGCCACTCCGAATCTGAACGGAGATTATCTTTCCGACGCCCTGGCCGCCCAGGTCGGAGGTCTTGGCCTGGCACCCGGGGTGAACATGAGCAGTGAACTGGCCTTTTTCGAGCCCACCCACGGAACGGCTCCGACGATCGAAGGCAAGGATCTCGCCAACCCCGGCAGCCTGATTCTGTCCGGCGCCCTGATGCTTGACCACGTCGGCTGGCATGCCGCTGCGCAGAAAATTCGCAAGGCGGTGGAACTGGCCATCTCCCAAGGACTGGTGACCGTCGACCTGGCCGCCCAGATGGCGCATGCGAAGCAGGTCGGCTGCGCTGAATTCGGGGACATTTTGCTTGCCAATCTTGAAAAGGTGTAGCGGATTTGCAGTCTGCGCTGAACATTACATGTCGACAGTGCGTCGGCGGCCCATGACAAGCGGATCATGCCTCTTTTTTTGATGTTGCGCATGTCCGTGTCCGGGCGGTCACAGTAGCCTCAGGACGTGCTGATGTGTGTTTTTGAATCGAAATATCCTGACCATAGCAAGCCCGTTTCTCGCTTGGAAACGGGCTTGCTTTTTTTTTTGCGGCGACTTCTGTGCGCGAGTTGCGACAGGAAACGATGTGTCCGGCGATGTGGAAGACCTAGGTGGTTCCGGTTTGCAAGGGTCGTTTCGGCAGATGAAATCTTCCTTTGCCTTCTTTGCGTTCGCAGGAACGAGTATATTTGTGGGTGAATCGGTCCGGGAGTTACGTATCGATCAGTGTTTCAACGAGTGATGTTGCCCTGACTCCGAAGCATGAAGAAAAAATGAGTAGGGATTTTGTCGATGAAGTAAGTAGCAAAATGGTTAAAGACGATTATTTTGCTCAGTGTTTTTCTAAGCATTATTTCTTGCATGAGCTGCCTCTTTTGTGTTAGTAAAATAAATATCGACGAGTAAATGCAGGATTTTGTGTGGCGAAAAAAATCGTTGAGGATATAACGCAGTGAAAAAATTAGGGTTTTTTTCTAAGAAAAATGCCGGCGTCGGTCTGGATCTTGGAAGCGAATGGCTGAAAATGGTAAAGATTCGGCCAGGAAAAGGGGATTTGATTTTGGAGAGCTTGTCGAGAAGTCCTTGGCAGCCTGGAGATCTGGACAACAATTCAGCGACAGCAAAGAAGATCGCGGGGCTTTGGTCACAGCTTGCATTAAAGGAACAGGTTGTCGCCTCTTCCATGGCCGGCCATGCGGTGATCGTGAAGCGGGTCACCTTCGAATCCGATTCCCCTAAAACGCTTTCGGATACGGTCCACAAGGATGCTCGTCAGTATATTCCCTTTGATATCAATGATGTATACTTGGATTTTCAGGTTTTGGGCCCTGGGGCGAAGGACAAGAGCTATGACGTCCTGCTGGTGGCCAGCAAAAAGAAAGTCGTACAGAATTTGAGCGACGTCATCGGACAATCGGGCCTGTCTCTTTCGGTTATCGATGTGGACTCTTTCGCCATCTGCAACAGCTTTGAATACAATTATCCCGAGCAACAGGAAAAGCCCGTCTACCTTCTTGATATTGGCGGCGCGCAGAGCGTTTTTTGCATCTATCACAAGGCGCAGCCGGTTTTTCTGCGCGAAGTCGCGTTCGGCGGGCGGGTGGTGACGGAGTCGCTGGCCTCCTTGCTCAATCTGAAGCGAGTCGAGGCGGAGCGGATCAAGCTGTGCGGCAAGGAAGACCTTGACGCGAAGAATGCAAAGGCGATTTCCGACGCCGTGAACAAGACTTTCAAGAATTGGTGCGACGAACTGAAACGGCTGATCGGCTTTTATCAATCGTCTTCGAGCAATGTCGTGCCTGCCGAGTCCCTCTACCTGTCCGGTGGCGGGGCTCTTTTGGGTGGGCTCAAGGACGCTTTTCAGAAAGAGCTCGATATGGACGTTCAGTATCACAATCCATTCCGCAAAGTCTTTGCCGACAGAAACTCCTTTCAGAAAGAATATCTTGATGAGGTAGGTCCTCAAATGGTTGTTCCTTTTGGCCTTGCCTTGAGAGCAATTTAATAGTGGAAGCCAACTATGATCAAAATTAATCTACTCCCTCAGCAAAAACGAAAAAAGACGACCAATATCGAGAAAAGTTTCGTCATTTTTGCATTAGGGGTTCTGTTGGTGTTCGGCTCCGTTTTTGGCGTCGACTACTTTTTTTCTTCCCAGTTGGCGGAACTCGATGAAGTTGTCGCTGCCAGAACGCAGACCAAGAAGCTTCTAGAGAAGGAAGTCGCAAAAGTTAATGAGACGATCCAGGCTCTCAAGGACATTGAAGGCCGCGTCAAGGTCATCAAGGACGTGCGGCTTCGTCAGGGCCTGCCGGTCAGATACATTGATGAGATCGTCGTCAACATGCCGCAGAACAAGATCTGGGTCGAAAAATTCAATGTCGATTCCAATGGAAACATCGCCTTGGCCGGCGTGGCCCTGGATAACCAGGCCTTCGTCAGCTACGTCGAGAGGCTTCGCCTGTCCAAGTACATAGCCAGCGTGGATACCCGAAGGACCTCGAGGCGCGCCGTGGACGGTCTCGGTCTGGTTTCCTTCGAATGCTCGGTCAAGGCCCAGGAGTATTTCGAGAACACAAATACGAATGGAACAACAAATGGATAAGTCATCTGTTTCCAAGAAATTCGCTGAATTGTCATCCGTGCAGTTGCTGTTGATACTGCTCGGTTTGGCGGCTGTGGTCTATGGGGCATACTGGTATTTCATCCTGGACGACAAACTCGTGCAGATAACGAAAGCGCGGCAGAACATCGAAAAGCTCGACAAGGACATCGCGCTGTACCGCGCCCAGGTGGCCAAGCTGCCCGAATTGGAGCGCAGCCTGGCCGCGAAGAACAAAGAGCTCTATTACGCCAAGACGCTGCTGCCTGAAGACTCTCGGGCGCTTGAAATGCTCTTGTCCTCGTTCGAGAAGCTGGGGCGTGACGAGAATGTGGAGTTCATTCTTTTTCAGCCCGGCGCCGAACAGATTCAGGAGTTCTACGCGACCCGCAGCGTTCAGTTGCAGATCAGCGGGACATTCCACCGGCTTGTCACCTATTTTGACCGCCTGACTAGGCTTGATCGCCTTGTCACGATTCAAAACGTGACCTTTTCGCCGGTTTCCGATTTTTCGCCCACGGAGAAGTATCTGAATACGAGTTTGGTGCTCCAGGTGTACAGGGCACTGACAGAGGCAGAGATTGCGGCCCGCGAGGCGCAGAAAAAACAAAGCAAGAAAAAATAGTGAATACAACGCCATGAAAGCACACCTCTTGATTCTGAGTGTCCTGTTTTTTTTGAGCGCGACCGCCATTGCCGCGGAGGCGCCCGCGGATGCTTCCGGCGAGGAGTTTCCGTCCTGGATCACCTCGCAATATCCTCCTTACGATGCCAAGGGAAAGATTGATCCGTTCGTGTCGTTCGTGAAGGTACGCGAGTACGAACTCATGCAGGCGGCCAAGAAGGCCAAGATTGAAAAAAAGGCCGCGACGCCGCTTGAGACGGTCGATGTGCGCAGCTTGAAGCTCATCGGTATCCTCGACAAGCCCGGAGGCGGTGCCTTGGCGATGGTCGAGCTGCCGGACGGAAAAGGATATTTGATCCGTCCGGGAATGACCATCGGACTGTATGACGGGGTGGTCACATCCATCGGAAATGAAGTGCTTGTCGTCGAAGAAGACGTCATCGATGTTTTTGGTGAAGCGAAGAAGCGAACAATTAATTTAAGATTGCGGCAAGAGAAGGAGTAGGGAGCTATGAAGATCTTCAGAGCGATATCTGGATTCTTGATTTTTTGTTGTATCGTTGTGCTGACTTCGTGCGCGACGCACTCCAAACCTGCCACGGTTGAATCCGCCGACGCGCCGGAACTTGCCGCGCAGAATCTGCCGACGCTGGTTGTTTCGGAGGCTTTGGGCAAGACGATCATCGACATCCCTCTCGATGCCGATACCCAGATGTATGCCGACCATGACTCCGACGCGTTCATCAAGGTCATGTTCACGCCTGCGGTCACGGATTTCGAACTGCCCATGGACACAACGACGCTGGTCGGTGATTTGCGGAAGGAAATGGATGGGGGGAAGGTGGCGGCGCTTGGTGTGTCGCTGAACGAGAAAAGCAAGTTTCTTCTTTCCAGACAGGCGGACGGTCGAGGCCGCCTGATGCTTGTCGCGGACGAGGTCGCAACGCCCCAGGCTCCTTCCAACTACATCACGGCCCTGAATTTCAAGCCGAAGAACGATTCCTTGCAGGTCATCACCTATTCGAGCCTGCCCTATGAAGTCACGCCCGGACAGGAAGGGGATTTCAAGCTCACCTTTCGCAAGGTGCGGTTCCAGGAACCCCTGCTCAAAAAATATGACGTCACCAAGCTCGGTTCTTCAATAGAATATGTCACCGCCTACAATGACAACGAAGGGAACGCGTACCTGCTTTTCGCCGGTGCGAAGAACCCCGCGCTGTCCGTACTGCGCAAAGGCGACGAGACCCACATCCTGATCAAGGGCAAGAGCGCTCCCGCCGCGCCGCGTTCGGCGGCCCCGTCCGCTGCCGCGTTGCAGGAACCCGTCGAGGAGACGAGTGAAATTCAGGAACTCAACACCCTTTTCCCCGGAATGAAGGAACGCTACACCGGCGAAAGGATTTCCATCGACCTGCAGGATGCGGACGTCGAGCATGTCCTGCGTCTGATCTCTGAAATCAGTGGCTACAACCTGATTCTCGATGACGATATCTCGGGCAAGATCTCCCTCAAGCTCGTGGACATCCCCTGGGATCAGGCCCTCGACCTGGTGCTTTTGCAAAGGAATCTCGGCATGGTCATAAAGGGCAACATCATGCGCATCGCCTCGACCACGAAACTCGAGGCCGAACGCGTCCAGCTGCAGAAGGCCCGCGAAGCCGCCATCCAGGCGCAGGTCAGCATGCAGAATCTGGCGCCGCTCAAGACCGAGTACATGCAGATCAACTACAACACCGCCGCCGAGTTCGAAGGCAAGGTCAAGACCATGCTGACCGGACGCGGGTCCGTCTCTTCCGATCCCCGGACAAATATCCTCATCGTCACCGACACCGAGGACACCTTGAAGCGCGTCGACAGTTTCATCAAGAAACTCGACCGCGCCGAACGCCAGGTCATGATTGAGGCTCGCCTAGTCTACGCCACTGATGAATTCCAGCGCAGCCTGGGAGTGCAGTGGGGTGCGGACAACAAATATTACAGAGGTGTGGATGACGATGGCGATCCGGTTCCTGGTTCGCAGTGGGGCGGCAGCATTGGGTTGAACGACGGCTGGGCCGCCGTGAACACCGTCCCCGGCTTCACCATCGGCGGCAAGATCGGCAAGTTTTTCGGAGAGGATCTGTTCAGTCTCGATGCCGCCCTGCAACTGGGTGAAACCAAGAATCTGGTGAAGACGATTTCTTCACCCCGGATTTTGACGCTGAACAACAACAGGGCGGAGATCCAGCAGGGCACCAAGCTCGCCACGGCGACAGAGTCGGAGAGCGGCGGCACCACGACCGAGTACGAGGAAGCGGTGCTGAAGATCTCGGTCCTGCCGCAGATCACCCCGGACAACAAGCTCATTCTGGACCTCGAAATCAGCGATGACAGCCCCAAGAGCGATGGTCGAGACATTGATACCAAGCAGACCAAGACAAAGATGATGGTGAGCGATCGTGAGACCATTGTCATCGGTGGCGTGCAGAAGTCCACTGAAACCACGGGCAAGAACCAGATTCCCGGCTTGGGAGACGTGCCCGGGCTGGGTTGGCTTTTCAAGAACACCTACGACACGAAAAGCAAGGCGGAACTTCTCATTTTCATTCAGCCTCGCATCATGTAACGCGTTCTCCCGCAGTTCCAACGCAGAAAGGCCGCTTGTCATCAAGCGGCCTTTCTGCGTTGGAACTGCGGGCTGGGGACTGGGACGGAAAAGCGGGAATCAGGAGATCGGCTTTTTTTCCGGAAATAACTGGTTGGTGTCGAAGTAATGTCCGCGTACGCAATTGGCGTAGGCGTTGATGTCCGCGGCGGCGATGGCTTCGTACATTGTGCGATGCTTGACGACTTGGGCCTGGAGCAGTGATGCCGCGTGGTCGTAGTAAACCGCGATGTAGGTCCAGTAGTAGTTTCCCAGCGAATTCCAGGCCTTCTCCAGAGACTCGCTGTGCGCGGCCTGCACAATGGCCAGGTGAAAAGCCATGTCGTGCTTGCGCATATTTTTGGAATCATTGTTGTCGACGCAGATCTTCATGTTGTCGACGCAGCTCTTAAGATAGGCGAGATCCAGGTATTTGGACTGGTGCTTGATGATGCTCCACCGCACGGCCAGAGCTTCGATTTCGGTGCGAACGTCGTAATAATCGTTGAGCTGTTCTTTGGTGAGGGTTCGTATGCGCGTTCCCTTGTACGGTTCCGTTTCGAGGACGCCCTGCGCGATCAGGTCGCGGATTGCTTCGCGCACGGCTCCCTGGCTGATGGATAATTCCCTGGCCAGTTTGGATTCCACTATCTTGTCACCGGGATTGAGTTCGCCTTTGAGAATGGATTCCATCAAATATTCAGCGACATCATCTCGCAAAACTCTTCTCTTTAACAATGTTTTTGTTTCCATTGCCTGTCCTTATGATATAAAAACAATAAAAATAGTAAATAACGATGCTTATGCATCCAAAATTTCGGAATATTCATTTTTAACTAAAAAATTTTGCAGAATTCTTTCGTCGATTTCATTTTGTATTTCAAAATTCAGAATAAGAATACATTCGGAATCTATACATTTGTGTCGAAAAATATTGCAATTTATCAAGAACTGATGGTCTATTTTTGGCAATTCGAACAAAATATAAATATCATTCTTGATTATTTCTTCAGGCATTGATTTTTTTATAACGACTTGAGCTGAGTTTGACGACAGGCTGATTATCATTCCTTTAGATTGTAAATTGCTGTCGATTTTCGAAAAAATCACGGCGGGTATGGCGCATTTCTTTCTTGGAGAGTGTCGTTTTTCCTGTTCTGTTTGCAGTGGAGTCTGGTGAATAAGAATATAATCCGTAAGAATGTTTTCTATTAAAGAAGAAATTGTTTTGTTCTCTATACGGCAGATCGCTTTGAGTTGGAAAAGGGTCTCATCGTCTGTGCGGAATGAAATTTTCGTGTTTTTTCGGGTTCCAATTTTTTCGAAAAAATTCATCGTGATCCACCGGGTTGCAAATCATTTGTCAATTATCGAAGCAAGCACAACGTAATGTGTTTTTTATTTTCACATTTCGGAGAGTTTTTCAATAATCAATTTTCTGTTATAGTTTCTGGTGGGAGCGTCAAGAGCGGACAGACGCCCGCTTTTCCGGGAAGGATGCCCAAGCTGCGCCGTTATGTCGGCTAGTTGTGGATATTTCAGAATTCATGGTCGCCCGGCTTGCCCGGGAGGCGCATAAAAAAAAGGACTCCAGCCCAATGGCTGAAGTCCTTTGTCGGTAGTGGTAGCGAGGGAGGGAATTGAACCCCCGACACTGCGGATATGAGCCGCATGCTCTAACCGTCTGAGCTACCTCGCCGTGTTCGCTTTGGGTTGCCCCGAAAGCGAAGTCGGTTAATATAGAGGGGCGTTCCAAATGGCAAGGATTTTTTTGAACTTTTCTCGGAATTCGAAATTTGCCTCTTTTTTCGGAATCGGCTAGTTGTATGACAGCAAAGTGATGTTTGGGTTCATTTCCGGTCCCCGAGGAACCGGGACAAAACACGAGGAGGATCGCAATGTCCGAGAATAAACGCATGCACATTCGAAAAGACTGCCTGGTGCCTGTCCGCTACGTCTACGAGGGCCAAAACCGGACCCAGTACGCACGTCTGATAAATTACAGCGACGGCGGGCTCTGCCTGAAGACTCGCACTCCCATTCAGCAGGGCGCCAAACTGGAGCTGTCCCTGGAAGGGTATTCTCCGGAGTCGTCCATGGGAGAATTCGATCGCTATCCGGTGGCCGTCTGTTGGAGCAAGGAGATTCCCGAGCGCGGGTTGCCTGTTTACGAGACGGGCTTGAAGTTCAGGGGATAGAGGGCCGGTTTTCCGGCCCTTTTTTCAGGCTTTTCCGTAGAGCAGCGACGGCGAGATTTTTGCGATGGACTCTGTGCCGGTCATGACCATGGCCTGCATGAGTTCGGTGCGCAACGCCGCGCAGTAGGCCGCGACTCCTTCAGCAAGACCGCCCATGGCGGCGATGCTGAACGGCCTGCCGATCATGACCGCGTCCGCACCCAGAGCGAGCATTTTCAGCACGTCGGCTCCCGTGCGCACCCCTCCGTCCACGATTATCGCAAGTTTTCCCTTCATCTCCCGCGCTATGCCCGGCAAGACTTCGGCGGTGCCCGGAGTATGGTCGAGAACCCTGCCTCCATGGTTTGACACGACAATGGCGTCGGCTCCGGCTTCCCGCGCCGATGCCGCGTCTTCGACCGTCATGATGCCCTTGACGATGAATTTCAATCCGACCTTGCCGATGATTTCACGCAACGTTTCGACGGATTTCGGGGAAACGGGCCGTCCCATCTTGCGCAGCGTGATAAGGCCGGCCGCGTCGATATCCATGCCCACGATCGTGGTGCCGCTGTCTTTGGCCTTGGCCAGTTTTTCGTAAAGTTCGTCGCTCTCCCATGGCTTGATGAACGGAATGCCGCAGCCTCCTGCCGCCGTGATCGCGGCCAGTCCGGCTTCATGGATGAAGGGGGGCACGCCGTCTCCGGTGCAGCCTACGATTCCGGACTGCTTGCATCCATCGATGATCGCGCCGATATACTCCTCCTCGGTGCGCTTGCCGCCCATGTTGAACGAGACTCCCCCGATGGGGGCCGCCATGACGGGCATGGACAAGTCCAGGCCGAGCAGGCTCGTCCTGGTGTCGGGTTCGGAGATTTCATGCATGAGGCGCATGTTGAACGTGACTTTGGCCAAGGTCTGCACGTTGGCCATGAAGGCCGAACCGGTCCCGAGGCCTCCCATGCCAGGAACTTCCCCGGCGCAGGCCTTGCCGTTGCAGACCGGACAGACGCGACAGAATCCCGTCATCAGATCTCGGGCAGTTTTGCGAATTTCTTTCATTGATTATTCTCCCTTGGTTGAGTTGAAGACAATCTCCCGGGTATGCTTGAGATGCTCGGTCATGGCTTCCCGAGCCCCATCCGGGTCGTGTTCGCTCAGCGCGGACAGAATTTGCCTGTGATCGCGCAGTGAATTGGCGCTTCTGGCCGGAGATTGCAGGGCGTCGTCCCGGATTTCGTCGAGCAGGTCGTGCATCTGCTCCATGAGCGTCATGAGGGATTGGTTCCCCGTGGCGGCGGCTATGGTGTCGTGAAAAGCCTGATCAAGGAAAAAGACCGGCAGCCCGTTCGTGAGATTGCTTTCGTATTTTTCGACCAGACCCCGCAGTTCTTCCAGTTCGGGGCGGCTGATGCGCTGGGCGGCCAGGTGGGCGATTTGCGGTTCGAGCAGAAGTCGCAATTCAAAAATGTCATCCAGCCTGTGCCTTTCGCGCGCGAAGGCGTCTTCCAGGGCCGAAGCGAGATTGGCCCGAGTGTTCGCGGCGATGTAGGTGCCCGCGCCGGGTCTGCTGATCAGCATGCCGTGCTGTTCCAGACTTTTGATTGCCTCACGCACGGAATTGCGGGATACACCAAACATAATCGCGAGTTGGCGTTCCGGCGGCAACCGGTCGCCGGGCTTGAGGTCGTCATTGTGTACGAGGGTCTGAAGCCGCGTGGTGATTTCTTCGTAGATTCTTTTTTGCCGATTGGATGTGGTCACAATGTTTCTCCGGTGGAATTGGTCCTACCAATACGCCTGAGCCAGGTCAAAGGGCAAGTCCACGAAGCGGGCGAAGGGCATCCGCCACGATTCGGGGCGCCCGTCCGGGCGCCGGATTTTTGAACCAGGGAGGAGGCAATGGACGCAAAGCGGATTACCGAGATTTTCGAAGCCTTTTTTGAGAAATACAAAAAGACGGAAGGGGATCGGACCAGCTGGTCCGCGCACTGGACCGTGTACACCCAGGGGCGCAGTTTCGAGATCAATCTGACCAAGTGCCCCAAAGGAACCCGTTTCAAGATTTTCTGCGACAAGGCCAAGGTCGAGGAGATTGAAGGGTGGGATGCGTTTCTTGCCAGTCTGGACAGGCTGGAGGAAAAGCATGCCCCGGCGTTCGAGCGGGAGGATTTTTTTACCCAGATGGAGGAAATGCTTTAGCCTTCCCGCTGCTTGAGACGGGGTCGGCTCGTGGTATGAGGCGGGTAGGCGACAACCGCGCTTGTTTGGGTCACATGGCGCATGCCGTGATGACGCTGCGAAGAGTCGTGAAAAAGCCTGCTTGTCATCGCCGCCGGCGCGTGTCCGGCATGGGCTGGCATATCGCGTCGGGCAATGGCGTGAAATCCGTTTAATCCGGTCGGTTGAAGGAAATGCAGGGGGCTGCGCTTTCACATGACGTTTTGTTGCGACGGCTCCATGCCTTGGCCTCCCCTTTTCGGGTGACGGCTTGAGAGTTCTTTGTTCTTGCGTCGAAGGGGACGGCGCGGATATTCGGGCCAGACCCGTATCCGCGCCACGCATGTCATGGAAAGATATTGTCCGCATCACGGCGGCGGATGTCTGTGACGCACACGTCGATTTTTTCGATGACGTGGGCAATGTCCTTGTTGTCTCCATCCAGTTCTGGGAGAAGGGCCATGCTGTAGGCTTTTTCCGCTTTGTTCAGGCTGTTGCAGAACAAGAGGAAGTTGGTTTTGTTGCGATATCCCGACCGTACCAGCGCGGCATGGCTGTTGCCCTGCGAGGACAGAAGCTGCTGATAGTGATCGACGAGTACCGCCATCCATTCCGCGTAGAGGGGCCTGGCCTGAACCGGGACGTTCTCCATCGATTCGGTCAGAGCCTTTATGTCGGTGGGTATTCCTGTTTCCTCGGCTTCCAGGGCCGCTTCGAGCGCGCGCCGGCGTGATTTGAGGTAGTTTTCCACGAAGTCCTTGAGCCCGTTTTTATACTGATTCATTTTCTGTACGAAAAAGACAAAAAAGACGGGGACAAAGATCATCCAGATGGGCGGTTTGGGTTTGTCGAGAACCAGTCCTGCCAACTGGTGGGCCAGAGCTGATTCGTGATCCAGAATGTACTGCTTTTTTTGGTGCGTGTTTTCTTTGCTCATAAAAATGGCTGGTAACGATGGACCCGCTTTCGGTCAAGGAATGCTTCGCCCTGGCTGCATCCGGAAATTGCGCAAGGCGCGTCAGGGAAGCAGGACCGCCTGCTCGCGGATTGTCCGGGGCAGGGTGATTCCGAATCGCCGCAATTCGTGCAGGCTGAACTGGTACGACCCGTCTTTGGCGCTACGGGGAGCGATCTCCGACGGGGGCGTGCCGGCCATGATTTCGGATGCCATTTCCCCTCCCGCAAGACCCTGATCGCGACCGCTCAAGACGTGTCCCCCGATGGTCTTCCCCTTGCCCACCGCGAAATCCCAAAAGGCGAAAATGGGCACGGTGGCGTGGGCACTCGCCCAGGCGATCACTTCCTCGTCCGGAACATGTTCTCCTGATCGGGTGCGCAAGGTATGGTAGAGGCCGATATAAACGGTGTCGAAACCTGCGGATTTGGCTTGCAAAAGCGCGTTCTTCCAGTCCGTCACCAATTCGTACTGCCTGATTTCCACCTGGACCTTGCCCAACCGGAAACAGGTCTCCCCCTTGAAGGCCTCGTGCAGAACCGCGTCAGACGTGGAGTCCGAGTCGAACAGAATGAGCACCTTGGTGTCGTCCGGGTTGACCAGACGGCACATGGAATGCAACGAGCGCTTGATCAGGGGGCGCTCCAGGATTCCGGTCATGTTGTCGGCCGGAAAGAGCCCGTAATCCCTGGGATTGCGGTTCAGACCCACGTATACGACGGGAGTGGCGCGATTTTTGAGTCGCGGGCCAAGATATCTGGCGGCATTGTCGTCGCAGAGGATGATCAGGTCCGGACGGTTCGTTTCCAATTGGCACAGGGTTTTTCTGGCCGCTTGCGCATGTTGGGTTTTGGGCAGTCGTTTTGTGTCCAGGTATAGGTGGTCAAGCGTCGCGTTTTTCGGGAGGGCGTCCACAAGGCCGCTGGTCAGCTGTTGTTCCCAGGCGTACTCCTTGTGGTAACTGTGAACGATGCTTATATTCCAAGATGGGTATGCATCGAATGCTGCCACGAACACTGCCAGCACTGTCCAGACCAGCTTTCGCATATCCGCCTCCTGTGGAACATTTCGATTTTTTATAATACCACGGGTGGAAGGAAAGGACAATATGAACCGGTCCGTACCACGATGTGCATGTATCTTTTCTTCGGGTCATGCTTCTTTGTCCGGATTGCCAGGGAACGGGGAGCGGCGCGGTCATGCTTTTGCGTGCGGTAAATGCGTGATGGCGGGGTGCCTTCTCCTTTCGCTCATCCTGCACGGGCTGAGCGGCTGGGTTCTTGAATTCAGGCCCGTGCGCGAACTGGTCCTGGACAGGCTCCTGCTTCTGGACCTTGTCGCCTCTCGGCCCGTCGCTGCCCCTGTCCGGGAGGTTGGCTCCGAGACGGTCAAGCCCGATTCTGTCCCGCCTGTCGAAATGCAGCCTGACCCCGCCACGGCCCCCAGAAATCCAGTGCGCGCTTCTGCCCCGGAAACCGCGGTCGCCGAGAAAAAAGTGAAAACCGTCGCCGCGCCGCGGCGGCAACCCCGGGTTCAGGACATGCGTTCTTCGGCGGCTGTCGACGGTCCAACACCCGAACCGAAAGGCGTCGCAAAAGCCCTGGTTCCGATCGGACAGATCGCGCCACGGAGCGGGGTGACGGTGCTTGCCAACGAATCGGGCCAGGACACCCTCAAGCATGGCGCCGAAGCCAGGTTCATGCACGGGGTGGCGACGGAGGAGTTCATAGAGGAGAATTATGTCGGGGAATATACCCTCGGCAAGCTCGGCAGAGTGTGGATCGAGGATGACCGGGGGCGCAGCGGCCACCTCGTTCTGCACGTCGAAGGTCTTGGACTCACGAGGCCCTTGTTCCGGTTCAACCGTTTCATCTACGTCTATGGCGAGAATCCCGATTCCCCGGAGCCGATTCTCGGATCGGTGACCTTTTTTTCCGACGGCGACCATATCCACCAATTTCTCATGCAGCATAACTCGACGCACGCCTATTATCCACGTCGCAACTGACCTTGTGTTTCACGGCTCGCCATGTGTCGTGATTTTACTCAAAATAAGGGGTAATTACGCGCTCGGTAGCATGAATTTAAAAAAGATATTATTTAAAATACTATTTTTTAACTATTGTGCTAAAAAATGTGCGCAAATTTGGGATGTCGTGCGTAGATGGGCGAAATCATTATTTTCGATCCAAACTGCGTTGACATATCAAGAAATTTAAGGATATCTGACCGCTCGTGAAAAAAGGTCCGAAGTCTCTGCACGCTATTACCTTTTTGAAGGAGGAGGGTATGAGTCTTAGCAGACGTGAGTTCGTGAAACTGTGCTCCGCAGGTGTCGCCGGTTTGGGGATCTCTCAGATCTATCATCCGGGCATTCTGCATGCCATGACCGAAGGGGCCAAGAAAGCTCCGGTCATCTGGGTACAGGGACAGGGTTGTACTGGGTGTTCCGTTTCTCTGCTCAACGCCGTCCATCCCAGAATCAAGGAGATTCTGCTGGATGTGATCAGCCTTGAGTTCCATCCCACCGTCATGGCAAGTGAAGGCGAGATGGCATTGGCACACATGTACGAAATTGCTGAAAAGTTTAACGGCAACTTTTTCTTGCTGGTGGAAGGTGCCATTCCCACAGCCAAGGAAGGTCGCTACTGCATTGTCGGTGAGACTCTGGATGCCAAAGGGCATCACCATGAAGTCACCATGATGGAACTGATCCGGGATCTGGCACCCAAATCCCTGGCCACCGTGGCTGTGGGCACGTGTTCCGCGTATGGCGGCATTCCTGCCGCGGCCGGCAACGTCACTGGCGCCAAGAGCGTGCGTGACTTCTTTGCCGACGAAAAGATCGAAAAACTGCTGGTCAACGTGCCCGGATGTCCGCCCCATCCGGACTGGATGGTCGGCACCCTGGTCGCCGCCTGGAGCCACGTCCTCAATCCCACCGAGCATCCCCTGCCCGAGCTGGATGACGACGGACGCCCGCTGCTGTTCTTTGGCGACAACATCCACGAGAACTGTCCGTATCTTGATAAATACGACAACTCCGAATTCGCGGAGACCTTCACCAAGCCCGGCTGCAAGGCCGAACTTGGCTGCAAGGGCCCGTCCACCTATGCCGATTGCGCCAAGCGTCGCTGGAACAACGGCATAAACTGGTGTGTCGAGAACGCCGTGTGCATCGGCTGTGTGGAACCGGACTTTCCGGACGGAAAGTCTCCTTTCTATGTAGCGGAATAATCAAGGAGGACGCACGTGTCACAAGCAGCTACTCCCGCAGCTGACGGGAAAGTCAAGATTTCCATCGATCCGTTGACCCGGGTTGAAGGTCATCTCAAGATTGAGGTTGAAGTCAAGGACGGCAAGGTCGTCGATGCCAAGTGTTCCGGCGGCATGTTCCGCGGTTTCGAGCAGATTCTGCGCGGCCGCGATCCCCGGGATTCCTCCCAGATCGTCCAGCGCATCTGCGGCGTGTGCCCCACGGCGCACTGCACCGCTTCCGTCATGGCCCAGGACGACGCCTTCGGCGTCAAAGTAACCACCAACGGCCGCATCACCCGTAACCTGATCTTCGGCGCCAACTATCTGCAGTCTCATATCCTGCATTTCTATCACCTGGCCGCCCTGGATTACGTCAAGGGTCCCGACGTTTCTCCCTTTGTCCCCCGGTACGCCAATGCGGACCTTCTGACCGACCGCATCAAGGACGGGGCCAAGGCTGACGCGACCAACACCTACGGTTTGAATCAGTACCTCAAGGCACTGGAAATCCGCCGCATCTGTCACGAGATGGTCGCCATGTTCGGCGGCCGCATGCCGCACGTCCAGGGCATGGTCGTCGGCGGCGCCACCGAGATCCCCACGGCGGAAAAGGTTGCCGAATACGCGGCCCGCTTCAAGGAAGTCCAGAAGTTCGTGATCGAGGAATACCTGCCTCTGATCTACACCCTGGGTTCCGTGTACACCGATCTGTTCGAGACCGGCATCGGCTGGAAGAACGTCATCGCCTTCGGCGTTTTCCCCGAAGACGACGACTACAAGACCTTCCTGCTCAAGCCCGGCGTCTACATGGACGGCAAGGACGAGGCGTTCGATCCCAAACTGGTCAAGGAATATGTCGGACATTCCTTCTTTGATCATTCCGCTCCCGGCGGCCTGCATTACAGCGTCGGCGAAACGAACCCCAATCCGGACAAGCCCGGCGCGTACAGCTTCGTCAAGGCTCCCCGTTACAAGGACAAGCCTTGCGAAGTCGGTCCGCTGGCCCGCATGTGGGTCCAGAACCCGGAACTGAGCCCCGTCGGCCAGAAACTGCTCAAGGAACTCTATGGCATTGAAGCCAAGAACTTCCGCGATCTGGGCGACAAGGCCTTCTCCATCATGGGCCGCCACGTGGCTCGTGCCGAGGAGACCTGGGTCACCGCCGTGGCCGTTGAAAAATGGCTCAAGCAGGTTCAGCCCGGCGCCGAAACCTACGTCAAGTCCGAGATTCCGGATGCCGCCGAAGGCACCGGTTTCACCGAGGCGCCCCGCGGGTCCCTGCTGCACTACCTGAAGATCAAGGACAAGAAGATCGAGAATTACCAGATCGTGTCCGCGACTCTTTGGAACGCCAACCCCCGCGATGACATGGGCCAGCGCGGTCCGATCGAGGAAGCCCTCATCGGCGTGCCGGTTCCCGACATCAAGAATCCCGTCAATGTGGGCCGCCTGGTGCGCGCCTACGACCCGTGACTGGGCTGTGCCGTGCACGTGCTGCACGCTGAGACCGGTGAAGAACACGTTGTCAACATTGACTAACGCGGATCTGTAGAACCACGAAGGGCCGGGAAACCGGCCCTTTTTTTTAGGAGCATCGTGAACACGATGGCCGCATCGGGAACGCTTGATTTGGAGAATATGGCATGAAACGACTTTTGGTGCTGGGGGTGGGCAACCTGCTTCTGACCGACGATGGCGCAGGAGTGCACGCGGTCACGGAGCTCGCCGGGGAAGAGGAGTGGGATCTGGAAAAGGTCGATTTTCTGGACGGAGCCACCTTTACCCAGGATATTTTTTACGTGTTCCAGAAATACGAAAGGGTGCTCGTTCTCGACACCGTCAAGGGCGGCCGGGAGCCGGGGACCGTGTATCGCTTCACGGAAGAGAACCTGCGGGACAATTACGAGCAGCGTCTCTCGCTCCACGACATCGATCTTCTCGACTCGCTGAAGATGGCCGAACTGTTGGGCAACAAGCCCTCGCTCATGGTCATCGGCATCGAACCCCTGACCATTTCGGAGTGGTGCATGGAGCTTTCCGCGCCGGTCAAGGCCGCGTATCCGAAGTTTTTGGAAGCGGCGAGGCGGGAGATCCGCGCGTTGTTGGCCTGAAGGCGAAAAAAAAAGGCTCCACCGGCATGCCGGGGAGCCTTTCGTCGACAAAAACAAGACTATTTTTCGTCGTTCTACTTTTCGCCCGCGGGCGTCTGAGTGGTGGACGTGCCGTTTTCTGCGCCTTCGAAATCCAGGCGCATTTCTTCGGTCAGCGCTTCGAGCTTGGGCACCACGCCCTGCATGTAGGTGCGGGCGACAGTCATGCTCTGCTGCATGAGGTCGGGCATCTTGGCCGTGAACTTTCTGCCCAGATCGGATTTGTAAAAATCAACCAGCCCTTTGATTTCCTCTTCGGTGAAAACGGAAGTGTAGAGGTCTATGTACTGGGGTTTGAGCTTTTCCCAGGCCATGTCTTCCTTCAGGATGGCGTCGAAGCGGGCGGAATACTTTTCCAGTTTGGGCTTGTCCGCCTCCTGGATGTTCATCTGGGACGCGATCTGCTGGAAAATCATGGTCACCTGGGCCTTCATCTTTTCCATGACCGTGTCGCCGTCGGTGATTTTGATCAGTTCCTCGGCCTGGGCCCGATGTTCCTTTTCACCGCTGTAGGCGGTGCCGCAGATGCAAACCAGACACAGTAGCAATGCGAATTTTTTCAACATGATGTCTCCTTGAGAGGGGTCGGTCGCGGCCCTTTGTGCGGGCTGCGCGCCGTATGGGGCGGCGGATATCGCCTGGACCGATGCTGTCTATGTCAAGCCACAGGCGTTGACAAGACAATCCTGGTCACGCCTCAGAGCGCGACCGTGACCGCCGAGGCGGCTTTCTTGGCCTTGTCCAGGGCTCTTTCCAGGCTTTCGTCGCGGGCCACGAGCACGCCCATGCGCCGCTTGCCGGAGACTTCGGGCTTGCCGAACAGCCGCAGGTCCGTGTCCGGTTCGGCCAGGGCGGTTTCCAGGTTGCCGAACGACACGCGGCTGGAGGTTCCCTCGACCAGAATGACGCTGGAGGCCGATGGTCCCAGCTGACGGATGGCCGGTACTGGCAGACCGAGTATGGCCCGGGCGTGCAAGGCGAACTCCGAAAGATCCTGGGAGATGAGGGTGACCAGTCCCGTGTCGTGGGGTCGGGGCGAGACTTCGCTGAAGTAGACCGTGTCGCCCTTGATGAACAGTTCCACGCCGAAAATGCCGCGCCCGCCCAGGGCTCCGGTCACGGCTTCGGCCATCCGCCGGGCCTCGGCCAGGGCCGCCGGGCTCATGGGCTGGGGCTGCCAGGACTGCTGGTAATCGCCGTCCTTCTGGTAGTGGCCGATGGGCGCGCAAAAGGATGTCCCGCCGGAGTGGCGCACCGTGAGCAGAGTGATTTCGTAGTCGAAATCAACGAACCCCTCGACGATGACCTTGCCTTTGCCCGTGCGCCCGCCTTCCTGCGCGTATTTCCAGGACTTTTCGGCGTCGGCGGGTGTTTTGACCACGGACTGGCCTTTGCCGGAGGAACTCATGATGGGCTTGACCACGCACGGCGTTCCGACGCCTTCGATGGCGGCGAGATACTCCTCGTAGGTTTCGGCGAAACGGTAGGGCGATGTCGCAAGCCCCAGCTCCTCGGCGGCCAGGCGTCGAATTCCCTCGCGGTTCATGGTCAGCTTCGCGGCTCGGGCCGTAGGGATGACCGTGTAGCCTTCGGCTTCGAGTTCCACGAGCGTGTCAGTGGCGATGGCCTCGATTTCGGGGACGATATAGTCCGGTTTTTCGTTTTCGATGATCGCGCGCAGCGCCGCGCCGTCCAGCATGGATACGGCATGGCTGCGGTGGGCGACCTGCATGGCCGGGGCGTTTTCGTATCGGTCCACGGCGATGACTTCAACGCCGAGCCGTTGCAGCTCGATGACGACTTCCTTGCCCAGTTCGCCGGACCCGAGCATGAGCACCCTGGTGGCGGAAGGGGAGAGCGGGGTACCTATTTGTGCCATTTTCACCTCGATGGGGTTGATGTACTTACGTGCCAGCCACCTAGCCTTTTCCATTTTGTTTGACCAGAGCCGTGTGGGGATAAGGCTTGACGCCTGCCCATGCGGCAAGCCATAGACCATGACTTTCCCAAGATTCGGAGGATCAATGAATAAATTCGTGCTGTCGGTCATCGGCAAAGACAAGCCGGGCATCCTGGCAAAAATATCGACCATCCTGTTCACGCATGGCTGCAACATCGAAGATGTCAGCCAGACCATCCTGCAAACCGAGTTCGCGTCCATCTTCATCGTCCTCAATCCCGACGCCCATCCGTTGGATGAGATCGGACGGAGTCTGAACGAGGCCCTGGCCGACATGGAACTCAGCGCCCATCTGCGGCCCATGGCGGTCCCGGCCCAGGTTCCCGCCGCGGACACGCAGCCCTTCGTCATCACCACCAGGGGCGTGGACAAGCCCGGGACCATCGCCGCCGTGACCGGCGCCATCGCATCCCTGGCCTGCAACGTGGTTCATTTCCGGGCCATCATCACCCAGGATGAAGGCGTGGACGAAATGATCATGATCTTCGAGGTCGATGTCCCCGCAGGCGTGGAGCATCGCCATCTGCGCCGGGTCATGCAGGAGACGTGTTCCGGGTTCGGACTTGACGTGTCGGTCCAGCACCGCGATATTTTTGAAACGATTCACAGAGTTTAGGAGACCAGGCATGCTCAACGACCGCGAGGTTCTTTCCACCCTTTCCATGATCAAGAACGAGAATCTGGACGTACGCACGGTGACGCTCGGCATCAGCCTGCTCGACTGCGCGTCCCACGACCTGTCCAGGTTTACCGATACCATATATAAACGCATCACCACCCTGGCCAGAGATCTTGTCATCGTGTGCGACGAGGTCGGAGATCGCTTCGGCATTCCCGTGGTCAACAAGCGCATTTCTGTCAGTCCCATCGCCGTGGCCGCCGCACCCTTCGACAGCCGGGGCATGGTCGAGGTGGCCAAGACTCTGGACCAGGCCGCCAAGGACGTGAACGTCGACTTCATCGGCGGATTCGGAGCCCTGGTCGAAAAAGGAATGGCCAAGGGCGACCTGGCCCTCATCGACGCCATCCCCGAAGCCCTGGACGTGACCCACCGCATGTGCTCATCCATCAATGTGGCCACCACCCGGGCCGGCATCAACATGGACGCCGTGGCCCTCATGGGGCGGACCATCAAGGCCGCCGCCGCGCGCACGGCCGACCGTGACGGGCTGGGCTGCGCCAAGCTGGTGGTTTTCGCCAACATTCCCGAGGACGTGCCCTTCATGGCCGGAGCCTACCTGGGCGTGGGCGAGGCAAGTTCCGTCATCAATGTCGGCGTCAGCGGCCCCGGCGTGGTCAAGAAGGCCATCGACCGCGCCCTGCAGGACAATCCGGGCGCGCATCTGGGCGAACTGGCCGACGTGATCAAGCGTACGGCCTACAAGGTCACCCGCGTGGGCGAGATCATCGGCCGCGAAGTGGCGCGCATCCTGGCCGTGGAATTCGGCATCGTCGATCTTTCGCTGGCTCCGACGCCCAACGTCGGCGACAGTGTCGGCGAGATCTTCCAGTCCCTGGGGCTTGGGGCCATCGGCGTGCCCGGTTCCACGGCGGCCCTGGCCATGCTCAACGACGCGGTCAAGAAGGGCGGCGCCTTCGCCAGTTCGCGCGTCGGTGGCCTGAGCGGCGCCTTCATCCCCGTCAGCGAGGATTTGAACATTGCGGCTGCCGCTTCCGCCGGCCACCTCTGTCTTGAAAAATTGGAAGCCATGACCGCCGTGTGCTCAGTCGGGCTCGACATGGTGGCCCTGCCCGGGGACACCACCGCCGAAACCTTGTCCGCGATTATTGCAGACGAGATGGCCATCGGCATGATCAACAAGAAGACCACCGCCTGCCGTCTCATCCCCGTTCCCGGCAAAAAGGCTGGCGACAGGGTCCACTTCGGCGGTCTGCTGGGCGAGGCCGAGATCATGCCCGTGCGCAGCAACGGGGTCTCCGCGGGGTTCATCAGCCGCGGGGGCGGCATTCCGGCCCCCTTGCAGGCGCTGATCAATTGATTCCAGGCCCGGCGCCTCTCGCGGGTCGCCAGGGCCTGGCCCCGAAAATTCATCAATCAGTCGCTGTCCGGGAGGGAGCATGGAATCAAAAGGCGCATTCGGAAGGGATCGGGTGGCCGTGGGGCTTGCAGCCTGCGCCATCCTGCTTCTTTTTGTCTTTTTTTACGCTTTGCATCAGAACGTGGCGGGGCTTGGCCGGGAGATCGAGGAACTCAAGTCCCTCAACAGCGCGGTGCTGGATCTCGATGCCAGGCATGCCGCCCTGGACGGCAAGGTGACACTGCTTGACACCCTGCCGCGGCGGACATCGATCATGACCATGGAAAACCAGGTCAAGGCCATGGCTCACGCCGCCGAGGATCTGGATAATCGCCTGGACGGGAAGCATCGCGAGAAGCTTGCCGCCATTCGTTCGATGTTGCAGGAACTTGGCGAGGACCTTCACGACTCGAAGTGAGAAGTGGGGATATGCTGGGCAAAAGCCCGGGAGCGAAAGCTTCCGGGCTTTTTTTTTCGGTGCGCCCGGCA
Organism: Pseudomonadota bacterium; assembly: GCA_023393525.1. GTDB lineage: Bacteria > Desulfobacterota > Desulfovibrionia > Desulfovibrionales > Desulfomicrobiaceae > Desulfomicrobium. The sequence continues at coordinate 111 of JAEWKZ010000048.1, read as the reverse complement.
GGGCGCACCCACTTGGAGGTGAAAGTCCTCTACGCACCCGACAGGGGGAAGCGTTAGCGAAGTAATCGGCCCGTCCTTTGCCGCAAATCGTCCCGAAGAAACACATAGCGC
>JAEWKZ010000066.1 GCA_023393525.1 Pseudomonadota bacterium | reverse complement strand
TAGTCGTGGTCGTAGTCGTGGTCGTGGTCGTGGACGTGGACGTGGACGTGGACCCCAACTTGACCACCTCACTGAAAAAAGACTGGCCCTTCAAGGTCTTGCGGGCGTCACTGTAGGCACACGGGGCGGTCAGCGCGGAGTGACGCGCGCCGCGACCTTCTCGTCGTCTCCGAGATGCTCCATCCGGAGAGCGCGTAGAATCGCGCGCTGGGTCTGGTTGAGCTTCGTGAGTACGTACCGCGAACGCCCCTCGGTCAGATACCAGTTGAGATGGCATCCGCTCAGTAACTCTAGAGCGCGATCGGGGCTGAGGTCGGCGAGGCGAAGCGCGAGGGTGCGCTTGAGCAGCAGGGCCAGCATGCAGATCGTCACGTGGGCCCGCACCTTCGCATCGGTGTGGTGACGCACCGGGCGCATTTCGATGAGGCTCTTGATGTCCTGGAAGTCCTTCTCGACCGCATCCTTGGCCCGGTAGAGCCGGCAAAGCTCCGCTGGGGGGGTCTGCAGCTCCTCGTGGCACACGAGCACGCAGAGACCGTCATGGCGTCGGCGGCGCTCCCACTCCTGCTGACGCAGCGTTGCCGCAATCCGATGGCGAACCTGACCGGCGACTTCATCGCTGGCCAGTGTGATCGCATAGGCGTCGATGACGTCATGCATGCGGAGTTCACGATCGAGGGCCGAACGCATCCGGTCTGGGGTAAGCCTGCTTCGCGGCTTGCTGGCGCGGGTGTTGAGATCGGCCACGAAACGAGCGATGCGCTCGAGGAGGTCGCGAGCGGTCTGCCGCTGGTTCAAGAAGCGAGAGGGGTTGAAGTAGGCAACCACACGGACCCGCTGCGGCTCGGATTTCGGGAGCGGTTGAGACGCGGTGGTCGCGGCCGGCGGCGACCCGGCAGTGCCAGGGGAAGCGCGTTCGAGCAGCTTGGCGAATGCCGCACGCTGAGCATCGGCGCCTTTGACCTTGGCGATGGCGGTGAGTTCGGAAAGCGTCCGGCCATCGACCGAGCCCGCGAGGATCGCTTCTTGAACATCCTCGGGGAGCGTTCGCAGGCTCCCGTATTTGTGTCCCAGTGCTTTTCGAATCCCGTGCGCCAGCGCTGCTGCTGTGTAGGACTCCGCTTCGCCCGCCTCGACCGCGCGACCGATCGAACGGCTGAGCTTCATGACTTGCGCCAGGGACGCAGCGCCGAGCCTGGGCTTTCGGCCACCCGTTGAGGAGCTCGCTTCTTCGTCGGGGATTGGAGCCGTGCCGAGATCGAGGACGAAGAGATCGTCGCTCACTTTGGTCATCCCGGCGGACAACGCCCAATCGGACAGCTCGCTGGCGAAGCGCTGGTGGGCACCCTGACTATCGTCCACAGGCTCGAAGGAGGCCAACGGAACGCTCGGAATCCGATCGGAGTACCCGCTGAATTCGGCCACCGTCAGCGCAGTGAGGAAGCGAAGCCGAGTTCGTGCCATGTCACGAATCTGGGCGGAGCGGCCCATCGCGCGATCAACGACGACGGGAGCCTGCCCCACCCAGTCCATCCCGGCGATGGCCTGCATCGTCGCGGTCATGGCGCGGCAGTCGGCAGTGTTGCCAGGGATGACCTCCCATCGAATTGGCAGGCCGCGTTGATCGCAGAGCAGAACGATGCCGATCTTCTTTCGGACGAATCCCTCCTTCGTCTTGCCGTTGCAGGCCATCTCCGGGCCATCGCCGACGAACCATGTGTCGGTCACATCCAAGAACAGCGAGACGAACGCCCCTTCCCGCTCCCGGTAGACCGGCGGCAAGCGCTTCATCAGCGACGGCGTGATGGCGTCGAGGTCCTCGAGGACTCGGTGTACACGGGTGTTGTTGAACCGGGGAAGCTGGAGTCCCAGCAACTCGGGCAATGAGGTTTGCGGGAACCACTGGACTGCCTTGAGCTTCGAGCCGGGCGCGACACAACGCTGAAGCGCCAGTGAGGCGAGAATCGAGGAGGGCGGGCACTCCTGCGCGCCCCGCGGAATGAGTTCGTCGAGCAACCCGGAGAGCCCCCACCCCGACCAGACCTCAAGAAGCACGGCGAGGTTCAGGTAGTCCAGGTTCGCATCGGGTTTGAGGGCGCTCGCGAGTTCGGCCGGCATCGCGACGTCGACCCGCTTCTTCTCGCGGGAGGCCCGCAGAGTCGTCCGGAGGTTCTCAATCTCGAGCGGGCTCAGCGCGCCAAGGCTGGCGACGACCCGATGCATGGGCATGCCGTCCGACTCGCGTCGATAGCTCTCAACGAGTTGGGCGTACTCGTAGGTCCTGCCGTTGCGAGTGGTGCGCGAGAGGCGCAGCTGCATAGGTGCCTACCTCCTGACGCAGCCTAGCCCAGCTCTTCTTAACGCGTCAACGGCATTCCGCCGGCGACGCGATCCGGCTACATCGGTGCCTACTACAACCCCGCAATGTCTTGATATCATTGGTTTTGACGCAGCGCATGATCAAGTTGGGGTCAACGTCAACGTCAACATCAACGCCCACGACTACGCGATGCCCACG
>JAEWKZ010000015.1 GCA_023393525.1 Pseudomonadota bacterium | reverse complement strand
AACCAACAACAAGATCAAGACGCTCAAAAGACAGGCGTACGGCTACCGGGATCAGGAGTTCTTCAAACTCAGAATTCTGGGGATTCACGAAGCCAAGTACGCTTTAACCGGATGAACCATTTTTTTGCCTGTGTTTGAGTTTTCTGCAAAAAAGTCGCGAAGGAACTTCGGTGCCATTCCCGCGAAGGCGGGAATCCATTCTTTTCAGATGGTTAAAGACATGGCCTCTCTTCTTCAAGGGGATTACGATTTTTTGCCGCGACGCCTAAGTATCGTAGATGCCCTCGAAACGCGCTTTGTAGGCCTGGAACGTGCCGTCCTCAATGGCTTTCCTGGCTCCCGTGACCACGGTCAGGAAAAATGCCAGGTTGTGGATGGTGTTCAGGCGGTAGGAGAGGATCTCCTGAGCCTGATAGAGGTGGCGCAGGTAGGCCTTGCTGAAGTTGCGGCAGGTGTAGCAGGAGCACTCGGGGTCCAGGGTGCTGTCGTCCTCGGTGTACTGGGCGCGCTTGATGTTGACCTTGCCCTGGGAGGTGAACAGGGTGCCGTTGCGGGCGTTGCGGGTGGGCATGACGCAGTCGAACATGTCGATGCCGGCGTCGATGCCGCGCACGATGTCGAGCGGAGAGCCCACGCCCATGAGGTAGCGGGGTTTGTCCGCCGGCAGGAACGGGGCGCTGTGGTAAAGGATGTCCAACATTTCCGGCTTGGACTCGCCGACGCTAAGCCCTCCCAGCGCGTAGCCGTCGAAGGGGATGTCAATAAGCTGGCGGATGCTTTCCTCGCGCAGATCCTTGAAGAATCCGCCCTGGCCGATGCCGAACAGGAGCTGGTCTCCGCTGCCCTGGGGATAGGCTTCGCGGCAGCGCCTCGCCCAGCGCGTGGTCAGTCCCAGCGATTTTTTGGTGTACTCGTGGTCCGCGCCGTAGGGGACGCATTCGTCGAGCACCATCATGATGTCCGAGCCCAGGTTTCTCTGGATGGAGATGGCCTTTTCGGGCGAGAAAAAATGCTTGGAGCCGTCAATGTGCGAGGAAAATGCCACGCCGTCCTCGGAGAGCTTGCGCAGGCCCGAGAGGCTGAAGACCTGGAAGCCGCCGGAATCGGTCAGGATGGGCCGGTCCCAGTTCATGAACTTGTGCAGCCCGCCGCGCCGGGCGATCATCTCGTCGCCGGGACGCATGCACAGGTGGTAGGTGTTGCCGAGGATGATGCGCGCGCCGAGGTCCTTCAAGTCCTGGGGACAGACGGCCTTGACCGTGCCCTGGGTGCCCACGGGCATGAAAATGGGAGTGGGGATGACCCCGTGGGCGGTATGCAGTTCGCCCAGGCGGGCCTTGCCGTCCGTTTTGTGAATGGTGAATTTTCCGATATGCATGTTCACGCTTTGTGTTACGTTGCGGTTAAAGGGAGTGGGGCGGTGACCCCGTTCCGTGGACACAGGTCGGCCAGTTCACAGGCGGCGCAGCGAGGCTTGCGCGCCACGCAGACCTCGCGGCCGAACAGGACCAGATAATGGTTCACCGCGCCCCAGCTCTGCCGGGGGAAAAGTTTGAGCAGATCCTGCTCGACCTTGTCCGGGCTGGTCTGCCGGGTCAATCCGAGACGAAAGCTGATCCGTTTGACATGGGTGTCCACCGCGATGCCCGCCTGCACGCCAAACGCGTTGGACAGGACCACGTTGGCCGTCTTGCGGGCCACGCCGGGCAGGGTCAGCATCTCGGCCATGGTGCGCGGCACCTGGCCGTCAAATTCCGAGACGATTCTCGCCGCCGAGGCGTGCAGGTTCTTGGCCTTGTTGCGGAAGAATCCGGTGGAGCGGATGACCTCTTCGATCTGCGCGGGCTCTGCCTCCGCCATCTGCTCCACTGTTTTCCAGGTGGCGAAGAGCTCCGGCGTGACGGTGTTGACGCGCCTGTCCGTGCACTGGGCCGACAGAATGGTGGCCACGAGCAGTTCCCACGGAGTGTTCCAGGTCAGCTCGGTCCGGGGCATTGGGTAGCGCCTGGCCAGCCGTTCCCGGACGGCTCTGGCGCGGGCGGCGATGGAAGATGATCTCATGCGGTGCTCCACGTTCAGACGAGGCTGGAGATGCCGAGCCTTGCCTGACAGTTTTTTTGGGCAACCTCAAGTTTTTTGCATGGAGGTGAAGATGGGACAGATTCTGGTCTACATGACGGCGCCGGATCACGAGACGGCCGAGCGCATCGGGCGGGCCGCGCTTGAAGAGCGCCTGGCCGCCTGCGTGAACATCCTGCCACAGGTCCGGTCCATGTACTGGTGGGAGGGCGGGATCCAGCAGGAGAACGAGGTGGTCGTTCTGGCCAAGACGAAGGCGACGCTTTTCGAAGCGCTCAAATCGTGCGTTCTGAAAATGCATCCTTATGAGGTACCGTGTATCGTCGCGGTGGCGCTGGACCACGGACATGAGCCGTTTTTGCGCTGGATCGACGGGCAGACCCGCGACTGTTCGCGGAAATGACCTCAAAATCAGTTGACTGGGTCAAAAAAACGTTCATAGCAATGCGCAACGCATACGAGGAGGCTACCTGTTTTCGTGAGGTTTCATATACTGACTTTTGGATGCCAGATGAATGTGGCGGATGCCGACTGGTTGACCCAGTCCCTGGTTTCCAGGGGCTGGACCGAGAGCGGCGAATCCGACGCCCAGGTCTTTGTGGTCACGACATGCAGCGTGCGGGAAAAGCCCGAGCAGAAGGTGTACTCGCTGCTTGGCCGGCTGAAGAGTTACGCCGACCGCGATCCGGATGTGTTCGTGGCCGTGGGCGGCTGCGTCGCCCAGCAGATCGGCGAGGAATTCTGGAACCGCTTTCCCTTTGTCCGTCTGGTCTTCGGCACCGACGGCACGGCCATGGTGCCCCAGGCCCTGGAGCGTCTGGCGTCGGACCCCGCGCTGCGGATCAGTCTGCTCGACTTCCTGGACCATTACCCCGAGCGTGAGCAGCCGGAAGGCGGCACCGTCCAGGCCCAGGCTTTCGTGAACATCATGCAGGGCTGTGACAATTTTTGCACCTACTGCATCGTGCCGTTCACCAGAGGGCGGCAGAAATCGCGCGGTTCCGACGCCGTGGTGGCCGAATGCGAGGCTCTGGTGCGGCGCGGCGCGCGCGAATTGACCCTGTTGGGGCAGAACGTGAACAGCTACGGCCAGGACAAGCATGGAGACGGCACTTCGTTCGCTTCTCTCCTGGAGCGGATTTCCGCCATTCCCGGCCTTGCTCGTCTCAAATTCACCACCTCCCATCCCAAGGACATCGCCCCGGAGGTCGTGACCGCATTCGGCAAATTGCCCAATCTCTGCCCGCAGCTGCATTTGCCCGTGCAGTCCGGGTCCGACGCGGTCCTGAAAGCCATGGGGCGCAAGTACACCAGAGAACGCTATCTGGAAACCATTGGCGAATTGCGCCGGGTTTGTCCGCACATCGCCCTGACCACGGACATCATCGTCGGTTTTCCGGGTGAGACGGTCCAGGATTTCGAGGATACCCTGGATCTTATGCGCCAAGTGCGCTATGAATCCAGCTTCTCCTTCAAGTATTCGGACCGGCCCGGAGTTCGGGCCGAGAAGATGGCCTTCAAGGTGCCGGAAGAGGAAAAGGCGAGGCGTCTGGCCGTTCTGCAGGAACTGCAGGACCGCATCACCGTGGAGGCCCTGGCCGCGCAGGTTGGGACCGAGGCGGAGGTGCTGGTCGAGGGGCCGAGCAAGATGCAGGACAGTGAACACGTTTTTTGGAGAGGCCGCGACGGAGGCGGGCGGATCGTCAATTTTTCATCCCCCGTTCCCAACCTGACAGGTAGAATGGTTCGCGTGCACATCGTGGACGCGAAGAAACACTCCCTCATGGGTGAGATTCGAGGTGAACCGTGGTAGACATGATGGTTTTCGGATTGGCTCTGGACGAGGACTCCCAGATGCCGATCCTGATACTCAAGGATACGTCGGAAGATATCATCTTCCCCATCTGGATCGGCGCCATGGAGGCCATGTCCATCTCCATGGCCCTGAACAAGGTCGCCGTGCCCCGGCCCATGACCCACGACCTGGTGCTGTCCATTCTGGAGAAAATGGAGACCAGGCTTACGGCCGTAGAGATCATCTCCATCCATGAAGGCACCTATTATGCCGAACTCGTGCTGCACGGCGAGAGCGGAGAGCGCCGCGTCGACTGCCGGCCTTCGGACTCCATCGCGCTGGCCTTGCGGGCCGATGTTCCCATCCGGGTTTCGGAAGAGGTCATCGCCCTGAACAAGACGCTGCAGAAAGGCGCTTTTCAGGAAGTCGTCACCGGCGAGGACAGCGAAAAGTGGACGGACATCCTCTCCAAGTACAGCCTGGACGACCTCAAGTACAAGATGTGACGCGTTCGTGATCGACCTGCATACGCATTCGACTTTCAGCGACGGAGAGCTGATTCCCGCCGAACTGGCGCGACGGGCCAAGGTGGCCGGGTATCGCGCCATCGCCATCACCGATCATGCCGACGCCTCGAACATGGATCTCGTGCTGCCGCGCGTGGCCGCCATGGCGCGGGAGTATTCCATTTATATGGACATGGTCATCCTGGCCGGGGTCGAACTGACCCACGTCCCCCCGGCCCTCATCGGCCAGGAGGTGCGGCGCGCCCGCGCCCTGGGAGCCGCCGTGGTCGTGGTCCACGGCGAGACCATCGTCGAACCGGTAGAGACGGGCACCAATCTCGCGGCCATCGAGGCCGGAGCCGACGTGCTGGCCCATCCGGGGCTGCTCACGGCGGCAGAGGCCCTGCTGGCGGCGGAAAAGGGCGTGCTGCTCGAAATCACGACCCGTGCCGGACACGGGTATGCCAACGGGCATGTTCTGGCCCTGGCTCGAACGCATGGCGCGGGGATCGTGGTCAACAACGACGCCCACTCCCCCCGCGACCTGGTCGGTTCGGACTTGCGCCGCAAGATCGCCCTGGGCTGCGGCATGACGCCGGAAGAATATCGCATGGCGGATGTGCATGCCTGGGCTCTTGTGTCCCGCGGTCTTTCGCTGTAGTGAACCGAAAATTTGTTGTGCCCTGTATAATCTCGTAGTGTAAAAGGTGACAGTTATGGACGCAGTAGCTCAGACGGGTGTTATTGAGCAAATGAATGTTACGCAGTCGGTCGATTCCGTTCAATCACTTGGCGCGGCCACGCAATTGGGCGGGATGTCGCAGATGGGTTTCTGGGACATGATCTCCAACGCAACTTTGGTTGTGCAAGGCGTCATGAGCCTGCTGGCCCTCATGTCGCTCATCAGCTGGTCGATCATTTTCTATAAGATAATCCAGATCAATCTTGGCCGGCGCAAAGCCCTTCAGGAGCGCGCCATGTTTCAGAACGCCACGAACCTGGCCGACGGGGTGCAGACCTTGCGGGAGCAGGGCAACTCGGCCCTCTATCCCATCGCCAAGAGGGGCTTGCAGGAGTTCCGCCGTCTGGAGCAATCCGTGATTCATCCCAACCTGAAGTTTCGAGTCGCCGGGGACAATCTGCGCCGGGTTCTCGAACAGGGCGTGAGCGAAGGACTCGGGGACATGTCCAGGTCTCTGTCTTTCCTGGCGACCTGCGCCAATTCGGCCCCGTTCATCGGCCTTTTCGGCACGGTCTGGGGCATCATGAACTCCTTTCACGCCATCGGCCAGATGAAGACCGCGGCGCTGGCCGCCGTTGCGCCGGGCATCTCGGAGGCCCTGGTGGCCACCGCCATCGGCTTGGCCGTGGCCATTCCGGCGACCATCGCCTACAATACCTTTCTGGGCATGATCAATACCGTGCAGACGGAGATGGAATGTTTCGCCAGCGAGTTCTTGAATCGCGCCCAGCTTGAACTCCCATGGATGAACAAGCGGAGTGAATAAATCATGCAGGTAAATTCGGGAAAGGGCTTTCTGGCGGAGATCAACGTAACGCCCTTCGTGGACGTCATGCTGGTGCTGCTCATCATTTTCATGGTGACCGCGCCCATGCTGACCCAGGGGGTGGAGGTCGATCTGCCGGAAACCAAGGCAGTGGAAACGCTGCCCGAGGACAGTGACACCGTGGTGCTGCACGTACTCAAGGACGGCACCATCAAGCTGGACAAGTACGAGGTTAAGGTCGAAGAATTGGGCAATTATCTCAAACGTATGGAATTTGAAAAAGGAAAGCTGCTCTATTTGCAGGCCGACAAGGATGTCGCGTACGGCGTGGTCGTCAAGGTCATGGCGGAAGTCCGGGCCGCAGGCGTCCAGAAGCTGGGAGTGGTTGCGGAACCGGAAGAAGAGAATCCCCAAGGATAAGGCGTTCACGTGTTCAAATCGCTGCGTCATTTGAGTTGGGTCTTCTCCATCGCGCTGCATCTGGTGGTGCTGGTCGGAGGCGCTTACGTGTCTACCGGCACCCATATCAAACTCAATCTGAACAAGAGAATGTACGAGGTCGACCTGGTCGGACCTCCCAACAAGGGCAAGCCCGGGGCCAAGAGCGCTCCGGCGGCGGCAGGCAAGGCGGTTCAGAAACCCGCGCCCAAGGACGCCAAGACCGCGAAGGCGCCGGAAGAGCCGAAAAAGCCTGAGAAAAAGGCTGCTCCAAGCGAAACGGCCAAGGCCATACCCACGGACACGGCGAATGCCACCAAGGTGGCCGAGGCCAAGCCGGAGGAACCGAAAAAGCCGGAGCCGAAAAAAGAGGCCCCCAAGAAGGAAGAACCGAAGAAGGAAGAGCCGAAAAAGGAAGTCGCCAAGAAGGAAGAGCCCAAGGCTGAAAAGAAGCCGAGCAAGGAAGATATCCTGGCCGAGGCGCTGAGCGAGGCGACCAAGACCGCCGCGTCGACCAAAGGTTCGCAGGGGGCTGCCAAGAGCGGTTCCAAGGGCGGTTCCAAGGACGCCCTGGCCGACGCCCTGGCCGACCTGGGCCGCGAGGTTTCCGGACGCGGCACCCGCGGGGACGGCACGGCCGAGGATGGAGACGGCGAGGGCGTTTCTTCCGGCAGTCTCGACCAATATTACGCCACGCAGGTCGTTCGGGCCATTCGCCAAAACTGGAGATTTCCCCGGTTGTCGAATATCGTGTTGGCGACCACCGTGGAGCTTACCGTGAACAAGGCCGGAGAAATCCTTGGTTCACGCATGGTGAACGGTTCCGGGAGATCCGATTTCGACGCATCCGTCATGCGGGCCATAGAAGACACCAAGAAGTTGCCTCCGTTGCCTGAGACGCTGGATGCAACGCTGGTCATAACTTTTTACAACACGGAAAATGGATAGGAGACCATCTTGATCAGAAAATTGCTTCTCCTTCTGCTCGTCGCGCTGAGCTGCGCCGCCCCGGTTTCGGCGGCGGGCGTGCTCAATATCGATATCTACGGACCTGGTCAGACCCGGGTCAACCTTTTCGTCGCCGAAGCCCTGGCCAAGGAGAGTTCAGGCCCGGTGGGAGCCATTCCCGGGAACGCGCCCGCGGAACTGCAACAGCGCATCCACGCCAACTGCGCGTTTCTGCCTTTCTTCAATATGCTCACCGGCAAGGATATTGTCGGCGGCCCCAACCCTGGCGGCTATGTGGCGCAGAGCATCGACTTCAACAAGTTTCAGCTCTCGCGCGCCGACGTGCTGGTCACGGCCGCCTGGGCGCCGCGTCCCGGAGGGGTGGGCGAGGTGGAGTTGCGCGCTTACGAGGTCTACACCGGCCGCCTGATCGTGGGCAAGGGCTATGGCGTCGCGAGCAGCCAGCAGATTCCGGAGGTGGCGGCGAGATTCTGCGCGGATCTGATGGAAGCCTTGACCGGCCAGGGCGATTTCTTCCGTTCCAACATCGCCTTCATCAAGAAGGAAGGCCAGCGCAAGCAGGTCTACATGGCCACGGCCCAGGGACTCAACCTGCAAAAGATCACCAACCTGGACGGAATCGCCGTCAGTCCCGCCTGGTCCCACGACGGGCAGAAGCTGGTGTTCGTGTTCCTGGACAAGAAATATCACAATCTGTGCGTCTGGGATCGGCAGACCAGGGCGCTTGAGAAAAAGAGGCTGCCCGGAAACACGCTTATCGCACCCGCCTTCACCAAGGGGGGCAACGTGGCCATCAGCCTTGATATGCGCGGCAATCCCGATATTTACGAGCTCAAATCCGACTACAAGGTCGGACGCGTCCTCGAAGAGAACTGGGGCATTGACATCGGTCCTGATTTTGATCGGTCCGGAGAGAAAATGGTATTCGTTTCCAATAGGTTGGGAAATCCGCATGTATTTTTGAAGAATCTGGTCACAGGCCAGACCAAGCGCATCTCCCTGACCGGAAAATACAATACCGGACCAAGCATCAGTCCTGATGGTTCGCAGGTTGTTTTTGCCCAGATGGTGAACGGAAAACATAAATTATTTCTGGTGGATTTGGCCACGGGGCACGAGCGCCAGTTGACATTTGGGCCCGGTAGTGATGAAGATCCCACTTGGTCCCCGGATGGTTATTTCATCGCTTTCGCGTCGAACAGATCCGGTCCGAGCCAGATCTACCTGACGACCAAGCACGGGGACGAACCAATTCTGATTCCAACCGGTCCGGGCGAAGCGACTTCTCCGGCCTGGGGGAAATTATAGTGGCTGAGGCGTGTTTTTTTTTCGTTAATGGAGGAAGTTATGAAGAAGTTAGGCATTTTTGGATTGATCGTTTTGGTGTTTTGTTTGGCCATGGCAGGCGGTTGCTCCAAGAAAGTGAGCTCCACCCCTGCTGGCGCGACCGCTGCCGGTGCTGGTGACGGTTCCGGCGCGGGTCAGGGTGGTTTGACTGCGGAGCAGCTCGAAGCTCAGCGCCTTGCTGAACTGCAGCGTCAGGCCATCGAGAAAATCGGTGCTGACAAGATTTATTTTGCTTTTGATTCCAACGAGTTGACTCAGGAGTCCCGCCAGGTTCTGACGGAAAAGGCCGAGCTGTTGAAGGCCAATCCCGCTCTGTCCCTCTTGATCGAAGGTCATTGCGACGAACGCGGTACCAACGAGTACAACTTGGCTCTTGGCGAACGCAGAGCCCGCGCCGCCTATGAGTTCCTGGTTCTTCTGGGCATCGATTCGTCCAAGCTGCAGATCATCAGCTACGGCGAAGAGTACCCGGCCGTTCAGGGCGCCAACGAAGACGCATGGTCCAAGAACAGACGCGATGAGTTCAAGGCCAGCGCCAACTAGTTTTACGATGATATCATAAGTGGGAAGCGATTCCCCCCTTTTAAAGCCCCGGTTCGCCGGGGCTTTTTTCGTGGTGGTGCGCCCGGCAGGGCGCACTCACTTGGAGGTGAAAGTCCTCTGCGCACCCGACAGGGGGAAGCGCGAGCCGGACGGCAAGGGTGTCCATCGCGAGGTGGAATCCGAATGACCGCACGGCATGGCGGTCGCACGGAAGCACGTCAAGCACTCCGCACTTGGGGCCGTTCATCCTTGGCTGGAGGGGAGTTGGAGCGGCTATTGGCGGACCCTGAAGTCTTGCGTGTCCGTGACCTTCGATGCTCCCTGGACGGGCCCATTCTCGTTCGACAGCTGCTTGAGGCTGCCCGACATGCCGTGGAAGATTGCAGAACCTGACGCACAGGACCAATTTGCAGAATTAGGCGCGCACAACTGGAACGGTCGGAATTCGCAAGACGGATGCAGGAACGGCCATTCCCTCTGGACCCGTGATTCCCGTGGGCCCATGGCCCAAGGGCCTCATTGCATCTTCCCTTCTAATCCAGGCTGACCTTCCAGCGCGTTTTCAGCACATCCTCCGGCAGTTCCCAGATGTGGTCGTGCAGTCTTTGCATGCGCAGCGCATCGTAGAGCAGTTCCTTCTTTTCCTTTTTGCCGAGGGCTTGCGGACCGTGTTCCATGGCCTTGGCCAGGATCGCGTCGCGGCGCTTTTCTATTTCCGCAGACAGAAGGCGCGGTCCGCGCAGCAGGTTGCGGTGCAGGGCGTTGACGCCTGGAATCACCGCCGCCCGGAGAAATCCTTCATCGGGGGGGATCCCGAAGCTGGTTTTGTCGCCTGAGATGCTTTGCAGGTAGGTGTTTATATCTTCATATTCGCGGGGAGGTTTGACTTCCTCCGGCGTGACGAAGACGCGCATCTTGCGGTACAGGCGGCCCAGATCGGCCCGACTGGTCAGCATGGAGACCGGGATGGAGAGGAGAAGCGACACGACCAGGGGCGAGCTCCACCAGAAAAACACCCTGTTGATCTGAAACAGCGCCACTCCCCACAAGAGGCCAAGCAGCGTTCCGCCGCCATGGAAGCGCAGCGCGTCCCGGAAGCTGGTGGCCTCATCGTCGCGCTGCTGGGTGCCCCAGCCGATGCCCATGCCCAAAAGGGTCAGAAAGACGTATTTGCTGTGAAAGAGCATGCGCACAGGCGCCAGCAGCGTGGACAGCACGACTTCCGTCATGATGCTTGCGCACAGGGCGAAAAAGCCTCCGAACTGCTTTCGCCGTCCTTTGATGAGCGCCAGGATGAGCGCGCATACTTTGGGCAGAAAAAGGATGATGGCCGTCCCGGCCAGGAGGGTCAGGGCCGGCATGGGGTCCCAGACGGGCCAGATTGGGAAGAGGGATTTGGCGGGAGTGAAGTAGTCGGGCTGGACCAGTGCTTCGTGGATGGCTTCGGTCGTGGCCAGTGCCAGGAACAGGAACCAGAGCAGGGCCGAGCCGTAGGCCATGACGCCGTTCAGGAACAGGGCGCGGTGTCCGGGAAAGATGCCGCGGGTGAAGACCAGGCGCAGATGCTGCAAATTGCCCTGGCACCAGCGGCGATCACGCTTGAGTTCCGTCAGCAGGTTGGGAGGGACTTCCTCGTAGCTGCCTTCGAGGTCATAGGCCAGCCAGACAGAGTATCCGGCGCGGCGCATCAGGGCCGACTCCACGAAATCGTGGGACAGGATGTCGCCGCCCAGCGGCGGTTTGCCGGGCAGACGGCTCAGGGCGCAGTGCTTGATGAAGGGCTTGACCCTGATGATGGCGTTGTGTCCCCAGAATTGGGCGTCGCCCAGGAACCAGTGGTGCAGGCCCGCGGCGTACATGGGGCCGTAGGCGCGGTTGGCGAACTGCTGGGCGCGGGCGATGAGCGTTTCACGTCCGGTGCAGGCCGGAGCGGTCTGCAGGATGCCGACGTTGCGCCTACGCTCCATGATGCGCACCATGCGGATGAGCGTTTCGCCGGACATGACGGAGTCGGCGTCGAAGACGATCATGTAGGTGTAATGGGCGCCGTAGCGGCGGCAAAAGTCCGCGACATTGCCGCTCTTGCGCTTCAGGTTGATTCTGCGGCGACGGTAGAAAATATGGCCGTGCGCGCCCAGATCCCGGCACAGCCTGTTCCAGGCCGATTCTTCCTGCACCCATCGGTCGGGATCGCTGGAATCGCTCAGGATGTGGATGTCGAATCTGTCCGCGGCGCCGAGCCTGACCAGCGAGCGCCACGTGGCCTGGATTCCGGCCATGATCCGCTCAGGTTCCTCGTTGCAGACCGGAAAGAGGATGGCGGTCTTGACGTGGGGCCGGATGGGGGCGTCAAGTTCTCCGCGCGAGCGGCTGACGGCGAAGCGGTCGTCTTTTTTCAGCAGTGTCCAGAAGCCGGCCATGGCGGTCCAGAAGCCCAGCGAGATCCAGATGAAAAGCACGCAGTAGACGAATATGATGCCCGCCTCCAACGCCGTGCTCCCTCGGTGCGGAAGCAGGGAGCCCATGACGCTGGCCGCGACCAGAGAAGGGGTGAGGACAAGAATCAGGAGCAGAAGTCTGCGTCGGCTGGCGATTTTGCGCCAGGGTTCGTTCAAAAATTCCCGTTTCATGAAATTCCTTGAAGCAGCCTTGGATCACGACGATGCCGTCGCTGCCGAATGTAGCGCGAACGCGGGGTGCCGCGGCGCTGCGATTTGGGCGGAGGGCCGGTTCTGGTATCCCGGCGTCACCGCAACTTCAGATCAAGACAGGAGAGTCCCGCCAGGAGAAGCGCGTACAGAAAAAAATCAATCAGGCGCGTGTTGAAGAAATACGCAGACATGCTCCACAATGGCCGCCAGATATGCATCCATGCGCGTACCCAGGGCCTGCGGTCCATTTCCTCGGGTTTCATGTGCAGACGCCGCAGCGGTGGTCCCGGCACCACGGAAAGCGGAATCGGCTGGCCTGTCAGAAGGTCCCGCAGGATGGCCATGGCCCTACTTTCAGCCTGGGAAGGATTGTTGCCGGGATCGTCGGCCAGTTGCGTCAGGGTTTTCAGTGCGAGTTCGTGTCGGACTCTCTCGGGCAGCGGCAAATGCCGCAGGTATGCGGCGACCCGGCGTCCGGCCAGCTCCAGCCGTGCTTCAAGGATGGTGGCTGCGGTTTCCACGGGAGGTTCTCCCGCGATGCCGGGGGTGAACGGCTGGATTGGCTCCTGGTGCAAGTTTTTCATCACAGTTTGATGGCGTAAGTCCACGTTTCGGTCAATGGGGTCACGCCATGCTGCAGGGCGGCCCGCATCTCGATGTTGGGCCGCTTGTCCGGCAGAACCATGGACAGGGCCGATGTGGCGTCGGGTTCGATCTCGAACACCAACCGCCAGCTGTCGGTGACCGGATTTTTATACACGCGTTTCTCCAACAGCTTGCCCCCCATTCCGACCCAGACATTGGCGTCCAGGGCCGCGTCGTCGGGAAGGTCCTCAAGCTTGCCGCCCTGGAATTCAAGGACGAAGAGCCTGGAGTTGTGTTTTTTTCCTTTGCCCGTGCGCGTGAAAATGACCTGGCCTTCCGGTGACGCCACCCGTTTCGGGGAGGACCAACGGAGCTTGTAGTCGAATGCGATGGGTTGTCCCGGTTGCGGAGTGGTTTCCGGAACCCAGTAGGTGACGATGTTGTCGTGAATCTCTTCCGGTGACGGGATCTGCACCAGGTGAAGGTTGCCCGGCCCCCAGTCGCCCTTGGGCTCGATCCAGGCGCTGGGCCTGGCCTCGTACTTGGCTTCGAGGTCGAGGTAGTTGTTGAAATCCGTGTCGCGCTGCATGAGGCCCATGCCCCTGATGTTGGGCGCGTTGAAGACGTTGACGGACAGGACCTTGGGGTTCTGCAGCGGCCTCCAGATCCATTCTCCGTTGTCGAAGGACGCCATGAGCCCGTCCGAATCGTGGACTTCGGGCCTGAAGTCGTCGCTGACGCGAGGATTGGAATTCTCTCCGAAGATGAACATGCTGGTCAGGGGCGCGATGCCCAGCTTGGCCACCGGCTCGCGCAAAAAGAGCACCGACTCGACGTCGAGCACGGTCTCGGCTCCGGACGTGGTCTCAAACCGGTAGGCCCCGGTTGCGCGGCGCGAATCGAGCAGCGCGTAGATGACGAGGGTCTTGTCTTTCTTGCCGGGTTTGAGGATCCAGAATTCCTTGAAAAAGGGGAACTCCTCGCCTGTCGGTTCCGCCGTGTCGATGGCCAGGCCGCGGGCGGACAGACCATAGGCTTGTCCCTTGCCCACTGCCCTGAAATAGCTGGCTCCCAGAAAAACAAGGAACTCATCCAGATAGTTTTTGGTGTTGATGGCCGTGTGGACGCGGAATCCCGCATATCCCATCTCCGCCGGGATCTGGGCGGCAAAGGAGTTCTTTCCGTAGCTGAAGGCCCCGGTGTCAAAGGCCAGCCGGGTGGGCACGTTCTTTTCCACTATATTGATGGCCACGGTGCGGTCGTAGAACAGGCCCGGATGAAAGAATTGCAGCTCGAAAGGCAGCTTTTCATTCCGCCACAGGCTTTTTTCCGGGACAAAGCGGATGTCGCGCCACTGGTCGTACGAGATGTCGCGCAAGACTTCCGGCACCTGCCCCGCGTTGTCTTCGAAGGGCTTGGCCGCCAGCTCCCGTGCCATGGCGGCGATCGTCTCCAGGCCGAAAGCCGGGGGAGCCGACAAGGCCGGGGTCGTCGACACGAAGAGGGCAAGCGCGGCCATTATGCCGGACAATCCGAAATATCTGAACATGTTTGGTTCTCCTGCTGTGAAATGTTGCCCGCTTCGGGATGGGGCAATTTTCGGTATTTCCACTTGTGCTTTTCATAGGCGCTCGTCAAGGGCTAAGAGACGCCGCACGAGCCTGCGGGCCTGGATGGCTGCGCTTTTGTCGCGGATTTCGGCATCCAGTGTACCGTCATGAGGAGGAGGATGGAAGGGGGCAAAGGGAGCGGCCCGGCCAAAATTGCCCTGGAGGGAGGGGTTTCGGCCGGGCCCGGGGTCAGGGTTGTTGTCGACGATGATCCACGCGGCCTTTGGCGATGAGTTCCTCAAGATTGAATTTTCGGACGCGGTATCCCATCTGGCGCGGAGTGAGGTTGAGTTCCCGGGCGGCCTTGTACTGAATCCATGCGTTGCGTTTCAGCGCCGCCAGGACTTCCCGGCGCTCGGTCTCCTTGAGGGGTTGGCAGGGGGGTTCCTTCGGGGCGGGTTCAAGGGGCCGGGGATGTGAAGAGCGGTGCTCCTGGGCAAGGAAACCGCGCACGAGTTCCGCCTCCACCGGCTTGTCGTCGGTCAGGATGACCAGACGTTCGACCAGGTTTTCCAGTTCGCGCACATTGCCGGGCCAATCATGGGCCAGGAGCAGGTCGAGCGCTCCCCGGGTCAGGATGAGGCCGCGCCCGTATTCGCGTTCCATTTCCTTTTGGAAATGATTCAAAAGGCGCGGGATGTCCTCCTTGCGGTCCCGCACCGAAGGCACCTGCACCGGGAAAACGTTCAGTCGGTAGAAGAGGTCTTCGCGAAACAGGCCCCTGGCGACAAGAGCCTCCAGGTCGCGGTTGGTGGCGCTGATGATGCGAACGTCCACCTTGCGGGTCCTGTTGCTGCCGATGCGTTCGAATTCCCGCTCCTGAAGCACGCGCAGCAGCTTGGATTGCAAGGTCAGCGACAGTTCCCCGATTTCGTCGAGAAAGATCGTGCCCAGATGCGCGTCCTCGAAACGGCCCGGCTTGGTGCTGTTGGCCCCGGTGAAGGCCCCCCTCTCGTAGCCGAACAGTTCGGCTTCGAGCAGGTTTTCAGGAATGGCGGCGCAGTTGACCTTGATGAACGGGTGGGTCTTGCGGTCGGAAAGTTCATGGATGATGCGGGCGATGAGCGTCTTTCCGGTGCCCGATTCTCCCAGAAGCAGCACCGTGGCCTTGGTTACGGCCACCTTGGCCACGTATTGCTCCACTTCGAGCATGGCCTGGCTTTTTCCAACAATGTAGGGGCCATGGTTCTCCCGGGCGATCTGATATTTGAGGGATGTGTTCTCCTGCTTGAGCGCGGCCTCTCGCTTTTTCACTTTTTCGTTAAGGCTCAGAAATTGCGAGATCAGGGTCGCGACCACGGTCAAAAATTCGGTGTCCGCGTCAAGCTGGTCCTGGTCCGTGAAGAGCCGGTCGACGTTCATGACTCCGATGGGACTGCCGTGCAGGAGAATGGGCACGCCCACGAAGGAGATGCGCTCGCGGCTGATGCGCCGCGTGCCGGTTTTGTCCAGGAAGAGCGGCTCCAGGGAAATGTCCGGAACCACGAAGGGCTTGCCCGTGCGAAAGATGATGCCGGTGATGCCTTCATCCATGCGGTACACGCCGCGCTCTTTCTCCTGGGCCGAGAGGCCGTAGGACGTGGAGATGGCCAGGCGTCCGGAGCGGGGATCATACAGGGTGAGTGTGGCCCGGCTCATGTTCATGGTGTCGGAGAGGATTTTGAGGATCGACTCGAGCGCGCCTTCCAGGTCGAGGGCCTGGTCGATGATCCGGCTGATGGCCAGCAGGACGCGCAGTTCGGTGGAACAGGTGGCGGTGCTCATGTCCGGTCTGAAGCAACAAGGATGCCGCTTGCGTCCGCAACGCGAAGCGCCCGGCACAGGCGCGGGCCGGGCGCATTCTTTAAGAGAAAGTTGTTTGAAATCGTATGGTTGTCTTGGTTGTGCGGAAGGATTCACGCAAAGCGGGCGTCATGTGCTCGGTTCGCAGAGAGGTATATCAAAAAGATTTTTGGCATTTTTGTAATAATCTTTTTTACCCTCATGGGCGAAAATGGCTTTTTTGTACAAAATTGCTATTTTTTATCCGAGGATGCGCTTTTGCACGCATCCGGGTCGAGGTCGCGCAGCAAGTGCCCGGCGGAGAACGGTCCGGACTGGGCCATGGGAATCTCCAGGCAGGCGGACAGCTTGGCCAGTCTGGGGTGCTGTTCGCCAAAGCAAGGGTTCCCATTCATCGAATCCACGGCGGCGATGACGTCCCGGACCGTGATTTTGGAACTGTCGCGGGTCGGTTGCAGGAACTCCGTGTCCTGATCGTCGTGGCGGACACGGCAGAGCAGATCCGCGCCGAGCAGCATGTCGACCATTTCGCGCGTTTCGCGCGGTGAGATGTCGAATTCCCGGGAGATGATCTTTTCGGTCAGGGGCGGTTCGTCGCGGTAGAAGCGTCGTACGGCCGCATGGCAGATGCCTACGGCCAGGAGTCTGGTCTGGGCCGCGCTTCGTGCGTTGCGGCCGCCGCTTGCGTCCGCGACGTTTGACAGGGGAAAGGCGTGGGCGATCTGGGCTCCGAAAAGGACGATGGTCCAGCTCAGTTGCAGCCAGACCAGGAAGAGGGGCAGGGCCGCGAAGCTACCGTAGATGGCGTTGTAGCTGGTCACGTAGATCTGGAACTTGACGTAGCCGATCTGCAGGAACTGGTAGGCGGAACCGGCCAGCACGGCGGCCAGGAAGGCGCTGCCGAAGTGGACGCGGGTGTTGGGCATGATCATGTAGATCACGGTGAAAAGCAGCCATAAAAGGACGTAGGGAGCCAGGCTCAGACCCAGGGATATGGCCGGGGTGGCGACATCCTCAAGGCCGACCTGGGAAGAGATGGCGGAAACCTGGGATGCGATGAACACGGTGACGCTTCCCGACATGATGAGCAGTACCGGCCCGATGATCATCATGGACAAGTAGTCGGTGAATTTGCGCACCAGGGAGCGCGAGGACACCGACCATATCTGGTTGAAATTGTCCTCGATCTTGCCCAGCACCTTGATCACGGACCAGAACAGCACCGCCACGCCGATTCCGGCGATAAGGCCTCCCTTGGTGTTGTCGAGCATGTTGCGCGCGAATTCGATGATTTGCAGGATCACTTCCTGTTGCGCCGCGAAGTGCTTGAGCAGTTCCTTTTCAAGCAGTTGCTCGAATCCGAAACCCTTGGCCACGCCAAAAGCCATGGCTGCCAGGGGGACGATGGAGAGCAGGGTGTAGAATGTCAGCGCCGAGGCATGGGATGAGCCGTGGCGGCTGTTGAAGTTCTGCGCCGCAGTGACGATGGTTCTGGCGAGTCTGACCAGAAACCATGGAATGGAGGATTCTTCCCGGCGGGTGCGCCAGAGGGGAGTTTCGAAAAAACGGACCAGGGCATCGAGGTTGTTTTTTGTGTTTTCGTGCATGAATCGTGTCGTGGTTTGCGTGTTTTCAGTCGATTTTCGACTAAGTGGCCATGTTTGGGGCATGGTGTCAACCGGGTGGCGGGAAAAAACCACGGATCACGAGAGGGTGGAGCGCATAGGTCCGGAAATGACAAGGCCCCGCTCGGCGGGGCCTTGTCTGGAGGAGGATGGGGAGAATCAACCGAGGATGGCTTTCAGGTCTTCATCCGGAGTGGTCAGGGGCTTGATGTCGAAGTTTTCCACCAGCACGTTCAAGACCGTCGGGGTAATGAATGCGGGCAGGGTCGGCCCGAGGCGGATGCCCTTGATGCCGAGGGACAGCAGGGTCAGCAGGATGGCCACGGCCTTCTGCTCGTACCAGGACAGCACCATCGAAAGAGGCAGGTCGTTCACGCCGCAGCCAAATGCTCCGGCCAGGGCCGAGGCGATCTGGATGGCGGAGTAGGCGTCGTTGCACTGGCCGATGTCCAGGAGGCGCGGGATGCCGCCGATGTCGCCCAGCTTCTTGTCGAAGAAGCGGAACTTGCCGCAGGCCAGGGTCAGCACGATGCAGTCGGAGGGCACCTTTTCCACGAATTCCGTGTAGTAGTTGCGGCCGGGCTTGGCGCCGTCGCAACCGGCGACCAGGAAGAAGTGGCGGATGTCGCCGCTCTTGACCGCCTCGATGACCTTGTCGGCCACGCCCAGGACCGCGTTGCGGGCGAATCCGGTCAAAACGCTGCCCTTGTCCTCATCGG
>JAEWKZ010000006.1 GCA_023393525.1 Pseudomonadota bacterium | reverse complement strand
CTCATCTCGACCTTTTTCTCGTAATTCTTGATCTGGCCTTCGATGATCTGGCTAATTTCTTCTGCTTTGATCTGCATAGCCTCTACTCACCCCTTTTGATATTTTCTTTCAAAATTTGCAGTTGAGCGCGAATACTGGCGTCAAGAATCTTGTCACCGATCTTGAGCATAAGCCCGCCAATAATCTCCTGATCCACTTCGTAATCAAGGACCACTTTCTGGCCCGACTCTTTTTGCAATTTATCGACAACGTTCTTCTGCACAACGTCGGAGAGCTTTACAGCCGTCACCAGCTTGCCGCGAAGAACACCCTGGGCTGAATCCAAAAGCATTCCGTAAGATGCGTTGATCTCGGGGAGAAAAGCCAATCTGTTCTTGTCCGCCAGAAGCAGACAAAAATTCCGGACCATGGCGCAGGGCGCGACCTTGTCCAGAACCTTGATGATCACTCCTCTCTTTTCTTCCACGCCAAAAATTGGGTTGCGGAAGATCTTCGTGAGCTCAGGCGCATTCTCCAGGAGTCCAGCCAGCCTGGCCAAGTCGTCGCCGTATTGCGCCATGGCAGCCTTGTCGGACTGCACCTGCGCAACGGCGAACAACGCCTTGGCATACCGTCTTGCTACGATATTCCCAGTCAATTGAGCACCACCTTTTTAAGATATTCGTTGACCAAATCTTCGTGATCTTTCTTCTTGAGCTGCTTCTTGACGAGATCTTCGGCAGCAGCGGTAATCTTTTCAGCCAGTTCTTCACGGATGGCGTCGATAGCCAACTTGGCCTCCTGGGCCGCCGAAACTTCAGCCTGGGCTCTGATCTGCGCAGCCTGGACCTCAGCCTTGTCGATGATCGCCTGACGCATGGCTTCGCCCTGAGCCTTCGCATCATCAAGAATCTTGGCTTTCTCGGCCTCAAGATTGGCGATACTCGCCTCGACTTCGAGCAGGCGCTTCTCGGCATCTTCCTTGCGTTCGTCGAGATCGGCGAGATCCGTCTCGATCTGCTTGCTGCGCCCGGTCAGCGCATCCGAAAAACGCTTGCCCGCGAACTTGTAGATCAAGAACGCGACAATGCCGAAATTGATAAAGCGATACAGAAGGTCGAGCCACTTGTTGTGCCCCCCTCCTTCTCCATCGCTGGCGAAAGCTATCGCCGCGCAGAGAACCAGTGCTGCCGTCACCAATCCGACAGTCTTGAACTTTTTCAAAATTCCGCCCTCCTTATATGAAAAAGTAAATCTATGACACATAAGAACCCGAACCCGCTATGCCTTGCTCAGCACCTTGTCTGCGACGTTCTTGGCATACGAGGCGACTTCCGAGCGCAGGGCCTTCAGGGCGGCCTGCTTCTGACCGTCGATCTCCTTGCGGGCGGCGGCGACTTTTTCGGCGGCTTCGGCTCCGGCCTCGGCCAGAACCGCGGATTCGACCGCGACGCCTTCGGTCTTCAAGGCCACTCGCAACTGCTGGGCCTCGACGCGGGCACCGCTCAACGCGGTCTTGTAGCTTTCAAGCTTGGCCTCCGCCTTCGCGGCGAAATCCTCGATGGAGCTCAACTTTTCGCTCATGACTTCGGCTCTTTTCTTGATGATCCCCCGAATGGGACGGTACAGGATCAAATTCAAGACCGTCAGGATGATCAAAAAGTTCACAAGTTGCGCAAAAAATGTCCAATCTAGATCAATCATGCCGCCCCCTAAAAAGTATGTGAATTTTTGTTCAAAGTCACAGGGCCTCTATCTGATTCCCAATTTCGTGTCAAAATCTTTTTGGAGCGAGCACAGGGAAAATGATTGGGATGGCATGGGTTTTCGCAGTTTGTTCAGAAATTCACGTGACTAGCGCGCACAGCCTGATCCGAAAAAATTCAGGCCGCAAAAAAGCCGGGCGGTTCTTCCGAACCGCCACCGGCAGAAAAAAAACGCGGACGAAAATAAAGATCGCCGCCGGACTCAACCCTTTTTGAAGACAAAACGGCGCATGGCCACGTTGAGAACAAGTCCGATCATGCAGAAATTGACCACGGAGGCGCTGCCTCCGTAACTGATGAAGGGCAGGGGAATCCCCACCACGGGCATTATTCCGAGCACCATCCCGATATTGATGAGAATCTGCCAGAAAAAATAGAAAAAGACGCCCGCCGCGAGATAGCTGCCGAAATCGTCCTTGGCTTCCATGGTCACGATATAGATCTGGTAGAGAAAGGCGCAGAAAAGAATCAGCAGCAGCATGGCCCCGAAGAACCCCCATTCCTCGCCGAACACGGCGAAGGCGAAGTCCGTGTGCTTTTCCGGCAAAAAGCGGAGCTGGCTCTGGGTTCCCTCCAGGAAGCCCTTGCCCCAGAAGCCTCCGGACCCAATGGCGATCTGGGATTGTATGATGTGGTATCCGGCGCCGAGGGGATCGTTTCCCGGGTCCAGAAAGGTCATGATGCGCTGTTTCTGATAGTCGTGCAGGAAAAACCAGCCGAACGGGAGCATGACCGGCACGACGACGACCAAGACCTTGAAAACGGACGCGGTGATGCCTTTGAAAAGGATCATCCCGCCCAAGATGAGCAGAATGTTCAGGGCCGAACCAAGATCGGGCTGCTTGATGATCAGGGCCGCGGGTACCAGGCCGACGAGGAGCGCCTTGCCCAGGTTCGTCCACCCCAGCCGCCCCTCCATGCGCGCCATCAGCCGGGCTCCGAGGATCAACACCGCGATTTTCGTCAATTCCGTGGGCTGAAGATTGAAAAAGCCGAGATCAAGCCATCTCTTGGCCCCGTAGATGGTCTTTCCCGCAACGCTGACCCCGACCAGCAGCAACAGGCAGGCGATGAAAAACGGCCAGGACGCGGACTTGAGGTGCCGGTAGTCCACCAGCACCAGGCCCATCATCAGACACAGCCCCACCCCGCCCCAGAGCAGCTGCTTGTTGAAATAGGCGTCAAGCTCCAGGCCTGAGGCCATGCGCAGCGTGCTGGCCGAATAGAGATTCATGACCCCGACCAGAAAAAGCAGGGCCGTAAGGGTCAAAAGTCCCCAGTTGATGTGAAATATGAGCCGTCTGTCGAACATGTGCCTTCCCGGTCATTCCTCCGATTGAACGTTCAACAGCGCGTCAAGCACCGCGCCGGCCACGGGCCCCGCATCCGAACCGCCATGACCGCCGTGTTCGACCATGGACACGACAACGAAGCGCTTCCCGTCCTTCTCCCCAAAGCTGGCCATCCAGGCATGATCCCTGTACTTGTACGGGATTTCGTTCGTCTTTTTCTTCTCGTACTTGTCCTGGAGCTTCACGACCTGGGCCGTACCCGTCTTGCCGCCGATTCTCAGGCCCGGGCGGCGTAGCACCCTGGCCGTGCCCCGTTCCTCCTCCACCGTGGCCACCATGGCGTCAAGAATCCGCTTTCTGGTTGCGGGACGCATGGGCAGTTCGCCCAACACGTCGGGCTTTTCGGACAAAAGAAGCGTGGGACGCAGAATCTTCCCGTCATTGACAAGCGCGGCGACAAACCTGGCCGCCTGCAACGGCGTGGTCAGGGTATACCCCTGGCCGATGGCGAAGTTCAGCGTCTCCCCGCCCTGCCATTTCTCCCCGAACCTATTCAGCTTCCATTCGGGCGTGGGCATGTTGCCCGCCCTCTCGTGAGGCAATTCGATCCCGGTCTTGACCCCGAACCCGCAACGCGTCGCGAAATCGCTGATCGCCTCCACGCCCAACTGCTCACCCAGCTGGTAATAGTAGACGTCGCACGACTCCCGCAAAGACTTCTTGAAGTCCGTGGAGCCGTGCCCGCCTTTGTTCCAGCAGCGGAAGACCCGCTTGCCGAGCGTGTGGCGACCGGAGCAGAACACGGTCTTCGAGGGGCTGACGCCGCTCTCCAGGCCAAGCCCTCCCACCGCCAGCTTGAAAATCGATCCGGGAGGATACGCGCTCTGCACCGGCCTGTTCTGCAACGGATGCAAGGGGTCTTCAAGCAGCTCGTTCCATTTGGCATGGCTGATTCCGACAACGAATTCGTTGGGATCGTAACTGGGCAGGCTGACCAGGGCCAGGACCTCGCCGGTGTCGGCGTCCATGGCCACGACCGAGCCGGCCCGCCCGTCCAGGGCCTTGGTGGCGGTTTCCTGCAACGACAGCGAGATGCTCAGCGTCAGGTCCTCCCCCATGACCGGCGAGGACACGACCCGCGAAGACAGGACCCGCCCGGACGCGTCGACCTCGAACTCCTCGAGCCCCTTGGTCCCGCGCAGCCTGCGCTCCAGCACCAACTCCACCCCCTGCTTGCCCACGTTGTCGCCCAGCTGGAGATCGGGATCTTTGTTCAGCTCGTCCTCGTTGGCCCTGGCCACGTAGCCCAGGACATGCGCCAGGGTTTTTCCGTAGGCGTAGGAACGCTTGGGGCGCACCGCAATGACGAGTCCCGGCCAATCCTGACTGTGGGCTTCGACCAGCGCCACCAGTTCGAAAGGGATGTTGGGCACGATGACCTGTTCATCAAAATGCTTGACCCGCTTGCGCCCGATCTCGAAGGCCTTTTGCAGTTCATCCCGGGGCTGGCCTGTCCAGCGGCTGATCTGGTCGAGGGTTCCGGGAATGTCCGGGCAGTCTTCGCGAACCAGCGCCAGGGCATAGGCGGGAGTGTTTTCCGCAAGCAGGACGCCGTCCCGGTCCCGAATGATGCCGCGCGGCGAAAACATGGTGCTCTGCCTGGTCCTGTTCTCCTGGGCGCGGCTCTGATAGTACTCGCTCTTGTAAATCTGGAGGTACCACAAACGGATGCCGAAGATGCAGAAAAGAACGACCAGAAACGCCAGGAGCAGGGGCGGACCCGAGAATATCTGCGGTCTTTCCGGCGAATTAAACGCGCCCATGCCTGCCTCCGCGACGATAGACAAACAGGGCCGCGCCCCAGAAAAGCGCATACGCGATCCATTGCCTGACGATCCAGGAAAGGGGCGAATGCGTGCGAGGTGGCAATTCCTGGAAATTTACGGCGCCACTGACCACGCCCCAGGACCAGCAGGCCAGCACCAGGGAAAAAAGAATGACGAAAAGAGGATTTTCCGGTTCCAAAAGCCAGCGCGACAGGAGATAAAAGGCCAGCATTCCCGCATAGAAAAGGATACTCACGCCAAAAACCAGATTTCCCCCGCCTTCCTGCACCAGCACCCACAACGCGGCCATCCACAGCGCCGTCCACCACTGTCCGGATTGCAGGCAGACGAGCACTCCCGGAGTGAGAAAATCCAGTCCTCCGGACAACTCCTGCGCCCAGAGAGCGATAATGAGGTAGTCCGTCCACCAGATTATGGCAGGAATTTGGCTTTTCCGCGAAGTCATGGGATTGGCGGCTGAGAGTCTCACGGCTTCTTGCGCACGGGATGCCGCGTCGCGGTGGACGGCGCGGGAGCGGCTGGAGCCGTGGAGGCCGGACCTGAGGCGGAGGGTTTTTCGAGCGAGGGTTTGGCGACGGAACCCGTTTCGCCCGACGGGGATTCCTGAGGGGACGACGCATTGGCTGACGGCGGCGCCATGACGGGCTGCCCGGCATCGAACTCGTCCGTGCGGCTCAGAACCAGCAATTCCTCGTAATAGCGCAGCGCAAGAAGGGGTTCGGCGTAGACTCGTTGAAAAAGAGAGACATCGGCCGGGGTCACTTCCACCACCCTGGCCACGGGAATCCCTTTTGGAAAAACGCCGCCCAGGCCGGAGCTGAGCAGCACTTCCCCGGGGCTGACCGGATCGTTGCGGGGGATGAATTTGACTTCCAGAAACGCGCCCGCCCCCTGCCCCTGGACAATGGCGGGAACCCGCCCCTCGCTGGTAATGACGGGGATGCGGCTGGAGGGGTCCGAAAGCAGGACCACGGAGGAAAAATTGAGTCCGGGCTTGACGATCCTGCCGACCACGCCCTTGGGGGAGATGACCGGATCGTTGGGGCGCGCGCCCTGGCGCAGGCCCACATCGACAAGCACGGTTTCCAGGATGGCGTTGGGGCCGAGTTTCTGGCCGATGACCCGCCCGCCGCGCATTTCCCAGGACGGCTCGGGGCTGAACCGCAGCAAGGACGCCAGGCGATCGGCGGACTTCGCCTTTTCGGAGATGCGGGCCAGCTCCTGCTCGAGCTCCCGCACGCGCAAGACCAGATCCTCGTTTTCCTGGCGCACCCCGACCAGATAGACATAGCGCGACCAGAACTCGTCGGCGTTGTTCTGCAGCCATCTCCCGGGAGCCAGGATCCAGCCGGTCAGTTCAAGTCCGGTCAATGCCGCCAGACGATCCAGGTACCCTGTCTTCCAGTTCCACGTGTAGATGGAAAAATAGAGGAACAGCGGAAGGAAGAAAAAGAGAACCAGACGTTTGAAGCGGGGAGACATCACGCTACTCGATGGTTACCTCGCGCAGGACATCCAGGTTGTCCAAGACCTTGCCGGAACCCAGGGCCACGGTGGACAGCGGATCCTCGACCACGGTGATGGGCAGGGAGGTCTCCTCGCGCAGCAGGCTGTCGAGGCCTTTCAGGAGCGCGCCGCCGCCGGTCAGCACGATGCCCCGGTCGACGATGTCCGCCGCCAGTTCCGGGGGGGTCTGTTCCAGGGCGATGCGTACGGCCTGAACGATGGAGTCGACAGGCTCGGAAATGGCCTTGCGGACCTCTTCGGAGGTGATGGTTATGTTCTGGGGGATGCCGGAAACCAGATCACGGCCCTTGACGTCCATGACCAGCTCGGGGTCCAGGGGATAGGCGGAGCCAATGGTGGTCTTGATGTCTTCGGCCGAACTTTCGCCGATGAGCATGTTGTACTTGCGCTTGACGTGCTGGAGAATGGCTTCGTCCATCTTGTCGCCGCCGATGCGCACGGATTTCGAATACACGATGCCCGCCAGGGAGATGACCGCCACTTCCGTGGTGCCGCCGCCGATGTCCACGACCATGTTGGAGGTCGGTTCGGTGATGGGCAGGTCCGCGCCGATGGCCGCGGCCATGGGCTCCTCGATCAGGAAGACCTCGCGCGCCCCGGCGCTCTGGGCGGATTCGCGCACTGCGCGTTTTTCGACCTGAGTGATGCCCGTGGGCACGCAAATGACGATGCGGGGCCGGACCAGCCTGCGGCTGTTGTGTACCTTGGAAATGAAATGGCGCAGCATGGCCTCGGTCACCTCGAAGTCGGCGATGACGCCGTCCTTCATGGGCCGGATGGCCACGATGTTGCCCGGGGTGCGACCGAGCATCCGCTTGGCCTCGGCGCCCACGGCCAGGACCTTGTTGTTGCCGCGGTTGTCGCGCTTGACGGCGACCACGGAGGGCTCCCGCAGCACGATCCCCTTGCCCTTGACGTAGACGCAGGTGTTGGCGGTGCCGAGATCAATGGCCAGATCGTTCGAAAAGAACCCTAAAATCTTATCCAAAATCCTGGACATATATTTCCTCTTTTATCATGTTCAACGCGGGAGGCCCAGAAAACGCCGCCCGCTCCGAAGCATGAGCGACAGCGGGACACGAGGGAACGGTCCCGGAAAAGATGTGTAACGAGCCGCTTTGCTTATCCGAATTTCAAGACACAGGCAACCGGCGCCTCGGATGGGCACAAACCTCAATCATACCAAGCATGTTCCCTAACAGATTCTACCCACTCTCGCTCTACTTGAAGCGGCGTTTCGGCCGACGGGTCCGCAAGATCCCGCTGGACGCGGGGAGTTCCTGCCCGAACCGTGACGGCACCCTGTCGCGCAGCGGGTGCGCGTTCTGCAACCAGCAGGGTTCCGGAACCGGCCTGGCGCAGACCTGCACGAGCCTTCGAGAACAATACCTGGCGTTGCGGGAACGGTCCCGGGACAAGGGACGGGCGTTCTTTCTCGGGTACATACAATCATTCTCCAACACGCACGGGCCGGCGCGAAAACTGCGGCGGATGCTGCGTGAACTGGAAGGGCTGCCCGATCTCGCCGGAATCGCCATCGGCACCAGGCCGGACTGTCTCGACGAGAAAAAACTGGAGATTCTGCAAGGCGCGCCCTTTGAAGAGCTCTGGCTCGACCTCGGATTGCAGTCGGCGCGGGACGCCACCTTGCTGCGCCTCAACCGCGGGCACGACGCCGCCTGCTACGCGGATTGGGCCACCAGAGCCGCCGAGCGGGGCATCAAGGTCTGCGCCCACGTCATAACAGGCTTGCCGGGCGAGACCCTGGCGGACTTCGAACAAACCATTCTCTTTGTCAACAGCCTGCCCGTGTCCGGCATAAAAATACATAATCTGTACATTTGCCGCGACACCGCGCTGGCTTGCGCCTGGAACGCCGGAGCGCTTCCGCTTCTTTCGCTGGAGGAGTCGCTGGCCTGGCATGTGCGCGGGATTGCCCTGCTGCGCCCTGAAATCGTCGTTCATCGGCTGTGCAGCGATCCCGCCCCCGGCGAACTGCTGGCCCCGTCGTGGGCCCGCGACAAAACCGCGCTCCTGAACGCGCTCAGACAGCGACTCCTGGAAACGGACGCATGGCAGGGCAAGGCTCTGGGAAAAAAAATGCCGGATTGGACCAACCCGTAACAGACTGGACTAAAAATGAACTCCTACGCAGAAACCTTTTCAAACCAGTGGTTTTCAGCCACCTTCACATGGGCGGAGGGACTGCTCGTCGGGGTAGACCTGAGCGCCGGCGTCAA
Source organism: Pseudomonadota bacterium (assembly GCA_023393525.1). Classification (GTDB taxonomy): domain Bacteria; phylum Desulfobacterota; class Desulfovibrionia; order Desulfovibrionales; family Desulfomicrobiaceae; genus Desulfomicrobium. Next base: position 29,760 of record JAEWKZ010000006.1, on the reverse strand, counting down.
AGCGCCCACGGCGCCGCAATCCCCGTTCGGGCCGGAACTTGAACGCATCGTGACGCAGTACGCGCACCTCGACGCCGATCAGTGGCCGGACCTGCCCCTGGACAGGCGCGGTCTGACCCCGTTCACCTGGAACGTCCTGGAAAATCTGCGCCGCCACACTCCGCGAGGGCGGTTCACGACGTATGGCGCGCTGGCGTCCCTGTGCGGCTCCCCCCGGGCGGCACGGGCCGTGGGCGGCGTCATGGCCAGAAATCCCTGGCCGCTGGTCTATCCCTGCCACCGGGTCCTGGCCGGCGACATGGGCATTGGCGGGTTCGGACCCGGAACCGCATTGAAGCGCACCCTGCTCACTCTGGAAAAGGCCCGTCTTCAGGCTTGAACGCCGGATGGCGCAGTTCCTGATCAACCAGGTCCGCGTCATCGGCATAGAGTCGAACCAGGTTGCGCAGATGGGCGAAACTGGCCTCGTCCATGCGGATGAAGTCGATGGCGCCATCCTGTCCGGCGCGAATGATCCGCCCGTGCATGTGCATGCGCAATCCCGATTCAAGCTCCAGCGTGACCTCGCATTCCTTGCCGGGGAGAATCCACTCCTCCGTGGAACATGCCAGGCCCTTCAAGCTCAAATCATGAACCGTCCCTCGGACCCTTTTGTCCTCGAAGGCGATGGTCAGCGGAAACTCAAGGCTGACCCGGCTTCTTTTGCGTCGTTCTTCCGACATGACCCCTCCCGCCCAAACGTGGGCCGGTTCCAAAAATTCAGATTCGCCGGTCTCGGCGCGACGTCCATGTCGCGTGCACGGACGAGAACGCAGGACCCGATTACGCGATTTCAAGAGACTCGTCGACATCAAACCCAACACGCCGGGAAGCCGCCAGGCTCCACCCGGACTCACGGAGCCCTCCCCGACAGGCCTGTCCGCAAAAAAGAGCCCCGGCCAAGGCCGGGGCGGGAGGTTACTCAAGGAATATCTTTTTCTTGGGCTTGGGCGGCTCGGTCTTTGCCTCGGGCGCTTTCTTGCGTGCGGGTCGAGGCGTTTGGCCTGACCGCGCCGCGCCGCCTTCCGCTGGCGAATCAGCGGGCTTGGGCGCAGAATTGCCGCGCGGCGCGCGTGGAGGAGCAGGCGTCGCCGGGGCGGAGCCTGCCGCCGGAGCCGCTGGCGCGCCCGCGTCGGCAGAGCTGTCGGGTTTTACGCCGGTGGGCTTGCGCGGACGGCGGCGGCGACGCTTCTTGGGCGCGGTCGCCGCCTGGCCTTCCGCCCCCTGGGCGTCCATGACCGGAGCGGAGGCAGGCGCATCCGCCTCCCTGGTGTCCTGTGCGGCTTCAAGCGGAACAGACGCGGCCTGGGCATCAGCCTGCGGCTGCCGGGGAGCTTGGGCGGGCGCGGACTCGAGCGTCTCCGTTTCCGGCGACACTTCCTGCGTGACGTCCTTGGCCGCCATCGCCGTCACGACAGGAGATTCAGCCGCATCCGGGGCTTTTTCCGGTCCGCCCCGGTCTCGCGCCGCCGTCTCCGGGCTGCCGGCAGGCTTCTTGCGGGAACGCTTGCGGCGCCGTTTCTCCCCTTCGGGGCGCCCGCCTTCGGCAGGCGCGGGCGCTATTATTCCGGGCTGTTCCGCCTGGACGTTTTCGTTCAGCGGAGCGGGAATTTGCGCGGCCGGGCGCGCGGGACGGGATTGAGCCTGGGATCTGGGCCGGACCATGTCGACCAGTTTCTCCGAAGGCTGCTCCAGCGGGGCATGGAACGTGCTCTGGTAGAATTCGTCCACCAGCATGGCCAGAAGCGCGCGGGACTCGTCGTTGGCAGCAAGCTCGCCCACGGTGCGCATGAAACGCTGCATGCGCTCCTTCTGAATGTTGTCCGCCTTGCGCAGCCGGGCTTCGAGCAGAAACACGGCCCGCTGGGAAATGAGGGCTTCAAGCTCCTCGTCCGCGGGCAGGGACTGTTCGACCATGGGGATGGAGAACTTCTTGGCGATCTGCTCAAGCTCGATCTCCTCCATGCCGGAAACCAGGGAAATGGCCACGCCCGCGGCTCCGGCCCGGCCGGTGCGACCGGTGCGGTGCACGTAGGCCTCGTGGTCCTGGGGCGGCTGGTACTGGAAGACGTGGGACAATTCGTGGATGTCGATGCCGCGCGCGGCCACATCCGTGGCCACCAGGAACTTGAGCTTGTTCAGGCGCAGCTTTTCGAGGACCTCCTCGCGCGCGCCCTGGGTCAGATCGGCGCTGATCTCGCCCACATCGTATCCGAAACGCCGCAGCACCGTGGCCACGAAATGCACGTCGGCCTTGGTGTTGCAGAAAATGATGGCCGAAGCCGGGTTCTCCATCTCGATGATCTTGACCAGGATGCGGCTCTTCTGCATGGCCGGCACCTTGTAGACCACGTGCAGCACGTCGCTGACGTGGACCTGGGACTGGCTCAGGGACACGAACACCGGGTCTTTCAGAAACTGCTGGGCCAGGCGCTTCACGTGCCCGGGATAGGTCGCCGAGAACATGGTCGACTGCAAGCCGCGAGGCAGATAGCGCTGCAACTGCTTCATGTCCGGATAGAACCCCATGGACAACATGCGGTCCGCCTCGTCGAAAACCAGGATCTTCAGCCGGTCCAGGTTGAGGTTGCCCTTGAGCAGGTGGTCCAGGATGCGGCCCGGAGTGCCGATGATGAGCTGCGCTCCGTCCTCAAGCCCCTGGATCTGGGCCTTGTACCCCACGCCGCCGTAGATGGAGAGCGGCTTCACTCCCGCCTCCCGGCCCAGTTCCTCCGCGTCTCGGGTGACCTGCACGGCCAGTTCGCGCGTGGGAACCAGGACCAGGGCCTGCGCAGCGCCCAGCCCCGTGTCGATGCGATCCAGGATGGGCAGCAAAAATGCTCCTGTCTTCCCGCTGCCGGTCTGGGACTGGACCATGACGTCCTGTCCGCCAAGCATGTGCGGCAGGGTCTGCACCTGCACCGGCATGAGCTCGGTCCAGTTCAGCCGAGCGGCCGCGGCTTGCAGGTTCTGCGGCAGATCGGCCATGGAAAATGCCTTGCCTTCGAAATTCTCGGTTTGGGAGCCCACGCTCGGGGCATCACCAAAATCAGTGGTGTCTGTCATACGTTTCCTACACTGTGTCTGCGTGCATGCGGTCCAGGATCCCAAGCACCATCTCGATGACGGAGTTGCTGACCAGCATGCCCTTACGTGTCAGTTGAAGATGACCGGCGCGGAGGCAAGCCAGCCCGCTGGAGCGCAATTGCTCGACAGCCGGGTGACGCCACGGAAATTCCGTTCCGGTCGTTGCCTTAAATTTTTCCAGGCCAAGCCCTTCCCGCGTGCGCAGGGTCAGCATGACCATCTCCTGAAGGCGCGTGCGCGCCGACAATACCTCCACCTCGCAACGCGTTGAACCTTTGGCCACGGCCGCCGCATAATTCTTGAGCCCCGCCGGATTCGACCACCGGCGGTCCTTGATGGTGGAAACCGCGGCCGGCCCCAGGCCCAGATACTCGTCCCCGGCCCAATATCCCCGATTGTGCCTGCTTTCCCGGCCCGGACGGGCATAACTCGAAATCTCGTAGTGAGCGTACCCGCCCGACTCCAGAAACTCCGAGCCATCCAGATACATCCGGGCGCCGCTCTCCTCGTCGGGCATGGTCAGCAGCCCCTCTTCGACCTGCCGGGTCAGCGGCACTCCCTCCTCCAGGCTCAACCCATAGCAGGAGATATGCTCGGGAGCCAGTTCCACGACTTCCCTCAGATCATCCATCCACCGCTCCACGTTCTGCCCGGGCACCCCCCAGATCAGATCGAGGCTCAGGTTCGAGAAGCCCGCGTCCCTGGCGGCATGGACTGCCCGACGCGCCTGCCTTCCGTCATGCGGCCGCCCGAGCATGGCCAACGCATCGTCGCGCAGGCTCTGCACCCCCAGGCTCAGCCGGTTCACCCCCAGACTGCGCACGCTGCCCAGAAATCCGTCTTTGAGCACCGAATCCGGATTGGCCTCCAGGGTGATCTCGACGCCCGCGCTCAGCAAAAAACCGGCGTCGGCCGCCTCCAACAGCGCCGCTATCTGACCGGCTTCCAGAAGCGACGGGGTCCCGCCTCCGAAATACACCGACTCCACCGGAACCCGGCCCAGCACCCGCCCCCAATCAGCCATCTCCCGCAGGACCTGCCGCACGTAAAACCGTGCGGCATCCCTGGAGAACGGGCCGGAGTGAAAGGCGCAGTACCCGCACTTGCGCACGCAAAACGGCACGTGGACATACAGCAGCATGACTAGTCGCGCCTGCGCAGCTCCGAGGAGTAGCGCTCGAATTCGCTGTACAGGCAGCCGCAGTACTGCTGCCGGTACATTCCCCATTCCTTGGACAGGGCGATGCCCCTGGACCACCCCTCGCGAAAATCCTGGTAGTGAAACTCCACCCCCGAATCTTCGGCCAGATCGCTCCCCAGGGTCCGGATCTGTTCGTGTTTCTGGAACTTGCTGTACAGAAGCGTGGACGTGAAGGCTTCGAAGCCCCCGCGCCGGGCAATGGACAGGGTCCGCTCCAGACGCAGGGAGTAACAGGGCAGACAGCGGTTCGGCTCGCGGTAGGTCACGGCCCTGAAATAGTCCTTGGGGTCGTACTCGTCGTCCTTGTAGATGACCTGGATACCCAGACGGTCCGCCATCAGGGCCACGCCTTCGCGGCGGCGCAGATACTCCTGCAGGGGATGGATATTGGGATTGTAATACAGGCCAGTCACACCCATCCCGGCTTCAAGCAAAGCCGTAACGGGTGTGATGGCGCACGGCCCACAACAGATGTGAACCAGAATCTTCATGGGAGAACCTAACAAAATGCGCAGTTGGGCGTTTCCGTGGGCATGACGAAAATCTTGCGGCCGAATGCCTGCTCGTACTCCATGAACTTTTCCCGCTTGCGGTTGACCAGATACTGCATCAGGTCCGCATCCGTTTTGTAGGTGAACGGCTCGGAACTCTTGTCCTTGCGCAGTTCGCGGTAGATATCCTTCAGGGCCTGCATGGAGCGCCACTCCAGATTACGGCGGGTGCCGGCGCCGGAGCAATGCGGGCAGGGCTCCAGGCTCCCGGACAGGGCCGAGGTGCCCAGGCGCTGGCGCACGATCTCAAGCAGGCCGAACTTGGAGATGCGGCCGATGTCGGTGCGCGCCCGATCCACTTTCAGGGCCTGGCGCAGGACCTTCTCCACTTCGCGGATATGCTTGCCGTCCTTCATCTCGATGAAGTCGACCACGATCTGTCCGCCGATGTCGCGCAGCATGAGCTGGTTGGGGATTTCCTGCGCGGCTTCGATGTTGGTGCGCAGGGCCATTTCCTTGAAATTCTTCTCTCCGCCGATCTTGCCGGAGTTGATGTCGATGGCGGTCAGGGCTTCGGTGTGGTCGATGACCAGCTGGCCGCCGCTGGGCAGGTTGACCGTGCGGCTGAAAATCTTCTGCAGCTGCGCCTCGATGCGGAAGCGCTCGTACAGGGTGCGCTCGGTTTCGGAATGGACCTTGATGAAGGTCTTGCGGCGCGGGAACAGGAGCGTCGCGAACTCCGTGATCTGCTTCGCGGTCTCTTCGTCGTCCACCCAGCACTCGGCTATGTCGGGGGTGAGGTAGTCGCGGATGGCGCGGAATGCCAGATCCTTTTCCTCGTAGATCACGGACGGGGAATCGGAGGCGATACCCTTTTTGCGAATGTCCTTCCACAGGCGCTTCAAGACCTGCAGGTCGCGGGACAGGCTGCTCTTGCTCTGGGCCTCGCTGACCGTGCGCACGATGACGCCCAGGCCCTCGTCGAGCTTGAGCTCCTCGACGACCTCCTTCAAGCGGTCGCGTTCCTTCTCATCCTCGATCTTACGGGAAATGCCCAGCTGTTCGCGGCCCGGGGTGAGCACGAAATAGCGCCCGGGTATGGACAGATAGGTGGTCAGAAAAGCGCCCTTGGAGCCGGTGGGTTCCTTGACCACCTGCACCAGGACCTCCTGACCGGGCTTCAGAACTTTTTGCAGGGGCGGGTACTTGCCCCGGCTGGGGACGTCGCCCTGATAGTATTCGGGATGAACCTCGTCGACCTGGAGAAAGCCGTTCTTTTCCGCCCCGTAATTGATGAAGGCGGCCTGCAGGGCCTGGTCGACGTTATGAATCTTGCCCTTGTAGATGTTGCCCTTGGTCTTGCTCTGGTGGAGCATTTCCACATAGTACTCGACCACGACGCCATCCTCCATGATGGCCACTTCCACCTGTTCACCAGGCAGCACGCTGATGAACATCTTGCGCTTCTGCTTCTCGCCCATACATATCCTCAAATGAAAAGTGTTTCCGGTAGAGCCGGGAAAAAATAAGAAATTTGCGTATCGAAAACCTGAAAAATTTGTAAGATCGGGCGAGTGGCGCTATGGGAAAGAAAATGACCGGACGAAAGCCGGGCGCACACCACGCCGAGTATCAGAGAGGTTCCCTACCTCGCCAACGCCCCCATAGCAAGAAAAACCATCTTCAGGACTGGGCGGATTGCTTGACATCAAGGTATGCCATGGCTACTCCCGCCTACGCACTTCACAGGAGGCCACATGCTCGAACCGGGACAGCTGGTAATGCTGCTCAACGCAAACGACAAGCGATATTTTGTTACTGCCCAGGAAGGGCAGGTCATGCATACGAACGAAGGACTTCTGCATCTCGACGAAGTCCGCGCAGCGGGCTGGGGACAGCAGGTCATGACCCACAAGGGCTACCCCTTCACCGTCATGCGCCCCACGCTGTACGATCTGGTCAAGTCGGTCAAACGCCGCACCCAGATCATCTACCCCAAGGAGATCGGCTACATCGTCATGAAGCTGGGCATCGGCCCGGGCTGCCGCATCGTCGAGGCCGGCTGCGGCTCCGGCGGCCTGACCACGGCTCTGGCCTGGCTGGTGGGCGACACGGGCAAGGTCTACACCTACGAACGCCGCGAGGAATTCTACACCCTCTGCCGCCAGAATCTGGAACGCATCGGCCTTTCCCACCGCGTCGAGCAGTTCCACCACGACATCGCCGAGGGCTTCAACCCCCATGCCGCCGACGCCCTCTTTCTGGACGTGCGCGAACCCTGCGACTATATCCATCACATCCCCGACGCGGTCGTGCCCGGTGCGCCCGTAGGCTTTCTGCTGCCCACCACCAACCAGGTCCAGGACCTGCTCAAGGTGCTGCAGGACGGCCCCTTCCGCCAGATCGAGGTGGTGGAGATCTTCCTGCGCCACTACAAGCCGGTGCCGGAGCGTCTGCGCCCCGAAGACCGCATGGTCGCCCACACCGGATTTCTGGTCTTCGCGCGCACTTTCGCCGAGGCCCAGGCCCCGGAAAACGTGGCCCCGGAAGCCTCCACGGACGGGGAACCCACCGAGGACCTGCTGGACGAGTAAGTACCCAGACCTCTGATTTCGTTCTATTTCAAGGATTTGCAAATACACACTTGCAAATCCTTTTTTTATTCCTGTATATGGAGCTTTTCTCGAACCTTTCAACCCCGACCACCACGGCCGGATCACGCCACCGCAGGGAGGAGTGCTGATGACCCGCAAGGATCGCACTGAAGGCATTTTCAGCCGCCGCGAAGTTCTGGACGCCACGGAGCGCCAGAAATACTACCAGATCCAGCTCAAGGAGCTGCTCTCGTATGCCTACCGATATTCCGAGGACGTGAAGAAGCGCTTCGACCGCGCCCAGTTTTCCGTGGAGAAGTTCCGCGACCTCATCGACCTCAAGCACGTCCCGATCCTGAAGAAAAAGGAACTCATCTTCCTGCAGTCCATGGGCCCGCGCCTGGGCGGCCTGTTGACCAAGGATCTGGGCGAACTGCGCCGCGTCTTCCTGTCCCCCGGCCCGATCTTCGATCCCGAGGACAGAGGGGACGACTACTGGGGCTGGACCGAGAGCTTCTACGCCGCGGGCTTCCGCTCCGGCGACCTGGTCCAGAACACCTTCAACTACCACATGACCCCGGCCGGACTCATGTTCGAGGAGCCCCTGCGCCAGCTCAGCTGCGCCGTGGTGCCCACCGGTCCCGGCAACACGGGCAGCCAGCTCGACATCATGAAGAAGCTGCGCGTCACCGGCTACGTCGGCACGCCCAGCTACCTCATGCACCTGGCCCAGAAAGGCGAGGAGAAGGGCCTCAACCTGCGCAAGGACCTCTATCTGGAAGTGGCCTTCGTCACGGGCGAGAAATTCTCGGAGAAGATGCGCTCCACCCTGGAGAAGAAGTTCGACCTGATCATGCGCCAGGGCTACGGCACGGCGGATGTGGGCTGCATCGGCTACGAATGCTTCCACAAGAACGGACTGCACATCGCCAACCGGGCCTATGTGGAGATCTGCCACCCGGACACGGGCATTCCCTTGAAGGACGGCGAGGTGGGCGAGATCGTGGTCACGGCCTTCAACAAGACCTACCCGCTCATACGTCTGGCCACGGGCGACCTGTCCTACATCGACCGCGCGTCCTGCCCCTGCGGCCGCACCTCCCCGCGCCTGGGCACCATCGTCGGCCGCGTGGACACCACGGCCCGCATCAAGGGCATGTTCGTGTACCCGCACCAGGTCGAACAGGTCATCTCCGGCTTCGAAGAGGTCAAGAGATGGCAGATCGAGGTCACCAACCCCGGCGGCATCGACGAGATGACGCTTCTCATCGAAACCTCGGGCTTCAAGCGCGAGGAAGAGCTGCTGCACATGTTCCGCGAGAAGATCAAGATCCGACCGGCCTTGAAGATCCTCACCCCCGGAACCCTGCCGCCGCAGATCCGCTTCATCGAGGACAAGCGCAATTGGGACTGATGATCCGCCTCATCCTGCCCCTGCTGCTGGCCATGCTGGCCGGCTGCGCCAAACCGGCAGCGGTGACTCCCCCTTGGGTCTCCCCGCCGCCGGGATCTTTTCTTGCGTCCGACGCATCCCCCCTGGCCGACTCGGCAGTCGTGGACATGGCCCGCCAGGCCGATTTCATCCTCATGGGCGAGAGCCACACCAATCCCTGCGACCACGCCGTGCAGGCGCGCCTCATCGAAGCCCTGGCGCAAAGCGGACTGCGTTTCTCCATCGGCCTTGAGATGCTGCCGGTCACCAGCCAGCCAGTGCTGGACAGGTTCAACGACCGCGACATCAGCGCGGCCGATCTGGGCGAGGAGGTCGACTGGGAAAAAATCTGGGGCTATCCCTACGCCCTGTACAAGCCCGTCTTCGAGCTGGCCGAGCGCCACGATCTTCCCGTGGCGGGCCTGAACATCCCCCGGCAAACGCTGGTCACGTTCCGGGATCAGGGCAACCGGGGGCTGACCCAGGCCGACCGTGACGTCCTGCCGCGCCGGATCATCCCGGCCAGTCCGGCCCAAAGAAAGGCCCTCGAAATGCAGGTCGAACTGCACCAGTCCATGCGCGCGGCCGGGCAGGCGGAGGCTGCGCCCGGGACGGGCGTCACCCCGTCCATGAGCTCCATGGCGGAAAAATTCTACCTCGTGCAGGCCCTGTGGGATTCCATGATGGCCGAGCGGGCCCTCGCGTGGCGGGAAAAACTGACCCGCCCCATGCTGGTCCTGGCCGGAAGCGGTCATGTGGAACACGGGTGGGGCATTGAATTCCGTTTGCGCACCCTGGACCCGAAAGCCGAGTGTCTGGCCGTCATGCCCGTGCGCGGCGAAGAGGATTTCCGGGACCAGACCGACGAGGGCAAGCGCCCCCTGCCCGGAAACCAGATCTCTTTTCATTGCGCGGCCCAGCACAAGAGCCGCCTCGGCATGAACATCCTGTTCGAAACCGAGGCCATGCGGGTGGAAAGCGTGGAGCCGGGGTCAAAGGCGGACGCCGCCGGCCTCATGCCCGGAGACGTGCTGCTCAAGGCCGGAGACAGAAATCTCAAGGAGGCCATGGATCTGCACTTCGCGGCCATGGCGGCCTCCCGTCTGAAAATCCCCCTCGCGCTCACTGTCCTGCGCGGCGGCCAAACCGTGACGCTGGCCATTCCCTTGGCCGGTCCGGAAGTCGACGCCCAAGCCACCCCCAAAAACTGATGCCCGAACTGCCGGAAGTCGAAACCATCGCCCGCGGGTTGCACGCGCTGGTCCAAAACCGCGGCGTGGAAAGCGTGAGCGTGCTCAATGCGGGAGTGCTGAGGGCCGGCGATCCCAACCGTCTGCCGGGCCGGACAATCACCCATGTCTCGCGTCGGGCCAAGCTTCTCCTGGTTCATCTGGACCAGGGCGACTGCCTGGTCTTTCACCTCAAGATGACCGGCCGGGTCTGGGTCGCCAGTCCCGGGCAGGGCCTGCCCAAGCACACCCATCTGGTTTGCGGGCTGGGCGGCGGGGACAGGCTGGTTTTCGAAGATGCGCGGCGTTTCGGATTTTTTGGCATATACGCCCCCGAAGATCTCGCGGCCTGGAGCTTTTACGCAAGCCTCGGTCCCGAGCCCCTGCAAAGCACGCCCGAAGAACTGGCCAAACGTCTCGGCACCCGCCGCGCCGGAGTGAAGAGCCTGCTTCTGAACCAGACGGTTCTGGCCGGAATCGGCAACATCTACGCGGACGAGTCCCTCTTCGCGGCCCGCATCCATCCGGCCAGCCTGGCCGCCAACATTCCCCCCGTAAAACGAGTGCAGCTCTGCTCGGAGTTGCGCCGCATCCTGCTCGAAGCCATCGCGGCAGGCGGCAGCACCATCAGCGATTATCGCAACGCCTACGGCAAAAGCGGCATCTTCCAGGATAGTTTCCAGGTCTACGGCAAAAAAGGGGAACCCTGTCCGGCCTGCGGCAGGACGCTTGAGGCGGAGCGGGTGGTGGGAAGGACGTCCACGCATTGCCCGAGGTGCCAGAGGCGGTATTAGGCGGCGGGATGGACGGGGCTGGGCAGGGACAGCGCCTTCAGGATTCGGGGTCGAGGGCGGTGGAGCCGCAGAGCGGCTTTTCCTGATTTTTCGCGGCGGCGGTTTTGGGATGCCGGGTCTTCTTGACGCGCGCCTCCGGCTCGCCGTGCCCGTTGCCGTGGCCATTGCCGTGCTTTTCCAGAATGGCCCGGTAGCGCTCGGTGCGGCTCAGATTGAGGGACAGGACCACATGCTCCCGCTCGTCCTTGAAGCCTTTCTTGGTGAAGAACTTGAGCGCCGCCGTGTTGCTGGGGTCGGTGTCGGCGATGAGATAGCGCGCACCCGCCTCGACCATGCGTTCCACCAGCTTGTCATAAAGCTTGTGCGCCACGCCCGTGGAATGAAAGGCCCGGTCCACTCCCAGCCAGACGATGTAGCCGTAGGTCCAGGAAGCCTTGCTGATCAGGGTGCCGATGATGAACCCGGCCAGAGTGCCGTCCACTTCGGCCACCAGGCTGAACTCCGGGTCCGTGTTGTAGTGGCCGACCACCTCCCACTCGTCCCAGGTGCGGTACAGAAAGGGGTACAGGTCGCAGGTGAACAGACGCTCCCCGAGGTGATAGACCGGGGCGAGATCGTCGAGTTCGATTTCACGGATGATGATTTCGGGGCGGGAGCCGCGTTCTGATGCCATGGTGCAGGGGGTTGGGGTTTTGTCGGGATACGTCGTGGTTAGAACGTCCGTCACGGAGCTGTCAACGCAGCTCCTTGAGGCGGCGGGACAGCCGGGGCGGCGGGAGGCGGCCCCGGCATGAATTCTCGGATCAGCGTTTGTTGTCGGGCAGGGTGACGTTGAACTCCAGGACTTCGCAATCACCGTCCCTGTTCACGTCCACCCGGATGTTCTCAAGCTCCACGTGCACATATTTCTGCACCACGAGCATGAGTTCCTGACGCAACCTGGGCAGAAACTCGTACCCGCCGTTCTGCGCACGCTCGTGGGCCACAATGATCTGCAGGCGGTTCTTGGCCACCTCGGCGGTATTTTTCTTGGTGCGGAAATAACTGAAGATACCCATGTCAACCTCCAAAAATCCGGGCGAAAAAGCCCTTCTTGGCCGGAGTGAGGAAACGGTGCGGCAGATCTTCGCCCAGCAGGCGGGACACCGCGTCATCGTAAGCCTGGCCCGCGTCGCTGGCATCGTCCAGGATGACCGGCTCTCCGGAGTTGGAGGCGGCCAGCACGGACTTGGACTCCGGGATCACGCCCAACAGCGGAATGGCCAGGATCTCCTCCACGTCGGCCACGCTGAGCATCTCGCCCCGCTCGACCCGTTCGGGATCATAGCGGGTCAAGAGCAGATGCTCCTTGATGTTCCCGCCGTTCTTGGCCTTCTTGGTCTTGCTCTGCAACAGCCCCAGCACCCTATCGGAATCGCGCACCGAAGACACCTCCGGATTGGTCACGACCACGGCCTCGTCGGCGAAGTGCATGGCCATGAGCGCGCCGTGCTCGATGCCCGCCGGTGAGTCGCAGATCACGAAATCGAAGCGGCCGGAAAGCTCGTCCAGCACCTTCTCCACCCCATCCATGCGCAGGGCGTCCTTGTCCTTGGTCTGGGACGCGGGGAGTATGAACAGGTTCTCGACCCGCTTGTCCCGGATCATGGCCTGGTGCAGGGTCGCGTCGCCCTGGATGACATTGACGAAATCATAGACCACGCGCCGCTCGCACCCCATGATCAGATCGAGGTTGCGCAGGCCCACGTCGAAATCCAGCACCGCGACCTGCATGCCCCGGCGGGCCAGACCCGTGGCCAGGGACGCGCTGGATGTGGTCTTGCCGACCCCGCCCTTGCCCGAAGTTACAACGATAATTTTACCCACAGTCCCTCCTGGTCCTGTCAAAGTGGTTCAATCACTAACTGACGCCCGCTCAGACGGATCTGGGCCGAAGCGCCGTGCAGATTTTCGGGAAGATCCTCGCTGACCCGGTACAGTCCGGCGACAGAGATGAGTTCCGCCCGCAGTTCCTTGCAGAAAATCCGCGCCCCTTCGTTGCCCATGACTCCGGCCAGGGCACGGCCGCGCAGCGGCGCGTAGATGTGGATATTGCCGTCGGCAATGACCTCCGCGCCCTGCCCCACCGGGGCGAGCACCACGAGGTCGCGGCCCTTGGCGTAGATCTGCTGGCCGGAACGCACGGGCTTGTCCACGACCATGGCCGAGGCATCCTGGGACACGGCGCCCGGAGCGCTGTTCGCGGCCCGGCCCGGAGCCGGCCTGCTCTCCGGAAAAACGCCCAGATGAAGATTCGGGGCCAGGCGTTCGTGATATTCGTTCCCGCCCTGGATGCCCACGGGCATCATGCCCTGCTCCCGCAGCATGCGCACCACGCCGCTTAGATCCAGCCCGCCCAGCGTCTCGCCCAGCGTCTCGCCCAGCGCGGAAAGATCAACGATGACGGCCATGTTGCGAAAAAATTCGGGTGTCTGTCCAAGGCGCTCCGCGACGTCGGCGCTCAATGCGGCCAGGTCCACCGTCAGCGGTCTGAAAAGTGTGCACGGGGCGACCTTGCCCTTGATTTCAAAGGACGACACGGCAATATCCTTACATGGGTTGAGCGTTGCGACCGGGGCAAGGCCCCGAAGGTGAAGAGCGGCTTTACCCCGGCCTGATTCCGAACACAAGCCCGCCCCTTGACGGCCCCCCGGGTCTTGCCCATGACAATGCATCACGACATGCCACACTCCCAAACCCGAGGTGCTTCTATGGATATCCGTCACGTCATCGAACAGGAAATACCCTACGACCGTTTTCTGGGCCTTGTGGTGGAAGAAATCCGCCCCGGCTACGCCCGCCTGCGCCTGCCCTACCGCCCGGAATTCATCGGCGATCCACGCCGCCCGGCGCTGCACGGCGGCCTCATATCCATGCTCGTGGATACCTGCGGCGGCTCGGCCGTATGGGCGGCCTGCTCGGTGCGCGACCGCGTGGCGACCATCGACATGCGCGTGGACTACCTGCGGCCGGCCGATCCGGCGGATCTCATCGCCATCGGCGAGGTCAAACTGCTGGGCAACAGGGTCGGCAACGCCACGGTGCAGATTTTTTCCGCGAATAATCCGGAGGTGGTCATTGCCGAAGGCCGGGCCGTGTATAATATTCGTAAGGCGGGAGCAAAAGCGCCGGACAGCGTGCGCATCCCGGTCAGCAACCCTTGACAGCCCGCAGGAGGCCACCATGAAGCGATCACACCTTGCTTTGGTTTTGACAACCCTTGTCTTCGTATGCATAACGCCCGCCCTGGCCGGAACCATTGTCGAAGAATGGGGCGCAGTGGAGCCGCCCGCCCCGGTGGAACTCAAAGCCGTGACGGTCGACCCGGCGGAAACGGCCTTTCTCGTGCTCGACATCGAAGAGCTGACCTGCAACATGCAGGCGCGGCCGCGCTGCGTGGAATCCGCGCCCCGCATCGGAGCATTCCTGGCCAAGGCCAGGGAGGCGGGAATGCCCGTGGTGCACAGCCTGACCAGCAGAGGAACGCCCGAGACCATTCTTCCCGAGGCCAAACCCCTGCCCGGAGAACCCATCGTGCAGTCCTTCGTGGACAAGTTCTTCAATACCGAACTGGAAGCGATCCTCGAAAAACTGGGCGTGAAGAACGTGATCATCACAGGCACCACCGCCGAGGGAGCGGTCCTGCACACCGCCACCGGCGCTTCCATGCGCGGCATGAACGTCATCGTGCCCGTGGACGGCATGTCGGCCGGCACCCTCTATGCCGAGCAGTACACGGCCTGGCATCTTCTGAACGCCCCGGGAACAAGAGCCAGAACCAGCCTGACGAAGCTGGACATGATCGACATCAAGCAGAAATAATCCGCCGGAAAAATCCCCGGCCAGGAATGGACACATGCACCTCATGAACCCCGAACACATCCAGCTGCTCGACGCCCTCAGCCAGGGCGCGGTCATTTTGAGCGACGGCGCGATCTCCCATGCCAACCTCTGTTTCGCCACGCTCTGCCGCACCGACCGCGAAAACCTCCAGGGAAGGCCATTGTCCGATTTCGTGATCCCCAAGCATCACGGCCGGATCGAGAAATACCTGGACGACATCCCCGACGAGCCGAGCTGTGCCCACAAAACGGTTGAATTCACGCTGGTGGATGCGGACGGCATCGAGTCGATCATCGAAATGCAGGCCAAAAAAATCCAGTATCGCGGCCTGCCCGCGCTCCTGTGCTCGCTGACCGACATCACGCAAAAGACCAAGACCAGCCAAAAACTCAAACGCATTCTCGACTCCATCCCCGAAGTCATCATGGCCTTCGACCGCGATCATTCCCGCATCGAATCGGCCAACAGCGCCACAGAAGGCATTTACGGCCTTCCGGCGGAACAGTTCGTCGGGAACATCTTCCACCCCATCGATCTGGTCTTCCCCGAAGACAGCGCCAAGGTTCAGGCCTTCTACGCGGGACTCATCGAAAAGGAGATCGACCGCGTCGAATACCGCATCGTTCACGCCAACGGCGACATCCGCTGGGTGCGGGACGAGGGCGAGGTGATCTACAAGGAGCAGGGGCTGGGCAGAATCCAGCAGGTCTACCACTTCATCAAGGACATCACCGATCGCAAGAACGACGAGGAAAAACTGCGCGTCAACGAGCAGAAGTACCGCCGCATCTTCCAGTACTCCACCGACCCCATTTTCGTGGCCCTGCCGGATGGAAGCTTCCTGGACATCAACCAGGCGGCCATCTCGCTTTTCGGGTATGAAAGCCGGGAGCACGCCCTGAGCGGCAGCGTCCTCGACCATTTCACGGACGAGCAGGAACGGAAGTTCATCATGACCGCGATCATCCAGGACGGCAGCATCACCGACCACCCGACCAGGCTCAGGACCCTCTCCGGGGAGACCGTGGAAGTCGCCATCACGGGCGGGTGCAGAAAAAACCGCAACTCGGGGCTGCTGGAAAGCTACCAGATCATCCTGCACGATATGCGCGCGGTCATCGAACGCACGGAACTGGAAACCTATCGCCGGACCCTGGGCGGACTTTCGGACCGTCTGAACAACATCGCCCAGGCCCAGGCCATGCAGTATGGACTGATGTCGGACTACATCGAGGCCTTGAAGTCCACCAAAGAAGGGCCGCGCAAGGAGCAGCTCCTGTCCCGCCTGCTGGACGAGGTCGGGGACTCCAGGCGCTCCTTGGAAGACCTGCGCGTGCTGGGCGAAAAAATCCGCAAGATCTACCACGCGCCGGAACCGCCGGTACCGGTGCCGGACGGAACCGGAGGCATTCTTTTCGAGCTGAAGTGATGGCGGACAAACCGTGGAGGCAAACGGACGCCGCTTCCCGGTGACTGACGCGCGGGCATGGGCCGGCGGCGGACGCAGCGCACGGAAACCCAGGGGTGGGGCTCAGGAGAAACCGCTCTCCGCAAACCCGGCCCTGGCCTCGCGCACAAAGGCCCGAACCAGTTCCCGATCCTTGGAGCCGTCCGGGGCCTCGACCCCCGTATGCGCATCGACAGCCGCAGGACGCACGGCCTTGACGGCCTGGCGCACATTGGCCGGGGTAAGGCCGCCGGCGAGAATGACCGGAAGCCGGCTGTGACGAACCAATTCCGCGCTCACGCTCCAGTCATGGACCTTGCCCGTCGCGCCGCTGGCCCCGCTGGCGGAATCATAGGTATCGGTGATGAACGCGTCGCAAGCCATGGAATAGTCCCGCACGAAATCCTGCGGTTTCAGGGATTCCCGGCCCACGACATAGCTTTTGAAAATGCGCAGCGGAAGACGGTCCTTGATCCGGGCCAGAATTTCCGGGGATATGTCGGAATGAAGCTGAACGGTGGTCACGTTCAGAAAGCGGCACAGGTCCGCCAGACGGTCCGGATCGCCCTCGTACGTGATGAGCACGCAGGCGTCGGGCCCCAGCTCCCCGATAATGGCGCGGGCCTGATCCTCGGAAACGTCCGGGGCGTGGACGGGCAGACGCAGGGGAAACCCGAGCAGGTCCACGCCGCACTCAAGCAGCATGCGCCCCTCCTCCAGGCTGCCCACCCCCGCGATCTGCACCAAGCCATTGATGAGCATGTTCCGGTCCGGAATTATTTCTTGCGGGCTTCCTTGAGCAGGTAGCGCGCGGTTTCGAGGTCGTAGATGTTCGTCGGATCGACCTTGGAGCCGCGCTCCTCGAACATCTTGGCTCCACGACGGATGATGTCCAGATCCAGCCAGCCATGCCGCTCCCATATTTCGGGGTGGTCGACATTGCTGAGCCTGAATTCAATCGTGCCGTCCTGTTCGCGCACGTACATGCGAATACGCTTGTTTTCAGGATAGGGATAATAAAATACGCCGTCTTTGTCCTGCACTGTGGCCTCCAAAATTGTTTGTTTCCGGGACTTTCAAAGCCCGGGACAATTGTCAATCCCTGAAAAATTCCAGCCGCGTTTGCGAACGGGCGGCGGCGGCAAAAATCACGGCCCGCACGGTTCGGGAGCGCGACGAAAAACAAGCTTGACACTCAAACGATATTGCAACATTGCTTGGTCATCAAACATTTCGTCAACCAAACAATCGCGAGACATCATGCACGACCATTCCTGCTCCTGCGGGGGGCACCATCATCACGACACGGAACACGGCGAGCGCGGAACACGGCTCGTGTTCTGGCTGACCATGGCCACCATGGCAGTCGAAATTTTTTCCGGCTGGATTTTCGGCTCCATGGCGCTGCTGGCCGATGGATGGCACATGGCCAGTCATGCCGGGGCCATGGCCGTGGCCTGGTTCGCCTATGTCTGGGCCCGGAGGAACGCCGACAACCCTGACCTGGTCTTCGGCGCGGGCAAGGTCAACGCCCTGGCCGGATTCGCCTCCGCCGTGGGGCTTGTGCTCGTGGCCCTCTACATGGGGTCGGAGTCGCTCACGCGCCTGCTCTCACCTGTGCCCATTTCCTTCGGGCCGGCGACCCTGGTGGCGATCCTGGGCCTGGCCATCAACCTGATCAGCGCGTGGTGGCTGCGGGATGAAGACCACATCCACAGCCACGACCACAATCTCAAAGCCGCCTACATCCACGTCCTGGCCGACGCGCTCACCTCGATCCTGGCCATCTTCGCCCTTTTGGGCGGCAAATACTATGGCCTGACCTGGCTCGATCCGGTCATGGGCATGGTCGGCGCCGTGGTCGTCGGGCGCTGGGCAGTGGGCCTGCTGCGCGAAACAGCGCGAGTGCTTCTCGACCATCGCGCGGACCAGAGCCTGCATGCGGACATTCTGCGCCGCATCGAGCAGGGCGGCGACATCCGGGTCCGGGATCTTTACGTCTGGAACGTGGGGCCCCGCCGCCTTGCCGCCCATGTGACCGTGGAAGACAGCGATCCACGGCCGCCCGAATACTACAAGGGGCTTGTGGCAGAGGTTGAACATCTGGAGCGCCTCACCGTGGAGGTCCATTCCTGCCCGTGCCCTGCGGAAAACAGAGAGCAGGCCTGTCCGGAGCACGGCCATGCATGACCTGGAACGCCTGAGCGACCTGATCATCGAGTTCTACGAGAAGCTGTCCTCCTGGGAGCAGGCCGTGGTCCGGGACTGCGCCATCACCCTGCCCCAGATGCACACCCTGGAGATTCTGGGCCAGCAGTCCCCCTTGCGCATGAAGGAACTGGCGGCCAAGATGGGCGTGACCACGGGAACGTTGACGGTGGGAGTTGACCGCCTCGAAAAGCAGGGGCTGGTATCGCGCATCCCGCACGACACGGACCGCCGCTCCATCCTCGTGACCCTGACCGAATCAGGCCGGGAACTCTACCTTGAGCACCATGCCCATCATCTGCACCTGACCCGTGAATTGCAAGCCGTTCTGACCCCGGAGGAAACAGGGCAGCTGCACGCCATCCTGCCCAAGCTGATCCAGGCCATCTAGGCCGCGCAGGCGGGCGGCGAGCTGAAAAAATCCTGGAAGACCGCACCCTCTTGCGCTACCATCCGCAGACCATGAAACATCACCGGGCCGCAGAGTTCCACGGCCCGCCAACCCATTCTGAGCAGGCATGAACATACTCCCCTTTCCTGATCCGTATCACAGTCCCGAAATAAAGGCCGGACCGCTTTCACGCTGTTTTCCCAGCCTGACATTCTATGCGCGGGTGTTCTCCATCGTCTGCGAGGCCGCCTGGCGGACGAGAAAGGGCTATTCCATGGCGCACTGGGCCATGGACAGCCAGACCTTCATGCGCAGGGCCGAAGCGAGCGGACTGCGCTTCCACATCGAAAACGCCTCCGCGTTCGCATCCCTGCCCGGCCCCTGCGTGGTCGTCGCCAACCACATGTCGACCATGGAAACCTTCTGCATGCCGGGCATCCTGGCCACACACCGGCCCATCTCCTTCGTGCTCAAACGCAGCCTGACGACCTACCCCGTTTTTCAGCGCGTGGTGAACGCCGCCGATCCTATCGCCGTGGACCGCGTCAACCCGCGGGAAGACTTCAAGGCCGTCATGGAACAGGGACAGGAACGCCTTGCCCGGGGCACTTCCATCATCGTCTTTCCCCAGACCACCCGCACGCCGAACCTGGACCGCACGGCGTTCAACACCATCGGCGTCAAACTGGCGAAAAAGGCGGGAGTGCCCGTCGTGCCGCTGGCGCTCAAAACCGATGCCTGGGGCGTCGGAAAGCTGTGCAAGGATTACGGCGCGATCAGGCCCGAGCTGCCGGTCCGGTTCTGTTTCGGCGAACCGATCACGATCACAGGCGCGGGAAAAAACGAGCATGAGGAAATCATGGAGTTCATCCACTGGAAGCTCATGACCTGGAGAACGGCGTGAAAAAACGGGTCTGCATTCTCTACACGGGCGGAACCATCGGCATGAAGCCGACCCCCCAGGGCTACGCGCCCGAAGCAGGGTACCTGGGCCGGGTCATGGCCTCCATGCCCGACTTCTCCAGCCCGGAAATGCCGGAATACGTGATTTGCGAGTACGCGCCCCTGCTGGACTCCTCCAACATGGGGCCTCGCCACTGGCTGGCCATCGCCCGCGACATCGCTGAAAAATACCATGAATTCGACGGGTTTGTCGTTATCCACGGCACGGACACCATGGCCTACACCGCATCGGCCCTGCCCTTCATGCTCGAGGGCCTGGCCAAACCCGTGGTCCTGACCGGCTCCCAGATCCCCCTGTGCCGGGTCCGCAGCGATGGCCGGGACAACCTCGTCACCGCGCTCATGGTCATCGCCCTGACTCCCGTGCCGGAAGTCTGCCTGTGCTTCGGCAACCGCCTCTTGCGCGGCTGCCGCTCTACCAAGATCGACGCAACCGGCTTCCAGGCCTTCGACTCCCCCAATTATCCCGACCTGGGCCATATCGGCGTGACCATCCGGCCCCATCCCGAACTGCTTCTTCCAAGGCGGCCGGTGAACGGGCTGACCGTGCACCCGCTGTCCGAAGCCAGGGTGGGAGCCTTGCGACTCTTCCCCGGCATCTCCGCGGAACTTGTGGCCAACGTGCTGCGCTCGCCCCTGCAGGGGCTGGTGCTCGAAACCTACGGCCTGGGCAACGGCCCGTCCAACGACGCCGAACTCATGGATGTCCTGGCCGAGGCGTGCGCTCGCGGCGTGGTCATCGTCAACTGCACCCAATGCCTGCGCGGAACCGTGGATCAGAGCGGGTACCAGGCCGGTTCTGCCCTGGCCCGCGCCGGGGTGGTTTCGGGCGTGGACATGACGGCCGAGGCCGCGCTGACCAAGATGATCTATCTTTTCAGCCTGGGCCTCTCTCCCGACGAGATCAGGGAGCGCATGCCCAAAAACCTGCGCGGCGAACTGACCGAACACAATGCCGCACGCTGAAGGCGCCGAAATTCCAATCCTGTATCAGGACGGGCACATCGTCGCCGTACACAAGCCCGCCGGGCTGCTGGTGCACCGCAACGCCCACGCCGGTCGAGAGCCCTTTCTGCTCCAGCTTCTGCGCGATCAGCTCGGACGCCGCCTCTATCCCGTGCACCGGCTGGACCGCCCGACCTCGGGGCTCATGATCATGGCCCTCTCGCCGCAGGCCGCGCACGCGCTGGCGCTCCAGTTCGCGGCTCAAGACGTAGACAAGACCTACCTGGCCGTGACGCGGGGGTTCGCGCCTCTGCAAGGCCTCATCGACGATCCGCTCAAGTCCGCATCAGGCGCCCTGCAAGAGGCTCGAACAGAATTCACGCGGCTCGCCACGACGGAGATCGCGCACCCGGTCGGCCCCAACCCCACCGCGCGCTACAGCCTGGTCCGGGTTCATCCCCAAACCGGCCGAACCCATCAGATCCGCCGCCATTTCGCCCACATCCGCCACCCGCTCATCGGAGACGTGCTGCGCGGCGACGGCCGCCAAAACCGCTTTTTCCGCGAACATTTCGGCCTGCGCCGCCTGCTGCTGGCCAGCGTGGAACTGGCCTTCCGTCACCCTGAGAACAACAGCCGGACGACGCTGACCTGCCCCCCGGCCCGGGAACTCCTTGATCTGTTCGACCAATTGGGGTGGGGTTAGGGAAGGGCAGGCACGCAGGCCTGCCCCTACGCCGTTGATTGCAAAAAAACGAAACGCCACGACAAAAAAACGCGCGTTCCGACCGTGATTTGGCCGGGACGCGCATTTTCGCTTCACATAAACCTTTCAACCAGGGGCCTTCAACCCCGCATCATCCTGCCTGAATCTCGATTCGCCGAGGCTTGAAGCGGGCCGCCTTGGGCAGAAACACTTCGAGCAAACCCTTCTTCAGGCTGGCCTTTATGCCTTCCCGGTCCACGCCGTCGGAGATGGTGAACGTGCGGACGTATTCACCGTCCCCGAACTCCACATGCAGGGCCTTGGCATTCTCCTCGCGCGCATAGACCGCCTTGCCGCGAATCTCCAGTTCGTTCTCGCGCAGATCGATGGACAATCCGTCCTTGCCCACGCCGGGCATGTCCACGAAAATATGAAACCCGTCCTCGCGTTCCAGCACGTCTGTGTTGGGGCGGAACCGAGGCAGGGCCGGGACCGTCTTTTTTTCCATATCGTTTGTCATGGGTTCGTCTCCTCCTGGGTCTTACTGAGCGTCGATGGCGATGGTCAGCGGATGGCTTTCCTTGGCCTTGGGCAGGACCACCCGCAGCACCCCGTCCTTCATGGACGCCTTGATGGCCTCGGCGCGCACAGGTACATTGAGGTTGATGATCCTCTGGAAGCTTCCGGTCGGGCGTTCCTGCCTGTAGTAATTGCCGACCTCGCTCTTTTTCGTACCTCGGATGACAAGACTCTTTTCATTCAAGGTCAGCTCTATGTCTTCCGTATCCATTCCTGGAATTTCCGACATGACCACGATTTCTTCCTCTCCCTCGCTGATATTGATGGGAGGATAGGAGATGCGTCTTTGGCTCAATGTACTTGGCCGCCATAATTCCTCGAAAAAACTGTCCATATTGCGTGGTAAATCATAATATGTGCTGAAATCGATAACCATACGGCATACCTCCAAGCGTTGCGATGGCAAATAGGTAAACACGATTGAAGGGGCGTCAAGCCCGCCGCCACCTCCCGTCAAAAGCGCCCCCCTGTCCCGCAGGGAACGCTTGGCCTGCAAAATTATAGATAATTATTCTCAATAACTTGACACTTCCGCCCCGCGCTGCTAGAAGCTGCCCATCTTACAACCATGGAGGATTTATGTCCAAATCTTTGAAGGGAACCCAGACTGAAAAAAATATTCTGACCGCCTTCGCCGGCGAATCCCAGGCCCGCAACAAATACGACTACTTCGCCAAGCAGGCCCGCAAGGAAGGGTTTGTCCAGATATCCGATATTTTCGCCGAAACCGCGAACCAGGAAAAGGAGCACGCCAAGCGCCTTTTCAAGCTGCTGGAGGGCGGCGAAGTGGAGATCACGGCCTCGTTTCCGGCCGGGCGCATCGGCACCACCCTGGAAAATCTGCGCGAGGCGGCAGGCGGTGAAAACCACGAATGGGAGCACATGTATCCCGATTTCGCCAAAATCGCCAAGGAAGAAGGGTTTCCGGAAATCGCCGCCATCATGACCTCCATCGCCGTGGCCGAAAAGGAGCATGAGCGCCGCTATCTGGCCCTGGCCCGGAACATCGAGGAAGGCAGGGTCTTCAAGCGCGAGAGGAAGATCACCTGGCGCTGCCGCAATTGCGGTTACGTTCATACCGGCGAAAAAGCGGCCGAACTCTGCCCGGCCTGCGCCCATCCCCAGGCTCATTTCGAGGAACTGGCGGAAAACTGGTAGGTCGAGCGACGCATCGACACAAAAGGAGCCCCCGGAGGCTCCTTTTTTTTGTCCGCGACACGTATCCGGCAGGGACGAAAGAAGATCCCGGCGGCGTCAGCAGGGCTGGCTTTTGGACCGCTTTCCCGGAATAAAGGTGGTGCGCAGGAATCTGGGATGGAAGAAAATGAGGGGGTTGGCCACGATGGCGTCGGGCAGGATGTGATACCAGCGGTAGCCGAGCTCCCGGAAAACGCCGCACGCCTGGGCGCGGCAACCGGTTTCGCGGGCGGCCAGGAGGGCGGCGTCGCGCTGGCAGCGGGACGCCGCCACCAGCCTGAAAATTCCCGGCCTGAAACCGTAGCGGCGCAAAAGGCGGCGCAGTCTTTTGAATTCGCGATAACGCGAAAAGGCGTCCGCCTGGCACAAGACCACGCCCCAGGCAAAGAGCCCGGTCAGCCCCATCCAGATCCAAGCCGTCCAGGAGAATTCGGGCTGTTCGAGGAAGAACCACGCTTCGCAGCCACTGACGACGGCCAGGGCCGAAACCTTGAGCGTGGTCAAATGGGGAAAGGGCGCCACTCGCAGATAGCGAAGAAATTCTCTCAACGTCGAACGCAACATTTCTCGAAATTGCTCACTGACAAACTCCCCGTCAAGCCTCACCACGCATTTCCTGCGAAGGAAACGGCGAGATCCAGGCCAATCACATGCGCCGCGGACTCGGATACGCGCCCCGCTGAACCATGCGCGGGTGCGTCATCTTCATGGGGTCGAGGGCGTCCTCCAACTCGTACACGGTCATGAGTTCCTTTTCCAAGACCAGGTCGTAGACCGTTTTTCCGCTGACCGCCGCCTCCTTGGCGATGGCGGCGGCCTCGTCGTAGCCCAGATAGGGCACAAGCACGGTCACGATGCCCGCCGACATGCGCACCAATTGGGCGCAGCGCTCCCGGTTGGCGGTGATGCCCACGATGCAGCGATCTTTCAGGATGCGCATGGCCCGCAGCAGCATGTCCATGGTCTGGAAGAGGTTGAAGGCGATGATCGGCTCGAAGACGTTGAGCTCCAGCTGTCCGGCCTCGGCGGCCATGGTCACGGTCAGGTCGTTGCCGATGGCCTGGAAGCAGACCTGGTTGACCATCTCCGGAATGACCGGATTGACCTTGCCGGGCATGATGGACGATCCCGGCTGACGCGGCGGCAGGTTTATTTCGCCGAGCCCTGCAAAGGGACCGGAGGAAAGCAGGCGCAGATCGTTGCAGATCTTGGAAAGCTTGACCGCCACGCGCTTGAACACTCCCGAAAGCTGCACGAAAGCGCCCGTGTCGGAAGTGGCCTCGACCAGATTCGGGGATTTGGTCAGGGGCAGGCCCGTGATGTGCGCCAGCTTTTCGCACACGAAGGCGGCATACGCCGGAACCGTGTTGATGCCGGTGCCGATGGCCGTGGCGCCCATATTGATCTCCATGAGGAGTTTGCGGCACTCCTGCACGCGATCGATATCCTCGCCCACGGTCACGGCCCAGGCCGAAAATTCCTGGCCGAGGGTCATGGGCACGGCATCCTGAAGCTGCGTGCGCCCCATTTTGAGCACGTCGGCGAACTCATCACCCTTGCTGGCCAGGGCCGCCACCAGCTCATCCATGGCCCCGACCACCTCCTGGATTTTCCAGATCGCCGTGATCCGAAGCGACGTGGGGTACACGTCGTTGGTGGACTGGGACAGGTTGACATGGTTGTTGGGATGGCAAAATCCGTACTCGCCCTTGGCGTGGCCCATGAGTTCCAGCGCCCGGTTGGCGATGACCTCGTTCACGTTCATGTTGACCGAGGTTCCGGCCCCGCCCTGAATCACGTCGACCACGAACTGATCGCCGTGTTTCCCTTCGCGCACCTCGCGGCAGGCGCCAAGAATCGCTTCGGCAATGTCCGCGTCGAGAAGGCCCAGGTCCAGATTGGCCAGGGCGGCGGCCTGCTTGATGCAGGCAAGCGCCCTTATGTGCAGGGGATAGTGGGAAATGGGAATCCCCGTGACCTGAAAGTTCTCCATGGCCCGCACGGTCTGCACCCCGTAATAGGCGTGTTCCGGCACCTTGCGCTCACCCAGCGAGTCCTTCTCGACGCGGTAGTTCATACTGCCCTCTTTACTCGTGATTGTCTTGAGGCCTACAAGATATGCCACATCAACTAGACGGAGATGCCGCGATGCGAAAGCTCTTTTTTACGCTCGTTCTGCCGCTTTTCCTGGCCAGCCCGGCCCGGGCCGCCGACATGCGCTGTCAGGGAGATCTGATGACGCCCGGCACCATCATCACCAAGGTACGCCAGAAATGCGGCGATCCGCTTTGGGAAGACCGCATCGGCGAAGTCAAAAGAACGACCCGCGACGGAGGCGAACGCCTGCTCTACATCACGCAGCTGACCTACGCGGCGAGCAGAGGCTATTACGTCCTTACCTTCGAGGGCGGGGAACTCGAGTCCACGGAATTCTTTCAGAAATGACCATGAACCCGGAACGGGAGGACGAAATGCGCATACGCATTCTCTACTGCGGCCAGTGAGCGGGCTACGAAAAACGTGCCGCAAGTCTTGCGGAACGATTGCGCGCCGAAACCGGGGCCCAAGTGTCGCTTGAAAAATCGGGCAAGGGCGATTTCGAGGTCCTGCGCGACGACCGGCCAATCCATTCCAAGCGCCACACCGGACGCATTCCCAGCGCCGACCAGGTTCTGACTCTTCTGCGCGAAGCCTGACCCGGAGCAATCTTGGCCGCGAGTGGCAAGGTCGGGGCAAATATCGCTTTCAAGATCTTCCCCGTTGTCGTATGGTGTCCCATACTCCCGAAATCCTTTTCAGGACGCCGCAAGGATGCCGCTGAAACAGATTACGCATCGCAACACCAAGGGGACATCATGAACCACCTCGTCATTTTCTGCCACCCCAGCCCCGCGAGTTTCAACCGCGCCATCGCCGATTCCGTGGAGGCCGTCTCCGGGGCCCTCGGGCACGACACGCGCTGCCGCGATCTGTACGGAATCGCCTTCAACCCCATTCTGTCCAAAACGGACATGCACGGCACCGTGCAGACAGTGCCGCAGGACGTCAGGCAGGAGCAGGATTTCATCTCCTGGGCCGACATGCTGACCTTTGTCTACCCGGTTTGGTGGGCCGGCATGCCGGCCATGCTCAAGGGCTATATCGACCGCGTTCTTTGCCAGGGCTTTGCCTATCGTCTGCACGACGACACGGTCCAGGGTCTTTTGCACGGCAAGAGAGTTCTGATCTTCAACACCACGGCACTGCCCAGCTCCCTCTACACGTCGCAGGGCATGCACCAGGCCATGGCCATGACCACGGATACGGGGATTTTCGAGCTGTGCGGAATGGAAGTCCTGCACCACGCCTTCTTCGGCAGCATGGACAAAGTCCCCGATGAGGTGCGCAAATCCTATCTCAGCGAAGTCGTGTCCATAACATCCAGATACCTTTAAGAGTGGAGACCCTTTCCATGGATTTCCTGTTCGAACGCTTCACCTACATATTCGACCCCCTCCATCACTTCTGGGAGCACGAACGCATGCACCGGCGTTTCGCCCTGGGGCTCATCGTCGTCTTCCTGGGGGCGCTCCTGGGCATCGAACTGAACCGCCAAGGCCTGCTCCCGGCCACCCTGGCCGTGCACACGCCCACCAACCATTTTCACGCCGTGAACCTGGCCTTCACGCTGGTGCTGATCCTGGAAGTCGTGAGCCTCATCTTCACCCTGCCCTGCTCCTTTTCCAAATCCGTGGGCAAGCAGTTCGAGATTCTCTCGCTCATTCTGCTGCGCGACGCGTTCAAGGAACTGTCCTACTTTGCCGAGCCCATCACCGTCGGCACGGAATTGACGCCAGTTTTGCACATCCTTGGGTACGGTTTCGGGGCCTTGGCCATATTCGCGCTTCTTGGCGTCTATTACCGCATCCAGCTGGTGAAAAAACAGGACATGGGCCTGCCCCACGATCTGTTTCGGTTCGTGGCCGCGAAAAAAGGGATCGCCCTTTTGATCCTCATCACTTTTTTCGTCCTGGGCCTGAGCAACCTCTACAACATGGTGGCCGGTCTGCCCCACATCGATTTCTTCCCGGTCTTCTACACCCTGCTCATCTTCACGGACATCCTGGTGGTGCTCATCTCCCAGTGCTTCAGACCCTCGTTCAATGCCGTCTTCCGCAACTCGGGCTACGCCCTGTCGACACTCTTCATCCGTCTGGCCCTGGCAGCACCGCCCATGTACGACGTGGCGCTCGGAATAGTCGCCGCCGTCTTCTCCATAGCCCTGACCCTGGCCTGGACCAAGGTTTTCACCAGCATCAAGCCCTGAGCAACGCCATCATCATGCCCGCCCTTTCCGTCGGCCACGGCAATTCCATGAACGCCATGGAAGACAATCAATGCGACCGGACCTGGCGGGTTGTTTTTCCCAATTTTGCAAATCACCCGCAAAAACAAGACAAGCCTTCCGCTCTTTGCTAGGTTTCGCGCAACACCCTGTTGCGGAGGAAGCCCATGCCCGAATATCCGATTTTCAATTGCAAAAATTCCGACGATGTCGTCAAAGCCGTGCGCGAACACAAGATCGAACTGGTCCAGTTCTGGTTCGTGGACGTGCTTGGAACCTTGAAAAGCTTCCAGGTTCTGCCCGGCGAACTGGAGGCGGCCTTCGAGGAAGGCATGGGGTTTGACGGCTCGTCCCTGGAAGGTTTTTGCAGAATTGAAGAAAGCGACATGATCGCCCTGCCCGACCCGGCCACTTTCCAGCTGGTCACCTGGCGGAAGACCGCCGCGCCCATCGCGCGCATGTTCTGCGACATCCTGGAACCCAGCGGCCAACCCTTCGCCGGGGACAGCCGCCATTGCCTGAAACGCAATCTCCAGGCCGCCGCGAGCAAGGGCTACTCCTTTTATGTCGGGCCGGAGCTCGAATTCTTTCTCTTTGAAAGCGCCACATCGCCCAAGCCACTGGACGCGGGCGGCTATTTCGACGCCCCCCCCCTGGACCTGGCCGGGGACATCCGCCGCGAAATCATCTCGTGCTTGCGCTCCATGGGTATCGGCGTCGAATACGGACACCATGAAGTCGCTCCCAGCCAGCATGAACTGGCGCTACGTTACGCCGACGCCCTGAAGATGGCGGACACGGCCATCACCTACCGCGTGGTGGTCAAGGAGATAGCCCGACAGAACGGCTGCTACGCGACCTTCATGCCCAAGCCGCTCTACGGCGAGAACGGCAGCGGGATGCACGTGCATCAATCCCTGTTCAAGAATGGACGCAACCTCTTCTACGACGCCGACGGCGACCACCACCTGAGCCGCGAGGCCAAGGCCTACATCGCGGGACTCCTTACGCACTGCAAGGAATTCACGGCCGTCACCAACCAATGGGTCAACTCCTACAAACGCCTGGTGCCCGGCTTCGAGGCCCCGACCAACATCGCCTGGGCGCGGCGCAACCGCTCCACCCTGGTTCGCGTGCCCATGTACAAGCCGGGCAAGGAGGCCGCCACCCGCGTCGAACTGCGTTCGCCGGACCCGGCCTGCAATCCCTACCTGTCCTTTGCCTGCATGCTGGCCGCCGGGCTCAAGGGGATCGAGGACAACTACGCCTTGCCGGCCCCCGTGGAGGAGGACATCTACGTCATGTCCGCGGGAGAGCGGCGTGACCGGGGCATCGAAAGCCTGCCCGGCACGCTGGAGGCCGCGCTGGAAGTCATGGCGGGCAGCACCCTGGTCCGCGAAGCGTTGGGCGAGCACATCTTCACTAAGTTCGTGGAGAACAAGCGCGTGGAATGGGACCAGTACCGCTCGCAGGTCACGAATTACGAATTGGAAAGATACCTGCCCCGACTGTAAGAAAATCGGTCCCAGGGGCCCGACGACCCACAAGCCCCCTCGCGCCTGACTGTTTTGTGGCATTGCAGGGGATGTCCTTCGAATCCCCGGCAGCCCCTCCGATCCAGCCAGAGGGTCAAACGCGAAAACCCCGGGCCCAAAGGACCCGGGGTTTTCGGGTTTTTCGGAGTAAGGAAATCAGCCGAGAATGGCCTTCAAGTCCGCATCGGGGGTGGTGATGGGCTTGATGTCGAAGGTGTCGACCAGGACCTGCAACACGTTCGGGGTGATGAAGGCGGGCAGGGTCGGTCCGAGGCGGATGCCCTTGATGCCCAGGGACAGCAGGGTCAGCAGGATGGCCACGGCCTTCTGCTCGTACCAGGACAGCACCATCGAAAGGGGCAGGTCGTTCACGCCGCAGCCGAAAGCTCCGGCCAGGGCCGATGCGATCTGGATTGCCGAATAGGCGTCGTTGCACTGGCCGATGTCCAGGAGGCGCGGGATGCCGCCGATGTCACCCAGCTTCTTGTCGAAGAAGCGGAACTTGCCGCAGGCCAGGGTCAGGACCACGCAATCCTGCGGAACCTTTTCCACGAATTCGGTGTAGTAGTTGCGGCCGGGCTTGGCCCCATCGCAACCGGCGACCAGGAAGAAGTGGCGGATGTCGCCGCTCTTGACCGCCTCGATGACCTTGTCGGCCACGCCCAGGACCGCGTTGCGGGCGAATCCGGTCAAAACGCTGCCCTTGTCCTCATCGG